>JBIJCC010000029.1:0-99989 GCA_044344875.1 Nannocystaceae bacterium
TACGCAGCGTCAAGGGCTCGAAGGTCGGTATCAAGGGCCGCCGGCTCGAGGCTGGATGGAGCGAAGAGTTCCTCATGAAAGTGCTCGCGGCCCATGCGAATTAGATGCAATCGCCCTGTTCGGCTACGGCCGGGCCAAGCGCGCCGGGCAGCGCTGCGTGCTGCCGTTCCACCAGGACGCCCGCACCGGATACTGGGAGCACCCCACCATCGCGGTGTGGACCGCGCTCACGCCCTGCGGCGAGCATGCGCCGGGACTCGAGGTCGTGCCCCTGCGACTGCGATCATTCTTTCCCGTGTGCCTCTACGGCGGCACCGACCGCCCCGATTATCAATATTACCCCGCGAGCGCCTGGGACGACCTCCTCCCGCCGTGGGCCACCGTGGCGCCGCGCCTCGACCCCGGCGACATGCTCCTCTTCGACACGTACGTCCTGCACCGGACCCAGCGGCTGCCGGGCGAGACGGGCCGCCGCGTCGACTTCGATCTGCGCGCCACCCTGGCCACCCCGTGGGTGGCCCCGAGGTATTGATCATGCAATCCAGCCAACACGTCGCCCACGAGGTCCGCGCAATGCTCCAAGCCCGCGAGTTCGACGCCGCGAAGCAGCGGCTCGGCGGGGCCCTCGCACGGACGCCCGAGGAAATCCCCCTGCTGCGATTGCTGTCCGAGACCCACGAGCGCATGCGCGACCTGCCGGCGGCGTTCGACGCCCTGCATCGCGTCACCGCGCTCATCGACGTCGACGCCGCGACGTGCTTCCGCCTCGGCACCCTCGCGATGCGGATCGATCACCAGCAGCTCTCGCAGGCGGTCGAGGCCGAGCGGTGGTTCCGGCGAGCGATCGCCATCGACCCCGATCACGCCGAGGCCCACTTCCACCTCGGCATCGTGACCTGCGTGCAGGGTCGCCACGTCGAGAGCGAGCCGCACTTCCGCCGCGCCGCCGACCTGGTGCCGACGATGACCAAGGCCCACCACGAGCTCGCGAAGGCCCTGTTCCAGGCCGAGCGGTTCGACGAGGCCCGCGAGCGGCTGCATCGCGTGCTGACCCTCGACCCGAGCCACGCGGGCGCGCTCGCGGATCTCGAGGATCTCGGGCGCGTCACCGCGGCCGCGAAGGCCCGACCGCGCATCGTCCGGTACCCCCACCGCATCGAACTCGTCCGTGACGTCCGCGACGCCATCCTCGAGCATGTCGCCCGCGAGCGCTATCCCAAGGCCCTGACCCCGAACTCCCGGGTGACGACCTTCGGCTCGTGCTTCGCCGGGAACGTCGCGCGGGCGCTCCGCGAGGCCGGCGTCGACGCCAAGAACACCACCTTCGGCGAATTCATCAATAGTACGTTCGCGAATCGCCAGTACCTCGATTGGGTCGTCGATCGGGCGGACAATGCGGTGACCCGGGCCATCGCCGAGTACCACGCGAACGACCCCAATTTCTCGGGCGACCCCGACGAGCACCGCGCCACGATCGCCGCCAGCGACATCATCGTGCTGACCGTCGGCGTGGCGCCGTGCTTCTTCGACCGCGCCACCGGCGAGCTGGTGATCCCCAAGCCGTCGTCGTTCAGCACCCGCGCTCTGCTGCAGCGCTGCGACTTCCGCACCACGACGGTGGCCGAGAACGTCGACAATCTCGCGCACATCGTCGGCGCCCTGCGGACGATCGCCCCGAAGGCGACGGTCGTGCTCACGCTGTCGCCGGTGCCGCTCACCGCGACCTTCGAATACGCCTCGGCCGTCGTCGCCGACTGCGTGTCGAAATCGGTCCTGCGCGTGGCCGTCGACGAGCTCGTCCGTCGGCGGCTGCCGGAGGTCTACTATTGGCCGTCGTTCGAGGTCATTCGCTGGCTCGGCGCCTACACCGGCCCGATGTACGGCGCCGAGGACGGCTCGACGATCCACGTCTCCGAGGCGGTCATCGCGACGCAGGTCGACACCTTCATGGAGGTGTTCAGCGGCGGCCGGGTGACCCGGCACGCCGCGGCGAAGAGCGCGTGAGCGACGATCCGCCGGCGCGTCGACTACTGCTGCGGATACCCCTGCGGCGGGTAGCCCTGCGGCTGCTGCGGATACCCCTGCGGCGGGTAGCCCTGCGGCTGCTGCGGGTACCCCTGCGGTGGATACCCCGGCTGCGGCGGATAGCCCGGCATCGCCTGGGGCTGTCCCGGCGGCAGCGCGCCCATGCCGGGGTGGGCCCCGAGCGCGCCCTGCGGATCCTCGAACAGCGTGATCGCGACGACCTGGCGGAACACGCCGAGGATCCGCCGCTCGTCGCGGAACGACACGATGTGCCGGCTGGTGCCGCCCTCGCCGTTCAACGTCTGCTCGTACAGCACCGGATCGAGCGTCCGGGTGAAGAAGCGATAGTTGCACTCGACGAAGCGATACGACAGCGCCCGGTTCTGGTTGTCGCGGCGCCGTCGCAGCACGAAGAAGTAGGTCTCGCGGGGGAAGATGCCCATGAACCGCGTGAGGTGCTTGAACCCGAACGCGACCTCGAAGCCGCCGGCGACCGCGGCGTTCAGGCCCGCCGTCATGCCGCGGACGTCGACGGTCTGCGTGAACAGGCGGGTCTGGTACGTGAACATCTTGTACTCGTAGGCCGGCTCGTCCGGCTCCCACTTGAACACGATGTTGAGCGCGAGCGCCTGGAGGATCAGCGCGACGCGCCGCGGCTCGACCGTGACCTCCTCGCGCTTGAAGCGGTAGCCGCCCTGGGACGCCTCGTTGATGACCTGGTCGAGCTCGCGGGGATCCGCCGCGCCGGTGAAGAAGCCGAGCGGATAGCTACGGACGCGGAATCGCATGGGCCCGCGACGGTAGCACGGGGCCCCGACGGCGACGCGGCGATTCCCGGTCACCGCGGCCGTGGTTCCGGCCTACACTCTAGACCATGCGCGGCCTGCCGTGCCTGCTCGTGCTCGCGGCGTGTCGCCCCACCGCGGCGCGTGGGGACACGGATTCTTCCGGGTCGACGACCGGGGCGATGCAGGGCACCGCGACCGAGGCGTCGTCGGACCCGTTCTCGAGTTCGGGGGTCGCGACGCACGGGGATACCGGAGCGACCGAGACCACGTCCAGCTCCGGGAGCACGACGACGGTCGCCGACACCACCGGCGATCCGCCGCCGCTCGAGTTCGCCGCGACGCGGATCACCGATCTCAACCGCCACTACCCGGAGATGCACGGCGGCTGGGGCCCGCACCTGCGCGGGCTGATGCGGGCCTCCGACGACGCGCTGTGGTTCGTGCACGACGCCGGCGAGGACGTGCTGCACAACCGCGCAATCCACTACGTGCGCCGCGACGCCGACGGCGACGCCTGGGCCCCCGTGGGCATGCAGGCGTTGCCCGACGGCGTGCAACAGAACGCGGCCAGCCTCATCGACGGCGACGTGATCCACACCTGGGCCGTCGACGTCGTCGGGCACGCCCTCGTCCATTGTACGTTCGACGCCCCGACCGCGGCCGCCACCGGCTGTGCCCCCGTCGAGATCGGCGGCCCGTACTCCACGCCCGCCAACAGCAACTACGTCGGGGCCGCGCGGTCGCCCGATCCGGCGCACCTCGTATGGTTCACCACCGTCGGCGAGGCCGGCGGCGCGGGATCGTTCGTGTACACCTACGACTACGGCGGCGGCCACAACGGCCCGGTCGTCACGCCGCTGCCCGGCTACAACGACCTCGCCTACGTCTACGCCGCGTTCGTCGGGCCGTCGTCGGCGATGCTGGTCGGGCAGGCCTACGCGGGGGCGTACCCCGACGGCAGCTTCGGGGCGCTGGCGATCGAATTCGCGTTCGGCGAGCCCGCGCGCTTCACCGCGCTGTTCGTCGACGGTGCGCCGGTGCGCTCGGGCGCCGACGTGTGGATCGATCCGCGGAGCGGCACCGCGCACCTGCTCGCCGAGACCGACGACAACCGCCTCGCCTACTACGCCAAGCCGGCCGACGCGGCGTGGTCGGCCCACGCCGAGCCGGCGATGATCCTGGACGACACGTTCCGCGGTCGCTTCGTCGCGCCGAGCACCGGAGAGCTCGCGCTGGTGCGCGGGAGCGCGAGCGACGGCGGGATCGAGGTGCGGATCGCCGCGGCCGCGACGCTCGCCGAGGCGATCGACTGGGACCTCGCCGAGCGCGTGACCATGCCGGTGGTCGGGCCCGGCTTCGACGCGCCCTCGGCGGTCTACGTCGAGGGGACCAGCTACCAGGACCGGGCGGTCGGCGCGCTGCAGTTCGCGGCGTGCGGCCGCTACCAGGTCGCCGACGGCGAGATCTGGCACTACCGCGCCGAGGCCCCGTGACGTTCGGGCCGCCCTCGGTCATCCTCGCGATCGACCTGGACGCGCGCACGATGACCGCCCCCCGCTGGACCCGCCGCCGCCTCCTCCGCTCGATCCCCGCCGCGGCATCGTTCGCGATCCCATGCGCGAGCCCGTTCGCGATCCTCGGCTGCGAGGGCAAGGGCACGCCGATCGTGCGCCCCGCCACCAAGGATGGCCTCGCCGCGATCACGGCCCGCATCGCCGCGCGGGCCACCGAGGACGGCGCGGGTGCCAAGCTCCACCGGCTCTTCCCCGCCCCCGAGCTGCGCCACCTCGATCCGTTCGTGCTGTTCGACGACTTCGACGTCACCGAGCCCGCCGGCTTCCCCGAGCACCCGCACCGCGGATTCGAGGCGTTCACGTACATGATCGCCGGCGCGTTCCACCACCGCGACAACCTCGGCAACGATTCCGAGATCGGACCGGGCGGCACGCAGCGCTTCAACTCCGGCCGCGGCGCGCGGCACTCCGAGATGCCGGGACCGGGGCCGAGCAACCGCGGCATGCAGCTGTGGGTGAACCTCGTCGCCGACAAGAAGACCATGGCGCCGGAATACGAGGGCATCGCCGGGGCCGACATGCCGGTGACCGACCGCGACGGGCTGCGCCTGCGCACCGTCGCGGGCGCCGACTCGCCGGTGGGCCTGCACACCCAGGTCGACATCGTCGACGTCCAGTGGCTCGCCGACGCGAGCTTCACCCGCGAGCTGTCGACCGCGCACAACGGGCTGGTCTACGTCCTCGACGGCGCGATCGATCTGCTGGGCGAGACGGTGACGGCCCGACACGCGATCACACTGGCGCCCGGGGTCGCGGAGATCCGCGCGGCCGCGGGCACGCGCCTGCTGTGGCTCGGCGGTCGGCCGCACGGCCAGCCGATCCGCCAGCGCGGTCCGTTCGTCGACTGACCCCTGGTCCACCGCCACCCGGGCGCGATACGGTTGGACTCGGAGTCCACGCATGAAACGCCCCGCGCTCTCGGTCGCGTTGTGTTCGACGATGCTCGCGTGCGGGGACGACCCGGACGGCGGCGACGGTGCGGCGAGCGACGGCAGCGATGCCGACGACGGCGCGGCCAGTGCCGGCGCGAGCGCCGGCTCGGCGGACGACGGCGACGAGCCGCCCTTCCCCGACGATCTGCCGCCGGCGGGCAACCCCGACGGACAGTGCGAGATCCCAGCCGACGCGGGCCTCGCCGACAGCAGCAACCCGACCACCGTCGTCGGCACCGGCACGCCCGCCAGCTGCACCGGCGACGCCTTCGTCGAGGCCGTCGCCGCCGGCGGCGTGATCACCTTCGACTGCGGCCCCGACCCGGTGACGATCACGCTCGATCGCACCGCGAAGGTCTTCAACGACACCGGCCCCGACATCACGATCGACGGCGGCGGCCTGGTCACCCTGTCTGGCGGCGGCGACGTCCGCATCCTCTACATGAACACGTGCGACGAGGCCCAGGTGTGGACCACGCCGACGTGCGACAACCAGGACCACCCGCGGCTCACCGTGCAGAACCTGACCTTCGTCGACGGCGACGGCAGCGGCGAGGATCCCGACGGCGGCGGGGCGATCTTCGCCCGCGGCGGGCGGCTGCGCGTGGTCAACTCGCGGTTCTTCCGCAACCGCTGCGACGAGGTCGGGCCCGACGTCGGCGGCGGCGCGATCCGGGCCTTCGATCAGTTCGACGACCTGCCGCTGTACGTCGTCGGCAGCACGTTCGGCGGCGCCGAGGGCCTCGGCAACGCGTGCTCGAACGGCGGCGGCATCAACAGCATCGGTGTCTCGTACACGGTGATCAACTCGCGCTTCAGCGACAACGTCGCGACCGGCAACGGCGCGAACCCAGCCCGCGAGGGGACACCCGGCGGTGGCAACGGCGGGGCCATCTGCACCGACGGCAACACGATGACGTTGACGCTGTGCGGCGTCGACATCCGCGACAACACCGCCAACGAGGGCGGCGGCGCGGTGTTCTTCACCAGCAACGACCAGAGCGGCTCGATCGTCGTGCGCAACTCGGTGCTGTCGGGCAACCCGAGCCTCGGCTTCGAGAGCGAGGGCTTCCCGGGGATGTTCTTCGTCGCCAGCGCGCCACCCGTGGTCGAGGACTCGACCATCGAGTGATCCGCCACACGCCCGCGGGCGCGGCCGCCGGGCCACGAACGCCCGCCGGCCTTGCCCGCCGACGCGTCGACCCCGTACAATTCCGGCCGTGACCGCGTTCGTCTTCGCGACCTGCCTGCCGCGGTCGATGCCCAACCTCAAGCGCGAGCTGGCCCGCACGCGGCCCGACCTCCGCCTGGCCTACTCGCGCCCGGGCCTGGTCACGATGCGCACGGATGCATTGCCGCCCGGGCTCGACGTCCCCGAGCCCAAGGCGATCTTCGCCCGCGCGAGCGGCCGGTCCCTCGGCTTCGCCGATGGCCCCGACAAGATCGTCGAGCTCGCGCTCGCGCTGGTCACCGAGCGCACGCTCGGCGGCGTGGCGCCGCGGTTCCGCGTGCACGTGTTCGCCCGCGACCCCGCCGACCCCGACGAGACGCCCGAGGATCTCGAGGGCACCGCGGCGCTGCGCGCCGAGCTGATGACGCGTCTGGCCGCGCACGCGTACCCGCGCGAGCTCGCGGAGCCCGGCGACCTGGTGCTCGACGTCGTCCGTCCGCCGCCGGGCCTCGCCGATCCGATCCTCGTCGGCTGGCACCTCCACGACGCGTGGCGTGGCGCGGCGCCCGGCGGCGTGCGTCGCGTGCCGGTGCCCGACGACGTCCCGTCGCGCGCGTACTCGAAGCTCGAGGAGGCGCTCGGCTGGTCGGGCCTGCCGCTGCACACGGGCGACGTGGTCGTCGAGATCGGCTCGGCACCCGGCGGCGCGGCGATGTCGCTGCTGCGCCGCGGCGCGAACGTCATCGGCATCGACCCGGCGCGCATGGATCCCCGCGTGCTCGGCTGGCGCGGCGCCGAGGGCAGCTTCCGCCACCTCGGCATCCACGCCGAGCGGGTGCGGACCCGCGATCTCCCGGCGCAGGTCGATTGGCTCGTGCTCGACGCCAATGTCGCGCCGCACCGCGCGATGATCGGCCTCAAGCACCTGATGACGCTGCGCGGCGGCACGATCCGCGGCCTGCTGCTGACGCTCAAGCTCAACGACGCGGGCGTGATCGAGGACCTGCCCAAGCTGTTCGACGAGCTCCGCGAGATCGCCGGCGTCACGACCCTGCGCGCGACGCAGCTGCCCAGCGCCCACCAAGAGGTGGTCGTCTGGGCCGACCGCAGCGCGCGGTAGGCCGCGGCGCGCGGCCTGAAAAGCGCCAACCGAGTTGGCCGACGGCGGGGGCGCGGTGCCCGTCGCGGTGAGGAGACGCCCGCTCCGCCCCGCCTGCGGGGGTTTGGAGGCCCCCGGAACCCGCGATGCGGGCTTCCGGCACCTCGATTGCAGCGCTACCCTTCACGCCGATGATCGAAGCCCTCACGAGCCTCGCCTCGCGACTGTGGCAGCCCTGGCTCGCCGTCGTGGTCCTCGCGATCGGAGTCCTGTTGCTGTTCTCGACCGGCCTCGTGCAGGTCCGCGGACTCAAGGCTGCGATCGCCGGTGCGCGTCGACGCGACGACGCGCGGGCGATCCCCTGGGGCGTGCTCGCGGTCGGCTGCGGCGCGGGTGGCCTGGGGGCCGGCGCGCTCGCGGTGCAGTGGGGTGGACGCGGGGCGATCGTGTGGATGTGGATCGCGATGTTCCTCGCGATGGGCTGGCGCTTCGCCGAGTCGGTGCTGCGCGCCCCGGTCGACGCCGGTGCGCCCGCGGATCCGGCCCGCCCGGCGACGCAGCCGCTGCTGCGACGCGTGTGGTCCTTCGCGTCGATCGCCGCCGCGCTCGCGATCGCGGGCGTCTTCGGCGGGCAGCAGCTCGGCGTGCTGCTCGAGCAGACCTGGGGGGTCCGCGCGTTGCAGGGATCGATCGGCTTCGGCGTGCTCGCGGCGATCGTCGTCGCGGTGCCGGGGGCCCGACGCGCCGCGCTGATGGCCGTGCCAGTGGGCCTCGTCGCATGGATCGTCGTCGCCGCGATGCTGCTGTTCCAGGACGACCTCCTGCTCTCGCTCGCGCTCGGTGACGCGTACAACGAG
This sequence comes from Nannocystaceae bacterium, assembly GCA_044344875.1. Classification (GTDB taxonomy): domain Bacteria; phylum Myxococcota_A; class Polyangia; order Nannocystales; family Nannocystaceae; genus Xiheibacterium. The sequence goes on from JBIJCC010000029.1 coordinate 8,447, forward strand.
GCCTTCGGCGTGCGGCCGGCGTTGACCGGTGCGGTCGTCGGCGGCGTCGCCCATGCCCTCGCCGAGGGCGTGCTCGCGGCAACCCTCGCCGGCGGCATCGGCCAGGGCGCCGTCGCGGGTCGCGGCTCGCTGCGCCTCGCGATGCTCGCACCGCTCGTCGGCGTCGGCCTGCTCGGATCGACCGGCGCGCTCGCGGTCGCGACGGAGCCCGCCCTCGTCAGCCTCAGCACCGGCGATCAGGTGCCGCTCGAGCGTCACCACTCGCGGGGCCTGCGTCCGAGCCAGCAGGTCGGGCAGACGATCGTGCTGCCCAAGGACAGCCCGCTGGAGGACAACCAGACCTACGCGTTCCTCGTGCGCGCCAACCCGCGGGGCCTCGGCTTCGGGGCGAAGCTCGACGCCGAGAACAACGCGGTGATCCTGCCGGCGTGGCAGGTGACCGAGGCCGCCAACGAGGTCGTGTTCCGCATGCGCGACAAGGATCCGCTGGCGAAGAACGCCAGCTGGGACGTGCGCATCCCGGTCACGCGCGAGATCCTGCCCGGCCGCGGCGGCCCCGAGGTCCTGCGCCTCAAGCCCGTCAACCCCGACCTCGACTTCAAGAAGCTCGTCGCCTACTACGAGCTCGGCACGCAGCCCTACGTGCCGATGGCCGACTATCACTTCGTCGGCAAGGTCGGCATCGCCCAGAGCCCCGACGAGACCCTGGGCGAGCACCTCGCGATGTTCGAGGCCGAGGGTGCGGACCGTCCGTTCAACCCGAAGCTCCACGAGTTCTTCCGCGCGGGCTACCGCGGGCCGTACGCCGACGTCGAGCTCGAGCGGCCACCGTGGGGCTGGGTCGCGCCGGCCGGGTTCGACGGCGAGGTGGGGTCGGTCGTCGATCTGCGCCTGGTCGCCTCACCGCGCGGCGAGCCCTTCGCGCGGCTGAACCGCACCGGCGGCGTCGAGGCCCCGCCGTGGGATCTCCTGACCGGCGTGCGCGAGCTGGTCGTGCAGCACACCACCGATCCCGAGCAGGACATCATCATCCCCGTCGAGACCAAGCAGGACGGCTATCGCATGCGGTTCGTGCCCAAGGACAAGGAGTGGGAGGACTTCCGCAAGCTCGCGGGCATGCCGGAGTACCGACCGACGCCGTTCGTCCGCGTGCGCGACGTCGACTTCGTCGGCGAGATCCACGGCGACGCGCGGCTCGGCCCCGAGTACGCGGGCCGTCGGGCGATCGTCGCCCACCACCCCGTGGCCGAGCCCCAGGGGCCCTGGGGCGAGTACCTGCCCTACGTGCCGCACCCCGCCGAGCTGGTGAGCGCGGGCATGCGCGGGCCGGTGCTCGCGCGCGACGGCGCCGCGCGGATCGGCGGTCGGCTGCACGGCGAGGGCTTGGGCTGGGCGGCGAACGTCGCCGCGATCGCGATGATCGTCCTCGGCCTCGGCAGCATCGTCGGGTGGAGCAGCGCCGCGGCGGAGGATCCGGGCGCGCGGCGGATGATCGGCCTGGCGATCGCAGCGGCAGCGGCCGCCGGCGGCGCGACGCCCTGGGTGACGGCGCAGGCGACCGCGGGGATCACCGCGGCGCTCGGCGTGCTCGCGGCGACGGCGTTGGTGCTGACGCACCTCGGGAGGATCCGGGACGCGGCGAAGGGGGCGGATCCGACGGGGGATCGGAGCTAGCCCAGTGACGAGTGGGCGGGCCGTTGCGCTCGGGGCCGCGCTCGCGGCTCCGGCGGGCTCGCCGGTTTCGGCGGAGTCGGGTTGCGGCTCACCGCGGTCGTCGACAACCACGCACGCAAGAGCGCAAATCTCGATCGCATATCAGTGCGATGGGTCGCGCGCGCGGAGCGTGGCGACCGATGCGCCTGACTAGACCTCCCGAACATGGCCCAAAGGGACAGTGAGCGACCGACTAGCGAACGTAGCGACCGAGTCCGGCCATCGGATCGCAAATTCGCGTCCCAAAGGGACATTGACGGCGAGTGCCGCCAACATCATCTTTCTGCTCGAACTCGCGCACGTGCGAGCCGAAACCCCGTCAATACGGGCAGGAAGAACAACGACATGGCAAAGCAAGTGAAATCGGTGGGAAGTTTTGCACGCATTCTCGTCGTGGCGGCCGGGACCGTCGCCGGCATCACGAGCGAGGGGTGCGGCTGCGGGGATGATCCAACTTACAATGGCATCGAAATAAGTTGCGGCGACTGCGAGCAATACGCGTACGGGTGCTTCGCGGACGGCGCATACTACGCCGTATGCGCGCCGGATGACATGACAGCGGCAATGTTGTGCCCGTGGTGGGACGACAAAGTCCTGTGCGCCATCGCGGGCGACACCGGCGGCGGAACCGATGACCCTGACACAGGAGGTGGGGGAGGAAGTGCCGATGGGAGCGGTGCGGATGAGACCGGAACCACCGGCATGTGCGAGAACTGGGATCCCGACTCGTACGTCAACTACAATCGCGCGACAAGGCGCTTCGAGGTCGACCGAGTGCTCCTCAACGACCTTCTGGCCAGTCCGCTTCAAATGACCGAATGCGACACCACGCGATCTCAGATTCGTAGCGGCGGCTTTTTCGAGCTCATCCACGTCGCACCAGACGACCTCGCTACCCACCTCGGCTTGATCGAACACGACACCTTGAAGAGCATCAACGGCTACACGCTTCGTTTGCCGAGCGACTACGAGGCCGCGTACGCAGCGCTCGCGACCGGAACTCTGTACACGCTCATCGTGGAGCGCGCCGGGCGACCGATTACGCTCAAGTACGAGGTGCGGTGAAGTGAAGCTCCCTGGCCTCATACAGCGGGCCGTCGCGCTCGGGGCCGCGGTCGCGGCCACGGCGGGCTGCCACGAAGACACTCCGGACCTGCCCGAGCTCACGTTCGCGAGCGAGAGGGCGACCATCGGACTGGGGGAAGGCTACGAGCGGCACGGGTTGTGTCGAGGCGACCTTGACCACATCGATCGTCATATCGAGCGAATCGAGGACTTGCTCGCGATCGAACGCGAAGATCCGGTCGAAGTGTACTTGATACCGGTCGAGGACTGGTGCCCTAGTAACGCAGTCGCATGCTATCGGAACCGCGAGGACATCGTCGTCACGACATGGCAATCCGTCGATCACGAGCTCGTCCACGCCGTGTCGCGCGACCTCCCCTACCCCTCGCGGTTCTGGAGCGAGGGCACCGCGGAGATGTTCGCGAACTTCACCCGCCGCCAGTCGATGCCGGTGGAGCCCGAGGACCTCGACGCCGAGACGCTCACGAACTACGGCAACCCCGCGAGCTTCGCCCGCTACATCGTCGAGACGTACGGGTGGCCAGCGTTTCGACGGATCATCCGCGGCGACGCCATCGAGGACGTGCTCGGCGTTTCGGTGACCGAGATCACCCAAGACTTCGACGCCGACGCGCCCTACTCCTATCCCGAGTTCAGCCCGTGCGACTTCCCGACGCTTCCGACCGAGGGCCCGGGCGCGTGGGCGGAGACCGTGTCGTTCACCTGCGATTCGCCGGGCGCCACCACGTTCGAGTTTCCCGCGTACAGCGACACCCAGGGTCCCGCGCTCCTGCGCTCGGTCACGCTCGACGCAGGCACCTACGAGATCGCGTTCGTCGGCGAGCTCGCCCATGGCTATACGCTGCTCGGCTGCCAGACGACCGAGCTCGACGAGGACCCGGGCTTCGAGCGCGTCGGTGACGTCTACAACGAGGCGAACGGCGGCACCGGGACCTTCTTCCCGGCGCTCGGTCGCCAGGTCCTGCAGCTGGCCGCGGGCACCTACCGGGTGGCCCTCGTCGGTGCCGCGTTCGCGCCGGCCGACGCGGAGGGTACGTTCACGATCACGCGGCTCGAGTGACAGCGGATGAGCCCGGCCGCCGCGCCCGTCAGTTCGCCCGCGCCGCGTCCCGCAGGAGCCCGAGCACCTGCTCGCGACCCACCTGCAGCTCCGCGGTCGCGAGCGCGGCCACCGATACGCCGTCGTCGTCCACCGCGTCCGGATCGGCGCCGAGGCTCAGCAGCATCGACACCAGACAGATGCTGATCGCCCCACCGTCGCGCACCGCGGCGTGCAGCGGCCGCTGCCCCCGGTGCCCACGCGCGTCGAGGTCGGGGCCGTGGGCGATCAAGGTGCCGACGATCGCGACCTGCTTGTGCAAGCAGGCCACGTGCATCGGGAGATCGCCGTTGGCCCGGCGCATGGCGAGCAGCAGCCGGTTGCGGGCGAGCGCCGAGGCCACCGCGGGGACGTCGCCCTCCTCGATCATCGACGCGAGCTGCTCGGGATCCACCGCGCCGCGGATCCGTGGCGGCCGCGGTCCGGTGCGCCGCAGCAGGGCGAGCACGTCGGCGAGGTCGGCCTCGAGCTCGACCTTGGCCCAGTCCTCGACCGAGAAGCCCGCGTCGTCGCGCGCGCCCGGATCGGCGCCCGCGGCGAGCAGAGCCGCGACGATCGCCGGCGATGCGGCGTTGCCCTCGTGCACCGCGTAGTGCAGCGGCGACCGTCCGTAGCAACCGCGCGCGTCGAGGGCCGCGCCGCGCACCACGAGCACCTCGACGAGCGCCGATCGCTTCTGCCAGCACGCGAGGTGCAGCAGTGTGTCGGCGTCGTCGGTGGACGCCCCCAGGCAGGTCGGATCGTCGGCGATCGCGGCGAGCACCGCTGCGTCGTCCCCGGCCTCGATCGACTGCACAATGCGTGGGTCGAGGCGAACATCGAGGCGGGGGACGTCGGTCATCGCGAGCGGTAGCGTACCCCGGCGCTACCGGCAGCGCAGGTGGACGTCGATCACGCGCCCCTCGTGGATCGCCCCGCCGGCCCCGGCGAAGCGGAACGACGCTTGCTGGACCCCGCAGTTGCCACGCGCGTCGCAGACCTCCTCGACGCCGTAGCCCAGCTCGATCGAGAGGATCCGCAGATCCCCAACCGAGCGCAGCTCGTCCCCGGTGCCGCGCTTGTCACCGTCGGCGTCGGCCCACAGCACCAGCTCGCCGAAGCGGCGATCCATCGCGGTGATCCGGCCGTCGCCGTCGTCGTCGAGCTCCGCGAGCGCCGCGAACCCGTCCGTCGCCCGGCCGCCCGAGCCGAGACGCGTGCCGGAGCCGAAGAGCTCGCGACCATCGGCGATGCCGCCGTCGCCGTCGCGATCGAGGGCCAGCCACGGCGTCGCGGCGGTCGGCCAATCGGTGCTCAGGCACTCGCCGGTGAGGTCGTTGTCGAACACCGACGCCGGCGCGGGCTCGAGCTGCGCGGCGGCGCCGTCGAACGACAGCAGCAGGGGCGTGGTGGTATCGCCGCCTCCACCGCACGCCTCGGTCTCGACGCACTCGCCCCAGCGACCGCCATTGCACAGCTGCTCGCCGCAGTCCTCGGCCGTAGCAGCGACGGTGCAGGTGCGCGCCTCCCCCTCGACTTCGCACGCGTTGGTCTCGCCCGTCGTCGTGGTCGTCGCGTCGGTCTCGCCCGTCGTCGTGGTCGTCGCATCGGTCTCGCCGTCGGTCTCGCCGTCGGTCTCGCCGTCGGTCTCGCCGTCGGTCTCGCCGTCGGCCGCCGTGGCGGTCTCCAGCTTCGCCTGCGCGTCGCCACTGCCGTCCTCGGCGTCGCAGCCGACAGCAGCCACCCCCCACACCAACACCAAGCCAAAGCTCTTCCGCATGGTCCTCAACACCGGCGTCGCCGGCCTCCACCCCCACGAGTGTCGACCGACGGCGGATCGATCGCTGGCCGGCGCCGGGAACCGACCGGCGGGCGTCCGCGCACGGGTACCGTCCCTCGCCGAACGACGCTACCCTCGGTCGCTCCCGCAAGAAGTCACGATGGCCACCGGATTGCTGACACTCCTGGACGACGTCGCGTCCCTGCTCGACGACGTCGCGACGCTGACCAAGGTCGCGACCAAGAAGACCGCCGGCGTGCTCGGCGACGACCTGGCGCTGAACGCCGAGCAGGTCGCCGGCGTCGCAACCGACCGCGAGCTGCCGGTGGTCTGGGCGGTGTTCAAGGGCTCGGCGATCAACAAGCTCATCCTGGTGCCCTCGGCCCTGGCGATCAGCGCGATCGCCCCGTGGGCGATCCTGCCGCTGCTGATGGTCGGCGGCGCGTTCCTGTGCTTCGAGGGCTTCGAGAAGATCGCCCACAAGTTCCTCCACCCCAAGGCCGAGGACGACGCCGAGCACCGCGCCAAGCTCGAGGCGCTCACCGATCCCGCGGTCGACATCGTCGCGTTCGAGCGCGACAAGATCCGCGGGGCGATCCGCACCGACATCATCCTGTCGGCGGAGATCATCGTCATCTCCCTGGGCACCGTCGCCGATCGCCCGCTCGCGACCCAGGCGGCCGTGCTCGCCGTCATCGCCGTCATCATGACCATCGGCGTCTACGGCTTCGTCGCCGGCATCGTGAAGCTCGACGACGGCGGCGCCGCGCTGCTGCGCCGCGACGGCGCGCTGCCCAAGGCGATCGGCCGCGCGATCCTGCGGGCCGCACCGTGGCTCATGAAGGGCCTGTCGATCGCCGGCACCGCCGCGATGTTCCTCGTCGGCGGCGGCATCCTCGTCCACGGCATCCCGCCGCTGCACCACCTCGCCGAGTCGAGCCACGGCGCGGTGGGTATGGCGATCGAGGGCGCCACGGGTGTCGCGGCGGGGGCGATCCTCGTCGCGATCGTGACGGGGATCGGGAAGCTGCGCGGCAAGAAGGCGGGGTGAAGCGCCGTCACCGCGGTACCGTCATGTTCGCCGGCGGGGCTGCGCCGCCGGACATCGCACGGGTCGTGCAATCCAGCAGCTGCCGCGTGGTCGTCTCGAGCCGCGCCTTGACGACCGGCGGCACCACCGGTTCGGGTCGGCCCCGACGCCGCGCGGCCATCTCCTCGCCGAGCCGCGTCATCTCGGCGGCCCCCCCCGCTAGCCGCCCATCGCACGGGTCGTGCACTCCATGAGCCGCCTCGTCGCCTCCTCCATGCGTCGCTTCTGATCGGGGGTGATCGTCGGCTCCGGCTTGCCGGCATGACGCTTCGCCATCATCTCGCCGTACTGCGTCATCTCGTTCGACACACGCAGCGCGCACTCCTTGTCCTTGCAATCGCACATGGACGCCGCGAACTCGCCCATCTTTCGGACGGCGGCGTCGACGTCCGATCCCAGCGCAGCGTCCGCGCACTCCTGGAACCCCGAAATCCCCGCGGCCGCTGCATCGCGCTCTCCACGACACGCCTCCGGGTCGGGTCCAGCCTCGGCGCCCTTCCCCGCCTCCGCGCTGAGCTTCGCGAGGTCCGCCTCCGCCGCGGCGACGCACGCGTCGTCGCGACAGGCGTCCACGCGCTCGGCGATCGCCACGATTGCGGCATTCGTCCCCCCCGATCCCTTCGCCACGCGAATGCACGCGCTCAACGACGCCATCGCGCGCTCGGCCTCGGCGCGCGCCGGATCGCAGCCGAGCTCCGGACCCGCGCCCTTCGCCGCGACGGATTCGCCGTGCTTCAGCAACTCGACCGCGGCGAGCTCCGCACAGGGCTCGCCCTTGCACGCCTTCAGGTCCGCCGCGAGCTTTCGCAGCCCGACCTCCGGCGAGACCGGGTCGGTCCCACCCTCCCGTGATCGGTCGCAAGCGACCTGCAAGAGCAGCGCACCGAGGATCGCGACCCGCATTCGTCCGTCCATGAACCGCTCCTGGTCGACGCCGCGACCGCGTCCATCATCGATCTCCGGCGTCTGCCTGTCGACCGCGATGCATCATCGACGATTGCGATGGGACGGCGTCGCGAGGCTGCGATTCCCCCACGGCCGAATGGCCGGCGTCCGAGATGCCAATCGCAGCGCGGATTCGATCGGTCACCGTCGCGGGCAGGCCACGCCCTCGGCCGGATGCGCCTGCAGTACGGCGTGGAGCGTCGCTTCGATCAGCACCTTCGCGTCGGCCACGGGCAGCGCGGCGCCGACATGGATATGGCCCGCCGCGACGTTGTGCGGCGACGACGAGTGGTAGACGAGCCCGTGCAGGCCCATGAAGCCGGAGAGATAGTTGCCACCGGTCTGCTCGTCGACGACCACATCGGTCACGCGCAACGGCGTGGTCGCGGCCACGATCGCCGCGATCGGCAGCGAGCTCGCGAGCGTCTTGCCCTGGCGATACTGCGAGATCGCGGCCCACGAGCGCGGCTCGATCGACGCCTCGGTCGGGAGCACCTCGGCGCCATGGCGATCCGGGGCCCAGTCCGATTCGGGACCGCCGGCATTGCGGACCCCGTGCCCGCCGTCGATCGCCTCGATCTCCCAGCCGATGTCGCCGCCGCGGCTGGTCGTCAGCAGGATCACCGGCTGCCAGGTGTCGACGATCCGCCAGAAGTCCGCCGAGGTCGCCTGGTAGTCGACGCGCAGATCGGAGCGCGGCGAGCCGACCGAGCCCTCCTCGCCGATCGCGTCGTTCGTCGGATCGCCGTCGGGCGGGAACTCGGGGAAGAACGCGTAGACGTCGTAACCATGACCGCCCCAGTTCGCGCCGATCCAGCCGCCCTCGTTCTGCGCGGGGTTCGTGCTCCACGGCCGCAGCATCTCGTTGGTCGGGGGCCAGTAGCCCGTCAACACCACGTTCTTGGCGCAGCTCGGGCCGCCCGTGTCGGCGGTGGTGGTCGTCGCCGGCCCGCCCGTCGCCGCCGTCGTGTCGGGCACCGTCCCCGCCGTCGTACCGGTGCCCGTCATGCCACCGCGACAACCGAGGCCGCACATCCCCGCGGCCACGACCCACCCCAGCCTCGACGCGACGCGCATCGCTACGGCCCCGCCGGCTCCGCGCGCAGCTCGTCGACTTCGCGGGCGATGGTCTCGCCGCTGACGCGGCCCTGGTGCACGCGCCGCAGCTTGCCCGAGCGGTCGAAGATGGCAGTGTGGGGGATCGGCCCGACGCCGAACGCGTGGGCCATGCGCCCGTCGTCGACCGCGATCGGGAAGCTCAGCGCCTTCGCGTCGCGGTAGCGCCGCGACATCTCGGCAGCCTGCGCCGGCGAGACCCCGCCGCCCTCGCGGTTGACGGCGACGATGCGGACCTCGGACTCCGGGTACGCCTCGGCCATCGGGTCGAGTTCGTCGAGTTCGTCGCGGCAGTACGGACACCACGTGGCCCAGAACGTGACGACGTGCACGCGCCCGACGAGATCGGCGTTGACGAAGGCACCGCCATCGACGAGCGCCACGCGGAACGCCGGCACCTCGCGCCCGGGCGCGAGCGGGCCGAGTTCGTGGAACCGCGTCGCGCCGCGCACCCCGTCGAGGATCGCCACCGCGGCGACCAGCGCGAGCAACGCGAACCCGGCGAGGCGGGCACCGAGGGCGGGACGACTCATCGCTCCTCCCTTCGGACGATCGGCACGGCGGGGCGGATCCACAGCGCCAGCAGGACGGAGGCGACGCCCGCGGCGACGTCGGGGATCCACGCGACCTCGGGCTTCCACGCGAAGACCAGCTCGACGAGCCGCACGCCTGCCCCGATCGCGAGCATCGGCGCCAGGCATGTCCCCGCGCGGTGCGATCGACCGCGGCCGAGCGCCAGCTCGACCGCGAACGTCGCGACGAACGGTGGCAGCAGCGAGAACGCCACCTCGGCGGCCCCGCCGATCACCGCGTCGAAGTCGTGCAGTGCAGCGATGCGCGCCGCGACGCGGAATACGTCGAAGACATGGGCGCCGAGCAGCCACACCAGCAGCGCCCACGTCCCGTCGCGCGCGCCGTCGTCCTCGGTCAGCGCCGCCGCGGTGCGACGCGGAGCGACCAGCATCCCGCCCTGGCGCTCGACCCAGCGCAGCACGCCGCTCACTTGCGCTGGTCCATCCGCCGGCGGGCAGCCATGGCGAGGGCCGACGGGATGTTCTTGGAGAACGCGACCTTCTTCACGTCGTGCGCGTGCAGCCGCGTCATGAAGCCGAGCGCGAGGGCCATCGGCGTCTTCGGGTTGAGCACGAGGTTGAGCTGCACCGAGTAGAGCTTGGTCCACTCGCGGCGCCGGGCGATGTACGCGATCACGTCGCGGGCCAGGGTGCGGTTCGCCGCGTACGCCACGACCTCGTTGTCGTTGACCTTGGGCGACTTGATCGCGCTCATGCACACCGCCTTGTTGCTGTCGCGGATGAGCACGAACCGCTCGAAGTTGGTCCCGAGCAGCGCCAGCCGGATCTTCTCCATCGGGCGCATCTTCGAGATCAGGAAGAACCGACCCGCCCCGGCGCCCGCGGCCTCCTCGGCGACGGCCGCCGCTGCGGCCTGCAGGCCCTCGGGCGCCCCTTCTGTGTCGGCGTCCTCGAACGGAAGCGACAGCGCGTCGGTGGCCGAGTCGCCGAACAACCCCTCGAGATCGAGCTGCCCCGACGTGTCGGCGAAGGTCCCGTCGAGGTCGAGTTCGTCACTGGACCTCGCGGCCTGGAATTTGTCGACCACCCTGGCGTGCGTCTCGGCGACGCCGGCACTCGCCGCGCGTTTGAACACCTCGTCGCGCTCGGGATCGGCGACGGACTCGACGAGCGCCGCCTTGATCTCGTCCATGTTGGGCAGGTGCAGCTCGATGCCCTCGCGCACCGCGAGCTCGAGCATGCGGTGCACCACGCTCATGCGGCAGTTCGGGTTCTGGTACAGCGACTCCACGATCGCTGGATGCCGCATCCACCGCTCTTGGTTGTCCGCGAGCGTGTCGCAGACCGCCTCTGGGCACACCCGCGCGATGCCGGCGAGGGTCTCGTCGTCGACGTTGCGGTGGCGGACGATCCGCTCGAGGGCATCGACGTTGCGCGACAATCGACGGCCGAGGAAATCCAGCGCGCCGGCGGGCAGGCCCCCGTCGTCGAACGCACCCTTCAGGATCGGCGCGGGCAAGCCCTCGACCGTCTTCGCGGCGACCGTCCCGAGGTCCGGATCGTTGGTGACCCAGATCTGGTACAGCGCGACGATCAGGTCGCGCGGGGGCAGCGGAGCGAGGCCGCGGGCGACCATCCCGCGCAGGGGCGCCGGCGCGTCGGGACCCACGACTCGCCACGCGCCGGGGCCGGCTTCGGACTGCTCGAGGGGTCGGTGTGCGAACGCCACGGTGGCTCACTTCGATCGGTTGCGGGCGTGGATGATGCGGAGCCCCTCGAGCACGAGCGCGTCGTCGACGACGTCGATCGACGTGGTGTGGGCGGCCATGCTGGTCGCGAAGCCGCCGGTTGCGACCACGCGCACCGCGAAGTCGACCTCGCTGCGGATGCGCGCGATGAGCCCCTCGACCAGGCCGAGGTAGCCGTTGACGAGGCCCGACTGGATCGCCCCGACGGTGTTGCGACCGATGACGCGATCGGGCTTGGCCGTGTCGACCCGCGGCAGCTTGGCCGCGCGCGCGAACAGGGCGTCGGCGCTGATGCCGATGCCCGGCGCGATCGCCCCGCCGAGGTACTCGGGCGACGGCGAGACCACGTCGAACGTCGTCGCGGTACCGAAGTCGACGACGATGACGCCGATGCGATCGCCGCCCGACATCGCGTGGCGCTCGTGGGCGGCGACCGCGGTCACGATGCGATCGGCCCCGACGTCCTGCGGCGGGTCGTAGCGGATCGGCATGCCGGTGCGGACGCCCGGCCCCACGACCAGCGGATCGAGCTGGGCGTAGCGCACCAGCGCCTCGCGCAATGGCGGCAACGCGGGCGGGACCACGCAGGCGATCACGGCGTCGTGGGCGTCTCGGAGCGAGAACCCGGCGAGCTCGAGGCCCTGACGCAGGGCGATCGCGACCTCGTCGCGGGTCCAGCCGTGGCGCGTGGAGAGGCGGAGTTCGCAGCGCAGCTCGCCATCGGCGAACACACCGAACGTCGTGTGCGAGTTGCCGACATCGACGGCGAGAAGCATCGTGGACCCCCACCATACCTCGACTGGCGCGCTTCTGCTACCGTCGGGCCGTGACCGCAGGCGATCCGCGCGGACGTGACGGCGACGCGCCGCACGAAGACGAGGGCACCGCGACCAGCGGTACGCTCGCGGGACGCACGCTCGGGCTGCTGGTCGCATTTCGCCGCTCGGCGGTGCCCGGCGCGACGTGGACGGTCCCCGTCGTCACCATCCTCGGCATCGCCAGCGTCATCTATCTGGCGTCGTTCTGGCTCGATGTCGCGACCGCGGCCGTCCATCACCAGGGTAGGGAGCAGCTGTCGATCAGCGCCCTGATCGCGTCGATCCTCGACCAGGACGTCGATCAGGCCCGCAACACCCTGAGCGGCCTGGGCGAGGTCATGGCCGCGGTCCTCGGCCTGGCGCTGACGGTCTCCAGCATCATCGTGCAGTTGGCCGCAACGCGGTTCACGCCCCACATCACCGGGCTGTTCTTCCGCGCGCGCACCAACCTCATCGTCCTGGGCTTCTTCGTCACCGCCAACGTCTATGTGCTGTGGGTGAACTTCTCGGTCGGCGACCACTACCTGCCGCACTGGGGCGTGCTGTTCTCGATGCTGCTGATGACGGCGAGCCTGCTGCTGCTGTTCCCGTACTTCGCCTACGTGTTCGACTTCCTCGATCCCGAGAAGATCGTCGGCCGCATCATGAACGATGGGCTCGCGGCCGCGACTCCGCTGGCGAGCCGCCGCTACCGCAACACCGACGCCCGCCAGTTCCGGGCGGTCGAGTCCGTCGAGCACCTCGCGAACATCGGCCTCAACGCGCTGCAGCAGAAGGACAAGGGCATCGCCTCGGAGTCGATCGACTCGCTCTGCGAGTTCGGCATCCGGTACGGCGAGAGCAAGGCCGGGATGCGCCAGGACTGGCACCGCATCCCCGGGTGGAACCGCCAGAGCGCCGACTTCGTCAGCCTCTCGGACGAGGCGGTCGAGGATCTCCGCCGCCGCGCCACGTGGCTCGAGTGGAAGATCCTGCGCCAGTACCAGATGCTATTCGGCGAGGCGCTGGGACAGATCAAGGACACCTGCTACCTCATCGCGATCGACACCCGGCGCCTGGGTGAGGCCGCGGGGCGGCGCAACGACCTGCACGCGCTGGATCTGGCGATCAAGTTCTTCAACACGTACCTGCGCGCGACGATCAACGCGTCGGACATCCGCACCGCGTACAACATCCTGCACCAGTACCGTCAGCTCGGCGAGTTCGTGCTGCAGCACAGCCACGATCTGACCAGCGATCGCGAGCGCCGCGAGAGCCTCGAGCACCGCGCGCTGCAGGTCGCCCGGTTCCTCCGCTACTACTCGGCGGTCGCCTACCAGAAGGGCATGCTGTTCGTCACCGAGGTCATCGCCCATGACATCAGCGCCCTCTGCGAGCTGGCGTTCCTGCGCCGCAGCCGGGCCCACGACGAGTTCCTCACCGTGTTCCTCGCGGTCGACGAGCACGCCGAGACCAAGGAGCAGGAGAAGTCACTGCGCGGGGTCCGGCGCGCGCAGATCAAGCTCGCGGCGACCTACCTGCTGCACGACGCCGAGCCCCTGGCCCGGCGCATCCGCGACGACATGGCGGACGAGCCCCACGACCGCCTGCGCAGCATCTGGCTCGAGCTCGAGTCGCTGGAGAGCCGCGAGTTCTGGGAGGTCAACGACCGCGGCACCAACTTCGACTACCTCGCCCCCGAGCAGAAGAACCAGCTCGAGACGTACTTCGGGTGGTTCCCCGGGCTCGAACCGCTCGCGTCGATGCGTGGGCGCAAGACGACGTCGTCGATCCTGCCGCCCGCGTCACGGCCGGCCGCGCCGGCGGCCGCCAAGGCGTAGCCACGGCCGACAGGGCGCGCTTCAGGTGTCGCGGCGGCGGAACCAGCCGAAGTCGAGGTTGGCGCCGAAGTACGGCGAGGCCAGGCGGAAGTTCGCGCCCGAGGCCCACGCCTGGCGACCAACGAAGCGGTAGCCGCCGTTGAAGCCGACGCGCATCCAGTCGGTCAGGTTGAAGTGGATGAACGCGCCGGGCTCGGCGACGAACAGCTTCACCGAGTCGAGGCAGGCCGACCGCCCGTGGGCGTCGCGGTGGCGGTCGTAGATGCAGGCCACGCCGACGCCGAACAGCGAGTCGACGCCGATCTCGAACCGCCCGCGGCGCAGGGCCACCAGCCCGACCTGCACACCGCCGTAGGCGAGGCCGAGCTGGTACTCGCGGCCGCTCGTGCCCTTGATCGGCGCGCCGAGGCGCTTGGTCATCTGGACCAGCGAGCCGCCGATCGACAGCCGCTTGCCGATGAGCAGGCCGCCGCGGAAGTTGGAGAACACCGACAGGCGACCCGACGTCGGGCCGAGCCGGCCACCGAAGCCGCCGTAGCCGCCGATGAAGATCCGCTCGCGCGACTGGGGCTGCGACTGTGGCGGGTTGTACGGCATCGGTCGCACGCGGTCGGTGACGACCACCGTGGTGGTCGTCGTGGTCGTGCCGCGGGGAGACAGCGCGGTGCCGCCAGCATCGGGGCGGAATGGATCGCGCATCGTGAGATCGTCGGCGGGCACGGCCGGGCTCGGCTCGAGCGTCATCACCGGCACGGGATCGGGATCGCCAGGCGCCGCCGGGGGGGCCGCCGGTGCGATGGGGGCCGCCGGTGCGACGAACGGCGCCGGTGCGGGGGCCGATCCATCGGGGTTGGCCGTGACCGGCGGGGTCGCGGCGGCGGCGGGGCCGAGGGGATCCTCGAGCCGATGCGCGTGGGCGGTCGAAGCCGCCATGCCCGTGGCCAGCAACGTCGAGGCGAACACCAGTCGAGTCGAGCCGCGCATGCGTCCTCGGAACGAGCTTGCACCTTCCATGCGAGAGACGCCAGCCGTTTTGGGACGGCCGAGCGCCCGCGGCGTGTCCGCTGTCACCTGGAGGTGCGGCCGGGCCGCACCGGTGGCGCAAATCCTGACGCGACGCCCGTGCGGCCGCGCCCGCCGAGCCGCCGGTGTACCGTGGTGGGACCCGTGAAGTGTCCGGCCTGCCAGAACAGCCACCGTCGCAAGGACGGGCCGAAGTGCTCGAAGTGCGAGCGCCCGTTCGTGTTTTTCGACCGCAGCGCTGGCATGACCGACCACCGCTTCAGTCACCTCCTCGATCGGGCGAGTGCCGCCGGCACGCAGTACTTCACCCGCAACCAGCTCGCGACGCAGTGGGCGATGCTCGGGGCGCGCACCGGCGGCATGGCCCGGATCGTGACCGGATCGATCGTCGGAGTGAGCGGCGGGGCCGTCGCGTTCGTGACGCCGGCCGGCGCCGTCATCGCGCTCGCAGGCCTGGCCCTGCTCGTCTCGGGCGTGGTCGCGCGCCGCAACCCGACGCCGCCGGATCTCTCGCGGTTGCAGGGGTGGATCGCCCAGTGGACCGCGGCCGGCCACGGGATCCCCCTGCTCCTCGAGGAGCCCGGCCTCGATCGATCACCGCCACAGTTCCGTGAGCCCGACGTCTTCGACTACGGCGTCGAGCGGATCCTGATCGTGCAGCACGACATCCTGGTCGATCTCTTCGTGCGCAACAACGTCCACGCGACGCAACGCGCCCTGGTGATCTCCGAGCGCGGATATCCGGGTTACCTGCTGCCCGTCGCGCAGCGGCTGCTCGCGACCTCACCCGATCTGCCGATCTTCCTGCTCCACGACGCGGACACCGAGGGCCTCATGATGCGCGCGCGACTCGAGCGCTCGGGCATGCTCCCACTCGCGGGGCGTCGGATCATCGACGCCGGCCTGACGCCGCGGGACGTCGGTCGCATCGGCAAGCTCCGCGCGCTCGCCCCGAGGGCCCGGGGCAACGCGTTGCCGGCGGATGCCCTGCCCTTCGCGCTGCTCGCCGGCGGCTTCGCGCTGGCGTTCGCGGACAACGTGCCGCTGACCGACCTCATCGATCGCAAGGACCCGGACGGCCGCGCGTCGTTCGGCTGAGGCGGCAGGCGTGGGCGCGGCGTTCGGATTCTGGGGCCCACCCGATCGCGGGTTGCTGGCCGCGATGGCCGGCAACCTGCGGCACCGCGGACGCGGCGCGCCGATCTTCGTCGAGCGACCGTGGGGTTCGATCGGCTACGACCCCGCGCCCGACGACGTGCCTCGACTCGGCGCGCTAGCGGGCCACTGGCGCGACGGCGAGATCGACGTGGTGATCGCGGGCGATCCGTCGGGCTTCGACGGCGCGCAGTTCGGGCACCCCGGCGCCGCGGACCGTGCGGCGTTCGTCGAGGCCTGGCGGGCCCGCGGCGTCGCGGCCTTCACCTCGCTCTCGCCGCCGTGGATCGCCGCCATCCTCGAGCCCGAGCGCCTCACGCTGGCGCGCGATCACGTCGGCCTGCGTCAGCTCGCGTGGGGACGCCTCGGCGACCGCGTGCTCTTCGCCAGCGAGCCCAAGGGTCTGTGGCGTCTGCCCGGGTTCCCGCGGCGGCTGCACCTGCCCGCGCTCGCGCAGTACCTCGCGTGCAGCTTCGTCTTCCCGCCGAACACGATGCTCGCCGACGTCTTCACCCTCGGCTGTGGCCGCGCGCTGGTGCTCGACGACGCCGGCCCGCGCGAGCACGCGTTCTTCGACTTCGAGTCGATCGACGAGGACCCTTCCATCGACGAGGCCACGTGGTGCTCCCGCACCGCCGACGCCCTCGCGCAGGCCTGCCGCGAGCGGATCCCCGAGCGCGGCGAGATCGGGCTCTACCTCTCCGGCGGTCTCGACTCGAGCGTCGTCGCCGTCGAGCTCGCCCGCGCTGCCGCGGGCCGCGTGCACAGCTTCTCGATCCACTTCGGCGCCAAGCTGCCCAACGAGCTCGGCTACGCCCGCGCCGTGGCGTCGCACCTCGGGCTCGAGCACCACGAGGTCGCCCTGCGGCCGCGCGAGTTCCTGCCGCGCTTCCGCGAGGTCGCCTGGCACCTCGACGATCCGATCGGCGATCCGATCACGGTCCCGAACTTCGAGCTGTCGCGCCGCGTCGCCGCCACGACCAAGCTCGTCTTCAACGGCGAGGGGGGCGACCCGGTGTTCGGCGGCCCGAAGAACCTGCCGATGATGCTGTCGCACTGGTACGGCGGCGTCGACCACGGGCCGGGCAGCCGCGAGCGCGCCTACCTGACCAGCTTCCGCCGCGCGTACGACGAGCTCGATCGGCTGCTCAGCCCCGAGGCGCGGGCGCAGATCGATCCGGACCGGGACCTCGTCGCACCGCTGACGCCGCGGCTGCACGCGGATCGACCGCCCACGCTGCTCGGCAAGCTGCAGGCGGCGAACATCCGGCTCAAGGGCGCGCACCTGATCCTGCCCAAGGTGGAGCGCATGACCGCGGCCGCCCACGTCGCGATCCAGTCGCCGCTGTTCGACCCGCGCCTCGTCGCGCTGTCGTTCGCGATGCCCGGCGCCATGAAGCTCCGCGCGGGCGTCGAGAAGTGGGTCCTCAAGCGGGCCTACGCCGACGCGCTGCCCGCCGACGTGATCGCCCGCCCGAAGAGCGGCATGCGGGTGCCCGTCCACGACTGGTTCCTCGGCGAGATGCGCGGCCATGCCCGGGCGCTGCTCTCGCGCCGGCGCGTCGAGCAGCACGGGCTGTGGTCGTACCCACGCATCGCGCAGATCCTCGCCTACGACCGCGAGCAGCCCGGCGGCCGCTACGGCCTCAAGCTGTGGATGCTGGTCGCCTTCGAGACCTGGCGCGCCCTCGTCCTCGACGGCGAGGCGCCGTGATCACGGCGGCGACGGCTCTGGCCGCCGATCGGACCACACGGGGAGGAGGCCAACGGTCCCGTCCGCGCCCCCCCGGTGCGAACGGGACCGCGGCCTCGCTTGGAGTTCCCACGCCATAGACACCGCGTCCCAGGGCGTTTCCGACCCGGGACGCACTTTTTTTCTCGGCGGCCGCGACGCCGCGATCAGGGGTCGTCGTCGTCGCCCTTGAACTCGAGCGCCACCACCACCGCCGCGTAGACGACCTCCTGATCACCGATCGCGCGCAGCTCGTGCTCGCTGCCGTCGGCGCTGACGATGACGTCGCCGGCCCGGTACTCCGTGCCGTGCTCGTCCACGACGCGGCCCTGCATCATGAGGACGCGCTCCTCGCCGACGTGGCGATGGCTCGGGAACACGTGCCCGGGCTGGAGGCGGATGAGGCCGGCGTGGGCCTCGCCGATGCCGGGGCCGCCGTCGAAGTCGCGGAAGAGGCAGCCCGGCACCATCGACTCCCACTCGGCGTCGGGATCGAGGATCGCGTCGATCTCGCGCCGGGTCTCGGACTCGGGGAGGTCGAACAGGCCGATCAGTCGATCGAGGAAGGGCAGGTACCGCTCGGAGCCACCGACGCGCTGCATCAGGCGGGCGCGAAGGCCCGCGGGCGGCGGCGCCGGCGACAGGCCCGCGCTCAGCAGGTCGAGCAGCTCGGGGTCGAACTCGTCGTCGTGCTCGGTCATCGCACCGCCTCCTTCGGGGCGCGTTCCATGAGGCTGCGCAGCTTGGCGATGGCCGCGGCGGTCCGCGACTTCACGGTGCCGACGGGCGAGCCCATGCGCTCGGCGATCTCGGACGAGGTCAATCCATGGAAGTAGGCCAGCTCGAGTACCTCGCGCTGCTCGGTCGGCAGCTCGGCGAGGGCGCGTCGGACCGACTTGCGATCGGGCTCGAGCGACGGATCCTCGCGGTCCCCGTCGACCAGCGTCGCGGTCGGCTCGTGGTGATCGTCGGTCGCGACCTCGCGCCGCGTCCGGGCCGAGCGCATGCGATCGAGAGCGCGGCTGCGGAGCCGGACGAGCATCCAGGTGCGGACGCTGCCGCGGCTGGGGTCGTAGCTCGCGGCGTGTCGCCACACCTCGAGGAAGACATCGTGGACCAGATCTTCTGCCATGGCGCGGTCCGCAAGGATCTTCTCGGCCATCGACAGGAGCAGACCTGCGAACCGATCGTAGACGATCGAGATCGCTGCAACCTCGCCCCGCGCTGCCTCGCGTAGGAGCTCGACGTCGTCGAGCTCGGAGGTCTGCGCACTAGGCGACACCGACACCATGTGCCGTGGACGGTACGTCACCGTCAGTTGACTGGTCAATTGCGCCATCATCGAAGCCGCGACGTCCCACTCCTTTCGGCCACCTTCGGCCTTGCACAGGGACTACGGCGCCGGGGGGCCGGCGGATCGGCGCCGGCTCCGGCCCGCGTCCGGACCGTCCGGCGGCTGGGCCGCCCACGGGTCGACGGGACGCGCGGCGACGCGGCGCCTCAGCCGTCGTCGGGCACGTCGTGGAAGCGATAGAAGGCCCGCTCGTAGCGGCGCATCTGCCCGACGTTGGTCACCCGGATGCGGCCCTTCACGAAGGCCATCATCGGGTTCTGCCGCCCGGTCTCGATGTTCAGGAACGTGGTCTCGTCCATCGTCACGTTGCAGGTCGGCTCGCCGTTGAAGCCCGCGTCGACCGTGCACGCACCGTCGGCGATCGTCACCGTCCACGCCGGCGTCGCCGACTCGCGGATCTCGAAGTGGAAGACGCCGCGGTAGCCCTCCACGCGATCGACACGCAGGCGCGCCGGGAGCGTACGGAAAATCGCATCGACCTCCGCAGGAGTGTCGCGCATGGAGGGTCGCGTCACGGCTCGACTCTAAGGGGGGGGCGGCCGCGCGTCTACGGCAATCGGCGGGCGTGCGGATCGGCCCTGGCAGATCACCCGCGGCTTCGGGAAATTTTCTGTCGATCCGAGTGAGGGGCGAGCCCGTACCGTCGTCGTCCGACGCGAGTCGGGTGGAGCGGCACCTCCAGGGTCGTCTCCGGGAATCGGTCCATCGTCAGCCCGCAGCCGGGTCGAGGGCGTATGGGAGTGCGCCCCTCGGCCCGGCTCTTTGCCGGGACCCCCGATCGATCCCGAGTTTTTGCGGCGACGCGCGCGGCAGGTAGACTCCGGTCGTCGATGAATCTACCCGCGGCGATGTCGGTTCCCCGTCTCGATCCCGGCGCCGTCGCCCATGTCCGCAAGCTGTGTGACGCGATCGTCGAGAGCGCGCGCATCGGGCTCGACCCGGGCTTCTTGGTCGACAGCCTCAACGAGAGCACGGCCAACGAGTTCTCCGCCGACGAGGTGGTGAGCGCGGCCGCGGCCGTCGGCACCGAGACGCTGGCCTGCCTCGCGATCAGCCCGCCGACGCCGCGCGTGGTCGCGTCGGACGCCGACTGGGCGATGCTCATCGAGCGGATCCGCGGGGCCAAGACCACCGGCTTCGAGCGCGCGTGGTTCCTCGAACTCATCGCGTGCGCCAGCGATCTCGACGACGCCACGGCGCGCGTGCTCGCCCGCGACGGTCGCGACGCCGCGTCGATCGCCGCCGAGCTCTTCCGGCCCACCGCCTGATCGGGCCCTCCGCCTGACGTGCAGCCGCGGCGGTGGTCGTGCGACCATCGCGGCATGCCCTGCTGCAGCCTCGCGATGGTCGCCCTGCTCGCGGTCCCGCCCTCGGGCGGCGAGCAGCGGGCGCTGTGGACCGCGATCGACGACGTCCGCCGGACCGAGGCGATGTACGAGGCAATCCTCGCCGTGCCCGCGTTGAAGAAGGCCCGACCGTTCCCGGCGACGCTCCGACAGAAGCGACGCCACGAGCGACGCTTGGTGAAGCTCGCGATCCGCCGCGGCTACGGCGACGCGCCGGTGCTGTGGAACCGCACGGAGATCGAGGTGCCCACCGACAAGCGGTCGGCGTGCGCGTTGGCGGTCACGCAGGAGCTGCGCAACGCGGCGATCTACGAGACCGCGCTAGCGCTGCCGCTGTCGGCGGCGGTGCTGCGGGTGATGCGTTCGATCCACCGCAGGGTGCGGGGGCGGCACGTGCCGAACTTCGAGGCGTGCGTGCGGCGGAGCTGACGAACCAGCTCGAACTAGCTCACGTCCCGCCCAAGCCTGTCGCGCTCGAAGCACGCCCGCGCGGCCGAGCACCGCTCGGGCGCGACCACGTCATCGTCCGGCCCCCACGCCTGGCACGTGCGCAGGCACGAGAACGGCACCTGCCCGCGGGCGAGCGAGGCCTCGATCGCCTCGGGATCGCCGTCTTGCCGCGAGAAGGTCTTCCACCGCAGATGTCGACACAGGTCCATCACGCGCCCCCCACTGGTTGTTCGACGAGCGCCTGCTCGAGAGCGTCCGCGACGGCGCCTTCGAGCAGGTCGACCTTGTAGCCGGTCATCGGCAGGGGTTCGGTGCCCTCGCGTGCGAGCGCGGCGATCGCCAGCATCGCCTCGGGCGTCGCGGGCGCGCCGACGAGCGCCGCCTCGACATGGGCCAGCCGCAGCGGCACCGAGGCCACGGCGCCGACGGCCACCTTGGCCCACGCCACCGCGTCCGCCTCGACGCCGAGGCGCACGAGCACCTCGACCAGCGGCCACTCGGCGCGCGCCCGCGAGATCACGCGCAGGTACACCGATCGTTCGCCGCGGCGCGGCGCGTCGAGCTCGACGCCCGAGAGCACGGCGCCGTCCGGCAGCAGGTTGTGCTTGGTCGCGTCGCGGCCGTCGCCGTAGAGCTCGGCCACCGTCGCCAGGCTCGCGCCGAGCACGGTCACGCGCGCGTCGTAGGCCAGGAGCGCCATGCCGAGCGTCGACGCATGCACCGACGCACAGGGCCCGCGATCGAAGCACGCGTGCCACAGGTGATCGCCCTTGCGCGCCGAGCAAGTCGAGCCGCCGCGCTTGAGGCACTCGGCCTCGGGCGCGCGGTAGTACCAGCAGCGGGTGTGCTGCAGCAGGTTGCCGCCGACCGTCCCGACGGCGCGGATCTGCGGCGTCGCGAGCCCACCCGCCGCCTGCGCCAGGCCGGGGTAGCCCGCGCGCACGCCCGCGTCGGCCGCGAGCTCCGCGATCGTGACGAGCGCCCCGATGCGCACGCCACCGTCGGGACCCACCTCGATCGCGCGACCGTCGGTCGCGTCGCGGAGATCCACGAGTGGTCCCGCCGCGCCGTGCATGCGGCGGCGCTCCTGCAGGTCGGTTCCGCCGGCGCGGATCTCCCCGTCGCCGCCCTGCGCCGCCGCCAGGTCCGAAGCGAAGCGGATCATCGGCCCAGTCCCTTCAGCACGCGATCGGGGCGCAGCGGCAGGCTGTCCGGTCGCCACTTGGTCGCGTGATACACCGCGTTCGCGATCGCGGCCGCAGGCGTGAGCGTCACCAGCTCGCCGAGGCCCACGTTGTGCCCCGGCACCTTCTCGTAGCCGTGCTCGTCGAAGTGCACGTGGATCGGACCGACGTCACCGATGCCGGTGATGCGGTAGTCCTCGAGCCCCGCGGTGAGCAGGAAGCCCGCGCGCGGATCGAGCCGCCGCTCCTCGTACAACGCGTAGCCGATGCCCTGGATGACGCCGCCCTCGGCCTGGCTGCGGGCGAGCGCCGGCGACACGATGCGCCCAACGCCGAGGCCGATCCAGCTCTCGAGCACGCGGACCCTGCCGAGCCGCGTGTCGACCTCGACCTGCGACAACTGGATCGATCCGGACACGTAGCGCTCCGCGGCGATGCCCTGGATCGGGGGCAGGAAGAAGCCGCCCTTGTCGCGCGGGCGGTGGCCGACGACGACGATCTTCGGCGCGACCTTGAAGATGTCGCGCCACGGGATCACGCCGCCTTCGTGACGCACGCCCGCCGCGGTGGGCTCGGCCTTCTGCAACCGCCAGCGCCGCGAGGCGACGTCGACGAGCTCGGCCTGCAGCTCGTCGCACGCAGCCTCGCACGGGCCCGCGATGGACGAGGTCGTCCGCGAGCCGCCGGCCATGGGGCCGTGGACGAAGTTCGACTCGCCGATGCGCACGAAGATCTCGTCGGCCCGCAGGCCGAAGCGCTTCGCGACGAGCTCGGCGATCGAGGTCCGCACGCCGTTGCCGATGTCCTGCGTCGAGGAGGACGCGACGAGTCCGTCGGGGGTGTTCTCGAGCTGCACGCGCGCGCGCGGCTCGGCGAAGGCGAACCATGCCCCGCACGCGACCCCGATGCCGCGGCGATGCCGGCCCGTGTCGGCCCCGACCGCGCCGCGATCGCGCCACGCCGGGATCGCGTCGGCCCACGCATACAGCGGCTTGCGGGCGGGGTTCGGATCCCAGCGCTTGCGCACCACGAGCGGATCCTCGCCGCGGGCGTGCGCGAGGGCGTCGATCGTCTGCTCGAGGGCGAAGAACGCAGGCGGCCCGCCGGGCCCGCGGAACGGCTTGCCCGGCGGCGCGTGGGTGACCACGTCGAAGTCGCTGAGCTCGCGCGGCGCCTCGGGATAGATGATGCGGAACAGGATGCTGGTGACGGTGCCGACCGCGATGCCGGCCGTGCTCGTCGCCTTGGCCCGCATGCCGACCAGCTCGCCGGCGCGATCGGTCGCCACCGCGCACTCGATCGTCGATCCGGGTCGGTTGCCGCCGATCATGATCTCCATGCGCCGATCGAGCGCGTAGCGGACCGGCGCGCCGCACAGCTTCGCCAGCTCGACCGCGATCACGGCCTCGCCCTGCAGCGTCGCCTTGGCGCCGAAGCCCCCGCCGACGTGCTGCGCGACCACCCGCACGTCCTCGTCGCGCAGGCCGTAGCGCTGCGCGAGATCCTGGGCCATCGCGTGCACGCCCTGGGTCGACAGGTACACCAGCAGGCGCTTGGGCCCGTCCCAGCTCGCGACCGCGGCGTGGGGCTCGAGCGCGCTGTGGCACTGCACCTGCGTGTGGTACGTGCCGTCGGCGACGAAGCCGACGCTCCGCGCCTCCTCGATCGACCGCTCGGCCTTGTTGCCGCGCTTCGACAGCAGATCGAGCGGCCCGCGGCGGTTGCCGTCCCAGCGCTCGGGCAGCAGCGGGCCCTCGGTCGCGTTGGGCAGGTCACGGCGATCACCCCGCGGGTAGATCGGCGCGGCCCCGGGGGCCGTCGCGGCCTCGATCGTCAGCAGCGGCGGCAGCACGTCGACGTCGAGCTCGACCAGCGCGATCGCCCGCGCCGCGGTGGCCTCGTCGACCGCCGCGATCGCGAGCAACTCTTGGCCGGCGTGCCGGACCAGGCGCGAGGGCCCGAGCAGATCGACGACGCCGCGGGTGCCGGGCAGCGCGAGGGCCTTCGACCAGTCCATCCGACGCACGCGGGCGTGGGCCCACGGCGCGTGCAGGGCCTTGGCGTGGAGCATCCCCGGCACGCGTACGTCGACGGTGTAGATCGCTGCGCCGCAGACCTTGTCGCGGGCGTCGACGCGGGCCGCGGCCGCGCCCGCGGGGATCGTCCCCGCGCACGCCCGGCCCACCGCGCGATAGATGGCCTCGTACGAGCCACAGCGGCACAGATGGCCGGCCAGCGCCGCGGCGATCTCGTCGCGGCTCGGTTCGGTGGCGCCGTGCTCGGCGCGCCAGCGATCGTAGAAGGCCGCCGCCTCGACCACGAAGCCCGGCGTGCAGTAGCCGCACTGCAGCGCATCTTCGACCATGAACGCGCGCTGGATCGGGTGCAGCGCGTCGCCGTTCGCGAGGCTCTCGACGGTCTGGACCCTGCGCCCGTGGAGCGACGTCGCCGGAAGTAGACACGTCGTCACCGGCGTGCCGTCGAGCAGCATCGTGCATGCGCCGCAGGCCCCGTGGCCGCAGCCGTGCTTGGCCCCGGTCAGGCCGGTGGCGCGCACGACCTCGAGCGCGCTGTCGTCGGGGCCGACGTCGAAGGCCCGCGCGCCGCCGTTGACCGTGGTGTCGACGCGGACCCGCTCGCGCGCTGGATCCTCGGGGTCGCGCGGCGTGCCCTCGGGCGCCCGCTCCGCGCCGACCGTGGGCCGGCACGCGGTGGTGGACAGCGCCGCACCGACGCCGGTGCGCAGGAAGCCTCGTCGCGTCGTGCCACCGGTCATCGAAGGTCTCGACCGGCATCATCGTCCACGAGCTGCGCCGGTGGCAACCGGCGGGCCCTCGGTTTCCGGACGTCGCGGGCCCACGCCCGACCATGGCCAGTGCCGGCACGGCGGTGGCACGTGCCACGCGTCCGCACCGGTCGAACGCGACGCAACCCCGCGGAAGCACGCGCCAGCGCGGGCACGCGGCGGGTGGTGTCGCGATTGCGAAGCACCACGGCATGCGCATCACCACCCCCTCCCCTCGGTTTTCCCGCGTCCGACTCCTGTGGATCCTCGCCCTAGGCCCGGCCGCGTGCGCCCAGACGGTCGACCCCACCGACGACGCGGGCCCCGGCGCCGCGTCGAGCGAGCCGCGTGGCCGCGAGTTCCCCACCGTCGAGCTCGGCGATGCGATCGAGTCGGTCCCGGCCATGACCACCGACGAGGTCGCGGCGCTGCGCGAGGGCGCGGCCGAGCTCGCCCGGCCGGTCCTTCGCGCCGACGGCAAACTCGTCGAGGCCGAACGCGAGCTCGAGCGCACCGGCTCGGACGGAAACCCGGCGCTCCACTACGCGATGATCGAGCTCCGGAGTCAGCGCGACGCGGCGATGCTGTCGGAGCTGGGACTGCACGCCGAGGCCCAACCGCTGTTCGGCGACGAGCTGCGCGAGCCGAGCAAGGAGTCGCCCCAGGGAATCTTCCGCGAGCCCGCGCACGACGAGCGCGGCGTCTTCGCATTCGCGATCGTGCCGGCTGCGGTCTACGAGGCGATGCTGGCCAGTGCCCGCGATGGCGCGCCGGTGTTCGCGAGCGTGATCCTGCGCGAGGTCCCCGACGAGAAGGCCCGCGACGCCGAGGACACCGGCTCGCGCCTGTCGTGGTCGATGCTCGTCGAGGAGGGCCACGAGTGGATCGCGCTCGACGAACCGCGGCCCGTGCCGGCGGACAAGTCCGAGGCCGCCGACGACGCCGAGTACTTCGCCCGCCGCGCCGAGCTGGTCGAGCTGGCCCGCGACGAGCTGAGGTCGGCGACCGAGACGTTCGTCGTCTGGCGCGACCCGAAGAACGCCGAGCTCGCCGTGAAGACCGTGGTGAAGGAGACCGATCCCGTGTTCGCGGGCACTGCGGATCCATCGACCCGGCGCGACATGGTCCGCGCGTGGGGGACGGCGCGCGGCGGCCCGGTCGACCTGCGCGGCATCCGGCTCGTGGCCAACCCCGAGCACGGCACCAAGCGCTACGCGAAGATCGGCCCCCAGAACACCGCCGTGCTGAACCTCCGCACCGATCGCGACTATCACCTGTGCGCCGAGCTGGCCACCGACGCGGCGAAGGTCATGGTCGCGCCGCCGTTCGCGACCCAGGCGTGCATCTCCGGCGTCATCGACACGATCGATCCGTCGATGGTGTTCGAGGTCCGCAACCCGCGGATGGGGTGGTTGGTGCAGGCGATCGAGGGCTACCTCTGGCTCGACCAGGTCGCCGGCCACGACAGCATGCACCAGGCGAAGATCCTCACCGGGCCGGTCGCGAACTTGATCTCGGCCAAGACCTCGGATGGCGTCGAGGAGGCCTACGCCCCGTGCGCCGGCCTCTACGGCGCGAAGTGGGTGCAGCTGATCCCGGACTTGCCCGGCACCATCGCGGGCATCGCCGATTTGTTCTTCAACATCGACGTGGTCATGCCCGGGACCTTCGCCGACGACTTCAATCGCACCCGTGCCGGGTTCACCCACGAGTACGGGCACGTCGCGCTGTGCAGCCTGATGCGCCACGGCACCGCCTTCGCCGACACCGACGACACCGGCGGCCAGTACCGGTTCGAGTGGGCGTGGCAGGACATGATCCTCCACACCGCCGGGGCCCGCGGCGTCGAGGACGAGTCGAGCTGGATCAGCGAGGGCTTCGCCGACTTCTTCGCCAGCCAGACCGCGGGCGCCCTCAGCTACGTCGAGCCCGACACCTCGTTCGCCCACCTCATCGACAACCGCGGCACGATGCTCTCGTGTGACGCGAGCTTCGACGACTGCCTCGAGACCAACCAACGCTTCCCCGACTTCTTCGACGCCGGGTTGCCCGAGCACGACGACGCGCTGTTCGACGCCGCGGTCGCCGGCTTCGTCGGAGTGCTCCACGACATGGTCGACGGCCACCCGACGTCGTCGCCGGCGATGCGGCCGAACAACGGCGCGGCCTGGATCGCGATGCGCGACGGCAACGGCGTACCGTTCGCGCGGCTGCCCGGTGCATTCGACGCGCCGCGGCAGAACGACGAGGTCGTCCACCTGCACGGGTCGGGGCTCGTGCAGATGTTCGTCGACTGGTCGGCGGACGCCGGGCTCCTGCCGACGCTGCGCCTCGAGAACGTGCTGCCCGCCGCGGTGTCGGCGATGCAGGCCCAGGACGTCCCGGACGCCCAGATCTGCAACCTCATCGAGCTGCACCTCGACGGCGCGGATTGCCTCGAGCCGGCGCCCGGCCTGGCCTCGGGTCTCGATCCCGACGACGTGGACGACGTCGTCGGCGACCTGTTCGCGCCCGTCGGGGTCGGCTGCACGTTCCCCGACGACCAGGAACAGATGCGATGCCGGTGGGAGGACCTTTCGCTGCGCGGCGCGAGCTACGAGGTGTCGTTCTTCGACGCCGACACCAACGCGCTGCTCTCGAGCAGCGTCGAGCCGTACGCCGTCTTCGCCACGCACGACTACGACGTGCCCGAGGACGCCGAGGCCCTGCGCATCGAGGTCCGCACGCGCGTGCAGGACGGACGGCTCGGCCCGGCCGGGCTCGCGACGTTCGGCGTCCCCGCGCAGCCGCCGGAGTTCGGCTGCGGCAACGGGATCGTCGAGTTCCCGGAGCAGTGCGATGGACCCGCGACCGCCGGCAACCCCAATGCGTGTCCCCAGGGCTGCGCCTCGGTGAACTACTGCTTCGACTGCACGATCGTCCACGACTGCGAGTGCTGATCACCGCGTCGATGCGCCGCAGGGGTCCGCGCGTTCGCCCGGGCCCCTCGTCGCCTCACGACGGCCGACCGACCCCATCGACGGCGTCGATGGCTCGGATAGCCCCGACTGATGCAGAATCGGGCCGCGACCGCCCGTACTCTCCATGCATGGCTTCGACGGATCCCGCCGCACCTCCGCGCTCGTCCTTCGCCCCCTGTCCCCGTGATCGCGCCCCGGCCGGCAGAGCCGCAGCGGCGCCCGTCCACGAGTCCGTCCGCACCGCGGCGACGCTCGACGAGGCCAGCCGGTCCGGCGCCGCGAAGCACGTCCCACGCCCCGCGCTCACGCTCGCCTGCGGTCCCCTGCCGATCGGTCGCGTGTTCCCGATCGGCGACGCCGGGCTGGTGATCGGCCGCGGGTCGGAGTGCGGCCTGGTCGTGAACGACGAGAAGGTCTCGCGACAGCACGTGCGGGTGCGGGTCGCCGGCGACGTGTGGATGATCGACGATCTCGGCAGCCGCAACGGCACGTGGGTCGACGGTCGACGGATCGCGGGCCCGTGGCGCGGCATCCCGAGAACGCTTCGCGTCGGCGCGTGCGTGTTCGTGCCGATCGCCGACGTCGGCGACCAACCGCCGGTCGCGTTCGTCGAGTCCGACGGCACCGTGGCGGGCTTCGCCCTGCGCGCCGCGTGGCAGCGGATCGACGCCGCAGCCCACGGCGGCCTCGCGCTGCACCTGCAGGGCGAGAGCGGCAGCGGCAAGGAGGTCGCAGCGCGGCGCTACCACACCACGTCCGCGCGCCGCGGGGCGTTCATCGCGGTCAACTGCGCCGCGATCCCGGCGGAGCTCGCCGAGCGCATCCTGTTCGGGGCCCGCCGCGGGGCGTTCTCCGGCGCGGTCGCCGACGTCGACGGCCTGATCCAGGCGGCGCACGGCGGCACCTTGTTCCTCGACGAGATCGGCGAGCTCCCGGCCGCCGTCCAGGCCAAGCTGCTGCGCGTGCTCGAGTGCCGCGAGGTCACGCCGCTGGGCGCGAACCGGGCGACGCCCGTGGAGTTCGCCCTCGTCAGCGCCACGCACCGGGACCTCGCCGCCGAGATCGGCGGCGGGACGTTCCGCGCCGATCTCTTCTATCGCATCGCGGGCTTCACGGTCGTGATCCCGCCGCTGCGCGAGCGCGGCGAGGAGCTCGCGGTGCACATCGCCCGCGAGCTCGGGGCGCTCCCCGACGCAGCCTTGCCCTCGCCGGAGTTCGTCGAGGCCTGCGCGCTGCGGCGCTGGGACGGCAACGTCCGCGAGCTGCGGGCCGCGGTGCGTCGCGCCGCGACCGAGGCGGCGCTGCGCCGCGAGACGCACCTGCGCGCGGAGGACCTGCCGGCGCAGGACGGCGGCGCAGCCCGTCCGTTGGGCGATCCCCTCGCCGATCCCGAGGTCGTCGAAGCTGCGCTGCGTCGCTACGACGGCAACATCTCCGCGTGCGCGCGGGGGCTCGGCGTCCACCGCAACCAGTTGCGCCGTTGGATCGATCGCCTGCGACCGGCCCGCGCGGCGACGGCCACCTGACGCGGGACCTCAGCGGGCGCGCGTGGGCTTGGCCGGGACGCCGACCATCGTCGTCCCCGGCTCGACCGAGGCGCGAACGACCGCGCCGGCGCCGATGACCGCGTCGTCGCCGATGACCAGGGGCGCCCCCGGCGTTCCCGGCAAGATCACCGCGCCGGTGCCGACGTAGACGCGCGCGCCCATGTGCACCCAGCCGGAGATGTGCGCGCCGGGTGCGAGCGTCGAGTAGTCGCCCATCACCACGTCGTGGCCGATGGTGCACGACAGATTGATCTGCACGTGACGTCCGAGCACGATGTTGGTCGTCAGCACCGTGCGGGCGCAGATCACCGTGCCCTCGCCGATCTCGACGAACCGCGAGTGGAGCACCGAGGGATGGACCAGGCGCGTCGTCGCCCACGCCGAGCGCGCGACGATCTCGGCGCGCACCTGTGGGCTGCCGACGGCCGCGAGCATGCGCGCGTCGGGGAACGCCCGCGTCGCCGCATCCCAGCCCATCACCGGGATGTCGTTCACGATCCCATGGGTCGACGCGTCGTCGTCGACGAACGCGCTGACCGGGTAGCGCGCCTGGCCGACGCTGCACTCCTCGGCGAGCCACGCCACCTCGCGACCGAAGCCGCCGGAGCCGTACACCAGGATGGGGATCGGCTGCATGCGGCTACCTCGCCGCCGCGTTCGCGGCCGCGGCCTGGTTCGCCACGTTGACGCCGCCCTGGGCCGCGAGCCCGAGGGCCTGGGCACCCATGAGGAACGGCAGGAACTGCTCCATGTAGCGGCTCGCGGTGGCGAGGCCGGTGGGCGCGATGACGACGCGATCGCCCGGACGCAGCAGGATCTGCTCGTCGAGCAGCAGCGCCTCCTCGAGTTCGATGCGATAGACGACCGGCTTGGCGAAGCCGCCGCGGATGACCGACAGCTCGCGCCGCGACTTGGCCGGCGTCGGTCCACCGGTCGTCGCGAGGGCCTCGCCCAGCGTCATGCGGCCGCGCTGGACCTTCACGACGCCGGGGTTCTTCACCTCGCCGAGCACGAAGACCTTCTGGTCTGCGTTGTCGGGGACGAAGACGACGTCGCCGGCGCGCATGAAGACGTTGTGCCGGAGGTCTCCGCGCTTCGCCAGGTCGTGCAGATCGATCGGCAGGGGCTGGCCGTCGCGGACGATCGTGCCCGACATGAGGTCGCCGGTCTCGGGCACGCCGCCGGCGAGCGTGAGCGCCTCGAGCAGGGTGGTGTCGCCGTCGACGGGGAACGCCCCGGGCGTGCGCACCTCGCCGACGACGAAGAACTTCTGCGACTCGTGCTTGAGGATCTCGACGCTCACCTGTGGGTCGACGTAGAAGCGCGCCGCGGCCTCGCGCAGCGCGGCCTCGAACTCGACCAGGGTCCGCCCCTCGGCGACGACGGGGCCGATCACGGGCAGCCACACCTTGCCGTCCTTGCGCACGGTGATGCCGAGGCGATTGCCCGGCGTCGACTCGCGGCTGCCGATCTCCGGGTGGCCGAGCATCGAGATGTCGAGCACGTCGTTGCGGCCGAGCCGATACTCGTCGCGCCCGTCGCTGAAGTCGTACGCGACCTGCTCCATCTGCACCGGCGTGGCGCCGTCGGCGATGAGCTGCTCCAGGTCGCGCGACTCGAAGCCGTAGACGTCCTCTTCGTGGTCGCCGTAGTGGAAGCGACCCGCCGCGCAGCCGGGCACCAACGCGAGCCCGACCAGGGCGCCGACGATCGTCTGCGTGAAGCTGCGCTTGGTTGGGTGTCCCATCGAACTCGACTCCAGTCCCGTATGTCGCGTCGGCCCGTGGCAAGGGCAAGCCCTGGGCGGCCCTTAATCCGCCCTACGGAGCGCGATAGCTGGGGAAGAAGGCGCCCGACGGATCGGGTGTGCGAGCGCGTCGCATCGCGTCGAGCTCGCCGTAGACCTCCGGTCGGGCGATCCAATTCCAGAGGTGGAAGACGTGCCGTCCCCCGCCGAAGCCGCCCTTGAAGTCGTACAGCGAGTCCTGCGCCCCGCCGACCCCACCGCCGAGGTGCAGGCGCGTCGCGCCGCTCGCCGCGGCCCAGCGCCGGGCCTCGTCGAGCATGAGGATCGTCGGGGCGTGCTTGCGGTGCTCGAGCGTGGCGCCGCTCAGGTGGTACTGGGCGATGCCGCAGCGCACCGAGAACAGCCCGACGGCGCAAGGCTTGCCGTCGGGATCGGCCACCACGAACAGCTCCATGGCACCGCGCGCCGGATCGAGGAGCGCCTCGTAGTGGTGCCGCGGGAACAAGTAGTACGCGTGGGCGTCGAGCCGGCGCATCGTCGCCTCGTAGATCTCGAGGAACACGTCGAGCGCCTCGACGCCGCGGCGCTCGCAGGTGAACCCCGCGCGGCGCAGGCGATTGATGCCGTTGCGGTGGCCACTGCGGACGCAGGTCCATTGCTCGGCCTCGGTGGGGCGCAGATCGATCGAGACCGTCGCGCCGGCGGCGATCACCTGGGCGGGATCGCCGAGCAACCGGGTCTGGTCGAGCAGCGGATGCAGGCGCGAGAACACCGACACCGTGCCACGGCCGTGGAGATAGCCCCGAACGGCGCGGTCGAGCGCCGCGATGGTGTCGGCATCGGCACCCGCGGCGCCGACCGGCCCCGGGTAGCCGTACACCGACGTCGCGTCCTCGAGGCCCTCGACGCCCCCGGTCAGCGCCGGATCGATCGCGCGGAACAACACCGGCAACGCAAGGGTCTGTCCGTCCGTCGACGCGACGACGAGCTCGGGTCGCCCCTCGCCGTTCGCCGCGGCCAGCTGGTGGTACCAGGCCTCGTGGTAGATGTCGTGCTCGCCGGCCGCGGCGAGCGACGCAGACCACGCCGACGCGTCGGTCGGTGTGAGGACGTCGAGCTGCATCACGCCGCCTCGCGCTCGTCGCGTCCCGAGCTCGCCGTCGCGGCGGCGCGCTCGACGTCGAGGTAGGTGAGCGAAGCGTCGGCCTGCACGTCGGAGCGGCGCAGGACCTTGCCCACGGTGGCGGCGACGATCCGCAGATCGAGCGCGAGCGAGAGGTGCTCGACATACCAAGCGTCGAACTCGAGCCGCTTCGCCCACGACAGCGCGTTGCGGCCGTTGACTTGGGCGAGCCCAGTGATCCCCGGGCGCACGTGCCCGCGCGTGCGCTCGCGCGGCGTGTAGGCCGCCTCGTAGCGCTGCAGCAGCGGTCGCGGTCCGACCAGGCTCATGTCGCCGCGCAGCACGTTGACGAGCTGCGGCAGCTCGTCGAGGCTGGTCTTGCGCAGCAGCAAGCCGAACCGCGGCAAGCGCTGATCGTCCGGCAACAGCTCGCCATCGGGCCCGCGCGCGTCGGTCATCGTTCGGAACTTCATGATCGAGAACGGCTTGCCGCCGCGACCCGGACGACGCTGGCGGAACAGCACCGGTCGGCCCATCGTCGCGCGCACGAGCGCGGCGACGCCGAGGGCGACCGGCGCCAGGGTGACGAGGGCCACGAGCGAGACGCCGACATCGAGGCAACGCTTGCCCCAACGGGCGTAGGGGCCTGTGGCCCTCGGACGTGTCGTGTCACGGTGCATGGCGAGAGCCTCCGGCCGGCGGTTCCGAGCCCTGGGTGCGACAACTCTTTGCGGTCATGGACGCGCGCGCGCCAGTGCCTCGACCCGAAACCGACGGCAGAACCGATGGGTCCGCACCCCAGCGCCCGGCGCCCTCGCGGAGGAGCGCGAGCATCCCGAACACCAGCACACCCCGCGAGTCGTAGAAGTCGCCGGAGAACTGCGCGGAGGCCAGCAGGGCCGCGAAGGCCGCGAGCTCGAGGGCGTGTCGCCGGCCCCAACGCCGGACGATCGCGCGCAGCGGGAACCCGAGCGCGGCCGCGAGGACGCCGACGCCGACGAAGCCACCTTCGGCGAACGCCTCGAGGACGATGTTGTGCGGATAGACGAAGTAGCCGCGCGCCGCGAACCCGGCCAGGCCATCGCCGTAGACCGGCGCCGACCAGCCCAGGGCGATCGCGTTGTCGAAGATGGCCGAGCGGCCGCTGTCGTACTCGCGCTCGAACGTGAGTCGGATGACGCGCTCGCGGAACATCTTGACCGCCGCTTCGCCGACGTCGGTATAGGTGGCGACGATCCCGAGCACGACGGTCGCCCCGAGCGCCAGCCACAGCAATCGCGACGGCCGGACCCGGTGCACCCACAGCAGCACGAGCGTGCCGACGCCGCTGGCCAGCATCGCACCGCGCGATCCGGTGAGGAGCACGAGGACGCCGGCGACGCCGAGGCCCGCGATCGGCACGGGGCGCAGGCCCCGGCGGAGCAGCGCGTTCACGCAGAACAGCCCGAGCAGCGCCATGTTGCGGCCGAAGACGTTGGGCCCGCCGCCGAGTACCGCGAGCCTCGATCCGCCCTGGTTGCCGACCAGGGCGACGAACGCGAAGATCGAGAAGACCACGACGAGCGCGCGCCACAGACCGGCGGCGACCTCGTCGGCGCCCAGCACCTGGGTCAGCCGAACAAGCGCGCCGATCACCACCGCGACCAACACCAGCTCGAACGCCTTGGTCGACGCCATCGCCAGATCGGGCGCCCACGCCACCGAGACGACGTGGTAGCCGAGGAACGCGAGCATCGCGAGGCAGCCCTCGAGCGCCGCGCCCCGCAGCCGCGCGAGCGGCCGGTGGATCGGCGCGAAGGCGATCGCGCAGAGCATCAGCACGAACCAGAACCGCGGCTCGATGAGCGCGTAGCTCGCGTCGCTGCCGGTGATGCGCGCGATGCTCCACCGTCCGACGATGAGGAACAGCGCCAGGCCCCAGTACGCCACGGTCGCGGTGTTCATGGACGCCGGCCTCCACCGTCGCGACGCATCACCGCAATCACCCGACCGAGCAGCATCGTCGCGACCAGCGTGCCGGCGGCCATGCCTGCGGCGCCGGCGATCGCCGCGCCCACGAGGCCGTGCGCCGGCACGAGCAGCACGCACGTGGTGCTCGCCACGACGATCGCCACGACGTAGACCAGCGGCTGGATCCGCAGGCACCGCGCGGCCGTCAGGCCGAGGATCGTCGGGACCATGGTGAAGTGCAGCGCGCCGCCCACCGCGACGAACACGAAGGCGTCGGCCTGCGCGGCATACTCGGGGCCGTACGCCACCGCGAGCAGGGGCCGGCCCGCGATCACCGTCGCGAGCACGCCGACGGCCCCGAGCGCCGCGCCGCGACCGATGATGCGCCGCGCCAGCCGGCCGAAGCCGTCCGCGTCGCGATCGGCGGCGAGGCGCGCGAGCACGGGCGCCGCGGGGGCACCGAGCGCGAAAACGAAGGCGCTGCCGATCGTGATCATGTAGACCATCGGCGTGAACAACCCGAGCATCGCCGTGCCGAGCTCGGCCTCGACGAGGTACCGCGGGATGTTCTGGTGCAGCGAGTCGAGCAGGAACACCAGGCCCATCGGCGCCGCCTGCCACGCCAGCTGACCGACGGTTCCCGAGGCCAACGCCGCCGTCTCGACCGCCGGCCGCAGCCGCGCCGCGATCGGTGCGTCGTAGGCGAACAACAGCAGCCCCCACCATGCGGCCATCGCCGCCATCGCCCACGGCAGGGAGCCGCCGGCCGCGAGCACGATCGCGACCACGGCGACGCCGACCACGCCCCGCGCCGCGAGCGACCGACCGAAGTGCTCCATCCGCCCGTGGCGCTGGAAGACCCCGTACTGGAGGTCGGAGCCGGTCTCGAAGGCCTTGGCCAGGGTGATCCAGGCCGTCGCCCACGCCACGTCCGACGACGCGGGGACCACGGTCAGCGAGACGAGGATCAGCGCGGTCGCGAGGACGGTGGCGCGGCGCCGCAGCGCGACGTAGCTCGACCACGCGAAGCGATCGTCGACGTCGGTGGCGTAGAGGCTCCGCAGCTGGAGGTTCGCGAACACCATCACCGGCGCGGTGTAGGCCAGCGCGAATGCGAAGGCGCCGACGGCCGTGACATCGCCGAGCCGCGCGAGCACGACGAGCAGCGCGAACTGGGTCGCGCCGTAGACGACGCGGCCGCCGAGCGCCCAGCCGATGTTGCGGCGCAGGCCGGACAGCGCGCCCGAGGGCGCACCGGCGTCGGGCCGCGCGACCTGGGGCCGCACGGCGCCCAGGACCTCAGGACGCAGCGCGCCGAGATTCGTCGGGCTCGCCATAGGTCCCTCCGTACTGGTACGCGTAGCCGCTCCCGTAGTAGTCCTCGGAGTGCCGACGGGTGACGCCGTTGAGCACGAGCCCCTTGGCGACGCGGACCCGCGACAGCGCCATGATCGCGTGGCGGAGGCTGGCGCGCTCGACCACGCCGGGCCGCGCGACGACCAGCACGAGGTCTGCGTAGCGCGAGATGATCGTCGTGTCGGGGACGAACGCCGGCGGGCTGTCGAGCAGCACGAAGTCGTACTGCGACGACCACTGCTCGACGGCGGTCGCGAACAGCGGGCTCATCAGCGAGCTCATGGTGTCGGGCAGGCGCGCGCCGGCCGGCATGACATCGAGGTCCCACGCCTCGATGCGCTGGGTCATGCGCCGCGACAGCTCGGGGCTCGCGCCGCCGGCGACGAGCTCGGCGTAGCCGGGTGCGCGCGCGACCTTCCACTGGCGGTGCTGGACCGGCTTGCGCAGATCGACGTCGACGACGAGCACGCGCGCCCCGGTCTTGCGCAGACTGACCGCGAGGTTCGCGATCACCGTGCTCTTGCCCTCGCCGGGCTGGCTCGAGGTCACCTGGATCACGCGGCCGCGGCCGCGCGCGGGTGAGAGCTCGACGCTGACGCACAGGGCGCGGAACGCCTCGGCCGCGGCGCCGTGGGCATCGCCCCAGACGGACTCGAGATCGAGGCGGGCGCGACCGGTCTTCACCGAGCCGAGCTGCGGCACGGTGCCGTAGACCGCCACCGGGAGCTCGCGCTTGATGGCCTCGACGGTGTGGAGCCGGCGCTGCAGCGCGTACGCCAGCCAGACCGCGCCGAAGGCCGCGAGCACCGCCGTGGCCGCGCCGGTGGCGAACAGGCGCGGACGCTTCGGCGTGGTGATGCGGTGGGGCAGGCTCGCGGCGTCGACGATGCGCTTGTCGATGGTCGTCGAGGCCTCGACGATCTCGGCCTCGCGGTGGCGCTCGAGCAGGAAGCCGTAGAGCTTCTGGCTGACCTCGACGTCGCGCAGCAGCCGGGCCATCTGCACGTCCTTGGCCGGGTAGCTGGCAAGCGCGGCCGAGAACTCGCCCAACTGGCGATCGATCTCGTGCCGGCGCGCCGACACGTTCTGCCGCGCGGTCTTCAGCAGGCGGGCGACCTCCTTGCGCTGCAGCGCGAGCTTGCGCCCGGCCTCGCGCACCTGCGGATGATCCTCGGCCAGGGTCGCACCGAGCACCGCGTGCTGGGTCTCGGCCTCGGTCAGCGCGCCGATGCTCGCGCCGAGGATCGGGTCGTCGAAGAAGTTCGCGGTCAGGTGCGCGCCCTCGCCGGCGCGGTCGCGGCTCTTCATCCCGGAGATCACCGAGCCGAGCACGGTCTCCTGCAGCTCGGTCTGGCGCCGCTCGGCCTCCAGCGCCGCGGCGCTCTCGATCGTCACGCGCGCCTGGGTGTCGAGCTGGACGGCGCCCTCTTTCTCGGCGAAGGCGCGCAGGCGCTCCTCGTCGGCGCGCAGGTCGGTCTCGGCCTGATCGAGCCGCTGCTCGATGAAGCTCGCGGCCTTGGCCGCGCCCTCGGACTGCCAGTCGAGGTTCTGCGCGAGGTACCGCTGCATGATGCCGTCGACGACGGCCCTCGCGATGTCGCGGTCGTGGTGCGTGAACGAGATCGACACCAGGTTCGTCGGGTTGAGCTGATCGCCCATCGCATCGACGTTGAGTCCCGGCATCGCCCGCTCGAGCAGCTCGCCGTCGGGCACCAGCTGGATCGCGAGGCGCTCCCCCGCCGCGAGCGGCTGCTCGGCGAGGTCGAGCGTGAACGCCGGGTGCGACAGGGCGGTGCCGACCGAGAGCTCGAGCTGCTCGCGCTGCTCGCCGTCGACGAGCTCGACCGCGACCGTCGCGTCGTCGACGCCCTCGAGCTCGAGCGACACGGAGGCGAATCGGTGCGACGCGACCTCGGCGGTGCCGACCGCGGCGCGCAGGCGCTGCAGCGCGTCCGGTGTGGGCGAGCGGCCGCCGAGGCTGACCGACGCGTCGGTGGTGAGCGCGGCGCCCTCCTCGGGATCGGCGACCTGCAGGCGCAGATCCTTCAAGACCGTCAGGACGAACTCGCGGCGGCGGATGATCTCGACCTCGGTCTCGATCTCGCCGGAGCCGCCGCCGCCGAGCAGATCGAGCATGGGGTCGAGGCCGCCCTGCTGGGTCGAGACCTGCAGCACGCCGCTCGAGGTGTAGCTGGGCACCGCGAACACGGCGTACGCGGCCACCGGCGTGACCGCGAGGACCGCGACCACCGAGGCCAGGAGCCAGTGCTGCCGCAGCTGCATGAGCCACGCGCCGATCCAGCTCGACAGCGCGCCGGAGGTGCCCTCGGTCGCCAACGTCGGATCGGGGGAGGCCGCGGCGTCGAGGTCGTCGACCGGCACGAGGCGGCGCATGGGGCGAATGGAGTCCTGGTCCCGATCACTCATGGGGGCGTCATCGCGGGTGCACGGCCACGATCCGGCGGCCGAGAGGGGAAGCGCGCTGCCCCGGGGGGCTGCGGTCGTTTCCCGTCATACGGTCGCCCTCGGGCCGCGGCCAGGTCGCAGGCGGTTTTTCCTGGCCGGGCGCGAGGTCCGTCGATGTGATCGTGGCCGCCTTCGGGACGGCGCACATGTGCGCGGCGGGACGCCGCGATGGTTCCTCAGTCGTCGACGGTCTCGACGGAGCGCTTCTCGGTCCGCTTGCGCTCGTTGTGATCGAGCAGCCGCTTGCGGAGCCGCAGGCTCTTGGGCGTGATCTCGACCAGCTCGTCGTCGGCGATGAACGCGAGGGACTGCTCGAGCGACAGCACGCGGAACGGCGTCAAGAACTGCTTCTCGTCGTGGCCGGTCGTGCGGATGTTCGTCAGCTTCTTCGCGATGTTCGGGTTGACGATGATGTCGGTGTCGCGGGCGTGGATGCCCACGATCTGCCCGGCGTAGACCTTCATCTGCGGGCCGGTGAGCAGCGGCCCGCGGTCCTGCAGGCGGTTCAGCGAGTACGTCGAGGTCTCACCGCGCTCGAGCACGATCATCACGCCGTTGGGCCGGCTCTTGATCACGCCGCCGAACGGGCCGTAGCTGTCGAACACCGACGAGATGATGCCGGTGCCGCGGGTCTGGGTCAGGAACTCCGAGCGGTAGCCGATGAGCGCGCGCGTCGGGGCGCGGAACTCCATGCGCGTGCGGCCCGGGCCGTCCTCTTCCATCGTGAGCAGCTCGCCGTGCTTGCCGATGTGCTCGATGACCGCGCCGGCGTAGTCACTGTCGCACTGCACGAGCACGCGCTCGAACGGCTCGAGCGTGCGGCCGTGCTCCTCGCGCAAGATGACCTTGGGCCGGGCCACGCACATCTCGTAGCCCTCGCGGCGCATGGTCTCGATGAGGACCGAGAGGTGGAGCTCGCCGCGGCCGTGGACCTCGAACTCGTCGGGCGAGTCGGTGTCGTACACGTGCAACGCGACGTTCGAGCGCACCTCGCGGTAGAGCCGCTCGCGGAGCTTGCGGGAGGTCACCCACTGGCCCTCGAGGCCCGAGAACGGGCCGTCGTTGGTGCGCATGCGGATCGACAGCGTCGGCGGATCGACGGTCAGCGCCGGGAACACCGTGCGCTCGGCCGGCTGCTCGGAGGTCAGCGTGTCGCCGACCTGCAGGGTCTCCATGCCCGAGATCGCGACGATGTCGCCGGCGATCGCCTCGGGCAGCTCGAAGCGGCGCAGGCCCGAGAAGCCGAGCACCTTGGTGACGCGGAAGACCTCTTCGCACGTGGGCTGGGTGCCCTCGGCGGCCTCGACCGGCACCGGTCGCATCAACGCGACGCGCTGGCCGACGGCGAAGCGGCCGCTGGCGACCCGACCGATCGCGAGGAAGCCGACGTAGGGATCGTGGTGCAGCGTCGTCACCCACATCGCCGGGTGCCCGGCCGGATCGACCTCGGGCGGCGGCACGTGCTGGACGATCATGTCGAGGATCTGCCCGATGCTGCCCCGCTCGCCCTCGGGGTCCTTCATCGCGTAGCGCTCGCGGCCGCTGCCGAACATCACGGGGAAGTCGAGCTGGGCCTCGCTGGCGCCGAGCGCCACGAGCAGGTCGAAGGTGAGATCGACGGCCTTGTGCGGCGAGGCGGCCGCGCGGTCGATCTTGTTGACCATCAGCAGGACCGGCAGGCCGCGCTTGACGGCCTTCTCGGTGACGAAGCGGGTCTGCGGCATCGGGCCTTCGACCGCGTCGACGAGCAACAGCACGCCGTCGACCATGTTGAGCACGCGCTCGACCTCGCCGCCGAAGTCGGCGTGGCCGGGGGTGTCGACGATGTTGATCCGGATGTCGCCGTGGATCAGCGCCGTCGGCTTGCTCGTGATGGTGATGCCGCGCTCGCGCTCGAGGTCGCCCGAGTCCATCGCCTGCTCGCGGCCGACCTCACTGCGCTCGAAGGCGCCGGCGAGCTCGAGCAGCGCGTCGACCAGCGTCGTCTTGCCGTGATCGACGTGGGCAACGATGGCGACATTACGGACGTCGGGGCGCGTGGCCATGGGCGCGGCGGGTCATACAGGCCGCCGCCCGGCGTGGCAAGCCGCGAATCCGGCGTCGTCAGCGGCAACTGCGCTGGGTTGGCCACGCGGGGTCTTGGGGGCCCGATCCGACCCGCGGCACCCCGATGGGTGCTTCCGCACGCCAGCGGGCGACGATCCCCTTCGCGGGCCCACGGACGGGGCGTGTCGTCGCCTCTGCGAGGCCGCGCCGACGCCGTCACGGGCGTGCGACGCTCGGGCGGCGATGGAACTGCGCGAATACGACGAGCTCGATGCCACGGCAATGGCTGCGCTGGTGCGAAGCGGCGAGCTCTCGCCCACCGAGCTGCTGTCCGCCGCGCGGCGGCGCATCGAGGAGCGCAACCCGGCGCTCAACGCCGTCGTCCGCCCGATGTTCGACCTGGCGCGGGCCTCGATCGAAGCCGGCCTGCCCGACGGTCCGCTGCGCGGCGTGCCGATGCTGCTGAAGGATCTGATGGCGGACGTCGCCGGCGTGCCGACGACCTCGGGCTCACGCCTGCTCGAGCACTTCACCCCGACGCAGGACGCCGAGATCGTGCAGCGATGGCGACGCGCCGGCCTCGTGTTCGTCGGCAAGACCAACACGCCGGAGTTCGGGCTCATCGGGATCACCGAGCCCGCGCTGCACGGCCCGACGCGCAACCCGTGGAACCGCGAGCACACCACCGGGGGCTCGAGCGGCGGCTCCGCCTGCGCCGTGGCGGCGCGGATGGTGCCGATCGCGGGGGCCGGCGACGGCGGCGGATCGATCCGCATCCCCGCGGCGTGCTGCGGTCTCGTCGGGCTCAAGCCGACCCGCGCGCGGACGCCCAACGGGCCGGCGCGCAGCGAGTCGTGGTCGGGGTTCACGGTGCAGCACGTGCTCACGCGGACGATCCGCGACACCGCGCTGCTCCTCGACGTCGCCGCGGGCCCCGAGGCCGGCGCCGCATCGATGGTGCCGCCGCCCGAGCGCCCGTTCGCCGACGAGGTCGGCCGCGATCCCGGGCGGCTGCGGATCGCGTTCTACCCCGGCACGTTCCTCGGCGACGGCACCAACCACCCCGCCTGCGTCCGCGCCGTGCAGGACGCAGCGCAGGCGTGCGCCGATCTCGGCCACGACGTCGTCGAGGCCCACCCCGCGTTCGATCGCGCCGCGGTGATCCGTTCGTGGATGACGACGGTGGCCGCGAACCTCGCCGCGGAGGTCGAGCTCGCCGAGCGCCTGGTCGGACGACCGGCCGGTGACGACATCGAGCCGCTGACCGCGTTGACCGCGATGGTCGGACGCATGCTCTCCGCCGCCGACATGGTGGGCCTGCAGTTCGCCGCCGCCGAGGCCTGCGGCCACGTGGGCCGGTTCTTCGCCGATCACGACATCCTCATCACCTCGACGCTGGGTCGCCCACCGGCCCGCGTCGGCGAGTTCGCCCTGCCCGCGATCCAGCGGGCGCTCATCGCCGTGGTGCGGCGGTTGCCCACGCGCCTGGGCGCGACGCGGGCCCGCGAGATGATGCTCGTCGACCCGCAGCTCGCCGCGTACCCCAACACGCAGCTCGCCAACATCACCGGTCAGCCGGGCCTGTCGCTGCCGCTGGCGACGAGCAGCGACGGCCTGCCGCTGGGCGTGCAGTTGATGGGGCGCATGGGCGACGAGGCGACGCTCCTGCGGCTCGGCGCGCAGCTCGAGCGCGCGCGCCCCTGGGCCCACCGCCGCCCGCCGGTCTGAAGCGCCTACGACCGAGGTCAGATCACGGTGCAGTAGCTCGGGTAGAAGTCCGGCAGACCCATGTCGAGCGGCGACTCCCCGGCGAGCCAGAACGGGTGGTTGCGGACGAAGTGCAGTGCGGTCTTCAGCGGATCGCCGTCGCCAGGCGCCGGCACCCCGTGGCCGCCGGCGTGCTCGCAGCGCAGCAGGAAGTTGCCCGCACCGGCGAGCTCGCCGACGAGGTTGAGCGAGGCGGCGTTGAAGTCGATCCCGAGCATGTCGGTCGGGCCGCCCCACATCACCAGGGCAGCGTAGGGCCGCGGCGAGACGAACGGCCACCACGGCCCGACGATCTCCGTGGGATGCCCGCCCGAGATCGTCAGGTTGCTCGCGAGGTGTTGGCCACGCACGGTGGCGAGGTACGTCGTCCACAGACCGCCGGCCGACACGCCGATCGACGACACGCAGTTGGTGTTGATCGCGTACTGCTGGGCGATGCATGCGTAGAGGTCGTCGAACATGGCCAGGTCCACGCCCGACTGCCCGATGTCCAGCGGCGTGCTCGGCCACTTGGCCTCGAACATCCCGGAGTCCTGCGGGATGACGATGATGGCGCGGGCCTCGTCGGCGAGGGCCTGGGCATCGACCTCGTTCACGAAGTCCATCGCGTTGCCGGCGATGTGGTACCAGGCGAACACCAGGGGGTACGTGGCGGTGTCGTCGGCGTCGCTCGGCACGATGAGGGCGAACTCGCGGACCAGCCCCCCCGCCGTGAAGCCGGTGTTGTAGCCGGGCACGAACGCCGGGCACGCGCCGCCCGAGTACGCCGGGGGCCCGGGCGGGGCGGCAGCGCCCATCGGCGGGGCCTCGCCGCACAGGCCTGCGTCGAACGGGACCTCGGCGCCGGTCGTACCGCCGTCGCCCGACCCGTCGTCGCCGCTGTCCGCGACGCCGCCATCGGTGCCCGTGTCTGCATCCCCCGAGTCGACGTCTCCGGCGGAGTCATTCGCCCCTTCGGAACTCGCCGCGTCGGTGGCCGACGTCGGCGTCGCGGTGGTCGCCGACAGGCTGGACGCGGCGGATTGTCCGTCGCCGTCGTCGCTGCACGCCGCGAGGACGAGGGCACCGAGCAGGGCGAGTGGGCGGGTCATCACCACGTTCAGTGAGCACGCCGCATGCCATGGGTTCCCGCGGTCGCTCCGACGCATGTTCCGGACCGAACTGGGGCCATCGTCGTGCAACCGCGCGCCGAAGCAGCGTGGACACGCCACCGTTCGCCCAAGCGCGGGCGAACTGCGTGGGCATGCTGCAATCGCCGCGTGCGATCGGAGGATCGCGCGAGGAGATCCCGGGATCTCTCCGAAGATCGCCCTCACGGGGCGAGAAAGAGCGGCTTCGAGCGCACGCGGTGGCGAAACGTCACGTGTTCGTGCTCGTCGTTCGTCGCCACGAGGTCATGCTGAATTACAGAAGGCGAGGCACCATGCGAACGTCGACGAACGAGCAAGAAGCCACTGCCCTACTCCACGCCGCGGAACGCAGTCTCTTCGATGCGACCTCCCGACTCGAACAGGCGCTTGCCGCGCTCGGGCGTGGCCCCGGGGCGGAGGCCGTCACCCTCCTCGAACAGGTGCGGCTGTACTCCACGCTGATCCAGGCCCGGCTCGACCGCCTCGAGCGGCCGGCGACCTCGAACGCCGCGTGAGACGCCCGCCCGCCGCGCGGAGGCGCGGGCGGGCTTGACCCCACCGCAGGCGGCGTGCGGCACTCGTGCCATGCGCCTACGATCGCGTCCCTCCGCCCTCCCGAAGTCGCCCCCTCTGCTCGGCGCCGCGTTGGCGATGGGACTGTCGCCCGGCTGCGGCGGCGATGACAGCACTGCGTCCGACGACGCCGCGGATACCGTCGCGCCGATGCCGGGCCCCACGTCCGCGGGCAGTGACGATGCGACGTCTCCGACGACGGACGCCACGGCGAGCACCACGTCGAACGACGGCACCGGGACGACGCAGGCCAGCGACACGCAGCCACCGATGCCGAACCCGACCGAGACCGACACCGCCGCGAGCACCTCCGGCGACAGCGGCACGACGGATGGCGATGGCAGCACGACGGCGGCCGACTCGAGCAGCTCGGGCGACGGCAGCACCACCGCGATCCCGCCGATGCCTCCGCCGCCCGACGACGCCGGCGTGAACGATCCCGACGACGCGCCGCTGTGACGACGCCGGACGACGCGGTGCTCGCCCCCGCGTGGTGGGAGTGGCTCGCAGACAACCTCGCGCACGGCCTCGACGACGACGAACTCTTCGGCCTGCTCGAGCAGCAGGGTGTGCCGCGGCGCCTCGCCGTGGACGCGGCCGCGCAGCTCCGTCGCTCGCCGGCGTTCGCGGTGGCGCGCGCCCAGGCCATCCGCGCCGCTCGCCTCGCCTGCGTGCTGCGCCTCGTCCGCGCCCGCGCGGCCGTGTCGTCGATCGAGCGTCGCCGCGATCCGGCCCCCGACGAGTTCTTCGGCCGCTACTGGGCCGCGGGGGTCCCCTTCGTCGCCACGGACCTCGTCGCGGGCTGGCCGGCGCGGGGCAAGTGGTCGCCGCAGTGGCTGCGCGAGCGGTTCGGCGCGGTGGAGATCGAGGCCAGCGTCGGCCGCGAGTCCGACCCCGAGTACGACATCAACTTCGCATCGCACCGGCAGACGATGACGATGGCGCAGTACGTCGACCGCGTGCTGGCGACCGAGGCGTCCAACGACTGCTACCTCATCGCGAACAACCACAACCTCGCGCGACCGGGTCTGCGGCCCCTGTTCGACGACATCGTGCCGCCGGCCTACCTCGACGCCTCGCGCCTGGTCGGGGGCTCCGCGCTGTGGTTCGGCCCCGCCGGCACGACGACGAGCCTGCACCACGACACCTCGAACATCCTGCTGTGCCAGATCTACGGCACCAAGACCGTGCGGCTGGGCGATCCGTGTGACCCGGCGCTGGTCGAGCGGGCGCGCGGCGTCTACTCCGAGATCGATCCGCTCGCCGAGCCCGACGCTGCGCGGCTGCACGTCATCGAGCTCGGCCCGGGCGACGCGTTGTTCCTGCCGGTCGGTT
The DNA here is from genome assembly GCA_044344875.1 of Nannocystaceae bacterium. GTDB lineage: Bacteria > Myxococcota_A > Polyangia > Nannocystales > Nannocystaceae > Xiheibacterium. The sequence continues at coordinate 53,203 of JBIJCC010000029.1, forward strand.
GGTGGCACCACGTCACCGCGCACGATGTCAGCATCTCGATCGCGCTGAACGCCTTCGCGCGGCCGAACCGTTTCGATTGGTACACGCCGGGCGCGCTACGTCAGCGCTGACGCCCCATCCACAGCACGTGCTGGTTGGCCGTGCCGCGCTGACGCGCGCGGACGCATTCGGCCCGCAGTCCCACCGCCCGCATCGCGTCGATGAACGCCGGGGTCTCGCTCGCGGCCCAGATCGCGATCGTGCCCCCGGGTCGCAGCGCGCGGATGATCCGCTTCAGGCCCGCCTCCGCGTACAGACCGGGGTTGCCCCAGCCCGCGGTGGTGTCCGGGCCGTTGTCGACGTCGAGCATGATCGCGTCGTAGTGCCCCCGCGCCGTGCGGATGACCTCGACCACGTCGCGCTCGATCACGTGGGCGCGCACGTCGTCGAGCGGGTGACCGGCGAGGTGCGCGAGCGGCCCGCGGTTCCACTTCACGGTGGCGGCGACCAGCTCCGAGACCTCGACCGTCGCCGTGGGGCCGAGCACGTCCAGCGTCGCGCGCAGCGTGTAGCCGAGGCCGAGCCCACCGATGAGCACGCGAGCGTCGGGCTTGGTGGCGAGCCCCTCGCACGCGAGGGTCGCGAGTAGATCCTCGGATCCGTGGTCATGGCTGCCCATGAGCTCGGCGCCGTCGTGGCGGATCACGAAGTACGCACCGCGTTGGTGCAGCGTGAGCTCGCCGTAGCCGGGGACGAGCGCGCGGTCGAGGAGTTGCCAGGGCGTCACGGCGGCGGGAGGCTATCACGCGACCAGGGGCGGCCAACTGCGGCGGCCGCGGGTGCCGACCCGCAGGCGTGGCCTACACTCCGGAGCGACTGCCCTCGGGGCTTGCCCACACGATGCGCGCGCCCGACAGCTCGCCGGCCCACCCGCCGGCCACGTTCCCGATCCGAGCCCAGCTGCTGCGACTCGCCCTGCCGGCGATCCTCACGGGTCTGCTCGGCACCGCGGTGTTCCTCGCCGATCGCCTCATGCTCGCGCGCTACGACGAGGCCGCGCTCGCGAGCATGCAGGTGCAGGGTCCGCTGCTCTGGTCGGTCACCTCGGTGTTCATGGCCAGCTGCGCCGGCACGGTGGCGCTGGTCGCCCGCAGCGTGGGGGCCGGGGACACGGGCCGGGCCCAGGCGGTGGCCCGCGCGGCGCTGCGGCTCGCGGCGACCTTGGGCCTCGTCGTGGCCGTCGTCGGTATCGCGCTGCTCGAGCCGATCGTCGCGCTGTTCGGACCCGAGGACGCGGGCCTGCGCGCGCTGTCGAGGGACTACCTGGTCATCACGTTCGCGGCGCTGCCCGCCACCTTCGTTGCCGCCGCGGCGTCGATGATCCTCGGCGGCAAGGGGGATACACGGACGCCGCTGGCCGCGGGCCTGCTCGGGAACCTCAGCAACATCGCGATCAATGCGGTGCTCATCTACGGCCACGACGTCGGACCCATCGAGATTCCGCCGCTCGGGGTGCGCGGCGCGGCGATCGGCACTGCGGTCGCGTTCGTGCTCGAGGCCGCGTTCCTGTTGCGCGTGCTCGGCCACCGCGAGCATGCGCTGTGCACCGCGGGCTGGTGGCGGCCCCGCGTCGCTGCAGTCGACCGCGTGGCCCGACGCGACATCGTCGGCCTTTCGATCCCCGCGGTCGCGGAGCGCGTCCTCGTGCACGCCGGGTTTCTCGCGTACGCCAAGGCGATCGCCACGCTGGGGGCGACGGCGATGGCGGCCAATCAGGCGCTGGTGACGGTCGAGTCGATCTGCTTCATGTGCGCGGATGGGTTCGGCGTCGCGGCGGCGACGGTGATGGGGCAGGCGCTCGGCCGGGGCGATCCGGCGTCGGCGCGCGCTGGCGGTCGCATCGCGTGCGGTTTGGCGATGGCGACGATCAGTGGGTGTGGTCTGGTAGTGTGGGCGACGGGGGCATGGACGTTGCCGGTGTTCGTGCCGCCAGGGGCCGATGGATCGGCGTTGGTGGCCACTGCGATGGGGGTCCTGCCATTGCTCGCGCTGGCGCAGCCGGGGATGTCGGCGGCGATCGTCTTGGCGATGGGGTTGCGGGGTGCGGGGGATACTCGGTCGCCGCTGTGGGCTGCGATCGTCGGTGGGTTGGTGTTGCGCGTCGCGCTGGCGTGGGGGCTGGTGGTGGGGTTCGATCTGGGGCTGGTGGGGGTGTGGTGGGCGAGCACGATTGACTGGAGCGTGCGGGCGGTGTGGTTGTGGATCGTGTTTCGGCGGGGACGGTGGGTGGCGTTGCGGGTTTGAGGGGGCTTGGCCGGATGGCCTGGGGGCGATCGAACGGACGACGTTCACGGTCACGGTCACGTTCACGTTCACGTTCACGTTCACGTTCACGTTCACGTTCACGTCCACGTTCACGTTCACGTTCACGTTTACGTTCACGTTCACGTGCGGGGTGGCCGTTGGATCGGGGGGCAGTGGTTGATCGGGGGGGGGAAACTAGTAGGCTGGGACACTGCAGCGCCTCGCGTTGCCCGCAACTTGGACGCAACTCTTCACACCTTCGTCGTTCGCTTCGATTCGCGCGACGACTTCTTGGTCGAGTACGCCGATCGCATCCGGCATGGGTTCTTGCTGCTGCCGATCGAGGGACGACTCGAGATGGGTGCGGCGGTTCGGTTGCGGTTGCACCTGCCGGACGAGCAGCTGATCGTGCTCGCGGGCGTGGCGACAGGGCGGCCGAGTGAGGCGCCGGTGATGGAAGGGCAGTGGATCCGGTTGAGTCCGCTGCTGCCGGGGACCGATGCGCGGCTGGTCGCATCGGTCGCTGGCATGCTGAGCGACGACTCGTTGGTGGGGGGCAGTGGTGGGGTGCGGCAGAGTTCGACCGCCGAGGGCGAGCCGCTGTCCGTGCTGCTGGTCGATGACTCGGCGACGCATCGGCTGGAGCTCGGGGAGGCGTTGCGCGCCCGGAGCCAGCGGGTGGTCGTGGCGGAGAACGGACTGGTGGCGCTGTCGAGCGCGCTGAAGGCCGTGCCCGATGTCATCCTCACGGACGTCGAGATGGCGCAGATGGATGGGTGGGGGCTGTTGCGCGCGGTCCGGCAGCGCCCCAGCCTCGGCCGCGTCGCGGTCGTGTTCCTCACCCGGCTGTCGGACGAGGGCACACGCTTGCGCGGCTATCGGCTCGGCGTCGACGACTACCTGCCCAAGCAGCTGCCGACGGGAGAAATCCTCGCGCGGATGCAGGGCGCAGTCATCCGGCGCAAGCAACTGCCCGTCAGCCAGGCGCCACACACCCTGCGCGGCGCGCTCGAGCACGTGCGACTCGCGAGCCTGCTGACGTTCCTCGAGACCGAGCTGCGCAGCGGGTCCCTGCACCTGCGGCGATCGGGCGAGACGTATACCGCAACCATCCACCGCGGCACGCTGCGGGCCATCAGCGACCACGTCGACGCGGTCGCGACCCGCGAGCGGATGTTCGATCTGCTCGCGTGGACCCACGGCGAGTTCGAGTTCGTCGCCCACGGCACCGACGAGGACACGCCGCCGCCCGGCCCCGTCGGCGCAGGCCTGTCGACCCTCGTCCGCGAACACATCCGCCGTCAGGCCGAGCGCGACTCGAACGAGGTCGGCGTGGTGAAGATCGAGATCAAGGCGCCGCGCTGATGCTCGATGGCGGGCGCCGTGGCCATCGAGATCAAGGCGCCGCGCTGATGCTCGATGGCGGGCGCCGTGGACATCGAGATCAAGGCGCCGCGCTGATGCTCGATGGCGGGCGCCGTGGCCATCGAGCTCGAGGCGCCGCGCTGATGCTCGATGGCGGGCGCCGTGGCCATCGAGCTCGAGGCGCCGCGCTGAAGGTTCACTCGCGGGCGCCGACGGCCTCGGGCTCGTCCTCGGCGGGGAACTCGGCCCGCCGCGCGAACAGCAGCGACATGATCCGGAAGCCACGCGCCCCCTCGACCGTGGCGCGGTAGTCCTCGATGTCGACCTGGTCGCCGACCTTGGGCTGGCGTCCGAGCAGCTTGAGGACCAGGCCGCCGATGGTGTCGATGTCCTGGTGCTCGTCGAGCTCGGTGAGGCCGAGGGCCTCGCCGGCGGGGCTGAGCAGCATCGAGCCGGCCACGCGCAGCGAGCCGTCGGAGAGCGGCTCGAGCTCGGGCTTGGCCGGCGCGTCGTCGGTCTCGTCGTAGATCTCGCCGACGATCTGCTCGACGAGGTCCTCGGCGGTGAGCAGCCCGGTGAAGCTGTCGTGCTCGTCGAACACCGCGATCATCGGCGAGCCGCGGAACAGGTTCAGGCGGCCCAGGGAGGCCGTCTCGGGGCGGCGCTCGATCGGACGCAGCAGCGACTGCAGGTCGTTGCCGCCGCGCAGCTGCGCCTGAAGCAGGTCGGCACGGCGGGCGTAGCCGACCACGTTGTGCGGGTCGCCGTCGACCACCGGCAGGCGGCTGAAGCCGTGCTCGTCGGCGATCGCCATGTTCTCCTGCCAGGTCCTGCGCAAGTCGAGGTAGATCACCTCGCGCGCCGGCGTCATCGCCTCGCGCACGGTGCGATCGGTGAAGGCCAGGACGTTCCGCATCAGCCGCAGCTGCTGTGGCTTCAGCTCGCCGGCCGAGTACGCGTAGACGAGCGCCTGACCGATGTCGACGTTCTCCTCGTGGTGTGCGGCGGAGTCGGGGTGCTGCCCGGTGATGCCCTGCACGATGATGTTCGCCAGCGTGTTGCAGGTCTTGATGAACGGCACCGCCAACCAGCGGAACAGCCGCATGAACGGCGCGGTGACGTAGAGGACCTTCACGGGGACGACCAGCGCGATGCCCTTGGGCACGAGCTCGCCGAAGGTCACATGGAAGATGGCGCCGAAGCCCATCGCCAGGGCGGCGGAGAGCGCCGCGATCTGCTCGTAGTCGACCAGCGCACCGTGGATCGCGGGCTCGAGCGCGAGCGTGAGGCCGAGGCTGGTGAGCGTGATGCCGAACTGGCTCGCCGCCAGCATCGCGTTCATCTCGCGCTTCATCTCGAGCAGCACGCGCGAGCCGGGCACGCCGGCATCGACGTCGCGCTCGAGCTTGTGCATCGGCACCTTGACCAGAGCGAACTCGAAGGCGACGTAGACCGCACAGCCGAGGATGAGGCAGGCCGACAGCGTCCACGGGCTCAGGCTCGCCAGCGGCGCGAGCACGGCGAGGAGTAGGAGCGTCGCGACCAGGCCGCGTTTGCCGGAACCACCGCGCGCGCGTCGGCTGGAGCCCTGTCGCATCCCGCTTCGCGAGGCACCGGGATCGGATCCGGAGCTGGCGTCGATTCCCGGCGACGCGTCCGTCTCACGGCCTGCGGCCATCGGCTGCAATGGGATAACAGGCCCGCGCCCCCGCAGCAACGCCCCGGCCCGAAGGCCCCTGGTGCCGCCTCACATCTTCTTACAGGCCCCACCGGCCTTGGCGAGCCCGGCGGCGCGCAGCTCGGCGCCCGTCGGACCGTCGCCGAGCTTGGCCCGCGCCGCCTCGCCGTGGCCCTTGCCCAGGATGTCGCGCAGATAGGGCACGTAGTCGAACGTGTCGGAGTGCTCGGCCGTGTGGCACTCGCCCGCGCACAGCTCGGCCGTCGTCGTGAGTGAAATCAGCTTGGTGTTCGTGCCGCCGTCGGCGACGTGGAGGCTGCCGGGGCCATGGCACACCTCGCACTGCACGTCGCGCAGGCCGAGGTTCTCGACCAGCTCGCTGCCGCCGGGCTTGCGGTACCCGGTGACGTGGCAGCCCACACACGACAGGTCGAACTCCTTGTTGTCGTCGACCAGGGTCTTCCACGCGCCGGCATGCACGGTCGTGCGCCAATGCTCGACCGCCTCCTCGTGGCAGTCGGCGCAGGCCTCGATGCCGACGTAGCCGGCCTTGCCCTTCGCCGGCGGCGGCGGCTTCTTGCCGGCGAAGCGCACGCGGTTCGCGTCGGCGACCGCCTGGTCGTAGCTCTTCAGCTGCTGCTGCGCGCCGTCGTCGGCGGGCAGCTTGCACGTCACCTTCACCTGCTCGAACGTCGCAGCCGCGGGGCCCTCGGGCTTGCCCTCGCGGGCCGCGAGCACGCGCAGCCGCTCGTCTTCGAGTCGGGCGAGGAACGCCGGGTCGGCGCTCGGATCGGCCTTGAACTTGGTGAGCCGCGCGTCGATGCGCTCGAGCTCGCGGTCGAGTTCGGCGCGCGTCGGCAGGGCCGTCCACGTCGGCGACTCGGCGACCAGCGTCGCGTCACCGGCGACCGACAACCGCAGGCGCGACACCGTCTGCAGCTGCTCACCGGGCTCGAGGATCCACGTGTCGCCGCGCTTCGCGGCCGGCGTCCCCACGCGCTGACGCTCCGTGCCGTCGACCACGCCGACGACGATCGCCCCGATGCCCGGGACGTCGGTAGCCAGCGACTCGGCGAACGCCCGCGAGCCGTGGGCCATGACGACGTGGAACCGCGAGCCTTCGCCCGTCATCGCGGCGAGCTCCGCCCGGAGCGCATCGGCGGGCGGCGTCACCTTGCCCAGGGGCGCGAGGCCGGACAGCGTCGGATCGAGGACCGCGGTGACGCCGACCTTCCACGTGACGCCGCCCGAGGCGAGCTCGACGACGCGGTGCTTCGCCGCGGTGACGCCCGCGGCCGGCTCGAGGTTCGCGGCGATCCGCGGCAGCGCGTGCTGCCCGAGGGCCGCGATGCCCACCGGCGCGACGGCGTCCATCGGCCCCACGCCCGACACGAGGTCGGCGCCGAGCCCCGCGAAGCGCCCCGCGAGCAGCGTCGCGCGCGACTCGGCCTGCTCCCAACCAGCCGCGCCCGGCGGCGCATACGGACCCGCGGGATCGGGATAGAGGAACGAGCCGGGCTCGAGCACGAGCCGTGCGCCCGGCTTGGTATTGGCCTGCAGCCAGCCGAACGCGTACTGCAGCCCGCCCAGGGGCTCCGTCGTGCAACCGCACGGCGCGATGGTCCCCAGCACGCGACCGAACGCGACGATGTCGAACTCGGCGCGCGTCACCGCGGCCGGGGGATCGGCGGTGACGCCCGGGTCGTTGGCCTTCGCGTCGGGCGGTTGACCGACGGTGTGCCCGCCGCAGTTGGGCGCGGCGAGCACACCCACGAACAGCGAGACGAACGCAGACGCGACGAGCGACGAACCACGGACACGGGGTGCGGCAGGCATGCGTGGAAATCGGCCCCGAACATGGCCCGATTCGGCCGGCCAGGCAACCCGGCCGGCCCCTGGGCGTCCGTGCGCCCCTATGGCGTGGCGCGCCGCGCGACGATGAACGCGGCCAACGCCGTGATCTCTTCGTCCGACAGCTTGCCGGTGAACTTGGGCATCTGCGCCTTCTTGCCGTAGAGATCGATCGCGCTCGAGTCGCGGATCACCCGCTCGACCCACGCCTGGCTGCCGTGGCCGAAGAGGTTGGGCCCCTCGTTGTCCTTGCCCGCCTCGACCTCGTGGCAGTTGCTGCAGTCGAGCTCGTCGGCCCACAGCGCCTTGCCCTGGGCCGCGAGGGTCGCATCGGGCGCCATCGTCTCGTCGTTCATCAAGCTGACCACGTACTCGACCGTCGCGGCGAGCTGCTCGTCGCTGAGCTTGTCGGCCGGGTACGGCTCCATCGTGTCGTGCTTGGTCTTGCCGAAGAACTTCGGGTCGGTGGGATCGCGGATGACCGCGGCCAACCACGCGCGGCTCGAGTAATCGGTGAGGTCGGGCGATTCGCCGCCGCCGAACCCGTCGAGGGCGTGGCAGTTGCGGCAGTGCTCGACGTAGAGCTTCTTGACCTTGTACTCGGGGTCGTTCCAGAACACCGCACCGCCGCCGCGGGGATCGATGCCCTCCACGGCGAATTTGCGGGCGCGCTCGGCGTTGACCTCGGCCTCCTCGAGGGCCTTCTGGTAGCTCTCGTCGGCCTTGTCGTCGGCCATCGCCATGCCGGTCAGGGCGATCGATCCGGCGAGCATCAACGACAGACCGCCGAGCACCGCGACGCGGCCGATGCGGCCGGCGATCGCCTCCAGCACCGGCGCGGCGGCGAGGAACGTCACCGCCGCCCCGGGGATCACCATGGTGGCGATCGGCTCGAGCGGCCCCTCGAAGTAGTGCCGCAGCTTGTACAGGAAGAGGAAGTACCACTCGGGCCGGGCCTGGAATCCGCTCGTGGGATCCGCGGGCGCGTACAGCTCGGTGCCGTGGGTCGACATCGTCATCCACGCGATGACGGCGCTGGTCACGGTCATCGCGAGCACGTCGACCATGAGCTGGCCGGGGGCGTAGGTGTCGGGCTTGGCACCCGGCGCAGAGGTCGGCCCGTGGCGCCGACGCTGACGGGCGATGAACAGGAACAGCCCGACGAGCGCCAGCGGCAGGACGAACACGTGGAGCATGAACAGCCGAAGCACCGTGAGGTTGCCGGCCGCACTGCCGCCCTGGATGAGCCGACGGATCATGCCGCCACCCGGCGTCTGTTCGGCGATGCCGAGCTCGACCTGGATCGCCCAGAAGCCCTTCTCGTCCCACGGCAACGGATTGCCGGTGAGGCCCTCGGCGAGGGCGAGCCCGAGGATGGCCAGGGCCGCGAGCCACATCAGCTCCCGCGGCCGGCGATAGCCGCCGGCGAACGCCAGCGCAGCGACGTGCAGCACGGCGAGGACGACGAACGCCGAGGCGCCGTTGTCGTGCAGGCCGCGGATGAACCACCCCAGCTCGACCTGATCGGTCAAGTACGCGGTGCTCGCCCAGGCGTCGGAGGCCGACGGGCTGTAGTACGCCGACAGCACGATGCCGAGCACCGCCTGCTGCACGAAGAGGTAGACCAGGGCGGCGAAGACGGCGTGGCGCAGCGCCGGGCCGCCGGGCCACGGGCGCTGCGTGAACGCGCGCCACGAGCTGCCCAGGCCGATGCGCTCGTCGAGGAAGCCCTGCACGCTCATGTGATCGGCTCCTTGGTCTTCTTGCCGATCTTGAAGCGCTGGTACCGGATCGTGACGAGCTGTTCCTCCTGTTGCAGCTCGAGGCGATCGAGGCCGCGCGGCGATGGGCCCGTCTCGCACGCGCCGTCGAGGGCAAAGTACGACTTGTGACAGGCGCAGTAGAACTTGCCCGCGTTGGCGTCGAAGTCGACGCCGCAGCCGAGGTGCGGACACACGGTCGACAGCGCGACCAGCTCGGCGCCCTCGCGCAGGACCCAAGCCGATCCGATCTTGACCTGGATGACGCGGTTCCACGCGTCGACCTGGTCCGCGTAGAGATCGACCTTCACCGGCGCATTGCCGGCGAACAGCGACACCGGGCCCGCAGGCAAGAAGTTGCCCTCGCCGCTGGTCGCGTCCTGGCGCAGCGGCTGACCGAGGAACACGAGGGTCGGGCCGAGCACGCTCGCCGCCAAGCCGACACCGAGGGCGCCCGCGGCCGCGGTGAGCAGGCTACGCCTCGAGGAGATGCCCTGGGCGGTGGCACCGGTGGGATCATCGTCGCGTGGGATCTGGACCATGGGTGACCTGGCCGCGGGATTATGCCCCCGATCGGCGGCCGATTACATGGCCGTGGATCGACGCCCGCGAACGCCGCGGGCTCGCGCTCGACCGGCACGGCCGCGCTGGTCCAGCCGCCGACCCGCGATGACCTCCGGTAACGTTTCGCTCGCAACCGGGACGAACGCGGGGTGAGCACGTCGCCGAACGTCCCGCCGCGGGCGTCGTCGATGCGAGCGCGCTGTGGCATGATGGACCGCGTGGGGCGCTCCGCGATCTGGTGCTCGCTCGCGGCTGCGATCGTACTCGGCCCTGCGATCGCCCGCGCCGACGACATCGCGACGGACGAGGACGTGTGCCGCGGCAAGGCCGACGGGACCCCGTGCACCCACGATCTCGGCAGTGGCACCTGTCAGGCCACGACGTGTCCGAGCATCGACTACTCGACCAGGCCGCCGGGATCGAAGGATCGCCCGTGCAGCAAGTGCCTGCCCGCGAAGCCCGCCCCCACGCCGACGCGCCCGCCGGAGTCGAAGGTCCCGCCGGTGACCGAGGTCGGCGCGACGCCGACCGCCGGCTGCGCGATCGATCGCACGGCCGCGACGCTGGGGAGTCTGCTGCTCGGCCTCGGCCTGGTCGCCCTGGCGCGCCGCGGCGCGCCGCGATGATCCGCGTGGCCGCGCTCGTCGCCCTGCTCGCGGTGGCGGCGATCGCCGCGGTCGTGGCCCCGCTGTTGGTGTACTCGACGACGCTCGCGGCCTTCGGCGCCGCACACGTCCTCGTCGAGTTGCGCGTGCTCGACGTCCGCTACCGTCGGGCCCTGCGACCGCGGGCATGGCACGGGATCGCGGCCGCCCTCGCCGTCGTGTTCGTGCTCCGCTGCGCGGCGAACCTCGACGCGATCCCGCGGACGCTCGCGCACCCGCTCGAGCTCGTCGCCGGCTGCGCGGGCGTCCTCGCCGTCGTGCCGTCGTGTTGGGCCCGCGGTCGTCGATCGGGCGGACGTGCCGTCGCCGTCGCAGCGGCGCTGATCGGCGGCCTCGCGATCTCGCCGCTCGGCACGCTGCTCGTCCTCGCGATCGTGCACAACCTCGCACCGTGGCCGCTGGTCGTCGCCGCCTCCGACGGCCCCGCGCGACGCCGGCTCGCCCTCCTCGGCGCCGTGGTCTACGTCGGGGTGCCCCTGCTCGTCGCGACCGGCCTCCCCTACGCCGCGCTGGCGCCCGTCGCCGCGCCCGAGGCGACGGTGCTGCCGACCGGCCCGCTGTTCGATCACCTGCCCGCGTTCTGGGGACCGTCCCCCACCGCGCACCCCGAGCTGGCGCTGCATGTCTTCAGCGCGTGCGCGTACCTGCAGTGCGCCCACTACATCGGTGTGCTGCTGGTGCTGCCGCGCGTCGGCCCGGCGCCCACCCGTGTGCCGACGCGCACGGTAGCGATCGCGATCGCGATCGGGCTCGTCGTCGCGGTCACGTACGCGGTGGACTTCTTCGCCGCGCGGGCGTGGTACGGCACGCTCGCCGCCGTGCACGCATGGGCGGAGTTCCCCGCGGTGCTGGTCGCACTCGCGGGGACGACGAGTGCAGCTCACCCCCGCGTGATCAACCACACCCCGTAACCGAACGACGCCGCGTTCATCGCGAGCGCGGTGCCCCATGCGATCGTCGAGCGCAGCCCCAGCGCGTACCGCAGCACCGCCCCCTCGACGATCACCACCGCGGCCTCGACGATCGCCGCCCGCCACGCGAACACCATGGTGTCGACGAGCGCCCGGTTGCCCCACCACGCGAACGGGTGGGTGATGAGGCTGCAGCCGGCGAGGACGAGCACCATGCGCCACCACGCGGCCTGTTCGGGCTCGGGTTCGGCTTCGGGCTCGCGTCGCGTCAGCGCCCAGAGGCAAACGAGCCCCACGGGCACCTCCACGGCGAGCGTGCGCAACAGTGCATCCGTCTGCGTCGTGGCGACCTCGCGGCGACGCTACCAGTTCCCCGCGTCCGCGGCTGCTACGCTCGCGCCGTGGGCCGCCGTGGAGCCGATCCCGAGGATGCCGCGCTGTTCGCCCCGGATCAGCTCGCGACGCTGCGCACCGCGACCGCGGAGCTGTCGTGGCTGCTGTCACGCGGCTACGCCGAGGCCTCCGCGATCGAGCTGGTCGGCAATCGCCACGCGCTGCGTCGACGCCAACGCGACGCGGTGCGCCGAGCCGCGGCCGCCGACGATGCCGTGGCCGCCCGCACGGCGCGGCGTCGCGATGCCGAGGACATCGCCGGCGAGCCGATCGCGATCGACGGCTTCAACTGCCTCATCACCCTCGAGGCCGCGCTCGCCGGCGCGCCGATCTTCCGCGGGCGCGACGGTGCCGTCCGCGACATCGCGAGCGTCCACGGCAATTGGCGCGCGGTCGACACCACGGAGCGCGCCCTCGCATGCCTCGCCGACGCGCTCGCGCGCCTGAACGTGGGCCCGACGCTCTGGTACCTCGATCGACCGGTGTCGCGCAGCGCCGAGCTCGCGCAGACCATCGAGCGGCTGGGCGCCGCGCGATCGCTGCCGTGGCGGACCGACGTCGTGTTCGATCCCGACGGCGCGCTGGCGAGCGGCACCGAGCTCGTCGCGACCGCGGACGCGGGCGTGCTCGATCGCTGCGGCGCGTGGTTCGACCTCGTCTCGCACGTGCTGCCGTTCGACGTGCCCGACGCGTGGTGCCTGCAGCTGGCGTAGGCCTGGCCGATCGGGCGATCGACCGACTGCCAGCAGCGCGACAGCGATGTCGCGCCCCCTGCCATCGGCGCGACGTATGTCTGCCATCGACCGGTTCGTGTGGCGTCTTCGGCGTCTTCGGCGACATTGAAGTCTGTTCTCCTGACTTTTCTACCGAACCCTAGGACTGACATGCATCGATGGATCGCCTGGAAGCTTCCCCTGTTCTTGTTTGCAACTTCGACCGCCGGATGTGTCGGCGATCCCCCCGCCGGTGGCGGAACCGGCGACAGCGGCGATACCGACGGGACCTCCGGCACGGCGACCCAAGGCCCGACCACGTCGGCGACCGTCACCGATCCGACCGTCGATCCGGACTCGAGTTCATCGGCGCCCGAGGACACCGGGACCACCGGCGACACTGGGGATGATCCCGATGTCGCGCTGCCTGGACCGACCAAGGGCGGCCCGATCGCCGTGTCGCCGGACGGCACGCGCCTCGCGGTGGCCAACCACGGCACCGGCGAGCTGACATTCTTCGGGCTGCCGGACCTGACCGAGCAGGCCCGGCTCGACGTCGGCTCGGAGCCCGACTCCGTGGCCTTCTCGCCGACGGGCGACACCGTCTACGTGGTGCTGCGCGGCTCCGGCGAGGTCGTCCGCGTCGCCGACGTGGACGGCAAGCCCGCCGTCGACGCGACCGTGGCGGTCGGCGCCGAGCCCGGTCGCGCCGCGCTCTCGCCCACCGGCCGCGCGCTGTGGGTCCCCCTGTGGAGCGAGGGCTACGTCGTGCGCGTCGACACCAAGACCATGACGATCGACGCCGAGATCGAGACCGGCGGCGCGCCCTATGCCGTTTGCGTGACCAACGACCTCGACCTCGACGCCGACGACGAGACGGTGTTCGTCACCGACTTCTACGCGGTGGCGGCCGAGGGCGAGAAGGAGGCCACCGACTCCGCCCGGCGCGGCCGCGTGTTCACCATCGCGACCTCGAACGACAGCGTCGACGAGTTCCTGCTCGCGCCCCTGGCGAGCTCGTCGACCACGGGCTTCGAGGCCACCGGCGCGTACCCCAACCAGCTCTACTCGTGCGCCATCAACGGCTCGGAGCTCTATGTGACCAGCGTCGGCGCGTCGCCGGCCTCGTTCAACGGCGCGACCGACTTCCACCAGAACCTCCAGGGCCTGGTACACCGGATCGCCGTCGACACGCTCGAGCCGGTCGACGCCGGGCCGATCGATCTCAACGGCCTCGTCGACGATCTCACCGCGCCCAAGCGCTTCATCCCGGTGCCGACGGACATCACCTTCGCGCCGAACAGCGACTTCGCGTACATCACGTCGCTGGCCTCGGACAGCGTGCTGCGGGTCGACTTCTCGGTCGATCCGCCGGTGGCGGGCTCGCCCTCGGGCGCGAGCTTCCTGCCCACGGGGCGGTCGCCGACGGGCATCGCCATCTCCGAGACCAACGCGTACGTGGTCAACCAGGTCGGCCGTAGCATCTCGCACATCGACCTCGCACAGCAGACCACCGTCGAGACCGACATCGCCTCGGCCAGCCCGCCGGCGGGTGCCGCCGAGGAGGCCATCCTCCAGGGCGAGCGCTTCTTCAACACCGGCCTGGGTCGCTGGTCCACCAACGGCTGGGTGAGCTGCGTGGGCTGCCACCCCTTCGGCACCACCGACAACGTCACGTGGTCGTTCCCCGCCGGACCCCGGCAGACGGTCGACACCTCGGCGTCGTTCGACCAAGGCGGCCTCGAGCAACGCATCTTCAATTGGACCGGCATCTTCGACGAAGTCCACGACTTCGAGCTCAACACCCGCGCCGTCGCCGGTGGCACCGGCGCGATCGTCACCGACACCGCACTCAACGACAACGGGACGGCCAACGCCGCGGTGCGCATCGACATCACCGGCCCCGGCGGCGCCGGCAACCCGATCAACGCGTTCAACCTCGGCTCGGCCCGCGGTGCGGCGCAGCAGGGCGCGGTGCCGGACGACTGGGACGCGATCGACGCCTACGTCGCGTCGCTGCGCTCGCCGCAGGGCTCGACGCGACTGGCCGGTGATGCGAAGGCGGGTCGATCCGTGTTCGAGGACGCGCGCTGCGACGCGTGCCACAGCGGCTCGCTGTGGACGATCTCGCACCGCTACTACACGCCGGCGTTCAACCCCAACGATGGCAGTGACAACGACGAGCGCTTGATCTCGCTGCTCGACGCCGGCATCGCGTCGCTCGGCGAGGTGCGTGCGGACCAAGTGACCTCCACGGATCCCGCGGAGCTCACCGTGCTCTCCGACGACGCCAACGGCCCACCGGCGCGGCACACCTGCGTGGCGCGCATCGTCGGGACGTTCGACGCCGACGGCCCCGGCGGCCACGGTGCCGACGAGGTCCGGCAGAACGGCCCCGCGGCCCAGGGCGTCGACGGCTTCAACGTGCCGTCGCTGCTCGGCATGGCCACCGGCGCCCCGTACCTGCACAACGGCGCGGCCGCGAGCCTCGAGGAGCTGCTCGATCCGCAGGGCGACTTCACCACGCACCTGCGCGCCGGCAACCAAGTGTTCGCGCCGACCGAGCAGGAGCTCGCGGACCTCATCGCCTTTGTCAAGAGCATCGACGACGACACCGAGACCTTCGCCATCGATCCCGAACAGGACTTCTGCCCCGCCAACGTCCCCCAGTAACCCTCACCCGACGCGCTGCATGGAGCGTGTGCCCGGCCGGCGAGACCCAACCCTCGCCGGCCGGGCGTTTTTCGCTGCATGATCGTCGTCCATGGATCTGGTCCACCTGCGGTACTTCCGCACGATCGCCGAGGTCGGCAGCCTGACCGCGGCCGCACGGAAGCTCGGGGTGGCCCAACCCACGCTGACCTCCGCCGTGAAGAAGCTAGAGGACTACCTCGGCAGCACGCTGCTGCTCCGCAACGCCCGCGGTGTCACCGTCACACCGACCGGCGCCGCGCTCGCGGCCGC
Organism: Nannocystaceae bacterium; assembly: GCA_044344875.1. Classification (GTDB taxonomy): domain Bacteria; phylum Myxococcota_A; class Polyangia; order Nannocystales; family Nannocystaceae; genus Xiheibacterium. The sequence goes on from JBIJCC010000029.1 coordinate 68,350, forward strand.
CGCGTGGGAGGTGTTCTCGGTGCTCGACGACGCCGAGCAGCGCATCCGCGGCCTAGAGCGCGACGACGTCGGCGACTTCGCCATCGGCTGTCACGAGTCGCTGGGCGCGTACTTCCTGCCGACCTTCATGCGCAACTTCCTCGAGCACGCCTCGGGGATCGAGATCCGGGTGTGGAACGGCACCTCGGCCGAGGTCCGCGAGGCCGTGCTGCGCCGCGAGGTCCACTTCGGCCTGGTCGTCGCACCGCCGCCCCACGACGAGCTCGTGATGCTCGACGCCTTCGCCGACGCCGTCGCGGTGGTCGGCCGCCGCGATCTGATCGGGCGCGGCGGCCCCGAGCGCGCCCACGAGCTGCTGCGCCGCGGGCCCCTGGTCCACGCACCCCGGGTCGATCAGTGCCGCAGGATCGTCGAGACCCTGGGCGGCCTGGATCTCCTGCCGTCCCGCGTCGTCGCGACCGGGGATCTCGAGCTGACCAAGAGCCTGGTGCTCGCCGGCGTCGGCGTCGGCATCCTGCCCCGCCGCGTCGCCGACTACGGCCGCCCCGGCGAGCTCGTCGTGCTGGATCCGTCGCTGCCGCAGATCCCCGACCGCATCGTGCTGTGCTGGCGCTCCGACGCGCATCGCACCGCGGCGTGGATGCGGGCGAAGAACGCGTTGGTGGAGCACGGCCACGCGATCGCGCCGATTCCGTGCGCGTTCGATCCGAGCAGCGTGATCCCCGAGTAGCTGGGTCAGCTCCGCTCCCCCCGGGCCTGCTGCGGCACGAGCTGCCGCAGCTGCCACGCCAGCACCGCGAGCCGCCGCTCGGCCTCGCGCAGCGCGTCGCGGGTCCGCGACACCAACATCGCCGGCACGACCACCGCCGCGAGGCTCGCGGTCCACAGCAGGACCATGCTCTGCAGCTCGGGCAGCTCGGTCATGCGCGGCAGGATCGCGAGCGTGCCCCCGACGAAGCCGTACGACGCCGGCAGCACGCCTGCGAGCTCGAGCGCGGCGGGCACGGCGATCGCGAAGGCGGACACCGCGACGTACGCGATGCGCCGGGGGCCACGGCTCTCGAGCGAGAAGCCGATCGCGTTGGCCATCGCCATGCCGGGCACGAGCACGAACGGGCCGAACACGCGCGAGAGGACCATCAGCGACAGGGTGCTCACGGCCAGCGAAGCCGGCGCGGCCCAGACCTCGGGCCGAGCCGCGCGCGCGCCGAGGATCGAGATCCCGATTCCGATGGCGATGAGGCCGACCAATGCACCGAGCGCGACCGGGTCGCGCAGCCCCATCCACGCGACCACGGGCACGAACGCGAGGTACGACGCGAACGCCGAGACACCACCGCGCGCGTTGGTCCGCACCGTCTCGCGCTCGCTCTCCACGAGCTCGCGTTCGACCGACTCCGGCGCGCGCTCGGGCGGCGAGAACAGCAGCTCGACCAGCGTGCCGCGGGCGCGGACGTCCTCGGGATCGAGGGCGAGCGCGCGGCTGCACGCGGCGAGTGCCCGGCTGCGCGCCTCGGCGTCGCCGAGCTCGAGGGCGACCTTGGCGGCGGACTCCGCCTCGTCGGTGGCGACGCGGGCCAGGCCACGGCGCAGCTCGAGATCGCGGTCGCCCTCGAGGAAGCGCTCGAGCGGGAGCAGCAGCGCTCGCACGTCGGCGTAGCGCTCATCGGCCTCGAGCCGGGTCGCGCGCTCGCAGATCGCCGCGAGCTCGGGCGGCACCGCGTCGCCGCATGCACGCAAGCGCTCGGCCAGGTCGACCCCGGCGATGGTCGAGCCGAGCACGGCGGCGAGGTTGTGCCGGGCGTGCAACGGCTGCAGCGCGAGGATCTCGAAGAGGATCGCCCCGAGGGCGTAGACGTCCGACGCGATGCCGACGCGTGCGCTCACGCCATCGATCTGCTCCGGCGCCATGTAGCCGGGCGTGCCCAGCAGATCGCGGCCCTCGGTGGCCGCGAGCGCCGTGTCGGCGGTCAGCGCCGCCTCGTCGTCCGCGGCGACGCTCGCCCGCGGCTGCGCGACCGTAGACCGATCGTCCTCGACCTCGTCGACGAGCTTGGCGACGCCCCAGTCGAGCACGTACACCTCGCCGAAGTCGCCGAGCATGATGTTCGACGGCTTGAGGTCGCGGTGGATCACGCCCTGCTCGTGGGCGTACTGCACCGCCTGCGAGACCTGGGCGAAGGCGTTCAGCAGGCGCCGACGCGTCCATCGATCGGCCATCGCCGTGTCGCCGGCCGCGATCGCCTCGAGCACCTGCGCCAGCGTGTGCCCGCCGATGCGCTTCATCGTGAAGAACGGCCGCTCGTCACCGGCGACACCGAGATCGTAGACCGGCACGATCGCGGGGTGCTCGAGGCGGCCCTGCACGCGGGCCTCGCGGAGGAACCGCGCCCGCGACACCGATCCCGAGCCCTGGCCGGGCCGCAGCAGCTTGAGGGCGACGCGGCGGCCGATGCGATGATCGAGGCACAGCCGCACCTCGCCCATGCCGCCGCGACCGAGCTCGCCCTCGTCGTGGTAACGATCGAGCAAGCTCCCCGACTCGGTTGCGCGCGCCCCGATGGGGATCCGCGCCGACACGGTCTCGGCGCCGGCGAGCTCGCCGGTGTCGAGCGGTCGAGGCACGGCATCCATGTCATCGGGCGCAGGGACCATGCCGGCTAGGGTACGGCCTGCCGTGCGGCCGCGCCTCCCCGTTCATCCCTCGGGCTCGACGACGACGAGGGTCTGCCGAGGGGACGGCGCGATCAGTTCGCTGGTGGCGCCGGACACCGGCCAGTGGACGCGCACCGCCGCGATCGACTCGGTGTCGCCGAGGCCGAAGTGCGCCGTGAGTTCCCCGTGGCCGTAGAGCCCCGCACCCGCGCCGACCTGCTGGACGACGACCCGGGCATCCCCGCCGGGCGACGCGCCATCGAGCTCGACCTCGACGATCGCGTGGCGCCCCTGCACGTCGCTGCGCACACCGACCGCCTGCACTCGCAGCCACGACCCGGACGGATCGTCGTTGCGGAACAGTCGCGGCGGCGCGCCCCAGTGCGTGACCAGCAGATCGAGATCGCCGTCCTCGTCGGGGTCGAGGGTGACGAGGCCACGCCCCTGCCCGACGTCGACGAGGCCGAGCGCGTCGGCGACGTCGCGCAGCGGCGGTGCGCCGGGGTTGTCCCACAGCACCAGCGCATCGCCGGCGAACTCGGTCTGCGTCCAGCCTCCGGTCATCGCGAGGTCGAGATCGCCGTCGTGGTCGTGATCGAAGATCACGGTACCCCAGCCCCAGCCACCGTCGCGAACGCCCCACACGTCGGGGCCGTCGACGAAGCCGCCCACGCCGTCGTTGAGGTACAGCCGATTGCCGAGCTCGGGGCGCGCCGCCGGGTAGATCGCGGTCACGAACCAGTCGAGGTCACCGTCGGCGTCCACGTCGCCGAAGCAGGAGCCCATGCCGTTGCGCTCGGTGCCCACGCCCGCGGCGGCGGTGACGTCCTCGAACCGGAGCTCGCCCAGGTTGCGGAACAGCTTCGACGTCCCGAAGTCGCCGGTCATCACCAGCTCGGGGAGGCCATCCGCGTCGAGGTCGACGAACGCGGGCGCGAACACGTAGACCCCGGGCTTCACGTCGTGCTCCCGGGCGAAGGTGTCGGGGTCGATCCCGGCCGCGAGCGTGACGTCCTCGAACCAACCCGGGCGGTCCGGCCCGAGGTTGCGCAGCAGGGCGACGTGGTGGCTCGCGTCGCCGAGCTCGCGATCGGGCCGCCACTCGCCGACGAACAGATCCAGATCGCCGTCGTTGTCGGGGTCGCCGAACGCCGCGCTCGTCCCGACGTGGACGGCGTCGCTCGCCACCGCAGCCCCGCGCTCGAGACCGACCTCCCGGAAGGCCGCCGCGCCGTCGTTGAGGTACAGGAGGTGCCGCGTGCCGCCGAACGTGGTGAGGTAGAGATCGAGATCGCCGTCGCGATCGACGTCGCCCAACGCAGCACCCGACGTGCGCGCGGCCGCGTCGATGCCGCTTCGCCCCGTGCGATCGACAAAGGCCCCCGCGCCGTCGCCGAGCATCACCCGCGTGCCACCGTCGAGCGCCGGGAACACGAGGTCGACGTGGCCATCGCCGTCGACATCGCCCGCGGCGACGCCGGCGATCAGCCGCTCGGGGATGCAGTAGTCGCCCGGCGCGTCCGAGTCCGCGCGATCGAGCAGGCAGAACGGGGCAGTGCGCGCCTGGACCTGCACGATGCCGCCGAGGTTCGCCGCCGCGGTGACGTCGACGAAGCGATGCACCGGAAGGGTCGGGCGCACCGCAGGGCCGGTGCTCGACCCCTCGGTGCCGGTGGTCGCGTCGATGCTCGAGGTGGAGCCGCCGCTCGAACCGACCGCGGCGTCGGACGCGGGATCGACGGTCGCCTCGTGGCCACACGCCACCGCACCGAACCACCACGCGGCCGACCGCCTGCCCACCGTCCGAGTATTCGGGGCGCCGTCGCCCCGCGCAACCCTCACCAGGGCGCGACGGTCACCGCGCTCTGCTCGTGGTGCGGGCGCTGCGAGCACGCACCGCAGACCAGGCGCTCGGGGCTGCCCCGCAGCGCAGCGGCGTCGAGGGTCTTGCCGCAGACCCCACACCGCCCGTAGTACCCCGACGCCAGCCAGTGCAGCGCCCGCTCGACGCGGGCGAGGTGCCCGGCGGCGTGGGCCCCGGGCTCGCGGCGCAGCGTGGCCCGCATGCGATCGAGCTCGGCTCGGCAGTGATCGAGCAACTCGGTGCGCGCCTCGTCGGTGTCGTGGTTCATTTGGTCCGCCCCGGGAGAACAAGCGACTCCCGGGAGAACAAGCTACCGGGGCCGGGGTCGATGCGCCTGTGCAACGAATGCGTCCCGGGGCCGGCCGGGACGCGCAGCGTGTCAGTGGGCGGCCTTCTTCGGCCGCAGCGGCTTGCCCTGGGCGACATGGTCGTTCCATGACGTCCGTGCGAAGCCGTTGTCGACCTTCTCCATCGAGATGCAGCCCGGGACCGGGCACACGATCTGGCAGAGATTGCAGCCGACGCACTCGGATTCGTCGACCGCGGGCGCACGCGCCCCCGCGACCGGGTGGATGCACTGATGCGCCCCGTCGTCGCAGGCGACCACGCAGAGGTGGCAGCCGATGCACTTGTCGGCGTCGATCTTGGCCACGGACTCGAAGTTGAGATCGAGCTCGCCCCACTCGGTGAAGTTGGGGACGGCCTTGCCGATGAAGTCGTCGAGCTTGTCGAAGCCCTTCGACGCCATGTAGTCGGTCAGGCCCTCGATCATGTCCTCGACGATGCGATAGCCGCGGAGCATGACCTCGGTGCAGACCTGCACCGACGACGAGCCCAACAGCATGAACTCGACCGCGTCGCGCCAGTTGGTGATGCCGCCGATGCCGCTGATCGGCAGCCGGAACTCGGGCTCGCGGGCCAGCGCGCCGACCATGTGCAGCGCGATCGGACGCACTGCCGCGCCGCAGTAGCCGCCGTTGGTCGAGCGACCGTCGACCAGCGGCTGCGGCACGAAGGTGTCGATGTCGACGCCGATGATGCTCTTGATGGTGTTGATGAGCGAGACGCCGTGGGCCCCGCCCTTCTGCGCCGCCAGGCCATGCGGCACGATGTTGGCGACGTTCGGCGTCAGCTTCACCAGCACCGGCACCGTCGAGTACTCGACCGCCCACGACGTGATCTCGGCGTTGACCTTGGGCTCCTGGCCGACCGCCGAGCCCATGCCGCGCTCGCACATGCCGTGCGGACAGCCGAAGTTGAGCTCGAGGCCGTCGGCGCCGGCGTCGATCGCCCGCTTGATCATGTCCTGCCACTCGGCGCGGGTCTCGACCATCAAGGACACGATGATCGCGTGCTTGGGGTACTTCAGCTTGGTCTCGTAGATCTCGCGGAAGTTCGACTCGAGCGGGCGGTCGGTGATGAGCTCGATGTTGTTGAAGCCGATGTTCTTGAGCCCGCGGTAGTCGACCCCGCCGAAGCGGCTCGACACGTTCTGGATCGGCTGGCCCAGGGTCTTCCACACCGCGCCGCCCCAGCCGTGATCGAACGCGCGCTGGATCTGGCCGCCGGAGTTCGCCGGCGGCGCCGAGGCCAGCCAGAACGGGTTCGGCGAGCGGATGCCGCCGCAGTTCGCACTGATGTCAACCATGGTCCCCTCCGCTGCCCGCACCGAGTTGTCGATGGATCGCCTTGGCCGCGCGCTTGCCCTCGGCCGAGGCGTTCACGACCTCCTTGCCGCCGTTGGCACAGTCACCGCCCGCCCAGTACTTCGGACGGCCGCACGCGCCGTCCGCATCGACGACGACGCGGCCGCGCTCGACCTGCACACCCGGCAGCGCGGACACGAGTTCGCCGAGCTTCGCCTGGCCGATCGCGACGAGCACGAGGTCGGCGTCGACGTCGAACTCGGTGCCTTGCACCGGCCGCTTGTCGTCGTCGACCCGGAGGCACCGCACGCCCTCGACGCGATCCTTGCCGAGGAACTCGACCGGCTGGGCCTGCCACACCGCCCGGGCCCCGTCGATGCGCGCGGCCTCCCACTCGTGCTGGTAGCCCGACATCGCCGCCTCGGTGCCGCGGTACAGCAGCGTCACCGTGCGGGCGCCCAGTCCCAGCAGCTCGCGCACGGCGTCGAGCGCCGTGTTGCCGCCGCCGACCACCACCGCGTTGCGGACGGTGCTGACCGAGACGCGGCCGAGCTTCATGCGCTCGATGAACTCGACCGCGCCGTGGATCCCGGTGAGTTCCTCGCCGGACACACCCATCGGCGTGTCGACCCCGAGGCCGAAGCCGAGGAAGATCGCGTCGTGCTGGGCCTCGAGCTCGGCCCACGTCGGCGAGACGCCGACCTCGACGCCGGTGCGCACCTCGATGCCGCCGATGCCGAGGATCCACTCGACCTCGTCGAGCGATCGATCGGCGCGCATCTTGTACGGCGCGACGCCGGTGGTGTTGAGCCCGCCGACGACCGGACGCTTGTCGTAGATCGTGCACGCGTGGCCGTAGCGGCGCAGCTCGTGGGCGCACGCCAGCGACGCCGGACCGGCGCCGACCAGCGCCACGCTCTTGCCCGTGGGCGCGCCGGCCTCGAAGAACCGCCAGCCCTTCGCGTACGCGACGTCGGTCGCGTAGCGCTGCAGCTTGCCGATCTGGATCGGCGGCACGCCCTGGTGGTTGTGCACGCAGGCCCCGACGCAGAGCACCTCGACCGGGCACACCCGGGCGCAGCTCATGCCGTGGATGTTGGCCTCGAGGATCGTCTTGGCGCTGCCCTTGATGTTGCCGGTCGAGATCTTGCGGATGAACTCCGGGATCTCGATCGACGTCGGGCACGCCGTGACGCACGGCGCCCCGTGGCAGTACAGACACCGGTTGGCCTCGATGACCGCCTGTTCGGCGGTGAGCGGGCCCTTGAAGTCGTCGAACACACACTCGCTGCGGGTCTCGTCGATGCGCGCCATGGTGCCTCCTATCCGCTGACCTTGCCCCACGGCAGGCCCGAAGTCCCCGGCTCACGGAGCTCGTACAGGGCCACCGTGATGGCCTCGAGCCGCAGGCGCAGGCAGGTCTTGCATGCGTAGGTGTCCGCGCCGATCGACGCGACGGCGTCGACGACCTGCTCGCACAGGTTGCACTTCGCCACGGTTCCGGCCGCGACGTGCTTGCGCCCGTCGACGACCTCTCCGCACGCATCGACCTTCACCGCGATGATGGCTGGCATGGTGGTGCTCCCCTCGCGATCAGCGGTTCTGCGGGAACCCGAGGTCGACGCCGCGGAAGCGCGGGTCGGGCCACCGCGCGGTGACCACCTTGCCGCGCGTGTAGAAGTGGATGCCCTCCTTGCCGTGGACGTGGGAGTCGCCGAACAGCGACGCCTTCCACCCGCCGAAGGAGTAGTAGGCCATCGGCACCGGGATCGGCACGTTGATGCCGACCATGCCGACGCGCACCTCGTGCTGGAACTTGCGTGCGGCGCCCCCATCGTTGGTGAAGATGGCGACGCCGTTCGCATACTGGTTGGCGTGGACGAGCTCGAGCGCCGCGTCGTACGTCGGCACGCGGACGATCGACAGCACGGGGCCGAAGATCTCGTCGGCGTAGATGGTCATGCTCGGGGTCACGCGATCGAACAGGCACGGCCGCAGGAAGAAGCCGCGCTCGTGGCCCGGGATCTTGGGATCCCGGCCGTCGACGACCAGCTCGGCGCCCTCGGCCACGCCGGTGTCGACGTAGCCGCGGACCTTGTCGAGGTGCGCGCGGGTGACCAGCGGCCCCATCTCGTTGCTCGGATCGTCGCCGGGCCCGACCTTCAGCTTGGCGATGCGCGCCTTCAGCAGCGGGAGCAGGCGATCGGCCGCGTCGCCGACGGCGACCATCACCGAGATCGCCATGCAGCGCTCGCCCGCCGAGCCGTACGCCGCGCCGATGACCGCGTCCGCCGCGAGCTCCATGTCGGCGTCGGGCAGCACGACCATGTGGTTCTTGGCCCCGCCGAGGGCCTGCACGCGCTTCCCGTGCGCCGTGCCGGTGTCGTAGATGTACTTCGCGATCGGCGTCGAGCCGACGAAGCTCACCGCGCCGACCTCGGGATGGGTGAGGATGCGATCGACGGCGACCTTGTCGCCGTGCACGACATTGAACACGCCCGGCGGGAGCCCGGCCTCGGCGAGCAGCTCGGCGCAGAAGTTGGCCGCCGACGGATCGCGCTCGGAGGGCTTGAGCACGAAGGTGTTGCCGCACGCGAGCGCCAGCGGATACATCCACATGGGCACCATCGCGGGGAAGTTGAACGGCGTGATGCCGGCGACGACGCCGACCGGCTGGCGGATCGAGTAGCTGTCCACGTCGGACGACACGTTCTCGGAGAACTCGCCCTTCAGCAGCTGCGGCAGGCCGCAGGCGAACTCGACGACCTCGAGCCCACGGTTGACCTCGCCCAGGGCGTCGGCGGCGACCTTGCCGTGCTCGGCGGTCAGCAGCGCGGCGAGCTCGACCTTGCGGCGCTCGAGCAGCTCGCGGTACGCGAACATCACCCGCGCCCGCTTCGCCAGGGACGCCTCGCGCCACGCCGGCAGGGCGGCGGCAGCGGCATCGACGGCCGCATCGACGTCGGCGGGTGTCGCCATCGCGACCTTCGCGGTGACCTCACCGGTCGCCGGGTTGAACACGTCGGCCGTACGCTCGACCGCACGCGGTGAAGGCCCACCGCCGATCCAATGGTTGATCGTTCGCATGCATCCCCCTTGCAGCCCGGGCGCATCCACGTGGTGCGACCAGGGCGAGCGGTCCGCATACCACGGACGCCGGGGGCATGCGGGTCCGCCGCCCGGGGCCCGAGCTTTTTCGGGCCGGGGTCTGGACAGGGGCCGACCGGGCGGGGTATCTTAGTTATATGCGTTATGTTGCTTTCCTCGTCGCCATGGCTGGCTGTGATGTGGAACGGGCTCAGGGACCCCAGGAGGAGGGCTCTACGGGGGAATCGAGCGGATCCGAGGGGCTCGACCCCGAGCCCGCGACGGACGAAGCGTCCACGGGTGAGCCGGCGCTCGACCCCGAGCGCCAGGCCCCCGCGGACCTCGAGGGGGAGGCCTGCACCCAGCTGGGCGAGGTCCGGTACTGCGCCCGAGGGGCCGACAGGGCGACCCACGGCGACGAAGACAACGCCGTCGGCATCCAGGCCTGCGCGGCGTCCGAAATCGCGGGGCAGTGGTGGAGCCCGTGCGCGGCCGAGCTCGCATGCACACCGGGAGACACCGAGCAGTGCGACAACCTCGGCGGTGGCGAGGCGCCGTGCGTGTTGCTCGACGACGGGACGCTCGGCTTCCAGGACTGCGGCTTCACACCGCTGGCGATCGATCTCGACGGCACCGGCATCCGCTTCGAGCCGGCCGCGGGTCGGGCCTTCGACATCGCGGCGACCGGCGCGTGCCTCGACGTCGACTGGCCCGTCGCGAACGTCGCGTGGCTCGCGATCGATCGCGACGGCGACGGGGCGATCGCCGACGGCAGCGAGCTGTTCGGCTCGGGCACGCCGATGGCCAGCGGCGTCGCGCCGACCGACGGCTTCCTCGCGCTTGCGCCCCTCGACGACGACGGCGACGGGGCCATCACGGCGCGGGACTCCGCCTTCGCGCGGCTCGTGCTCTGGACCGATCACGACGGCGATCGCCGCGGGACCGCGGGCGAGCTCGTCGGGCTCACCCAGGTCGGCATCGCGACGTTGCCCCTGACGTACGAGCGCCGCCGCGAGTGCGACGCGCGGGGCAACTGCATCGTCGAGCGGGCCGCGGTCGCGACCGCACAGGGCCCACGGCCGCTGGTGGATCTGCACTTGACGTGTCAGTGAGGCGACGACCGGTTGCCCCACTCCGCCCGCGCGCCTAAGCTCGGTCCGTGACGGCGGAGGCCTCGGACGAAGCACTCTACGCGGCGTGGTGCCGGGGCGACGCCACCGCGGGCAACGAGCTGGCGGCGCGGTACGGGGGCCAGCTCGCGCGCTTCTTCGGCAACAAGGTCCCCGAGGTCGCCGAGGACCTGACCCAGCGCACGTTCTTGGCGTGCATGACTGGGACCCCAGAGCTGCGGCACTCGTTCCGGGCGCTGTTGTTCGGCATCGCCCGCAAGCAGCTCTTGCAACACTTCGAGGGCCGCGGCGCATTGCGGGGCGAGGAGATGATGTCCGAGCTCTCGATCGCCGATCTCCAGACGACGCCGACCCAGCGCATCGCCCGGGACCAGGAATCGGAGCTGCTGCACCGCGCCCTCGCGATGCTGCCGGTGGACGCTCAGATCGCCCTCGAGCTCCGCTACTGGCGGAAGATGTCGGCCGAGGAGATCGCCGAGATCCTCGGGCTCTCGTCCGCGGGCGCGCGCACCCGAGTGCATCGCGCCCGCGCGTTGCTCCGCGAGCGATTCGAGGCGTTGTCCGAGGGACGTCCCATGCCGGAGTTCGCGGAGCCGTAGGACACGGCCCGAGGGACGCGGCTCATCAGTCGCGCGCGCAGCGGATACCGACCGATGCGAACCGATCGGTCCCGACCTGGAAGTCGCGCCTCGCCACGCGCAGGAGGCTCCAGCCATCGGCCCCGGTGCCGCGCACGGCGTGGGGGTCGACGATGACATCGTTCAGCGTGGGACAGGGCTCTGCACCTGCGCCGGGGACGTTGATCGCGTTGTCCTCACTGCCAACTCCGGCGGAGTAGAAATCCTCGCTGTAGCAGTCGAACGCCCACTGCCCCATGTTGCCGGAGAGGTCGAGGTGCCCCCATCGACCTGCGCCGTCGGGTCGGCTACCGACGCCTTCGACCTCGTAGTTGCCGAGGTCGTCGTACACCGCGCGCGTCTCGTCGGGAGTCGCCCCACCCCAGGCATACAGGCGGTTCTCGTCGCCGCCCGCAGCCGCGAACTCGTACTCGGCTTCGCTCGGCAGACGCCCGCCGTCCCAGACGCAGAACGCCTGGGCCTGGTACCACGACACGCACGAGATCGGCCGGTCCTCGAAGAGACCGGGTTCGTCGGACCACGTGGCCCAGCCCGAGCACGAAAGGTTGCCACCAAGATCGCCGGGCAACAGGTCGGACCACGACGGGTCCCAACCCGACTCCGGCACGCTCGGGTGCGCCCCGTCGCCGGCAGCAGGACGCCAGTTGTCCTCCCAGGCGGCGACGAACTGGCGGAAGCGTCCGACGCTCACGGCGTACTTGTCGAGCGAGAACCCGTCGACGACGACCTCGTGCTCCGGCGACTCGTTGTCGCCGCACGCTGCGTTCATGGGGCAGGAGTCGCCGCCGTTGTCGCTGCGACCGACCCGGATCGATCCGCCCGGCACGGCGATCGTCATGCAGCACGATTCGCCGGCGCACAGGGTCTCGAGGCCCTCGCAAGAGGGCGCATCCGCGGGGACCTCGCCGCTCGAATCATCGCTGCTATCGTTGGCATCGTCGCCGGTCGTGTCGGCCCCCGAGGTCGAGGAGGCGCCGCTGGTCACTCCCGAGCCAGTCGTACCGGACGCGGAGGGGTCGTCCATGGACGTAGAGGCCGCGTCGGCGGCCGGCTCGTCGTCCGTGGGGACGAGGCCACACGCGCCGAGCGCGACGAGGACGAGAAGGGTGCAAGGGGGGAAAGACGTGTGCATCGACAACCGAGTCCGGCGAGGTCGGCCCGCGTTTCACGTCGCAGGCAACGAAACGTCGGAGCCCCTGGCCGGACTGCGATGGGGTGAAGTCGAGCTCCAACGACAGCGCAGCCGGCGCGGACTCCTCCGCGCGGCGGCCGTTCGTGTGAAGGTGGGGCACGGGAATGTCCAACGGGCGACGAACTCCTCCAGACCTCGATGCGAGCGCCGAGTCCGTGCACTCGGCAGGCTTCGAGCTGACGCTGCCCGAGGTGTTGCCCGATGCGGCCGTGATCGCCCGCCTGCAGCGGGCGCTCGCCGAGCGCAAGAGCACCGATTCGCCCGTCCGCGAGCCCTTCGCGGGCCGCTATCGCCTCGAGCGAAAGATCGGCGCCGGTGCCATGGGCGTCGTGTGGCAGGCGCACGACCTCGAGCTGCAGCGACGGGTCGCGATCAAGATGTTGACCGGCGCCTCGGAGCCGACGAGCTTGGCGCGGATGCGACGGGAAGCCCGGGCGGTCGCGCAGCTGGCCCACCCGAACGTCGCCGCGATCTACGACGTCGTCATCGAGGCCGAGCTCCCGTTCATCGCGATGGAGTACGTCGACGGCGGCGATCTCCGGCAATGGCTGGACCAGGCCCATCGGCCCTCGTGGACGGAGGTGCTCGACGCGTTCGAGCAGGCCGGGCTCGGCCTCGCCGCTGCCCATGGCGTCGCACTGATCCATCGCGACTTCAAGCCGGCCAACGTCATCGTCGGGCTGGGTCGCGTGCGTGTCGTCGACTTCGGGCTGGCGCGACTCGAACCGCAGGCCGGAGCGACACAGGACGACTCGGGCCTCCACACGAGCGATCTCGGCCTCACGCGCTCGGGCACGATGGTCGGTACCCCCGCGTACATGGCCCCCGAGCAGCACGCCGCTGGCGCGGTGACGGCGGCAGCGGACATCTTCGCGTTCGCCTGCTCGCTCTACGAGGCGCTGTACGGCGAGCGACCGTACCGAGGCGCGAGCGTGGCCGAGATCGCCGCGGCCAAGCGCCAGGGCCCACCGTCGTCGCCGCCGTCCAACGCCGTCGCATCCCCCGTGCCCGCGCGGCTCTACCCGATCATCGCGCGCGGGCTGGCGCCGGATCCGAACGCGCGCTGGCCCTCGATCGGCGCCTTCGTGCAGGCGCTCCGGCGAGCGCGTCGCCGTCGGTCGTGGGCGTGGGTGCTCGCAGCGGCGGTGCCCGTGGCCGTCGCGATCGCGGCGACCTCGGGGTCCGCGGACGGCTGCGTTCGAGACGCAGAGTCGTTCGAGCGCGACTGGACGGCGCGCCGAGAGACCCTGGGGCGAACCATGGTCGAGGCGGGGGTGAACCGGGCGCTCGGCGAAGCGGTGGGACAGACGCTGGCGGACTTCGGCGCGCAGTGGACCGCATCCGCGCGGGCTGCCTGCGCCGCTGGACCCGACGACCCCCGCTCGCAGGAGCGACTCGACTGCCTCGCGTCGCTGCGTCAGGGGGCGAGCGAGCAACTCTCGCGTGCTGCGGTGACGCCCGCCGCGGCGCGACGCTTCGCCCACGACCTCGACGTGTTCTTCGCGTTCGAGGAGTGCGGGCCGGCGGAGCTCGACGGGCTGCAGCCGATCCCCGCGGATCCGGAGGTGCGCCGCGAGATCGGATCGTTGCGCGCCTGGTCGGAGGATCCGGCGGCGATCGGCGACGCCACGCCGACGGCGCCCGAGATCCTGCGCGCCGAAGCGACGGGGCACCTGCCGACCGTGGCGCGGGTGCACCTCGCGCTCGCCGACCACCACGAGCTGCAGAGCGACTCGGCCGCCACGCTGGCGTCCTGCGAAGCTGCGTTCACGGCCGCGACGGCGGGTGGATCCGACTGGCTGGCGTTGGAGGCCGCGGTCCGCTGCATCGCCGGCTGCTCGAACCTCGGACGGATCGGCGACGCGCGGCGCTGGAACGGGCACATCGACGCGCTGTCCGAGCGGCTGCACGTCGAGCCCATGAAGCGCCGACTCGGCCGAGCCCAGCTCGCCTCGGCGCTGGCGCGCGCGGGCGATCTCGAGGCAGCGCGGAGCCTCGCGGCCGAGGTCGACGAGCGGACCCGCGACGGCCCGGCCTGGGCTCCGTCGGTGTTGGACGCGATCGCCGAGATCGGCATGATCGCGATCTGGCTCGACGAGTTTTCCCTGGCCATCGAGCGGCTCGAGCGCGGCTACGCGTGGGCCCAGGAGTACCGCGACGACGACGACACGAGGATCGCGGCCTACGAGGGGCGTCTCGCCACCGCGTACCGCTACGTCGGCCGATACGCCGAGGCCGAGGCGCTGTTCGTGCGCTCGCTCGCGCGCCCGCTGGCGCCCGCGGAGCGACTCATGACCCGCCTGAACTACGCCCAGATGCTGGCCGACGAGCCCGCGCGGCTCGCCGACGCCAACGCGCAGCTGCAGCCGCTGCGGGCCGAGCTGCGCGCGGCGGGCCGCGAAGAGTCGCTCGAGGCGGCCCACGTGCTCGCGGCGCTCGGCCAGGTGCATCTCAAGGCCGCGCGTCGTGACGACGCGCGGCTGGCCCTGACGGAGGCGAAGGCGATCTACTCGCGCCACCTCGCGCCCGAACACATCGCGGTGCAGAACGTCGAGCAGTGGCTCGCGAAGCTCGAGTCGCCGCCGTAGCAGCGTCGTCCCCCGCGAGTCCAGCGGCCCGCACCGCGATCGTTGGTTCGGCCCGCCGAGTTCTTTCGCCGGGGTGGAACATGCGTGACACCGCGGCCCACCGCGCGCGGACGCACGGGCCATCGGCGACCGTCCCCGCCCGAACGCGTGCAGTTGCCCCTGCGCCCCTGCGCACGCGCGTTGCATCGCGGCGTGCCTCGCATGTCCACCGCTGCACCCCGCCCGACGCCCCACACCTCCGCCGTGTCCCCCGCCGCCGATGTCCGAGGCGCCGGCGGCGAGCTCCATCAGCGCGCCGGCGGCGGCCCCCCGGCGCTCACGACCAACCAGGGGACACCGATCGCCGACGATCAGAACTCGCTGCGGCCGTCGTCGCGAGGCCCAGGGCTGCTCGAGGACTTCATCCTCCGCGAGAAGATCACACACTTCGATCACGAGCGGATCCCGGAGCGCATCGTCCACGCCCGCGGGTCGGCGGCCCACGGCACGTTCACCCTCACCGCGTCGCTCGCGGAGTACACCCGCGCCGCGGTGCTCGGCGAGGTCGGCGTGGCGACGCCGGTGTTCGCCCGCTTCTCCACCGTTGCCGGCGGTGCCGGCTCCGTCGACACCCCCCGCGACATCCGCGGGTTCGCGGTGAAGTTCTACACGTCACAGGGCAACTGGGATCTGGTCGGCAACAACGTCCCGGTGTTCTTCATCCAGGACGCGATCAAGTTCCCCGATCTGATCCACGCGGTGAAGATGGAGCCCGATCGCGGGTTCCCCCAGGCCGCGAGCGCCCACGACACCTTCTGGGACTTCATCTCGCTCACGCCCGAGTCGATGCACACGATTCTGTGGGCGATGTCGGATCGCACGCTCCCGCGATCGCTGCACGACATCGAGGGCTTCGGCGTGCACACGTTCCGGCTGGTCGACGCCGAGGGCGCCTCGACGTTCGTCAAGTTCCACTGGCGCCCGAAGCGGGGCGTGCACTCGACGCTGTGGGACGAGGCGGTCAAGCGTGCCGGCGCCGACCCGGACTCCCAGCGCCGCGCGCTGTTCGAGTCGATCCAGGCCGGCGACTACCCCGAGTGGGACCTCGCGGTGCAGCTCTTCACCGAGGCGCAGGCCGAGGGCTTCGCCTTCGATCCGCTCGACGCGACCAAACTCGTGCCCGAGGAGTTGGTGCCGCTGCGAGTGATCGGCCACATGATCCTCGATCGGTGGCCGGACAACTTCTTCGCGGAGACCGAGCAGGTCGCGTTCTGCCCGGCCAACGTCGTGCCTGGGATCGACTTCAGCAACGACCCGCTGCTGCAGGGCCGGCTGCCGTCGTACGTCGACACCCAGCTGTTGCGACTCGGCGGGCCCAACTTCCACCAGATCCCGATCAACGCACCGAAGTGCCCATTTGCCAACCACCAACGCGACGGACATCTGCAGATGCAGGTGCCCAAGGGCCGCGTCGCCTACGAGCCGAGCTCGCTCGATCGCACGGGGCCGCGCGAGGCCGTCGACGGGTTCGCGAGCGCGGCCGTGCCCGCGGACGACGGCGTCAAAGGCCGCGTGCGGCCCGAGCGGTTCGCCGACCACTACAGCCAGGCGCGCCTCTTCTACCGCAGCCAGACCACCCACGAGCAGGCGCACATCGCCGCCGCCTTCGTGTTCGAGCTCTCGAAGGTGGAGACGCCCCACGTGCGCGCGGCGATCGTCGGTCACCTGCGGAACATCGACGAGGCTCTCGCGACGCGGGTCGCCGGCGGCCTGGGCCTCGACGCCATGCCCGTAGCGCCGCGCCCCGCCGCGCCGGTGATCGACTACCTGCCCTCCCCTGCGCTGCGGACGATCGGCAACGGCAAGCCGACCCTCCACGGCCGGCGCGTCGGCGTCCTCGTCGCCGAGGGATCCGACGCCGACACCCTCGACGCGGTGCGCCAGGCGGTCGAGTCCGCCGGCGGACGGATCGTCGTCGTCGCGCCGAAGCTCGGCGGCGTCACGCTTGCCGACGGCGCTCGCCTGCCGGCCGACGGCCAGCTCGCGGGCACGCCCTCGGTCGGCTTCGATGCCATCGCGCTCGTGCTCTCGTCCGACGGCGCTCGCACGCTCTCGCGCGAGGCCGCCGCGGTCGACTTCGTCCGCGACGCCTTCGGGCACCTCAAGGCGATCGCGTTCGATGCGGGTGCGCAGCCCCTGCTCACCGCCGCCGGCGTCCCCGTCGGCCCGGGGGTCGTGTCGGTCGGCGATCTGACGGCGTTCGTCGCCTCCGCGATGACGCGGCAGTGGGATCGCGAGAAGCAGGTACGGACGCTGCCGTAGCGGGTACCGGGGTCCGACGGAGGGGCACTACAGGCACTGGCTGGTCGGGTGCTCCTGGGCGTGGAAGCAGTGCAGCTCGTAGTAGCCCGGCCCCGGCATCGGGTCGAACGTCAGGTGGGCGACGCGGCACTCGACGGTGTCGCCGACGAACTCGCCTTCGGCACCGTGGGCGAAGCCGGCACACGTCTGCAGGCAGTCGGCCTCGTCGTCGTACATCTCGACGTCGGGGATCGGGCCGCAGTTCGGGAGGAACTCCGCACAGTAGGTCATGCACTCCGGCGACGCCTCGACGCCGCCGGAGGTCGAGCCCTCCGAGCTCGGCCCGGTGCCCTCGGAGCCGCCGCTCGAGTCCACCGCGTCGGTCGGGTCGGTCGACTCGGAGCTGGACGCCGCGTCGGTCGGGTCGGTGGGATCCGCCGACGTGCTCCCCGAGGGATCATCGGTCGTCGAGGTGCCCTGTGGCGTGTCGGTGGTCGAGCCCTCGGTCGTGGCGTCGGCGACCGAGGCCGTGCCATCGGCGTCGTCCGAGCCGCAGGCGAGCGCGAGGAGGGTGGCGGCGAACAGGCAATTGCGTCGCATCGTGTCCATATCCGATCTCGCGCCGTGTTCGGGCGCAGCGGGGGTAGGACGGGAGTCTAGGCCGGCGGCGCAGGGACGCGCAGATCCGCTCCGCGGAAATTCGAAGGTACCGGTCGGCCGAGCCGCGGCGTCACCGGCAGCGCGCGGCGCAGTCGCTCGACGGCCTCGACCATCCGACCGGCGTCGAGGCTCGCGAAGCCGAAGCGGACGCAACGGCTCGGCGCCTCGTCGAAGGCGAACGCTCGCTCGGGGACGAACGACACGCCGACGTCGAGCGCCCGGGCGTGCCACGCGTCGACGTCGATGTCGGCGCGCACGGCCGCCCAGATCGCGGTGCCACGCTCAGGCCGATCGAACTCGACGATCTCGCCGAGCTCGGACTCCAGGGCGTCGGCGAGGGCGTCGCGACGGGCCCGGCACAGGCCGCGCATGCGTTGCTGGTGTCGACGCAGCTCGCCGTCATCGAGGAGCTCGGCCACCGCACTCTCGAGGGCCTGGTCCCCCTGGCGATCGATGCTCGCGCGGAGCTCGGCCATCCGCTGCAGCATCGGCGCCGGTGCGACCGCGAAGCCGATCCGCACCCCCGGCGCGAGCAGCTTCGTCAGGGAGCCGATGTAGATCACCGCGGGATCGGGGTGGGTCGCCGCCAACGGCAACGCCGGCGCCGGGCCGTACTCGAAGTCGTTGTCGAAGTCGTCCTCGAGGATCGTCGCGCCCGACGCGGCCGCGAACTCGACGAGCGCCGCGCGTCGCGGCGGCGACATCGTGGTGCCGGTCGGGTGCTGGTGCCGCGGCGTCACGTACACCGCCCGGACGCGCCGCCGCGCCGCGAGGGATCGCAGCGCGTCGACGCACAGGCCGTCGCGATCGACGGGCACCGGCACGAGGACGGCGCCGGCCGAGCGAAAGGTCTCCCACACGGGACGATAGCCCCGGGCCTCGACCGCGACGACGCCCGGATCGCCGTCGCCCGACCCGATGAGGACTCGCGCCGCGAGGAACAGCGCCATCTGGGCGCCGGCGGTCACGAGCACGTCGTCGGCCGCGATCGCCATGCCGCGAGCCCGCGTCGACAGGTCCGCGAGCGCGGCCCGCAATCCCACGTGCCCGAGGGTGACCGCCGACGCGCCGCGCTCCGCGTAGTCGAGCACGCGGGCACCACCGCGCTTCAGGGCGCGGCGATACGCGCGGGCCAAGGCGACATGCGGTGCCTCGGCGGGCGCGAGCAGGTGACCGAGGGCGAGGACGTCGCGCGGGGTCGGGACGCGGATCGGTGTCGTGGTCCGGGGCGCGGCGATCCGCACCGGCGCCGCGTCGGCGATCCCGACCACGAACGTCCCTCGCCCCGGGCGCGTGTCGATCCACCCGGCGCTCGCGAGCTCGCGATACGCCGCGATCGTGGTGTTGCGGTGGACGCCGAGATCTGCGGCCAGGCGCCGAGTCCCCGGCAGCTCGTCGCCCGCCCGGAGTCGGCCGCTGCGGATGTCCACGGTGATCGCCTCGACCACGCGGAGGTACAGCGGGTGGGTCGAGTCCGGCGCCAGCGAGACGTGGAGGTTCCAGCCCATGGTCGCGGTCTACCGGCCGCGCCGCCCCGAATCAACCGCGCTGCCGCGGTTTCGCCGGCAATCCATCCCTTCGTCGCTGGACCCGCAGGGGCCCGGGATCGACGACCAGCGCCCGGCGGGCGTCGTCGTCGACACCTCGCCCGCGCCGCCCTGCGAGCTGCAGCGCGAGCGTCGGCCACGACCCCTCCCCGCGACGGACCACCCGGATCGGCAGGGCGAGCGTGGTGGCGCCGGCGTCGGGCCCGAGGGCGAGCTCGATGGCATCGCCGTCGTCGCGGATGCGCGCGATCGTTCGACCTCGGCCGATCTCCGGACCGATACGATCCAGATCCAGCTCGACGAGACCGCCCTTGGCGATCCGCAGCGTGGCGCCGCCGAGGCGCGGGCCGGCCAGCTCCACCCGCAGCGTCGCATCGTCGCCGACGTCGAGCGCGGCCGGGGCGGTCGCCGCGAGCTCGTGCCCGAGCGCCGCGACCCGCCCGGCCGCACCGCGATGCCACCGCTTGCCCACCAGGGCGACGGTCGGGTGGACCGCGCCGTCGTGCTCGACCTCGACGACGTGGCTGCCGACCGCGAGTGCCGGCAGCTCGAAGTGGGCGAGGGCCAGCGTCGAACCCACGGGATCGTCGGGGTCGACGCGCGCCGTCGCGACGACCGTCCCATCGACGCGCACCGTCACGACCGAGGCGGCGCCGAGCGTCGGGGCGCCGAGCCGCGCCAGCGCGCGCACGGCCGCGGTCGTCCCCCGCTCGTTGTGCCACTGCCCCCAGCTCGGCGCGGTGCCGGCGAGCCAGCGCACCGCGTCGCGCAGCGCGAGCGCATGATCGGGACCGCCGACGCTCGCGAGCGCCTCGACCACGGCCGCCGTCGCCTCGATCGTTCCACCATAGGCGGAGAACCACGTCGGCTCCCAGTGGCCGTGATCGCGGGCGTCCAGGAGTTGCGCGAGGGCTTGCTCGGCGTCCGGTCCGTCCAAGGTACCGAGCGTCTGCATCGCGAGCACCGCATGCGCGCTCGTGCGGACGTCGAGGGTGTGGGCGCGCAGGCCGTCGCGGTGGCGATCGGACAGCGCCTCGAGCACGCGGCGCAGCCGTGGGCTGCGATCGGCCTCGGGGATCCGGGCCAGGATCGCGAAGACCTCGGCCGTGAGTCCCTCGCGAACGCGGGTCTCGTCGCCCTCCCACCACCCGAGCTCGCTCGCCGGCAGCAGCGCGCCGCCGTCCAGCGCCTCGGCGAGGGACTCCGCGGCGGTGGCAAGCGTCGTCGCGGGCACGTCGAACCCCGCGGCGCGGGCCTCGAGCAACCCGTCGAGCGCGAGCGCGGTGACGTAGGCCGAAAGCTGGCCGTTGCGCCAGTAAGACCACCGACCGCTCGCATCCTGGACGCGCGCGAGCATGCCGATCGCGGCGCCGATGCCCGATCGCAGCCGCTCGAGTTCGGGGCCACCGAGGCTCCCCGCCCAGCGGACGATCGCGGCGGCCGCGGCGAGGTCGGAGACGATCGCGTGGGGATCGTCGGCGATGTCGCGGAGCAGCGAGGCCGCGCCGAGCCCCGCCGCGACGCGGGTCGGGAACACGATCGAGAGGTGGGCCTGCTCGGGGGCGCCGACGCGCCGCACCACGGTGAAGCGCGCCCGACCGTCGCGGTCGAAGCCCGCGGCCTCGCGGCGCATGATCGGGACGCCGCGCGGCTGCACGTGCGTCGTGTGCACCGCCGCGTCCTGCTCGTGCTTGCCGCGGGCCTCGACGCGCACGCGCGACGCTCCGGCGGCCGGGGCGGTCATCGGCACGACCACGCTGCCCTCGTCCATCGAGCCGACGACGAGCTGCGCCCGCGCGACCTGGTCGCCGGCCGACAGCGCGATCGCGACGTCCTCGGACCTCGCGGTCCGGTTGTGCACCACGACGGGCACCTCGACCCGCTCGCCCTCGATCATCGTGTCGGGGAGCTCGGGACGCACGAACAGCGGCTGCGTGACCGCGATCGTGCGCCGTACGATCCCGACGCCGCCCTCGCGATCGCTGGCGACGACGACGAGCTCCTGCTCGCCGGTCCCCTCGGGGAGCCGCGCCTCGAACCGGGTGTCGCCGGTGCCGCGCAGCTGCGGGAGCCACAGCGACGTGTCGGCGAACCGCGTGCGCACGACGATGTCGGTCGCGCCCTTGTCGAAGGCACCCGTCGTGCCGGCGAAGGTCAGCCCGCCGGCGCCGAAGCCGGATCCCGCCGCGCCCGCGCCCGACACCGTCACCTCCTTGCCGGTGATCGCCGCGAAGTCGCGGTCATCGTAGTGGTCCGTGCACGAGCCGCGCTCGCCGGCCTCGGCGAACGCGAACGGCGGCAGCGCGATGTCCCACGACGCGGTCCCCCAGTTGCGGCTCACCACCGGCCACGTCAGCATCTGCGCGCCGGTGGTCGCCAGCGTGCGCAGACCGGGGTCGTAGAACCGATCCATCGGCGTGACCTCGAGCGGATCGTGCATCGCGAGCACCGCCCGATCGACGAGGGCGGCCGAGGCGGCGAAGGGCCGCACCTCGCCGTCGGCGCTGCGGACCGTCGCGCGCACGTCGAGCTGCGCCCCGGGGGCCGCGCGCGCGGGCACGCCCTCCAGCGTGATCTCGAGCTCGCGGTCGGGCTGCACCGCGAGCTGGTGCCCGCCGACGAGCAACCCGGGGGCGCCGCCGCCCGGCGCCCGCCCGAGGGCGAAAAAGGTGACGAGCGCGGAGCCCCACGTCGGCGCGGTGAAGCGACCCCGCGCGACCCAGCCCCGATCCTCGCGCTCGGCCTGGAGCACCGCCGCCGCGACGATCGCCCCGGAGGTATCCGTGAGATCGAGGTGCACGCGCCGGTCGATCGGCACGTGGCCGAGGGGGAAGCGCACGACCACCGCCGTGCTCGAGCGCTCCCGGACGATGGGCGCCGCGAGCTCAGCGCGCATGGGTGCCGGCGCCACCGCGGAGAGATCAGCCTCGGCCATCACCCGCGTCTGCCCGGCGGCGTAGAGGCTCGCGTGCTGGTGCTCGGCCGGCATGTCGAAGGCGAAGCTCGCCATCCCGGTGTCGTCGGTGCGCGCGGTGTGGCGCTGGCCCGACGGCGACAGCTCCAGCGTCAGGTCTCCGGACCGCATCGCGACGTCGTCGCGGTCGCTGACGCGGGCGACGACGTGCACCCGATCCCCCGGGGCGTACGCGTCGCGATCGGGCTCGAGCACCCCGATCCACGGCTGATCGACGAAGGTGATCGCGCGTTGCACCGTGTCGCTGCGGCCCCGGCCGTCGGTGACCTCGATCTCCACCCGCATCGACGCGCCCTCGGCCAGGTCCGCGCGCAGGCGCGCGAACGCCTCGGCGTCGACGGCGAAGGCGTGCGGCCCAGCGCCCCGGACCGCGCGCCGTCGCGTCACGCGGCGACCATCCGGCGCGATCACCCGCGCAACGATCGTCGCCGCACCGAGGGCGCCACCGTTGGCGGAGTGGGCGGTCACCGTGAACGCCAGCGCGTCGGTGTCACGCGCCAGCCAACGCGGGAGATCGTGCGCGATGCGGAGCACCGGCGTCTCGAACCGACGGATCTGCAGCGACGCCGACTCGATCGTGCCGCCGTGCACCACCTCGAGCTCGTAGTCGCCGGCATCGGCATCGCGCGGCACCACGAGATCGAGCGCCGCCGTGCCGAAAGTGTCGGTGCGGGCCTGGCCCGCGACGATCGTGTGTCCGTCGGCGTCGCGCAGCCGCAGCTCGACGTCCGCGGCCTCGAGCGGCGCATGGTCGGCCTGCAGGCGCCAGCCGATCGCGCGGACGTGGATCGTCTCGCCGGGGCGGAAGACGCCGCGGTCGGTGTAGACGTAGAGCTGATCGCTCGCGAACGCAGGCGTGCGGGCGTACGGCGTGAAGCCGACCGCACCGCAGCGATCCCCAGGCGCCACGACGAACAGCGTCGCGCCGTCGTCGACCGTGCGCGCGTCTGCGTCCCGGCCGCTGCGGCGGAACACGAGGGTCCCGTGGCGGTCGGTGCGGCCGACCCCGCGCCGATCGACGAACACGTCGGCGCCGGCCGCCGGTCGCCCATCGGGGTACCACGCCGCGACATGCACGTAGCTGCTGCCGCGGCCGAAGAGCTGGTAGGGCGTGTCGATCGCGAGCAGCAGCCCGCCGCGCCTGCCCGGCGCGTCGGGCCGCGCGCGGCGGACGGGCGCGGCGCCGAGCGGGCGCGCGGGGCCCGTGGCGACGAACTCGAACGGGGCGGCGGCCACCGGTCGGGCCGGCGGCTCACGATCCGCTGGACCCAGGGCCGGTGCCGGTAGGGCTGGGGTGTCGGACGTCGCGGTGACGGGCGCCGGGCCCGGGGGCGAGGGAGCGCCCGCGGTCACCGGGTGGGCGCAGCCGCTGCACGCGAGCAAGAGGAGAACGGGGCGCGGGAGCATGGGGCGAGTGCCTGGGAGGCCGGCCCGACGCGGAAGTTCCCGGCGGGATTCAATGCTGCACGAGCTGCGCTTGGCTGTCCGAGCTCTCGACCCGCCTTTGTTCGCCCGCCTGGTCGACCGCCTCGCTCGACGGGGCCTGTTCGACCTGCCGAACCGGGATCTCGGAGATGATGCGCGCGCCGCGGGTGTAGAAGACGTACGCCCACGCCCACTGCAAGAAGACCAGCGTGCGGTTCCGAAAGCCGACGAGGAAGTAGAGGTGGATGAGCGCCCAGGACATCCACGCGAGCAAACCGCCGAACTGCATCCCCTTGATGTCGGCGATGCCGGCGTGGCGACCGATCGTCGCGAGGCTGCCCTTGTCCACATACCAGAAGGTCCGCGGCGCTTGGCCGGCGAGCTGACGCAGGATGTTCGCCGCCGCGTGCCTGCCCATCTGCATCGCGGCAGGGGCGACGCCGGGCACCGGCTGCCCCTTCTTGTCGTTCAGCGCGACCATGTCGCCGATCGCCTGGATCTCCGGATGATTCGGCACGGTGAGATCCTGGTTCACCAGAACCCGCCCGGCGCGGTCCGTCGGCGCACCGAGTTGCTTGCCGAGCGGCGACGCGATGTTCCCTGCCGCCCAGACGACGGTGTGCGCCGCGAGCCGCTCGCCGTCGAGTTCGACGTAGCGATCTCCGATCCCCGTGACGCGTGTATCGAGGCGCACCTCGACGTGGAGCTTGTCCTCGAGCTGCTTGCGGGCGCTCTCGGAGAGCTTGTGGCTGTACGTCGGCAGGACGCGGGGGCCCGCCTCGACGAGCAGCACGCGCGCGTGCTTGGGATCGATCCGGCGGAAATCGGCCGCGAGCGTGTTGTGTGCGAGCTCGGCGATCGCCCCCGCAAGCTCGACGCCCGTCGGTCCCGCGCCGACGACGACGAAGGTGAGCGCGCTGCGACGACGCGGCTCGTCATCGTACTTCTCCGCTTGCTCGAAGGCGGTGAGCACCCGCCGTCGGACCTCGAGCGCATCCTCGAGACTCTTCAGCCCCGGCGCAAACCTCTCCCATTCATCCTTGCCGAAGTACGAGTGCCGGGCACCGCCCGCGACGACGAGGTAGTCGTACTTGATCCGCCGTCCATGGGTGATGACCTCGCGCGTCTCGGGGACGATCTGCTTGACGAGCGACATCGACACCGTCGCGTTCGCCTGATGGCGAAGGATCGATCGGATCGGCTTCGCGATCTCGGCGGGCGATAGCTGCGACGTCGCCACCTGATAGAGCAGTGGCTGGAAGAGGTGGTGATTGGTGGAGTCGAGGAGGAGCACCTCGACGGGCGCGCGTCCGAGCGCCCGCGCGGCGCTCAGACCCGCGAAACCACCGCCGATGATGACGACGAGGGGCTTGCCAGCGGCGGTGCGTGACGGTTCCATCGCAGGCGCTCGCTTAGCACATGCGAGTCGACTCGGCGAGCCAGACACCGCGTTGCCCGACAGAGCCCTCGGCGCGAGCGTTCGCGCTCACCGAGCGCGACGATCATCGCGATACTCGTGGGCGCGATCCCTTTACCGCCGAGCGCGATGATCGTCGCACTCCGCGACCAGACTCCGGAGCTTCACAGTCGACGCGTGGCCCTCGCCGAGCTCGGCGTCTCGGATCGCGAGCCCCTGTCGGTAGCGTTCGCATGCCGCGGGCTGATTCCCGCGCCTGTGCGCCACCTCTCCGAGGTTGAGGATCGGTGTGCTCTCCTCGAAGCTGTCCGGCCCGTTCGCGGCCCGCCACGCGCGGCGCGACGCGACGAACTCCGCCTCAGCTTCGTCGAGCTGCCAGGCGGACGTGAGCGCGCCGCCGAGCGTGTTGTGCACCTCGGCCGCGAGTCGCGGAGTCTCGCCGGTGGCCGCCTCGGTGATCGCGAGCGCACGGCGGCAGTGGGGAATCGCCTCGACCGCACGCTCGAGGCGCAACAACCCGACGCAGACGTCGTTGTGCGCCACGGCCAACGGGTACGCGTCGGGACCGTGCAGGCGCCGCAGCAGCTCGAGCTTCGCGACGTGGTGCTCGAGCGCACGCTCGTGTTTCCCTTCGCGTTCGTACTCGACCGCGAGCGACCGGTGGAACTTCGCCAGCTCCGGGTGCTCGGCGCCAAGCACCGACTCGCCCATCACCAGCGCAATTGCGATCTTCTCGATTGCCTCGGCGGTGCGGCCGGCGGCGCCGAGCGACGCTCCGAGCGCCGCGAGGTGCTGTACCGTGATGCGATGCTGATCGCCGTACGCGGCGCGTGACAGCGCGTAGGCCAGCTCGCGCGCGGCGAGTGAGCTCGGCAGATCGAAGTCCGCGAAGACCTCCGCGCGTCGGGTGTGCAGCCGCGCCCGAGCGCCGTCGTGAAGCGCGCGCGGCGTGTGCAGCGACAGCGCACGATCGAGGGCCGCGAGCGCCCCTTCGCGCTCCCCTGCCTCCTGCCGCACCACGGCGACCGCCTCGAGGACCGGTGCGAGCGCGATGTGATCGGGACCGAACGCCGCCTCCGTCAGCGCGAGCGCACGCTCGGCATGGCGGCTCGCGCCCTCGACGTCGCCGCGCAGTGTGGCCGCGTCCGAGAGCAGGCGCTGGGCCTTCGCGTTGCCGGGGTGCGCAGCCCCGAGCGCGTCGGCGAGCGACGCGGTCGCCTCGGCGAGCATCTCGGCCGCGCGCTCGACATCGCCGGTGAGCAGGTGGAACTGACCGACCTGCAATCGCGCCGCGGCGAGCGCTGCCGCATCGGCACCGGCGTCGCGCAGCAGCTCCTCGGCCGTGGCTGCGCGGGAGAGCGCCTCACGGCTGCGACCCGCAGCGTCGAGCATCGCGGCGGCGGCGAGTTCGCGGCGGGCGACGAGACGCACGTCGTTGAACTGGGCACCGTCGAGTTCCGCGATGCGCAGCCACCACGCGCCCTCGTCCGCGCGCGACAGATCCACGCTCGTGACGCGCACCAGCTCGATCGCGACCTCCACCGCCACCTCGACGAGACCCTCGCGACGCGCGTGCTCGTACGCCGCGACGAGCGTCGCATGGGCCTCGGGCGACTCGAGCAACGCCTCCTGCGCCCGCCCGAGCGCGAGACCGGCGTGCGCCATCGTGATCGCATCGCCCTTCGCCTCGGCCTCGGCGAGGGCCGCGAACGCGTTGCGGCGCGCGTCTTCGATCGCACCCGCGGCGCGCTGGGCATCCGCGAGCACGAGGCGCGCGTCGATCGGCGCGTCGCGATACCCCTGGCGGCCGACGTACTGGGCGTCGCTGCACTCCGCCACCGGTGGCAGGTCGACGATCGCCTGCTGCGCGAGCGCGAGCGCCTCGGCATCTCCACGCTCGACGACATCGACGAGCGCGCCGAGGCGCCGGCGTCGCTCGTCGAGACACGCCATTCGCAGATCCATCTGTTCGTGCGAGATCTCGCGCCGACGCTGCGCGGCGTCGCATGTCTCGTGGTGCGCGAGGATCCACTCCGCCCGGTAGGCGTCGAGACCGGGCACGATCCGTCCCAGCGCGTCCGCTGCGAAGTCCGCCTCGTACCCACCGACGTGCTCGGCGAGCGACGCGGCCCGCGAGGGATCCCAGACCGCAGCCATCTGCGCCTCGCCGCCCGTGCACGCCGCATCGTCGGCGCCGGCGAGCGCCACACCGGCGATCACGCCCGCCGTCGCGATGGTGACCGCACCGGCGGTCGCCCAGCGGATCCACTTCGGCCGCTGCAGCCGTCGCAGCTCCTGGGCGAGCGCCGGCAACGAGGGCCACCGCGCGTCCGGGTGGATCGCCAGCCCGCGCCGCACGATCGCCTGGAGTCTCCGCGGCACCCGGCGATCGCTCGGCACGGCGATCGGCACATCCGCAACGAGCGCCGCGGACTCCATCCGGTCGGGCCGCGCCCGCCGTAGAGCGTCTCGAACAGACAGGCAACCAGCGCGAACTGATCCGCGGCCGGACCGGGCGCGAGGCCCTCGAACTGCTCGGGGGCCATGTATGCCGGCGTGCCGACGAGCCCACGGCTGTCCGTCGTCCCCGCGCTCGGCGACGCCCGCTCGAGATCATGCGCCGACGCGGCGGTCGCGTCGCTGCGCGCGAGCCCGAAGTCCATGACGCGCACGCGCCCTTGCTCGTCGATCATCACGTTCTCGGGCTTCACGTCGCGATGCACCAGGCCAGCCGCATGCGCGGCGGCGAGCCCGTCGGCGGCTTGCAAGAACACCTGCAACAACGCCGCGACTTCGCGCTTGGGGTCCGCGTGCCAGCGTCGCGCCCAGGCACGCAGCGTCTCGCCCTCGACGTACTCCATCGCGAGGTACACCTGCCCCGCGTGCTGGCCGACCTCGAAGACCGAAACGACGTTGGGATGGCGCAGCCGCGCGAGCGCGACGGCCTCGCGCCGCAGTGCATCGCCCGCACCGGCCCACGGATCACGGAGCACCTTGATGGCGATCACGCGATCGAGCGCTGGATCCCACGCGGCGAACACCAGGCCCATGCCACCGCCGCCAATCTGCCGCAGTACATGGTACTGGGCGATCCGCGGCGTCTCGACACGCGCGAACATCTGGTGGCGCAGCCGCGCCAGGCGCACCGAGGCATCGAGGGCGTCGGCGCCCAACTCGGTGGACGTCGTGGGTTGGTCTGCGCCGAGCATGGTCCGCCGACGAGGGAAACACCGAGGGGCCGCCTCCGGATCACATCTTCGGTTCGGTCGATCGCCGCCGTCGCGGGCAGAGATCCTCCCACCCTTCGACAGTGCTTCAACGCCCTGGGGATCCGTTCGCGGCCGCGCAGCGATGACGGGTCACCGACCGAGGCACTCGAGGCGGTCGTCATCACCGCGAACCGCGAGGCCAGCCACGGCCGCGAGGAGAACACCGACCGCGACCTCCTCGTGTCGATCCGCGAGATGCTCTTGCTCGATTCGTTCTGTCACCACGACGCCCACGCCAACGAAGTCGGGCATCGACGCCGGGTCGGTCGTCTGCAGTGTCCGAGTGGGTCCGAACAAGGGTGCCAAGCGAAGATGTCACGCAAAGGCGTCCAAAATGGTTGACACGAGAACCACCTCTTGCTACGGCGATAGGGTCGGGTTTGGTCTCCCACGGAGTTCGCATGTCCATCGCCAGCTTCGACCGTCGTGATCTCGGGCGATACTCGCTCAACTTGCTGCTATGGGCAGTCCAGACCCTGGCGGCCCTGGCCTTGGCTCGTGGCGGGCTGATGATGATGACCGTACCCGTCCCCGATCTGGCGGGTACCCTCGGTGAATGGGTCTCGGCAGTGCCGGTGTCCAACGTCCGCCTGCTCGGCGTCACGGGGATCGTGGGTGCGTTCGCGATCTGGGCGCCATCGTTCGTGCGGATCGTTCCAAGACTTGCTGGGGTCGCCGCTGGCGGGCTCGCCTTGGTGCTCACCATCGCCAGCCTCGTGCATGGCGTCCGGGGAGAGTTCGGACCGCTCTTGCTGGACCTGGCGCTCGCCGGGATGATGATCTTCATCGCGTGGGGGCGCCTGTTCGAGTCGCCCATCCAGCCACACGCTCACATCCGTTGCTGACGACCTCGCCGTCGTCGCGGGCGCCTCCTCGGTGCCAACCGACGACGCCGCGGCTAGCCCTCCGAGAAGAAGGTTCTTGAAGAATTCCGGGACTCTGTCAGACTGGCGGGCTGAAAGCGAAGGAGCAGGCATGGGCTACAAGATCGTCGACATCACAGAGAACGACACCGGGCAAGCCCTCGTGTCCGAAATGTTGTCCATCCCCCTTCTCATGCGGGGCGAGTCCAGCATCCGGCTGCTGAAGGGGACCATCTTCAAGGTCAACCTTTCGACCCGGCGATCCATCTCCGAGCGGCTCGGGCTTCCCTTGCTGGTCAAGTCTTCCGCGGGGCGTGCGTCCCTCATGAAGGGCACGATCTCCTCGCGACTCGGACTCACCGAGCTCTTCTCGAAGAAGAAGTGAGTCCCGGCCCCCCGCTCCCGAACGGGGCGTCCTGACAATGCCTGCTCAGCCCTTGGCCGAGCAGGCATTGTCGTTTCTACGTGCCAGAGGTTCCGCGCGGCAGATCTACGGCGTTCGGCTGCTGGACGAAGTCTGCTGGAACGGGGTCAGGGCGAGCGGGCGTCCCTCGCGGGCGCCTCTGCCAGCCTCCCGCGCATGCGCAGGCGCTGCAGGAACGGCAGCCGGTCGACGAAGAGCTTCCCATCGAGATGGTCGATCTCGTGTTGTAGGCAAACCGCGAGGAGACCCTCGAGATCTCGCTCATGCACCTTGCCGGAGCGGTCGACGGCGCGCACCCGCAGCTGCGTGGCGCGCTTCACGTTCGCCACGATCCCAGGCAAGGAAAGGCAGCTCTCCTCGACGAGACTGACCCCACGCTTCCACACGATCTCGGGGTTGATGAACAGCTCCGGCGCGTCTCCTCGCTCGGAGATGTCGATCGTCACCACGCGCTCGTGAACGTTCACCTGGGTCGCCGCCAGGCCAATCGCACGCGTCGCATGGATCGTCTCGAACATGTCGTCGATGAGTCGAAACAACTCCGACCCGAGCCGCGCCACGGGCTTGGCCTTCGTTCGCAAGCGCGGGTCGGGGTGCTGGAGGATCGTGAGCTGGACCATCGCCTCTATCTCGTCTGGTTGACGACGACCGGGGTCACGAACAGGCTCGCGCCCGACGCGGGGCGGGAACGAATCAACGACGCCATGGTGGCGATGGTGAACACCAGCAGCACGATCTCGAGCCCATAGACGGCCATGTATCCGACCGCCGCACCGCTGATTCCCGCAACCACCTCGTCGCTGCCCGCCGCCCCGGAGACCGCGTCGCGGATGACCCCGCTCATCGCCACGGCAATTCCAGCCGCGGTGGCCTGGACGGCCCCCCAAGCGCCGAGCGCCAGACCGCGCTGCTCCTCCGACGCCGTGTTCATCGTGGCGGTCAGGGTGCCATGACCGAACAAGCCCGTGCCGACGCCGAGCGCCAAGGTGCCGAGCGCGAACAGGAAGGAGGACGCCAGCGGAGCCGCCACGATCACGCACACAAAGCCCGGAATCCCGATGAAGGACCCGATGCGCGCCATGCCGAACGCATCCGCACCGCGGCCGAGCACGAGGGACGCGACCCAGAACCCAATCAGGGTCCCGACGGCGAGTGTCGCGGTGAGCTTCGTGGTCTCACTGACGCTCATGCTCAAGATCTGCCCGCCGTACGGCTCGAGCAAGATGTCCGCCATGCTGAACGCCATCGTGCCGAGGCCCAGGGCCAATAGGCGCCGAGTTGCGCCCTCCCCCTCGGCAAACGTCGACCACGACTCCCGGAACGTCGGACCTCGCTTGGGTGAGGCGCGCTCCTCTCGTGAACGTCGGGGCTCCTGCTTCCACAGCGCGACGACGTTGAGCGCCATGGTGGCGACCGCCGCGCCTTGGATCACCTGGATGAGGCGCCCGGGTGTGAAGTCGACGAGCATGGCACCGAAGATCAGCGAGCTCGCGATCATGCCGGCCAGCAGCATGACGTACATCAGCCCCACGACCTTCGGCTGGGATTCCGGGGGGACCAGATCGGTCGCCAGGGCCAGACCCACCGTCTGCGTCATGTGGAGCCCGGCCCCGACCAACAAGAACGCGACCCCGGCGCCCAAGCGGCCGATCCAGACCGGTGCGTGGGCAGCCTCGGCACCGCCGGAGAGCACCAACAGCGCAAACGGCATGATCGCCAAACCGCCGAACTGGATGAGGGTGCCCTTCCAGATGAAGGGCACGCGCTTCCATCCGAGTTGGGATTGGTGCACGTCGGATCGGAACCCGATGAGCGCTCGGAACGGCGCAAAGATGATGGGCAGGGAGACCATAACCCCCTCTGTCAGGGTAGTTGCAGCCTGAACGCGGCAGCATGAGGCGCCGCCGAACGGTTCTGGGGCGAGACGCGAAGGGAAGATGAAGGAGTACTCGGAGACGGTTCGGGCGCGGATGGTCGCGCG
>JBIJCC010000115.1:0-33011 GCA_044344875.1 Nannocystaceae bacterium
TCGGTATCAAGGGCCGCCGGCTCGAGGCTGGATGGAGCGAAGAGTTCCTCATGAAAGTGCTCGCGGCCCATGCGAATTAGATGCAATCGCCCTGGGATCTGCGGATAGGTCAGATCTCCGGCGATGATCCCGGCAATGTTGGTCGCGTGGTTCATCGGAGGATCAGCAAAGCTAACCTGAGAGTCACATCCGGCAGCGTCGCAAGACCAGAGTCCGGTCGATGCGGCCGAGGTGGCTAGCCGCAGTGGCGAGACATCATTGGTGTTGCGCCACGCGCCGTGGGTGGTGTTGAAGCTTGCGAGGGCGTTGTTCGAGGGGTTACGGTTGATCTCGACGATCCCGACGACCATGTCGTCCGCAGCCGATGCGGTCGGGCCCTCACCAACCCATCCGGCCGCTATGTACTGGAGAATTTGGGCTCCATTCTGGTGCGCGATTCCGTCTGCGTTGTCAGTTGCCCGGCCGGATACGTTAGCAAGGTCGATTCGCTGCACCATTGGCAAGAGCGATATCTCTTCGATCCGGTATGCGGGAAGTCGTGCCGTGATCCATGCTCGGTGCCGGCCCGTTCGAAGGATCTCACCGCCGAGAGCGACGACCGCCTCTATCACTGGGGCTGTTGCACCAAGAGTTCGTTCACGGCGTTGCGCCAGTAGTTCCACCTTTTTCGTCGCTACATCTTTCTCCGTTGAGATCTCGCCCCTCAGCATGGCAAGTTCTAGCTCCACCTGCAGGCCGGGCTCCTGATGCCGAACGGAGATGATCACGTCGATTAAGCTATCTGGCATAACGCCGGCCTCGTTCGTCATCAGCAGCAGTTCCGAACCGATCACCGATCGCGCCGCCGGCGTGTCGGGCACAGCGGCCGCGGCAAACTCCGCATCTGTAATCGGGCTTCGGTCCGCCGTCGCGATGGTCTCAGCGTAGAACTCGACCGTCGTGTTCTCTGACTCGGCAGCGGCGCCGCCGCTGATCACGAATGCTCGTCCAAACTCGTCAATATCACGCTCAATGAAAGGCCTCGGCCCGGGAAGCTGGCCGGCAGCGATGAAGCCGTTGACAATGTGCTCAGACGACTCAGCGTCGGTCGGTTCTTCAGGTTCATTCGCCGCACGAGCAACATCGGTGTCGGCGGCATCGCTGTCGCCTTCGGTGGACGAGCCTTCGCAGCCGACTATGTTGCCGCCAACGCCGAGGGCCAGGTTGGCAATGGCGAAGTACCTCGCGACGCTCGCGACGGGAACCGACAGCCCTCTGTGCATTTTTGGCATCAGTGTGAGAGTCTAGGGGAGCTTCGCGAAGATGGCAAGCTTCGCCTGGCTTGCGTGCGTCCGCCCGATCTAACGGCCCTCGGAATGTTCCTTAGGTGGGCTCGCGCCTCGCTCGGCCGACGTGACCGCCTATTTCGGAAAGCGCGGCTGCCCTCGACGGCAGTCCGGCGGCCTCGCCGCCCTACCCGAGCCCGTCCAGCGGCCCCGTGCCCTCGTCGCCGTACGTGTCGACGTCCATCCCCAGCCCCTGCATCAGGGTCAGGAACAGGTTCGCCAGCGGCGCCCCCTGGAAGGGCACGTGTCGCCCTGGGTTCAGCGCGCCGCCCAGCCCACCCGCGAGCAGGATCGGCATGTTGCGGTGCGCGTGGGAGTTGCCGTCCTCGATCTCGCTGCCGAAGAAGACCACCGAGTTGTCGAGGATCGAGCCCTCGCCGTCGGGCGAGTCCTTCATCGCCTGCAGCAGGTACGCGAGCCGCTCGACCTCCCAGCGGTTGATGATCTTCAGCTTGTCGAAGTTCTCCTGGATGTTGCCGTGGTGCGAGATGTTGTGGTGGCCGCCGCCGGCCCCGATGTCGCCGAAGTCGCGGTTGCTGCCGCCGTTGTCCATCATGAACGTCAGGGCGCGCGTGCGGTCGCACTGCATCGCCTTGACCATGATGTCGCTCATCAGGGTCACGTGCTCCTGGAAGTTGGCGAAGCCGAGGTCGAGCTCGCCGAGCTCGCACTGCGGCTGGGCCGGATCCGCCTGCACCCGCA
Organism: Nannocystaceae bacterium; assembly: GCA_044344875.1. GTDB lineage: Bacteria > Myxococcota_A > Polyangia > Nannocystales > Nannocystaceae > Xiheibacterium. Next base: position 2,028 of record JBIJCC010000115.1, read on the forward strand.
GCTCGAGGTCGCGGACCGAGTCGAGGTACTCCTGGACCTTGATGCGGTCGGTCTGGCCCAGCTTGGCCTGCAGCGCGGTGGCGTCGGCCTTGGCGTAGTCGAGCACGCTCAGGCGCCGGCTCTTGATCCGCGCCAGCTCGGCCGCGCTCGCCCCGGGATCGAAGCCGGCGAACAGCAGGTCGAACGCCGTCGCGGGATCGGTGAGCTTGGGGATCGGCGTGTTGCCGACCCACGAGATGTTGCGCGAGTAGGCGCAGCTGTAGCCGCTGTCGCAGTTGCCGACGTTGCCGCCGGCCTCGGTGCCGAGCTGCAGCGACGACATCGGCGTCGCGGTGCCGAGGTGCTGGGCGTACAGCTGATCGATCGTCGTGCCGTTGGTGATGTCGGTCTCCGACAGGTTCACGCGCGTGCAGCTGAGGAAGCAGCCGGTGCCGCGGGCGTGGTCGCCGGCGGCGTCGAACTCACCTGCACGGTTGTCGACGCCCGAGACGACGAGGATATCGTCGCGCAGGGCCTCGAGCGGCGTGAGGATCTCCGGCATCACGTAGTCGGCGCCCGTGGTCGAGGGCGTCCACGCCTGCATGTGGATGCCGCAGGGCACGTAGATCCCGACGAAGCGCAGGGCGGTGTCGACCCCGGCGTGGGCGGTGCGCGTGGGCATCATCGCCTCGAGCCACGGCAGCCCGAGCATGATGGCGGCGCCACCACCGAGGCTGCCGCCGAGGAAGGCGCGGCGGGAGAGGGGAGTACGGCGCGGGAGCAGGGTCATGGCGAGGTCTCCTCCGGGCGGCGCATGCGGAACAGATCGCTGGTGGTGATGGCGACCGCGAGGTCCTCGAGGGTGAACCCACCGGCCTCGGCGCGGGCGAGGATCTCGTCGAGATACGGCTCGTCCTCGTCGAGGGGGCCACGGCCCAGGGCGTAGGTCGTCGCGTGCCGCACGGTGCAGCGGGTGAAGTCCTCGCGCTCGGCGAGCAGCGCGACCATGTCGAGGGCGTCGGTGAAGGTCGTGCCATCGGGCATGTTGCCGCTGGCGTCGACCGGCTTGCCGCCGTCGTTGGCGCGGTAGGCCCCGATCGCGTCGTAGTGCTCGAGCCCGAGGCCGAGCGGATCGATGAGGTTGTGGCAGCCCGCGCACGACGGGTTGAGGCGGTGCTGCTCGAGCTGCTCGCGCACGCTGGCGTCGGGCATCGGCACCGGCGGATCGACGTCGACGTTGGGCGGCGGCGGGGCGGGCGGGGTGCACAGCAGCTGCTCGAGCACCCACTTGCCGCGCTTGACCGGCGAGGAGGTGTCGGGGTGGCTGAGCACCGTCATCAGGCCCGCCATCGTCATGATGCCGCGGCGGTTGGCGCCCGCGAGGCTGACCGGGGCGAAGCCGTCGCCGGCCGGCGCGGGCACACCGTAGTGGGCGGCCAGACGCGCGTCGACGTAGCTCTCGTCGGCGGTGAGCAGCTCGCGGAGGCTGCGGCGCTCGGTGACGAACGACTGGAAGAAGAGCTCCATCTCGGTGCGCATCGCCGCGTTGAGCTCGGCGTCGTAGCCCGGGTAGATCTCGGCGTTCTTGACGATGTCGGGGGCGACCGCGCGGATGTACAGCCACTGCCCGGCGAAGTTGGCCATCAACGCCTCGGCGCGCGGGTCCTGCAGCATGCGGACAACCTGGGCCTCGAGCGTCGCGGGGTCGTGGAGCTCGCCGGCCTTCGCCGCGGCGAACAGCGCCTCGTCGGGCATGCTGCTCCACAGGAAGTACGACAGGCGCGACGCCAGCTCGTAGTCCGTCAGCGGATGGGCGTCGGGGGACTCGGGATCGGGATCGATCTCGACGCGGAAGATGAAGTGCGGCGAGAGCAGGATCGCCTTCAGCGCGTGGCGGATCGAGCCCTCCCAGTCGCCGTCGTCGAGGCGCGCCGACTCGGCGAGGGCGACGAGACCGTCGAGCTCGCCGGGCGTCAGTGGCCGTCGCCACGCCCGCGGCGCGAAGGCCTCGAGTACGGAGCGGGTGCACGCCGCCTCGTCGCCCGCGACCGGATCGCAGACCAGCAGGTTGGCGCGGATGTCGTCCGCGCCGGGGTCGACGCCACCGGGGCTCTCGAGCTCGATCCAGTCGACGGCGAGGTTGCGGTCATCGCCGGCGACCTCGTCGTAGTAGTCGTTGGTGAAGGCCGCCGCGACGCTGCGCGAGCCGGCGAGCAGCGGCACGGTGAACTCGTAGACCTCGGGCGCGCCCTCGAGGGCGGTGACCGACGCCGTGCCGTGGGCGACGCCGTCGACCTGAAGCTCGAGCTCGGCGGCATCGGGGCCGGCGGCCTGCTGCCACGCGCGGACGCGGATCGTGTAGTCGCCGGCCTCGGCGACCTCGAACGGCAGCGACACCGCGCCGGTGCTGCTCAGCAGCCACGCGTTGTCGACCGCTTGGCCGGCGTCCGCGGTGCCGGTCTCGGCCTCGCCGCGGACCGTCTCACCACCGCCGCCGCCGCCGCCCGTGAGCGCCGCGTCGAGCACACCGTCGACGGCGCGCTCGTAGAGCTCGAACAGCAGCGGCGTGACGCTGAGGACGTCGGCGATGTTGTCGAAGCCGAAGCTGTGATCGTCGGCGGGAAAGTTCTCGGTCGTCGCGACCTCGAGGCCCCAGAACAGATCGCGGATCGTGTTCTCGTACTCGGCGCGGTTGAGCCGGTGCAGCGTCACGCGGCCGGGGTCCTGGACCTCCTCCGCGCCGCCGGACTCGCTGCCGCCGGTGCCGGCATCGCCGGCGCCCTCGGTGGCGACGCCCGTGCCGTCACCCACGGTGTCGTCGCGGCCGCCCGCATCGACCCCCGTGTAGCAACCCGTCAAGAGCAGCAGTGCGCACGCGGTCGCGTGCTTGCGGCGAAGCATCGTCGTCGTCAAGGCCACCCCCGCCGACGACCATGCAGGACGGCGCTCGTCGGCGCAAATGGTGTTTTCGTGGCATGCAGTACGGTGCGTACGGGCGCCGGGGAGATCTGCGCGGTCCGTCCCCGGGCACACACGAACGGCAGGCGCCGGGTGTGCACGCTCGATCTCAATCGATATTGAGCACGTACTCCCCGGCGTCGCCGAGGAATCCGTCGATGATCACCACGATGGGCTGGCCCGCCACGAGCGACGCGACGATCTCGGACTGCGGGCCGTCGGCGACGTTGTCGTTGCACGCCAGGGGCGCCCCGTAACAATCGGGGGACCAGAGCGCGAGCAGCGTGTCGTAGCCCGATCCCGCCAGGGAGAACGTGTAGTCGCCGTCCGCCGGCGCGGTCCAACCGTAGATCACGTCGGGGCCGTCGGGCCCGCACTCGACGGTGCGGCTGTCGCTGGCGCCGAGCGTCGAGCCCATGGCCACGACGCCGAGGGCCGACCCGAGATCGCCGCCGTCGACGCAGGTCGAGCCGCTCGGGGCGCCGGCGTTGATGTCGAGGACGAAGGGGCCGGTGCGCCCGGCCCAACCATCGACCACGAGGAGGATCGTGTGCCCGGCGGCGACGTCGAGGACGAGCTCCGAGGTCACGCCGATCGTGTCGTCGTTGCACGCGAGCTGCTCGGCGTCGCAGGTGCCGTCGCGGATCGCCAGCGCCGAGTCGTAGTCGGAGCCGGAGGTGTCGAAGGTGTATGTGCCGTCGGCGGGCGCCGTCCACGTGTACACGAGATCATCGCCGCCACCGTCGGCGCAGTCGACCGCGACGTCGTCGCCGACGCCGGTGATGTCGCCGACGACGAGGCCGTCGCCGAGCGCCGACTGCAGATCGCCATCGATGCAGCCGAAGGGATCGACTGCGCCCGTGCTCTCGGTGGGATCCGCCGTGTCGACCGACGCCGTCGTCGTCGCGTCGGTGGTGCCGCCGTCGGACGTCGAGGCGGTGGAGGAGGTCGTCGCGTCGTCGGTGGTCGTGGAGGTCGCGGTCGCGGTGGTGCCAGGGCCCGTCGCGTCATCGACCGGCGGCGCGCTGGTGGACGCGTCGCCGGTCTCGATCGGACCGGCCGTGCTCCCGGTGTCGGCGGGCCCGAACGACGCGACCGTGGGATCGATCGCGTCGGTGTCGGCCGACGGGCTCCCGCACGCGGCGACGAGCCACGGACAGAGCATCGCGCCCGGACGTCGCGTCCCCACGTCGCGAGCGTAGCCGAGGCCGCCGCGCAAAGGCGCGCGCGAAGCTCAGCCGCTCGGCTCGCAGTGTAGCGATCCGCTCGCGGGCAGGCTGACGGCGTGCAGATCGAGCGACGACGCCGTGAGCAGATCGGTCCCGTTCGCGGCGGGGAGCGGGGCCAGCAGCGGCGCGACGATGCCGTTGGTGTCGTGCAGCTGGGTGACGACGTCGCTCACCGGCACGATCGCGTCGGGGTCGAGCAGGACGAGGTTCAGGTCGTTGTCGGCGATGCAGCCCCCGCAGATCCAGATGACGCTGCCGGAGGTCCACATCACGCCGACGCGATCGTCGAGGGCGAAGAGGCTCGGCCACAGGTTGTTCCTGCCTTCGACGGGCGCCTGCAGCAGGTGGGCCTCGGCGTGGCCGTCGGCGTCGATCGCCGCGAGTCGCACGACGACGTGGGCCTGCATCGCCTCGGGATCGGCCCAGGTCTCGGTGAAGGCGACCCACCAGCCGTCGCCGACGGGCAGCACGGTGCTCCGCGGCGCGTAGCCGAAGTCCGCGCTCCAGCCGTCGCCCGCGGGCCGCGACAGGCGCTGCGCCTCGACGCGCGGCGTGCCGTCGGCGTCGATCACCGCGAACCACACCTCGCCCTGCCCGAGCAGGCCGCTCACATACGTGACCGCGTAGCCGCCATCGGGCGCCGGCGCGGCGCTGGCCGCCAGGGCGCCGTAATTCTGGCCGAGCTCGGCGAGGTCGACGGGCGTGCCGACGAGCTCGCCGGCAGCGTCGACGTGCGCGAGGCGAAGACGGGTGTCGCCGCCGCCGTTCGCCTCCCCGAAGAAGAGCGCGAGACCGCCGTCGTCGCTCGGCACCGTCGCGGCCGTGGTGACGTACGCGGCCGTGAGCCCCTCGAGATCGCGGGGCGCCACGACCGGTGCGAGCGTGGCGTCGTGCACCGCGTAGCGGAGCTGGGCCTCGGCCCCGGCGCCGTAGGTCCAGATCGTCGCGATGCCGCCGTCGACCGCGACGGCGCTCGGGGTGCGGAAGGCGAACTCCTCGGGCTCGAGCACGACCTCGGTGCCGATCGTCCCGTCGAGGTCGAGCTCCGCGAGCGCGAGGGTCTCGGTCGTGCGCAGCGCGAAGGCCTGCTCGCCGATGGCCACCAGCCCCTCGGTGCGGCCGAAGGTCACGCCGTCGGCCCGGGTCATCGCGCGGGTCTCGGTGCAGGTGTGGCTCGGCGCCGGCTCGCGGTCGAGGATCGGCGTGGGGTCGACGTCGCCGCCCGCGGTGGTCGAGTCGTCGCCGGAGCTCGATCCGGTCGCGTCGGTGGCGGTCGCGTCGGTGGCCGTCGCGGTGTCGGTGGACCCGGTACCGGTGTCGTTGGATCCGGCGCCGTCGTCGCCACAGGCGAGCGGCAAGACGAGCAGGGCGAGTACAGATAAGCGCATGATCGGAGTCTAGTGCGCGGGCCCGACGATCCGTGTCGGAAACAAATGCGCCGGGTCACCCGCGATACACGTCGTCCTGCTCGATCGTGCTCAGCACCCAGTCGAACGCGCCACCGGTGACCTTCACCCCGCAGTGATCGCACGTGCCGGCCATGCCGACCACCAGCGGCGCCGAGCAGCTCGGGCACGTCGCCGCCGTCGACGCCGGGCCCACGCGCTCGGCGGAGCGCACGAACGTCCAGTACTCCGTGTACGCCCGCGGCTCGCGTGCGCCGCCGACGAGCCGACCGGTACGCGCGTGCACCGTGGTGTCGATCGCTCGGGCGTGGAGCCGTACCGTGATCGATCGAAAGTAGCGATCGAGCCCGGCCTTCACCAGCTCGATGCGGGCGACCTCGGCGTCGTCCATGCGGTTGCGCAGCTGTTGATCGCGGTAGGCGTCGATCCAGTAGGTCTGCGCCCGCCAGAACCGATCGGTGCAGAAGGGCCGCACGTCCTCCCAGCGCAGGCTGCTCCAGGCGGCGTTGAGCCGGTGGTAGATCATCCGCACGCGATCGCGGAACTGCTCGGCGTCGAAGCTCGGGTCGTCGCCGCGCAGGTCGATCATCGCTGCCTGCAGCCCCGGATCGAAGACCGTCGGGCGCTCGTTGCCCTGCTCGGGGGCGTAGCCCCCAAGGGGCGGCGGCACGGTGACCTCGGCGATGCTCCGGCACTTGGTCGCGCGCCACTCGTGGTCGCCGCGGTCGTACGACACGCCGCACTGCCGGCAGGCGTGGGCGTGGTCGGGGTCGACCGGTGCGCCGCAGCTCGGGCAGTTGAAGGCGTGCAGCTCGTCGGGCTTGCGGCTGTGCGCGAGGACGCTGCGGACGAACGTCCACTGCTCGCGGGCGTAGATCCGGGCGGTCGGTCGATCGTCGCCCGGGTAGACCTCCGTGTAGTTGGCCTCGAAGCTGACGCCGAGCCGCGCGCGCTCGCGGCCGATGTCGAGGGACGAGATGCTCGCGCTGCCGACGACGACCTGCTCGACGGCGACCACGGCCCGGCGTCCGCGCGAGAGCAGCTCGGCGCGGACCGGCGGCGTCAGGTACGGGGCGAGCCGTGCCATCGCCCGCACGTCGCCCCGTGCCTGGTGCGCGCGGGCGTACAGCTCGTGCAGGAAGTCCTCGAGCAGCACCCGCGAGAACCCGGGGTCGGCGTGGACGAGCGCGTCGAAGCGCAGGGGAGCCGGTCGCGAGTCGCGTGGCGGCGGCCAGCTCGGCGTGCCCGTCGAGGTCGAGGTCGAGGTCCAGTGGTCGCCGGTTGCGAAGGCGTGCTTCACGACCTCGAACGCCACCCAGCCCCCGACGAACACCAGGATGATGATGAGATCGGCGGCGGTGGACGGGCCCGAGGATCCGCCGCTGCTGAACGAGTGACCGCCGCCGAAGCTCCCGCCGCCGCCGGAGCCGCCGCCGCCGCCACCACCACCACCACCACCACCACCACCGCCGAACGAGTGGCCGCCGCCGGGGCGCGCCGCCGCGAGGCCGCTGCCCAGTGCGACCGCGAGCAGGGCCCCGAGGCCGAGGATCGCCGCGCGTCGACGCCTCACTGCCACTCCCCCAGCTCGTCGAGGTCGTCGTCGGCCCGCGGCAGGTTGTGGCGCACGCCGGCGCCGAGGCCCTCGATCGCCGCGGCGAGCTGCTCGACCGCCGCGGCATCGAATCCATCGGTGCGACCGACCGCCTCGATCGGCTCGGACAGGATCGCCAGGCCCTGCGCCATCGCGGCGTGCACCCCGAGATCGGCGACCAACGCCACGCGCTCCTCCGCGAGGGAGACGTAGACGAGCACGCCGGTGCGATCGCGGGTGCCGTGGACGCCGAGCTCCACGAAGCACGCGCGCGCCGCTTGCCGCACGCCGTCGCGCAGGCGGCCAGCGCTCGCGAAGCTGCGGCGCAGCCCCGGCGTTGCGGCCGTCGCCGCGGCGCCGGCTCCGAACGCGACCACCGTCGCGATCGCGATCGCGAGGAGCGAGAAGGTCGGCGGCGCGAATAGGGTGAAGAGCAGCACGGCGAGGGCACAGGCCGCGCCGCCGAGCAGATCGATGCTGCGCAGATCGACGGACGCGGGACGCACCGCGATCACCACTTCGACCGCACTCTCGCGCTCGACGCGATCGGCCGCGGCCTGCAATCGCGCGCGCGCAGCCTCGGTGGCGAACGGATGCACGTGGGCAGCGTACCCCAGGCGGTGGGTCGACGCGCCGGCGGTGCTATGCTCCCGCCGCCGTGGCGTTGCCCGATCCCACGTCTGCGCCGACCGACGGTGTGGACACCACCATGCTCGGGGAGGCGTCGAGCGAGCTCCCGACCGCGGGGCTGCGCGCTGGCCTCGAAATCGGCGGCCGCTATCGCCTCGTCGCGCCGCTGGGCAAGGGCGGGATGGGCGAGGTCTGGGAGGCGCAGCACGTGGTCATCGGCCGCACGGTCGCGATCAAGCTGCTGCTGCGGCAGGGCGCGGGCGGTCCCGAGGCGGCGATCCGGCTGCAGCGCGAGGCCGAGATCATCGCCAAGCTCGAGCACCCCAACATCGTTGGCGTGTTCGACTTCGGCCACGTCGCTGCGGGCCAGCCGTTCATCGTGATGGAGCGACTGTCCGGGCGCCCGTTGTCGGACGTGTTGAGGGAGTGCGGAGCGCTGCCGTGGCCGCAGGCGCGGGACATCGCCGCGCAGATCGCCGCGGGGCTGGCCTGCGCGCACCAGGTCGGCGTCGTGCACCGCGACCTCAAGCCGTCGAACGTGTTCGTGCTCGACGACGCCCGTGGGCAGCTCGCGATCAAGCTCATCGACTTCGGTCTGGCCAAGCTGACACAGCTCGCCCCCGGCGATCGGGCGCTGACCCGCAGCGGCTCCGTGTTCGGCACGCCGGCGTACATGGCCCCGGAACAGGCGCGTGGCGAGGCGCTCGACGGGCGCGTCGACCTGTATGCCCTCGGCGCGGTGCTCTACGAGATGATCGTCGGCGAGCCGCTGTGGCGCCGCAGCACCGTCGCGCAGCTGGTGTACTGCCACCTGTTCGAGCCGGCGCCGACGATTCGCTCGCGCGTGCCCGAGGTGCCCGCGGAGCTCGACGCCTTGGTCGCGCGCTGCCTCTGCAAGGACCGCGCGATGCGGCCGGTCGACACCGAGGCGGTGCGACGCGAGCTGCTCGCGGTTGGCACGGGGACGGGGACGACGCTGTTGCCGAACGAGGCGATCGCGCTGCCGGATCCCGAGCTACGCGCCCGCTATGCGCCGGTCGTGGCGCCCCGCGTGATGCCACCTCCGGCAGCATCGCGGTTGTGGCTCGTGCCGGTGGTGCTCGGCGTGGCCGTGACGATCGCAGTGGTGCTCGGCGTGCGTCTGTGGCCGCGCGCCGACGCGATCGCGGCGCCCGTCGAGACGCCGAGGGAGCCAGAGCCGACGGAACCTGCGGCGACGCCAACCGAGGCCGAAGTCCCGGCGCCGACCCAACCACCGCCGGGGCAGCGCGACGCGCCGGCGGATCCGGAGCCGGCCCCGCCTTCCGTCGAGCTCACGCCGGCGCCGACGATCGTGGTGGCCGGGGACACCTCGACGTCCGAGCCCAGCGCGCGCCCGCCCAAGCCGCGACCCGGCGCCGCGAATCCGGCGAAGCCGGAGTCGCCAGAGGTCGAGTCGCCGGGGGCCGAGTCGGGGGCCGAGCCGCCTGGGGACGAGCCGCCGGAGGAGGAGTCGCCGGAGGCCGAGTCGCCTGGGGACGAGCCGCCGGAGCCGGAATCGCCGAAGGTCGAGCCACTGGAGCCGGAGTCACCGAAGCCAGAGTCGCCGGTCGTCCCCAAGCGCAAGGGGGAGACCTTCGACTGGCCGACGCCGTGACACCGGGTCGGCGCGGGCCGATCAGAACCGGCCGCCGACGGCGAAGCCGGCGAGGCCACGACCGACCACGGGCGAGAGGGACGTCCGCGCGGGGCGGCGCTTCGCACCGACCACGAGCATCGCGACGCCGGCCGCGAGGAGCACACCGCTGAGCGCGCCCGTGGCGAACGCGGCGATGTTCGCCCGTCGACCGCGGTTGAACTGCGTCTCGCGCCCCGCGAAGTCGCGATCGTCGAGCCCCTCGATGTCGTTGGCGCGTCGACCCACGACGAGCGCCGCGACCATGCCGGCGCCCGCCGCCACGCCGAGGCCCGCGAGCACGCCGCCGGCGATGAAGTAGGTGCGCGGCGGGGTCTTCGAGCGGGTCGCGGGCGCGTCGGTCGTCGGTGGGTTGGTCACCGGCGCGTTCGTCGTCGGGGTCTCGGTTGGCGCGGGCTCGGGCTCGGGGGCGGGCTCGGCCTCGGACTGGGCGATCTGGGCGTCGATCGCCGCCAACTTCTCCTGCACCCGCGCGCGCTCCGCTTCGCCCTGCTCGGGCGCCGCCGCGTACGTCTCGTCGATCGAGGCCTCGAATTGCTCGAGGAGGATCTTGGCCTGCTTGAGCTGCTCGACGTCGCCGCGCAGGGCGAACAGCTTCTCGCGCGCCGCGGCGATGTTGTAGAGGATGAGCGAGCGGTAGGTGTTGGCCTCGGCCGTGCGCGGCAGCGCGGCGAAGGCCTTCTGCCACGACGTGATCGCGCCCTCGTAGTCGGCGGTGTTGTACTTCGCGTCCGCCTCGAGGTGCCACGCCTTGGCCTCGTTGATCGGATCGACGGGCGCGGCGGCCGGTTCGGTGGCCGGGGGCGCGGCCGCGGGCTCGGTGGCCGGCGCCGCGAATGCCGGTGCAGGCGCGAGGGCGAGGGCGATCGCCGTGGCGAACGTCGGGACGATGCGGCTCATGGGGTCTCCACGCCGACGAGGACGAGCCGTGCGCCGCCGTTGCCGTCTTCGCCCAGGTCGGGGATGGCGACCTCGAGCAGGTTGTCGCCGTCGAAGTCGCCCACCGCCATCCGCGAGCCTGCTGTCAGCCCCTTGTCGCCGACCTCGGGGACCGTCGCGAGATTGTCTGCGCTCGCGCTCTCGTCGCAGCTTCCGAACAAGACCTGGGCCACGCCATCGTCCGCTCCCGCGCGACCGGAGTTGCCCAGGACGAGATCCGTCTTGCCGTCGCAGTCGAGATCGGCGGCCGCGAGCACGCGGGGGCCGACGCCGACGTCGAGCGGCTCGCCGACCTCGGTGACGTTGTCGCCCACGAGCCGGAAGAACCGCAGGCGGCCGAACGCGGTCGTCGGCTCGAGCTCGTCCTCGGGGGTTAGGTTCAGCATCCGCTCGGCCACGACGATCTCGAGCTCGTCACCGCCGAGGAAGTCGCCCTCGGCGAGCGCCCAGGGGTTCTGGAAGTCGGTGCCCAGGGCATCTGCGTTGTAAAGCTGGTCCATGCCGTCGATGTTGGTGCCGATGCGGAACGATCGCACGTCCTGGTTGGGCTGGCCGATCGCGTTGTCGTTGGACTCCGGCACCAGGATCCGTTGGTCGGTGCCCGCGCCGACGACGAGGGTATCCCACGGCTCGTCGACGTCGGCGTCGGGGAACCAAAAGATCTCGTCCGCCTGCAGCTCGCCGTCGACGTTCGGGACCACCTGGATGGCGGTCGAGGCCGACACGATGAGATCGGGGAAATCGTCGCCGACGACATCGGCCGACAGCATCGAGAACGCGTCCTGCATCACTGGGAGCTCGATGTCGGCGATGCGCTCGAACATCAGGCCCGCGCGGTTCCAGCGGACGACCTCGATCCCGTCGATCTCCGAGAGGATCATGAACTCGGGGCCTGCGGGGCCGCGAGTCGTCACCGCGAGGTCGACGAGCTCGGTCAGCTGCGTCTCGAGGTAGGAGTAGGATGGTGTCCAGGTGCTCGTGTTCTCGAGCAGGACGATGCTTGGGCGAAGCTGAGCACCGCGAGATCGATTCTCTCATTACCGACGAAGTCCCCTGCGACGACCGCGATTGGGACCGCGGCCTCGGGGGTGTCAATCTGCCTGGCCTCGAGCATGCGCGTGTTCGTCGGATCGCACGTCGTCGGTGTCGGCGGCTCGCAGGTGTCGCCGGTGTCGGTCGTCGATCCCGAGCCTGCGGTCGAGCTCGTGGTCGAGGTCGACACCCCCGTGCCTTCGCTCGATGGAGGCCCATTGCAGAAGCCGGAGTTGCACGTCTGCCCGCGGCCGCACTGGTCGTCGTTCTCGCAGGGCTTGTGCAGCGCGAGCTCGCCGTTCCAGCAGCCAGAGGCGCCGACGCAGAGGCCGAGGAGGATGGCAGCGGGGAACGTACGCACCGCGGCGGAGCATAGCAGCGACCGCGACTCTCCGCGGCGCCGTACGCGAGCGCCGGCCGCCGGATCGGCGGTCCCCGGCGTCACGGCCCCGCGGCGCCGCCGCGGGCGATGACCCGTCCGAGGTCCACGGCGCGCACGAGCTCGGCTTGATCCAGCGCCGCGGTCGCGACCGGCAGCTCCGCGGCCTCCAGATAGTCGAGCGGCCGGCACGTCAGCACGACGATCTGCACCTTCTCACCGACCTCGCGCAGCAGCGTGCGGAAGAACTCGACGCGATCGGGATCGGTCTGGGCGAGGTGATCATCGAGAATCACCGAGGCATCCAGGTGCTCGGCGATCGCCAGGCGGATGAGCGTGGCGAGCTGCTCCTTGAGGCCGGCCGACAGCACGTCGAGGGCGCGCGGCGAGCCGGCGATGCGCAGGCCCTGGGCCCGGAGATCGCGGTCGAGCTCGAGGCGACCGTACCGCCCCGCGGTCAGCCGTCGCAGCCGGGTCTCGACCGCGCCGCCGAGCGCGTTGCCGAGGTGGGCGCCCTGCTCGGTCTCGACGGCGCGCAGGGTGTCGCGAAGGAGCTGCCAGCCCTCGAAGTCGCGCTGCAGGTCGGCCTCGATCTGCTTGGCCTCCGCGAGCTCGCCCGCGGTCTCGTCGGCGCGCCGGCGCATGGTCGGGCCGCCGATCTGCTCGAGGCTACCCTCGGCCTTCTGGATCTCGGCATCGGTGTCCCGCACCTGCTGCTCGAGCTGCGCGATCGCAGCGGTGGCGGCCGTGAGCGCGTCGGCGTCCACGGTGGCGCTGGGCGTGGGCAGTGCGGCGCACTCGGCCTCGAGCTTCGCGACGAGGGCGGCGACGGCCTCGCGCGACAGTGACGATGCGGCGGCGGCCGCCTCGTCGGCGCGGGCACCCGTGGCCGCCGCGCGCTCGCGGGCCGCGGCGACGCGCACCTCGTGTTCGAGCGCCTCGGCCTTCGCGGCGGTGACCGCCGCGGTCGCGACCTCGAGCTGCGCGCGCGCCCCGGCGGTCGCCTGTTGCCCCTGCGACGCGGCCTCGTCGATCGCGGTCGCGAGCTCGGCGAGCTTCTGCGCGAGCTCGGCGAGCTCGTCCTCGGACTCGGCCCGCGCGGTGACGAGATCGGCGGCCAGCGCCGGGGGCAGGGCCCGACGCGCCGCATCGGCCTTGGCCACGCTCGCGGCCGCGGCGAGGCGCGCCCGCTCGGCCTCCGCGACCGCGAGCCCGCGCTCGAGCTCGGCCTGTGCGAGGCGAGCCCGAGCGTCGTCGACGGCGCTGCGGCCGGCGACGTGCGCGGCGTGGAGCTCGGGGGCGGTGCGGGTGCCCACCGCGGCCGACAGCGCCGCGACGAGCACGTCGAGCTCGCGGGAATCTCCGGCGCGCAGCGCCTCGGTCGCGCGCTGCATGCCCGCGCGCACGGCCGCGAGCGCGGCGTCGTCGACGGCCCCCGCGGCGGCTTCGCGCTCGAGCGCGGTCGCCTGGGCCTCGTCCTTGGCACACTGATCGGCCTGCGCGTGCCAGCGCGCCGCGAGTTCGGACAGCGCGGGGAGATCGGCGACGCCGAACGCCGCCAGGATCGGCGCCCCGTCGGCCTCCCAGTCGGCGCGCGCGCGCTGCAGCTCGGAGCGCAGCGTCGCCGATCCGGCCTCGACGTGGATCGATCCGGTCGCGCCGAGATCGACCGTGAGCTCGCGCGAGGCCACGTGCGTGCTCTCGCCCGTGACCTCGATCGCCGCCGCGCCGTCGGCCGCGATGCTCACCGTGCGACCGTCGGCCAGGGTGAGGCGCACCGCGAAGCCGACCGCGGCCTGATCCTCGGCGCGACGCAGTCGGGCCTCGCGCTCGGTGAGCAGGTCCAGGGTCGCGCGATCGGGCGCGGGCGAACGATCGAGCTCGGCGCGTCGCCGCGTCGCGGCCTCGCGCAGCAATCGCGCGCGGGCGGCCAGCGACTTGGCGTTGGTGTTGGCCTGCTCGGTGCGCTCGGCCAATGCCGTCGCCTCGCGCCACTGCACCAGCGCGACGAGCTGCTCGAGCTCCGCCTGCGCGCGGGTCTTCGCCGCGAGTTCGGCGACCAGCGCGGCGTGCTCGTGCTCGGCGCGACGGCTCGCGGCGTCGGCGGCCTCGGCCCGGCCGGTGTCGGTGCCGGCGGCAGCCTCGAGCGCCAGCGCGGCGCCGAGCTGCTCGGTGCGCTCGGCGAGGCGCTGACGATCGCGCGACAGCGTCAGCTCGCGGCGACGCAGCTCGTCCACGCGCGCGGCCGCACCGTCGTCGCGCTCGAGCGCCGCGAGGGTCTCGGCCGCCTGGCGCTGCCCCTGTTCTGCGGCGGCGACGGCCCCCGCCGCGGCCTCGCCCCGCTCGATGCATGCGGCGGCTTCGGCCCGCGCGGCGTCGGCCTCGGCCCGCAGGGCGGCGACGCGGGCGAGCTCGCGGTCGATGCCGTCCAGCTGGGCGCGCGCCGACTCGAGCGCGGCCTGGGCGGTGCGCCAGATCGCGCCGGCCTCGTACGCGGCCTGCAGTCGATCGCGTCCGACCCGCGCGGCCTCCAGCGCCTCGAGCAGCGCGGCCCTGCGCTCGCGGTGGCTGCGGAGCACCTCGTGCACCGACTCGCTCTGCTCGGCCTGGCGCATCAGCGACTCGTGCTGCGCCGCGAGCTCGCGGATGCGCTCCGCGATGCGACCCAGCGGCGCCTCGCGACCGCGCCGCCAGTTGCCGCGCGAGTCCTTCGACTTCTCGACCCGCTCCTGCGCGACGGTGAGGATGCGCTTGAACAGCGGATCCTCGGCCAGCGACTGCAGCGCCTCGCTCAGCCGCTCGCGCCCCGCGGGATCGGTGTCGTCGGCGAGGGTCTCGGCGAACAGCTCCTCGATCCGCGAGTTGGCCCCGAGCAGCGCGGTGGTGATGAACGACTTGGGCAGGCCCTTGGGCGCCCCGCGACCGCCGGGCTCGCGCACGCCCCAGCCCAGCATCTTGCGCAGCTCGGCGTCGACGGCCCGGCCGGTCTCCTCCTTGGACCAGACGTGGCCGTCGGACGATCGCTCGAGCAGCGATGCGGCGCGCGTGCCCTCGCCCCAGGTCTTGTCGACGCGCCACAGACCGCCGCGGTGCGTGAACGACAGCCGCACGCGGGTGGGCTTCGCGGCGCCCCACGCCTCGAAGCTCTTGCGCTCCGACGAACTCGAAGGCAGCAGCAGCACCGCGCGGATCGCCTCGCCGAGCGAACTCTTGCCGAGATCGTTGGGCCCGTAGAGCACGTTGAGGCCCGGGCCGAACTCGAGCGTGGCCGACTCGACGCACTTGAACGACTCGACCTCGAGCCGGCGCAGTCCGAAGTGGTGTTGCGGCGACACCGGCGCGCTCCCGTCGTCGCTGGTCACGTCACCTCCGAGTGGCGCGCGACCTGATAGAGCTGCACGAGCGCGCGCTCGGCCACGTCGGCGCGCTCGCCTGCGGCGATCATCGCCTGCAGCCGCCGCGCGGTCTCGCGGACCTGCTCGGGCAGATCATCGAGCGCGAGCAGTACGCCGCTCGCGTCGAGCGACAGCTTGGCGCGGTCGACGTTCGCGATCGCGATCTTGCCGGGCTGGGCCTCGTTGCCCTCGAGCTCGCGGAGGATCGCCGCGGCCTGGGCGTGCTCGTCGACCGGCAGCGTCATCGCGACGTGCAGTCGCATCACCGTCTGGCGGTGGTCCTCGGTGCGGAGCGCCCGGAGCTCGGACAGCGTCGTCACCGTGCGCTCCTGCCAGCGGAAGTGCCCGACCGGCTCGGCTTGCAGCATCGGCGCCCGGTTGCGGCGCCCGAACAGCGCGAGCGTGACCGTGCCCGCGTCGGTCTCGCCGAAGCGCGTGGGCTCGGGCGCGCCGGGGTAGATCATCGGCGAGCTCTCGGGGCCGTGGATCCGCCGCGCGTGGGTGTCACCCAGCGCGACGTAGTCGAAGCCGCCCGCGGTCGCGGTGTCGAGCCCGATCGGGAAGTTGGTCGCGAGCCCGGGGAACCCGAACGTCTGCCCGTGGAGCATCGCGATGCGCACGCGGGTGTCGCCTGGGGCGCGACGGGGCAGGTGGGCGGCCATGTCGGCCTGGCCCGCGGTGCGTCGGCACGGCACCGCGTGGATCACCGCGCCGTCGCCGAGCGGCAGCGTGAAGTCGTCGCGATCGACGATGTGCACCCACGCCGGCAGCGCCTCGCGGAACGCCCGGTTGCGCCACACCGACGTGGGGATCAGCGGATCGTGGTTGCCCGGCAGCAGCACCAGCGGCCGGCCCTGCCACGGCTGCGCGTGCAGATCCTTGGCCAGCTGACCCCACCACGTCTCGCCGGGATCGGGGCTGTCGAACACGTCGCCCGCGACGAGCACCGCGTCGACGGCGTAGCGCTCGGCGACGCCGAGGATGTTGCGCACGGTCGTCAGGCGCTGCTGCGTGAGCCGCCGGTCGTGCTCGCCGAACCCGAGGAAGCGCAGGCCGAGGTGCCAGTCGGCGGTGTGCAGGATCTTCGTGGCCATGGTGTCGTCCACCGCGCGGGTCCCCTCTCGGGTCCCCTCTCGAGTCCCCTCCCAAGTCATGGTGAGGCGAACTCCACATCGAGGATCCGCTCGATGCGCGGCGCAGTGTAGCGGCGCTGGTGGGCCTGCTGCATCCACACCGCCCAATCGGCGTCGTCGCGCTCGCGCAGGCGCTCGATTGCCCGCTCGGCCGCCTCGAGCTCGCGCTCGATGTCGACGACGGCGCGCTCGGCCCGACCGCGGGCGTCGGATCCCGCGGCCGCGTCGCGCCGGGCGCGGGCGCCCACGAGCGACTCGCGCAGTTCGGCCTGGCGGCGCAGCCAGACCACGCGGCGATCGTCGAGGCACCGATCGATGCGGAACACGACGTCGTCGAAGTGCTTGCGTTCGTGGCGCTCGAGCTCGGCGATCGCGACGAACAGCGCGGCCTCGACCGCGTCGTCGACGTCGGCGGGATCGAGGGGCAGCGGCGGAAGCTCGTCGTCGTCGAGCGCGGCGGCCAGCAGCGCCCGGGTCTGCGCCGCGGACAGCGGCGCGCCGTCGGGCGCGGCGACGGCGACGGGCAACAGCTCGACCACGGGCTCGAAGCCCTGCTGCTCGACCCGAACGACGACGAGCCGACCGCGGACCGGACCGGTCAGCTCGGGGGGACGCCGTCGCAGGCGCACGCGGAAGTACCCGGCCTTGCTCGATCGACGGGCCTCGTCGACGGCCGCGTGGACGAGCGGGTGCCCGAGGTGCAGCGCGTCGCCGAGGGTGGCGTCGCGATCGCCGATGATCGCGACGAGCCCCGCAGCGAGCTCGCGGGGCAGCCGTGGATCCGCGGCGATCGTGAGCCGCACGCGACCGGCGACGAGGTCCCGGTGCCAGCGGACGCCGGTCGCGTCGAGGTACGCGGTCACGACCTGCTCGAGCGACCGATCGAAGCTCTCGAGCCCGCCCTCGAGGTCACGCGCGATCGTGCGGAAGGCGTTGCGCACGCTCTCGTCGAACCGCGACTCGATGAGCCCGGCGGTGCGCGCGTGGGTGGCCTCGAAGCTGTCGCGCATGTCGCCGACCCGATCACGCAGCGCCTGGATGTCGGCGGTGATCTCCTCGAGGGTTCTCGCGCGCTCGTAGATCCGCCGCAGGTGGCCCTCGAGCTCGGCGCCGACCACCGACGCCAGCGACTCGGGCGAGCGCGCGCCGGGCTCGTGGAGGATCGCGTCGGAGGCGTCGAGCACGGTGCCGAAGAGATCCAGCTTGCGGCTGAGGATGTCGAACACGAGCCGCTCGGCCTCGTTGTCGGTCGCCAGCAGGTTGATGACGGTGACGTCGTGGCGCTGGCCGTAGCGATGGCACCGACCGATGCGCTGCTCGATGCGCTGCGGATTCCACGGCAGGTCGTAGTTCACCACCGTGTCGCAGAACTGCAGGTTGAGGCCCTTGGCCCCGGCCTCGGTCGCGATGAACACCGCCGAGCGGGTCTCGAACTCGTGCACGAGCGCCAGGCGCACGGCGATCTGGGCGCTGGGCCGCGCGTGGCTGGGCAGGCCGTCGCCGACCTCCGCCTGCCAGCGCGCCAGCGCCTCCTGGACGCGGGCCCCTTCGTTCTGCCCGCGGAACAGCGTGATCTCGTCGGCGCGCACGACCCCGGTCTGGGCGAGGACGTCGCGCAGGTACTCTTGGGTCGCCAGCGATTCGGTGAAGATGACGAGCTTGCCGCTGCCGCGGCCCTCGCCCTCGGCGCGCGTGCCGGCGAAGCGATCGCGGACCAGCCGCACCGCGTGCACGAGCTGGTTGGCCTTGCTGTCGATGCCGATCGCGTCGGCGCGGCCGATGAAGTCGCGGACGCGCTCGAGCTCGGCGGCGATGCGCACGGCCTCGGGCGGCGGGCCCTCGTCGGTGTCGGTCTCGCCCGCGTCGTCGAGCTCGAGATCACCGGCGAACATGTCGACGGTGTCGCCGTCGCCGAACACGCCCGCGAGCTGGCGCTCGAGCCGGGTCGCGACGTTGCGCAGGCTCGCCGCGAGCGCCCGGTGCGACGACGCCATGCGCCGATGGAACCCGATGATGAGCAGCCGCCGGTGACCGCCGCGGAAGGCACACGTCTTCGGATCGAGCAGGTACTTGGTGACGTCGTCGTAGAGCTCGCGCTCGGCCGGCGTCATCGTGTAGCCGAAGAGCTTGGCCCGCCGCTGCATGAACGGCTGCTTCATGAACTCCTGCGCCTGGCGCCGCAGCGTGCGCTGGCAGACCTCGCCGATGCGCTCGCGCAGCTCGTCGTCCTGGCCGTCGCGCAGCGTCCGGTCGTCGCCGGCGCAGAAGATCGCGCGGAACGTCCCGAGATCCCCGAGCAGCGTGCCGGTGGGCTCGATGTACTGCACGAGGCCCCATAGCTCGGTGAGCGAGTTCTGGATCGGCGTCGCGGTCAGCAGCAGCACGGGCGCGCCCGCGATCGCTCGCCGCACGCGGAAGGCCAGCTGCGCCTGGGTCGACGCGTCCTTGAACTGGCCGTGGCGATCGAAGCGCTTGTAGATGCCGGCGAAGATCTCGTGGGCCTCGTCGATGACGCACAGGTCGAACCGCGGCGCGCGACGCAACAGCTCGCTGCCGGCCTCGCTGCCGGCCCACTCGCGGCCGACGACGTACACCGCGGTGTCGTCGAAGGCGTTGGGCGCGGCGCCGCCCGACACCTCGCGGACCTCGATGCCGAACAGCGTGTACAGCTCGTGGCGCCACTGCCCGAGCAGCGGCTTGGGGGTGACCAGCAGGATGCGCCCGGCGCCCTCGGCCCGCCGCTGCGCGATCACCAGCCCGGCCTCGATCGTCTTGCCGAGCCCGACCTCGTCCGCCAGGATGCACCCGCCCTGCGGGATCCGCTGCAGCGCGAAGATCACCGCGTCGATCTGGTGCGGGTTCGGGTCGATGCGACCGGCCCGCTGCGACGCGACCCACCGCTGCTGCTCGTCGGCGCGCCGCAGGCGGACCAGCTGCTCGGCGAAGAAGCGGCGCGTGACCGGGTGGGTGCTCGTCATCCGCGGGGGAGGTGGGATGCTACGCCCGCGCAGCCCGGCGCGCCACCAACCACCCGAACGCGGCCGCCGTGAAGAACATGATGAGGCTGTAGATCGCCGGCGGGATCGCCATCGTGCTGTTGTTCAGCACCGTCGGTCCGGCGATCGCGATCGCGAGCGTACCGTTGTGGATGCCGATCTCCATGCCGATCGCGATCGACTGGCGCTCGGCGATGCCGAGCAACCGTGGGATGAAATAGCCGACGCCCATGCTGGCGAGGTTGAAGGTCAGGGCGGCCACGCCGACCTGCTCGAAGTACTCGCCGATGTGCGCGCGCTCCTTGAGCACCGCGCCGACCACCACCAGCAGCAAGACCACGGCGCTCATCAGCTTGACGGGGTTGCCGGCGCGGTCGGCGACGTCGGGGCGCTTGCTGCGGATCGCCATGCCGATGCCGACCGGCACCAGCACGATCGCGAATACCTGGACGATCTTGCCGGCCTGCATCGGGATGTACTGGCCGGCGCCGAGGAAAGTCTCCATCGCGAAGTCGACGATGAGCGGCAACGTCAGCAGCGAGAGCACCGAGTTGACCGCGGTCAGCGTGACGTTGAGGGCGACGTCACCCTTGGCGAGGTGGCTGAAGAGGTTCGCGGTCGCGCCGCCCGGTGACGCGGCCAGGAGCATCAACCCGACCGCGAGCTCCGGGGGCAGCCCGAAGCCCTTGGCGATCGCGAAACACACCGCCGGCAGCACGAGCATCTGGCAGGTCAACCCGACGATGACCGGCTTGGGATAGTCGACCACACGCTTGAAGTCGGCCAGGGTCAACGAGAGCCCCAGCCCGAGCATCACGATCGCGAGCGCGATCGGCAGCAGCACCGCGGTGATCGAGCTTTCTTCCATCGGGGCGCGAGGGTATCAGCATCCGATCCGGCGCGTCGTCAACCCTCGACGAGGGGCTCGCGCCACAACCATCGCAGGGTGTCGGGCATCACGGCGCCGGCGTGATCGGGGTTGTGGCTGCCTTCGCCGCGGACGAAGCGATAGTGGTACCCGCGCTCGGCGAGCGCCGCGGCCATGTCGATGTTGGCCTGCAGCCAGCTGCCGAACTGGTTGTCGAGATCGTTGGTGCCGCTCAGCAGCGACACGCGCAGCGGCATCACCTCGGCGTCCCGGATCATCTGCGGATACGCGCCGCCGCCCATGATGTTCGTGAAGCTCCCGTTGTGGGTCATGATGCGGCCGTAGAGATCGGGGCGGTGCCAGCCGACGGTGAAGGCACAGATCCCGCCCGAGCTGTGGCCGGCGATGCCGCGGTCCTCGGGCGCGTCGCTGAATTCGATGCCGTGGTCGGCGGCGATCTGGGGCATCAGCTCGTCGATGATGAACTGCGCATAGTCGCCGCTCAGGTTGTCGTACTCGAAGCTGCGGTTGGAGTTGCCGTCGATGGTGCCGGGATCGACGAACACCGCCACCATCACCGGGAGGTCGCCGGCCGCGATGAGGTTGTCGAGCACGATCGTCGTGCGGAACAGGCCGCCCTCGTTCACGTAGTTGCCGCCGTCCTGGAACACCATCGACGCGACCGGTCCGCTCCCGTCGTACTGCGCCGGGATGTAGACCCAGTACTGCCGCGTCGAGCCGTCGAAGATGTTGCTCGTGTCGAAGGTCGCTTGGGTCACGGTGCCCTGGGGGATGCCGTCGTGGCGCATCGAGTCCGGGCCCGGGACGTACGGCGGTGGCTCCTCGTAGTCGCCGTCGCCCTCGGGATCGATCATGACCGGCGGCGCGGTGGTCGAGCTCGATCCGTCGGCGCCGTCCGAGCTCGAGGCATCGGCGTGCCCCGTGCTGGTCTCCGTCCCGCCGCTGTCGGTGGTCGGCGCGGGGGGGCCGTCGTCGACCGCGGCCGTGGTGGGCGAGGTCTCTGCGCCGGGTCCCGATGAACTCGAGTCGACGGCATCGGGGGTGTCGCTGCCGCACGCGCACAGGAAGGATGCGGCGGCGGTCGCTCGAAGCCATCGGCGGGGAGGAGTCATGCTTCGAGTGTGCGCCGCGTCGTGGTCCGCGGTGAAGCGCCGATCTGCGTCGAAGTTCGCGCTGCGCGGACGCGCGTGTATGCGAGGTCACTCGAGTGATCTCACCGGGAAGTCGAACGGACCCGTGACCCCGCGGCAGTGAGCGATCGGTGGAATCACGCCGAGCGGACTAGCCACAGTCCGCGGTTGGGCAGCCGTACCGCTGCCAGCTCCACTCCGGGCTCGGATTGGTCGAGA
Organism: Nannocystaceae bacterium; assembly: GCA_044344875.1. Taxonomy (GTDB): domain Bacteria; phylum Myxococcota_A; class Polyangia; order Nannocystales; family Nannocystaceae; genus Xiheibacterium. The sequence goes on from JBIJCC010000115.1 coordinate 23,611, forward strand.
GGCCGAAGCAGGCGGGACCCGCAGCGTTGCCCACCGGTGTCCCGGACAGGCTCCCGTCGTTGGCCAACGGGCGCTCGAACCACGCGCCGGCGATGCCGATGTCCGAGCACGGCACGTCATCGCCGTAGTACTCGGTGAACGAGACCGCCCAGCCTTGGATGCCGGACACACCGGGACGCGTACGGATCGAACCGATCGGGTACTCCTCGAGCGTGTTGGCGTCGATGATCGAGCCGGCCCACCAATCGTCCGACAGAGATCGGATGCGGGTGCGGTAGACATGACCGGGCTCGAAGTTGAACGGCAGCCGGCACGACAGGCCGTCGCCCTCGCCTCCGAACGCCACGCAGGCCGGGCCATCGGCCTCGACCGCGTTCCAGATGGAGAAGATCGCCATCCGCGGGCCGCCGGTGGTTTGCAGCCCGATGTACGTGCCGTCGCCATTGTCGAAGTTGTAGAACCACGCCCAGAAGTACTTGGACTCGTCTCCGGGGAACTGCTCGACGCCGATGGCACCCTCGACGTTCCACAGGTCGTCCTGAGGAAGCTCCCACCACGTGTGGGCGTTCGCGTTCTGCTTCTGGCCCTCGCGCGCGATCGACTCGGGCTCGATCCCACGCGTCATCGATGTCGACTCGGGATCGCAGGCGACCCCCGCGGAGAGCATCGCGAGGAGTGCGGTGGAAGCTGCCGTCTTGGTGAGCATCGTGGCGTCCTGTGCGGGCTCGCCCGTCGTTGGGCACCGCCGCGCGTGGGGATACGCCGCCGCGCCGGATTGGTTCACGGGAGGGGGCCCGCCGGCAGCTCCGCTCCTTGGCCTCGTCGCGGGTGAGTGCTTCGAGTTCCGCGTCGCCGCCACAGCACCGCGATCGCGCCGAGCATCCACGGGGCGACGCGCGGCGTCCGATCGCTCGCGCAGCCGCAACCGCCCGTGCCGTCGCCGTCGGCCGCGGGCGCCCCCGTGCTGGTGCCGAGCTCGCCCGACGAGCTGCCCGGCGCCTCTGGGCCCTGCGAGGTGGTCCCGTCGACATCCCCGGTGTCGTCGACCACGCCGGTGCTCGTGCCTTCGGGCAACGGCGGCAGCTCGTCGTCGACGGCGATCCGCACGAGGGCCGATTCACCCAGGTTGCCGGCGAAGTCCTCGGCGATGCCGACGATCTCGTAGCCGCCCTGGGGGAACTGCGCCGGCAGCGTGTACGGCGGCTCGCGCAGCTCGACATCCTGCACCGCGCCGTTGATCGACACCCGGACGACGCGCACGCCCCAGCCTTCCCCATCGTCGGCGTCGAAGGTGAGCGTGACGTTGGCGGGGCCCGTGTCGAAGATGGTCTCGTCGGCCGGGCCAGTCACGGTGATCGTCGGCGGATCGACGTCGGGCTCGGCGTCGAACGCCGCGCCGCAGGTAGCGCTCGGCGCCGAGACCTCGCCCAAGCACATCTGCGACCACTCGCCGTCGTCGAACGGATCCATCTCGAAGCCCTGGCACCAACCCGTGGGGTTCCACGTGCCGTCGACGTCGTGACACGGCGTGACGTCGATGCCGGAGTCCTCTTCGATCCACGGCACCCACGCGTGCATGGCGGTGTAGTTGCTCGGGCCCGCCGAGCCGCAGCCCTTGGGGCCGCCCGACGTCACGCCGAACACGTGCCACGAGCCGTCGGGATACTGCACGTACGCCGGGCCGCCGGAGTCGCCCGAGCACGAGTCGTGCATCGCATCGCCCACCCCGATCCCGTTGTCGGTGATCTCGGGATCCACGAAGCCGATCGTGGTCGGGGCCATCCGCTTGGTGCCGAAGCCGCTGCCATCGGGCTCACTCGCGCCGATGCCCACGATCCACACCTCGCGGCCGACCGACAGGATCTCGGTCTCGCAGCCGTAGACGATCGGCGTGACCGGGTAGTCGTAGACCGGCGTGACCAGCTTGCAGTAGCTGATGTCCGAGCCGCCGACGCCGTTGTTGTCGGTCGGATCCCACTCGGGGCCGCGCCGGCAGTAGTCGACCGGAAGCGCTTGCTGCGGCGAGGCCAACGATTCGCCGAGCACCACCTCGCCGGGGTTGTCGACGTCTGGCACACAATGCGCCGCCGTGATGACGATCCACGGCGATACCAGTGTCGCCGAGCAACCGGCGAACCCGAGCATCGCCGTGGTCGGCCACTGGCACGTCGTCGTCGGTGTGCCATCGGCAATCGTCGTCTCGGTCTCGGGGATCGAGACATCCAGGGAGGGGGCCGCGGCTGCGACGAATACGACGGGGATCCACCAGGCGAACATCATGTCGGAGAGGATCGCCGCGGCGTCGCGGCCCTGGCAAGGGCCGCGGGACGGCGACGTGCCCGCCGCCCCGGCCGCGGGATATGAACCTGGGCGCGTCGGCTTCACTGCTCGTAGGCGCCGAAGTCGTACCCGGCGCCACGCGGTCGCGGCAGTCCACGAACATCGAGCACCGCGCCCGACAGGGTATCCGCCGTGTCGATCACCCCGCCGCTCACCGGCCGCAAGTCGCCCTCGACGGGGTCCGCGAACGTCACCGTCCCGGAGCTCGGGTCGAGCTCGGTGGCTCCGACCATGACCGGAGGACCGGGGGCGTAGAAGTTGCCCTCGACATCGATCGCCACCCCGCCGGCGACCGCGATGTGCGCCCGCGGAAGAGCGGCACACTCGTCGTCGATGCAGCGCTCGTTGTCGGTGTCGACGATGAGGTTGCCGCGCACGTCGACGTCGGCGACCCCATCGACGTGGATCCCCTGCCGACCGTTGTCGTACACGGTGTTCGCCCACACGCGCAGACCGACCACGTCCGCGCCGTCGATTCCACCCACGGCGATGCCAGCGTGAGCGTTGGCGAACGCGAGGTTGTTGCGGATGATCACCCCGTGCAGCCCGATGGCGACGATGGCGGTCGACGCCGAGATCCCGTGGCCGACCCGGGACCCCGAGATCCGATTGCCCTCGACGAGCACGTTCGCGATCGGGCCGGGCGGCCCCTCCACCTGGTCGTCGTAGATGTGGATCCCGTTCTCCTCGCTCGCGATCGAGCTCGAGTAGAGGATTTCGACGCCGTCGGCAGGTCCGCGCACGGCGACGCAGTGGCCGACGCCATCGCCGAGGTCGCCGAGTAGCTCGCAGTGGCAACCCGCGACCCGCACGGCATCGCCGCTGATCGCGATCGCCTCGCCGATGCCCTCGGTCGCGGCGAAGCTGCAATCGATCACGCGTCGACCGGTGCCTGTGCCCAACGACACCGACTTGCCGTTGCGCAGATCGAACCCGGCAACGGTGATGTGAGCCGCGGCGGCGCCGAAGATCATCGGTCGGTCGGAATCGTCGAGCACCACGCGCTCGCCGGGGTAGGCCTTCAAGACGATCGGTCGATCCGGCGTCCCCCCTGCCGCCTCCCACAGGATCTCGTCGTCGATCGCCTGGTTCACGCGGTCGTGGACCAGGACGGTGTCTCCCGCGGTCGCGACGCTGGCCATCACGTGCCGCATCGTCGCGCACGGCGCGGCGGTGGTGCACGGGTTGGCATCGTCGCCGCCCGGCGCGACCTCCAGGACGCGGGCGTCGTTGGCGACGAAGCTGGCGCTGCTCGCCGACGCGTCGCCGTCGACCACGACCTCGATCGCACCACCCGCGATCGCTGGACCCGGGAGCACCGTGATCGTGTCGATCGCCGGGTTCGCCGCGGGCTGGCCCCACTGCAGGACCCGCGCGACGTCGACTCCGCCGATGCGGACCACGCTCGCCCCTTGGGCCGCTCCGAAGCCGGTGCCGTAGATCGTGATCGGCACGCCGAGCCCGTCCGGCCCTTCGCCGTCGACGGGACCCTGTTCGACGTCGACGAACAGTACCACTGGGGGCTCGGGCATCGGCCCGATGTCGCCGGTCTCGGTGTCCGCCGCCGTGCCGCTGCCGCCCGCCGTCCCGCTCGGTTCGAGCCCGATCGTCACGGCGCCGGGGGTACACGCGCCGAGCCAGCCGAGTCCGACGCCGAGCGCGATGCCGTGGCGCGTCATTCGATCTCGCAGGCGTTCCGGACGCGTGCGACCAACGGCGAACGGGGTTGCTGGTCGAGCCACTTGCGCGCCCGAGCGCCCGCGCCGGCGCGGCTGGCCTGACAGTCGACGATGACGATCAGCGCCCGGCGCTCGGGCCCGAGGATGCCGTCGGGGAACTCGCGGGCATGCTGCTTGGCCCAGCGGGTGGCCTCGGATCCATCGCCCGCCGACAGGGCACCCCATGCCTTCGCGATGAGATCGCGCTCGCGGATCAGCTGGTCGAGCTCGGTCCCGGGCGCAGGCTCGGTGGGTCGGCGGCGGCGTCGGCGATCGGGTTCCGCATCGACGGGCTCGACGACGGGGAGATCCGCGGGCGGCGGGGTCACACTCGGCCTGGCCGAGGTGCTCGAGCCCGCCGGCTTGGTCGGCAACGGCGCCCGCTCGTGCACCGGCTCGGCCGCCGTCGTGTCGACGACCGACTCGATCGCCTGGTCTGGGGCGGGGCCGGTACCTTCGTGCACCGCATCGGGGGTCCACCACCGCACCGCGAAGACGCCGAGCACGACCGCAGCCGCGAGCACCGCGGCGCGCATCCGCCAGTTCGCCGCCGCAACCGGCGACGTGCTCGCCAGCCGATCCCACATGCGCGACTCGATCGCGGGCGCGGGGGCGCGGCCGCGTCGGTACGCCGCGACCAAGGCGGCGACGTCCGGGCGCAGGGGCTCGGGCGGGCGGTCGGCCGGTTCGTTCATCGTCGTCCCCCCGTGGCGCGCGCATCGACGAAGGCCTCGAGCCGTCGCCGCGCGAGTCGAAGCCGCGAGTACGCGACGTTGAGATTGATCCCGAGCAGGGCCGCGGCATCGGGCCCCGAGAGCCCCTCGATGTCGCACAGCTCGAACACCGCCGCCTGATCGGGATCGAGCTGGGCGAGGAACTCGGTCATCAAGACCTCGGCCTCGGCGCGTGCGGCCGCCTCCTCGGGGTCGAGCGCCGCGACCGGGACGGGCGCGTTGGCATTGCGTCGCGCGGCGCGTTCGCTACGCCGGCGCGCATTGGCGGCGACGTTGCGGGCAATGCCATACAACCACGTCGTCGCCGCCGCCCGGCGCTCGCGTTGGGGCAGTGCATCGCGCACGGTCAAGAACACGTCGTGGACCACGTCCTCCAAGGCTTCCTCGGGTATGCCGAATCGACGCAGGCAGCGCCACACGAAACCGACATGGCGGCGGTACAGCTCCTCGAGGCCGAGCGGCCGCGCGGAGTCATCATCCGGTGAGTGTGCGCCCGGGCGATCCTCCGTCATGGCCATCGCACCACGATCCCGAGAACCCCGCGGACGCCGGCGGTGGGCGTCCGGAACACCGTGCCGGAGGGGTCCGTGCGAAAGGCCGGGCGCGTCCACGGCACCAGCGCCTCGGCGTCGAATGCCAGGCCGATGCGCCGCGACAACTTCACCCACACGCCGGCCCCCGCGCCGGCGCGGCCCCACGACGCGCGGCGCCGCAGCGACTGCAGCGTGCCGGTGCCGTGGGCGTGCACGAGACCGAGCTGGGCGCTGGCGCAGATCGGGATCTCCACGCGCCGACCACGGTACGCGGCGGCGCACAGCCGCGGGCCGATCGACCACGCCGTCGCGCGCGCACCGATGTTCGCTTCCTGCGGGGACTCGCGGTTGCGCGGCAGCCACCAATCGCCGCTGATCAGCGCCGTGATGCGGCCGAAAGCCACGCCGACCGAGGGCGACACCGTGCCCTGCACCGCGGGCATGGGGGCCGAGCCCGCGCCGGCCTGCAGGGCCAGCACGGCGCGGGCGCGGGCCGACTTGCGGGGCGTGGGCTCGGGGCTCGCAGGCGGCGCACGATCGGTGCGTCGTGGCGGCGTTGCAGCGATCACCGGGGGCGGCACGGTGGGCGCTGGCTCGCCCGGTTCGAGGTCCAACGCCGGTGGCACGCCCAAGGCGAGCCGCGGGTCGATCGCCATGGCGACGAGCAACAACGCGGTGCTCGTCGCGGTCGCACAGGTCTTCGCCGTGATCGTGCGTTCGGTCTTGCTCGTGCCATCGTCGAGGAAGACCGTCGCCTCCCACCGACCCCCGCGCACGACCACCTCGAGTGTGGTGCGGTACCGATCGGCCGATGCGTCGGTCTCCTTGGGGAGCATCCGCGCGAGGGCTTCGCGGACGTCCTGCTCGCCGGGGCAGCCCGGCGGAGCCCGCCAGGTCAACTCGGGGGTCGCGAAGGCAATCAGGAGGCCCAGGAGCATCAGCCGTCCGCGCGAGCCAGGCTACCACCTCGCCTGACCTCTCCGCGCACGATTGTGTCGTGCCCAGAAAAACCACCGGCGGTGTGACGGACGGCCCATCGGCGGAACACCCACCCGCGATGACGCCGCATGCTCCCCGTCTCTCGACCTCCGTGGTTGGAATCATCGCGTTCGGCTCCGTGGTCGGCTCTGCGCGGGCGGACTGCCCCGAGAACGCGCACTACGTGGCGACCGACGGTGACGACGCGGCCGCCGGCACCCTCGAAGCCCCGTGGGCCACGATCAACTACGCGATCACGGTCACCGGAGCGGGCGACTGCGTGTTGGTGCGCGGTGGCGACTACAGCGAAGGCGGTGAGATCTGGGTGCGCGAGGGCCAAGGCGGAGCCGAGGGGGCGCCGTGGTCGCTCGAGGCCTACGCCGACGAGACCCCGATCTTGCACACGCGGCTGATCCTCCAGGGCAACCACAGCCGCGTCCGTGGCCTGACGATGGCCAGCGGCGCACCGATCATCTCGTGGTACCCGGCGACGGGCATCGAGATCTTCGACAGCAACTTCGCTGGCAGCTACACGTACGCCGCGATCCAGATCGCGGGCTCCGACATCCTGGTCGAGGGCAACACCATCCTGCTCGAGAACGCCGGCGGCACCCAGGACCACGGGATCTACGTGTTGCACGGGGACAACAAGGTCATCCGCAACAACTACATCTCGAACACGCCGGGCTACGGCATCCACGTCTACGACGAGGACAAGTACGACTGGTCGCCCGACATCAGCAACGTGATGATCGAGGGCAACACCATCGTCGACAACGGCAATCGCTCGGCGTTCATCCTCGCGACCTCGGGCAACACCATCTCGGGCGTGACCATCCAGCGCAACGTGGTCGTCAACACCGCCGGCGGCGCGGTGTTGCGATCGGGCGATCTCAGCGATGTCACCGTGCGGCACAACACCTTCGTCGATGTCGGCTACGGCCTGTCGCTGGAGCAGTCCCCCGGCCCGTCGGGCGTGACGGTGAACAACAACATCTTCTGGGGCCTCGGCGGCGAGGCCATCGTGCTCGACGCCGGCACCGCCATGGTCGACCACAACACTTGGGGTCCCGGCGAGCCGAGCACGCCCGATCTCAACCCGACCTTCGCCGATCCCCTCGTCGGCGCGGACTTCCGACTCGCCGAGGGCAGCTCGGCGATCGACGCGGGCCTCGATCTCGGGGCCCCGTTTGCCGGTGCTGCGCCCGATCACGGTGCGTGCGAGTTCGGGGACGAGAGCTGCCCGAGCGCGGGTGCACCGGGCATGGGCACCGACAGTGGCGGAGGCGACGACACGACCGGCGGCCCCGGGAGCGACGACACCGGGGCGGGCGACAGCGCGAGCGCGGGCGGCACGGCGGCGAGCGGCGGTGGGAGCGATGGGAGCGATGGGAGCGGGGGGGCCGACAGCGGGGTTGCGTCGTTCGGTGGGGATGCCTCGGTCGGGGATGCGACGGGGGACGATGGCTCGCTGGGCGCCTCGGGCGGCGAGGTCGGGTGCGGGTGTACGGGCGGCGGGCGGCGGCGCGGGGGGTGGGAGGTGTTGATGATCGCATTGCTGGCCGGCGCGCGGCGTCGGCGGCGGGGATCAGGGGATCGGATGCACTGGTACTGCCTGCTGCTCTTCCCGTTTGCGACCCTGGCCTGCTCGGATCCCGCGGCGAATCCCGATGCCGCGGGTGGCACCGACGGCGGCGGATCCAGCACCGATGATCCGGGCGATGGCACGGCGCCCACCGCCAGTGGCAGCGCCTCGGCGACCGCGCCGACCGGCACGGCCGACGGGTCGGATGGGTCGGATGGGTCGGACGGATCGGACGGGTCGGATGGCACCGACGGCGGCACGGTGCCGCCGATCGCGGGCGGACCGATGCTCGCGTTCTCAGATCTGGCGGCGGGTCCGAACTCGGGCAATTCCGACGATTCACAGCCGGGCCAGGTCGCCGGACAAGACGGGGCGATCGTCACGGTGTGGGGGAAGTTCCTCGGCAGCGAGCCGGGGGTGGTGATCGTCGGCGGCCACGCGGCGCGGATCTACACCTGGGGACCGGCCACCGCCCCCGCCGACCTGCACTCGCAGCATCTGCTCGACATGGTGTCGTTCCAGATCCCCAGTGCCGTTCCCGCCGGCGAGACGACGATCTCGATCGAAGTGGACGGCGTGATCACCAACTCCGTGCCGTTCCGCGTCAACAGCGGCAACATCTACTTCGTCGAACCGACGGGCAGTGACTCCGCAGACGGTTCCCATGATGCGCCGTGGGCCAGTTTGCCCCACGCAACCGCCGTCATGACGGCGGGGGACATCGTGTACGTGGGTGATGGTGTCGCCCAGGTCGAAGAGCAAGGCGATCGCTCCGCCCTCAACCTCGACGTCGATCCGTCACGCCTCGGGACGTTCGAGCAGCCCAAGGCGATCATCGCGTACCCGGGGGCGTCGGTCCAGATCGGCACCGACGATCTGAACGCGTGGAGCACGTTCGTGTCCGGCGGTGGACCGGCGCAGTACTGGACCATCGCCAAGATCGATCTGCACGGCAAGGACGTCGCGGCCTCGTATCACACCGGCTTTCGCATCATCGGCAATCACGTCAGCGCTCCCAACGGCAGCGACCAGACCGGCGCCATCGGCGGCATCGACAGCGGCAACCTCTACGTCTTGGGCAACGAGGTCACCGACGTCGGCTACCCTGGGACCAGCAAGCTCTACCACCCCGTCTACATCCAGAGTCCCGAGTCGTCGACGCCGCCGCAGTTGCCACCGTCGGACAATCGCGAGATCGCGTGGAACTACCTGCACGACAACTACGCGTTCGACGGGATCAACTTCTACCGAGAGGGCCAGTACAGCTCGTACATGACCAATACCCGGGTGCATGACAACCTCATCGTCAACCAGACGGGTCGGGGTATGCTGATCGGCACATTTCTCACGGGGCCGGACAACTACTTCTACAACAACGTCATCGTCATCCCCCGAGTTGCGTAGCCACACGCGGATCTAGAACGTGAAAAGCCGGAAGAACGCCGCCTGGGACGGTCTGAGAAGCGGTTTCCCGACCAGCCTCTCGAACGTACAGGAACGAACTTCCGGTGAA
>JBIJCC010000116.1:0-32909 GCA_044344875.1 Nannocystaceae bacterium
GTGGGATCCCGCCCGGCGAGCAGCTGGTCGATGGTGTCGTCTTGGATGATCATCGTCTCGGTTCCCTTTCGTCTTGGAAACCGTCTTCAACCAACCGGGCCGCCTACACAAAGTTTCTGACACGCCCACGCGGCCGCTCGATTTCCTCGAGATCGTGCCCGAGAACTTCGTCGCGCGGTGGCCGTCCGCTGGCGGTCCTCGAGGAATGCGCGCAGCGCTGGCCGATCGCGGCGCACGGCGTCTCCGTCTCCCTCGGTGGCCCGGATCCGTTCGACGCCGAGTTCCTCGGCGGCCTCCGAGCGCTGCTCGACCGGTGCCGCGTGACCGCGTACACCGATCACCTCTGCTACGCGGCGGCAGGCGGCACGTCGTACTACGATCTGTTGCCGCTGCCCTTCACGACCGCGGCGGCGACCCACGCGGCGGCCCGCATCCGCGAGTGTCAGGATCGGCTGGCGCGGCCGGTCGCGGTCGAGAACATCTCGTTCTACGCCACGATGCCGGGCTCGACCTCGGACGAGGGCGCCTTCGTGCGCGAGGTCGTCGAGCGGGCGGACTGCGGTCTGCTGCTCGACGTCAACAACGTGTATGTCAACGCGGTCAACGCCGATCGCGATCCCTTCGACATGCTCTGGGCCCTGCCGACCGAGCGTGCGGTTCGCATCCACCTCGCCGGTCACGTCCGCGAGGGCGTGCGGCTCGTCGACAACCACGGCACCGCGGTCGATCCCACGGTGTGGGCGATGTATCGCGCGGTGATCGAGCGCCACGGCGCGATCCCGACGCTGCTCGAGTGGGACACCGATGTGCCGTCCCTCGACCGCGTCCTCGACGAGGCCGACCTCGCCCGCGCGATCCTGGCGGACATCGCCCTCGCGCCGGCGCAGGAGGTCGCGTGAGCGTCGACGTCGGCCTCGCCGAGTTCTTCGCCGCGATGGCGCCGATGCTCGAGGGGCGCGCGTCGGCCCGACACGTCGAGATGGCGCTCGGGCCCTCGGCGTCGGGCACCGAGGCGCTCGGATTCTACGCCGAGCTCGTCCGTCGCAACCTGCACAAGATCCTGAGCGACGTCTTCCCCGCGGTTCGTGCGGTGGCGCGTCACCTCCACGGCGACGACCGTGCGTGGGCCGGCCTCGCCGCCGCCTATGCCGCGGCGCACCCGGGCCGGGGCAGCGATCCCAATCGCTTCGCCGAGGCCTTGCCGGCGTGGCTGCGCGGTCGTCCGGAGTTCATCGGTCCGTGGAGCGAGCTCGCCGTCGAGCTCGCCGACTACGAGTGGACGCGCGTGCTCGCCTATCACGCCCCGGACGTCGAGGGCGACGGCCTCGAGCAGCGCCTCTTCGTCCGGCAGTACACCTGCGACATCCCGGCGCTGGCCCACGCCGTGCAGCACGGATCGTTCGTGCCGCCGACGTCCCGGCCGCGCATCGTCGCGATCTTCCGCCACGCGCGGACGCTGCAGCTCGGGGTGTTCCACCTCGGGGCCGCGGGGCTGGCCGCGCTCGCGCGTCGGCAGGGCCTCGCGACGCCGCCCGCCCTCGCCGCGCTGCCGGAGTCCGCGGTGCGCTCGGGCCTGGCCGCGCTCGAGGCGGCGGGCGTCCTCCCCGGCGGAATGCCCTCCCCCGGAATGCCCTTCCCCGGAGTCCCATCATGTGCCCACGCCTGATCCTCGTGCTTTGTACGTCGCTCCCCATCGCCTGCGCCGCGGATGCCGACGCGGACACCGGGTCGACCGGCGAGACCGAGTCCATCGACGGCGGTGGTTCGACGGGCGCGGGCTTCGACGCCGAGGCCACGGTTGCTCGCGCGCTCGCGTACACCACGACGCTGACGCAGGTGAACGCCGAGGCCCGATCGAGTCAGCACGGACTGGCGAGCACCGTGAACGTCTGGGTCGACGACGGCGCGCTCGAGGCCTACCTCGCCCTCGATCCCGCGGCGCCCGGCGCTGGGCCGGAGTGGTCGCCCGACGCGTTGCTGGTGAAGGAGCACCTCGACGCGAGCGGCGTCGCGACCGGCCTCACCGTGATGGCCCAGGGCGATCCCGACGCGTCGAGCGGTGGCTGGTGGTGGGCGCGGCTCGACGCCGACGGCACCGTGCACGAGACCGGGCAGGTCGGCTTCTGCATCAGCTGCCACACCCCGGTGGAGCCGAGCGGCTGGGCCTTCGGCGTGCCGCTCGACAACCGCCGATGACGGACGAAGCACCTCGACGAGGTGGCTCGCCGTGGCGGTCGCGACGGTAGTCTGCGACAGTGACGTCGCCCATGCGCTACGAGGGTCGCATCTTCCGCCCGCCGTCCGAGGCCGACGCGCTCATCGTCCAGGCGACGATCGGCTGCTCGTGGAATCACTGCACGTACTGCGACATGTACAGCGACAAGCAGTTCCGCCTGCGCGCGCTGCCCGACGTGCTCGCGGACCTCGAGCAGGCGCGGATCTCGGTCGGCGCCCGCGTCGAGAAGCTGTTCGTCGCCGACGGCGACGCGCTGGTCATGCCGATGGATCACTGGCTCCCGCTGCTCGAGCGGGCGCGGGCCGCTTTCCCGCGGCTGGGTCGCGTGTCGTGCTACGCGATGGCGCGCAACATCCTGGCCAAGTCCGAGGACGAGCTCCTGGCGCTGCGGGTCGCAGGACTGTCGCGCTTCTACATCGGTCCGGAGTCGGGTGACGACGCGACGCTCAAGTCGATCGCCAAGGGGGACGACGCGGCGGCCCACGTCGCGGCGGCCGCGAAGGCCCGCGCCGCGGGGATCGAGTGCTCGGTGATCGTCCTGCTGGGCATCGCGCCCGAGCGCTCCGACGAACACGCGCGCGCGACCGCGGAGCTCATCACGCGGATGGACCCGGCGTTCTTCTCGGCGCTCACGGTGACGATCGTGCCGGGCACGCCGCTGGCCAAGCTGGCGTCGCGCGGTCGCTTCGCGGTGCCGGAGATCCGCGCGCTGCTCGGCGAGCTGCGCACGATGGTCGAGCACGCGAACCCGACCGACGCGTTGTTCCGCACCAACCACGCCTCGAACTACCTGCCGCTCGGCGGCCGCCTGCCGACGGATCGCGCCCGCATCCTCGCGACGATCGACGCCGCGCTCGACGGCCGCATCCCGCTGCGCCCCGAGCACGCGCGCGGACTCTAGACCCGCCGCCGCCGTTCCTGCGCGCGCGTCGGGCGTGCGCCTCGGCCGGATCCGTGGCACAACCGCTCGCGCATGCGACCTTGGCTGCTCGCCCTGCTCGGCTTCGCCTTCGCGCTCGTGGCCTTCCGCTGGCTGATGCGGCGCGGTCGCATCTCCGCCGTCGATGCGCGGCGACTCGTCGAGGACGGCGCGCTGCTGCTCGACGTGCGCACGCCTTCGGAGTTCGCCGCCGGCCACGTCGAGGGGGCGAAGAACGTCGCGGTGCAGCAGCTCGAGGGGGCCCTCGACGCGCTCGGTCCCCGGGACCGACCGGTGGTCGTGTATTGCCAGAGTGGGATGCGTAGCCGGCTCGCCGTCGCGTTGCTCCGCCGCGCTGGCTTCACGGCCGTCCACGACCTCGGCCCCGGCTCGGCGTGGCGCTGACGCCGTCCGACTCCGTCGATCCACCATCCGCCGTGGGCGCCCAGCAGTGCGCCGCTCCCGGGCGTCAGGGCCGCGATCGGAACGTGTGGGTTGCCACGTTGACCCTTCGTCGGTCGCGGCGTAGCTTCCCGGCGTGCCGACCCCCCCGACCTACGAGGTTTCGGGTCCGAGCCTTCGACTCGTCCTCGGGGGACTGATCACGTTGGCCCTCGTCCTGGGGGTCCTGGCGTACTGGCGGTACACGGTCTCGGAGCGTCACTTCGCCAAGACCATCGCCGAGATGGACGCCCTCGGGCCGACGCTCGACACCGACGGGTGCGTCGGCGCGGTGCTCGACTGGCACGCGCGCTGTACGGCGAACAAGCCCCTGTGCGACGACGGCGTCCCGCGGATCATGACGCACTGCCTCGTCGGCGCCGATCGCCAGTCGACCTGCGAAGAGCTGGATCTCAGCTCCGCCAAGGCCCAGTGGGTCTATGGCAAGTGCCAGGATCGCGGCACGCCCTGCCGCGACCGCAAGAAGTGCGCGTGCGCTGACGCGTACCGAACCGTCGACAGTTTCTGCCGACACGGGCAAAAGGGGGTCTCGCTGTGAAGCCGTTTCGCCTCGCGTTCGCCACGACCGTCGCGACCTGGATCCTGCTGCTCATCGGGGGCCTCGTGAGCCCGATGGGCGCGTCCATGGCGTGCCCGGACTGGTATTTCATCCCGACCTGCAACGGCGAGCTGCTGCCCGAGATGACCGGCGGTGTGCTCTACGAGCACGGCCACCGCCTCTGGGCGTCGTGGGTCGGCCTGCTGACCCTCGTGCTGGCGTTCGTGACGTGGCGTGCCAAGAGCGTCGACGCGACCAGCAAGAAGTACGCCCTCTCGGCGCTCGTGCTGGTCTGCGTGCAGGGCACGCTCGGTGGCATCACGGTGAAGCTCAACCTCTCGAGCGCGGTCTCGACGCTGCACCTCGGGACCGCGATGGTGTTCTTCGGGCTGCTCATCGCGCTCAGCTTCCGTCTGGCGCCCGCCGCCGCGCGACCGTCGTCGCCCTCGATGCACCGCGGCCTGCTCCTCGCAGCGGTCGCCGCCGTGTTCGCCCAGGTGGTCCTCGGCGGCATGGTCCGCCACCTCGGCGCGGGCCTCATCTGCGGTGACGACTGGGTCGGCTGCGGTCCGAGCGGCTGGACCAAGCAGCCGCTGGCGCACCTGCACATGACCCACCGCTTCGTCGCCTACGCCCTCGTGCCGATCGTGCTGCTCGCGGGGCGCCACGCCGCGCGCGAGGCCGCGGCGACCGGTAACACCCTCGCGGCGCGACTCGCCAAGCTGCCGGCGATGTTCATCCTCGTCCAAGTCGCGCTCGGCCTGCTCACGGTTGCGACCGGTCGCAGCGTCGCCGTGGTCACGTTCCACACCGCGACGGGTGCGTTGGTGCTGGCGAGCCTCTGGGCGTGCTACCTGGCCCTGGGCCCGAGCCGCGGTGCAGGCCTGCTGCGCGAGGGGGCGAGACGATGACCACTCGATTCGTCGATCTCGTCGCGCTGACCAAGCCCGGCGTCACACGCATGTGCCTGCTGACGACGCTCGGCGGCCTCGCGCTGGCCCCGGTCGCGTGGGACTGGTCGACGGCGGTGTGCGCCATGTTCGGCACCGCGTGCGCCGTCGGTGGCGCCAACGCGTTCAACATGTGGCTCGAGCGCGACGCCGATGCCCGCATGTCCCGCACGCGTCGGCGCCCGCTGCCCGCGGGTCGCCTCGCGCCCGCTGTGGCCGTGCGCTTCGCCTGGATCCTGAGCGCGGTGGCGATCGCCGTGCTCGCGCTGGGGACCAACGTGCTCACGGCGGCCCTCGCGGCCCTCGCGATCGCGTCGTACGTCCTCATCTATACGCCGCTCAAGTACCGCACGCCGTTGGCGCTGTTCATCGGGGCGATCCCCGGCGCCGCGCCACCGCTGCTCGGCTGGACCGCGGCCACCGGCTCGGTCGACGCGCCGGCCCTGGTCCTGTTCGGGATCCTTTTGGTGTGGCAGCTGCCGCACTTCCTCGCGATCGCGCTGTACCGCCAGGAGGACTACGCCAAGGCGGGCATCCGCATCGTGCCGCTCGTGCGTGGCGCCGCGATCGCGAAGATCCAGGCCGTCGCCTGGGCGATGGTGCTCGTGCCGGTCTCGATGATGCTCGTGCCGCTCGGCGTCGCGGGCGACCGCTACCTGGTCTGCTCCGTGGTGCTCGGCTGCGGGTTCCTGGCCTGGGGCTTCAGCGGCCTCGACAACCGCGCCGGCGTCCGCTGGGCCCGCGGCTTCTTCTTCGCGTCGCTCCTCTATCTGCCGGCGCTGACCCTGGCGCTGCTCTGGGACGTGGCGGGCTGACCCCATGGCCGCGCCGCCACCAGACTTCGAGCCGACGCCCGCGCTGGCGTGGTTGCGCAAGTACATCTGGGTCGTCGCCGCGGTCCTCGGCATCGTCACGCTCACCGTCCTGCGCACCCGCCTGCGCAACATCCCCGATCCGCCCGCGGTGATGTACACGCTGCCCGCGTACGACCTCGTCGACCAGGAGGGGCGGCCGTTCACGCCCGAGACCCTGCGCGGCAAGGTCTGGGTGGCGGGCTTCGTCTTCACCAACTGTCCGAGCACATGCCCGGCGGTGACCCGGGCGATGGGCTCGCTCCGCGATCGCTTCGACCGCATGGACATCGACATCGAGATGGTCTCGTTCACGGTCGACCCGGCCCGCGACACCCCCGCGGTGTTGAAGGCCTACGCGGAGTCGGTCGGGGCCCACACCGATCACTGGCGCTTCGTGACGGGCAGCACCGACGACGTGCGCCGGCTCGTGCGCGAGGGGTTCAAGCTCGGCATCGGCGATCCTACGCCGGTCCCCGGGGCCTCGCCGGCCGACGGCGGCGCCATGTTCGACATCGCCCACTCGACGCAGCTCGCCCTCGTCGACACCGAGGGCGGCGTCCGCGGCTTCTACGACATCGAGCCCGACGGTGGCCTCGACGAGGTCTTCCACCGGGCGCAGCACGTCATGGCCGAGGCGGCCCGCGCCGCGCGTGCGGAGGCACGCAGCCGGTGACCGGTCGCCCTGCTGTGCTCGCAGTGGCGGGTGCGATCGCGACGGCGGCCGCGGCCTGCGAGTCGCCGCCGCGATTCGAGTCGGCGTTGGTCCTCGCCGGGGTCGAGGTCCCCGCCGACGTGCTCAACCAAGGCGCGCGCGTCTACGAGATGCGCTGCGCGAGCTGCCACGGCGCCGATGGGTCGGGCAACGGGTCGGCCGGCCGCGCGCTCGCCCAACCGCCCCGCGATTTCCGGACCGCCGAGTTCCGCTACCGCAGCACCGCCGACGGCGAGCTGCCGACGGACGCGGATCTCGAGCAGACGATCCGCGAAGGCCGCATCGAGAACGGGATGCCCGCGTGGGGCACGCTCACCGAGGCCGACCGCCACGCCGTGATCCAGTACATCAAGACTTTCTCACCACGCTGGCGAGCGGCCAACACGGGTGGTGCGTCGTGACGCGCGTGACCCATCCGCGGACACCCACGGCCCCGCCGAGATCACCTCGCGGCGCCCCGTGGCCCGACGCCGCACGGATTTCGTCGCAGGCCCCCCGCGTGGCCTCCAGAAGATCAAAACTCGATGCGCACGACTGTTGCGGCAATTTTGCTCAGTTGCTAGGGTCCGCGCCGGTGAAGGCGGGCCATTCGCCACGAGTGCAGCGCCGCGGGCAACGATCCGCGCATGCACACCTCTGCGTCCGCTCCGAACGAATTCCCGCGAGCTTCTCCGAACACTCGGCGCGACCTCGTCGCTCGCGTCGCCACGACGCCGCCTCCGTGCGGCGAATGCCAACCCCGGGAGCGCGCCCTTCGGCGCTGTGGTCCCGGGCAGCGAAGGTGAACTGACGTGCCGGCCATCTTTCCTCGTTGGACGAACAACGTTCCGATCGTCGTCGGACTGGTCGCACCGCTCGGCGGCGCGGGCCTGATCTTCGCGGTCTGGTACTGGTTCTCGCCTTGGTTCACGGACGTCGGCTACCGACCCGAGCAACCGGTGGCGTACAGCCACAAGCTGCACGCCGGTGAGCTCGGCATCGACTGCCGCTACTGCCACAACACGGTCGAGAAGGCGGCCCACGCCGCCATTCCGCCGGCCGCCACGTGCATGAACTGCCACGAGCTGGTCAAGACCGAGAGCAAGCGGCTCGAGCCCGTGCGCGAGTCGTACAAGACCGGCGAGGCGATCCCGTGGGTGCGCGTGCACCAGCTGCCGGACTACGCCTACTTCAACCACTCGCCGCACGTCGCCGCCGGCGTCGGTTGTGCGAGCTGCCACGGGCGCGTCGACCAGATGGTCGTCGTCGAGATGAAGAAGCCCCTGTCGATGGGCTGGTGCTTGGATTGCCACCGCGATCCCAAGCCGAACCTACGCCCGCTCGATCAGGTCACGAACATGAACTGGGACGCGAGCGAGACACCCTACGATCCGGATCGCGACGCGAGCCGCAAGCGCAAGGTCAACCCGCCCACGCACTGCTCGGGGTGCCACCGATGAGCACGGAAAAGATCTTTGGAGCGACCTACTGGCGCTCGTTGGCGCAGCGCGAGCTGACGCATGACGAGGCCGCCGATGGGTGGAAGGAATTCGAGCCGTTCGTCAGCGAGGCCACGGGCGATGCGCCGGTCGAGCCCACGGGCGGCCCGCGTCGCCTGCCGGTCGCGCAGGCGCCGGTCGTCCACGACGAGAACCCGGCCGAGGTGACCCTCGACGATCTCGTGCCGAAGGACGGCGTGTCGCGGCGGCGCTTCTTCAGCGTCGTCGGGGCCTCCGCGGCGCTGGCCGGCGCGACCGGCTGCGTGCGCAAGCCGAGGGAGACCATCCTCGAGTTCGGCGAGCGTCCCGAGGATCTCATCCCCGGCCGCCCGATGTTCTACGCCAGCGCGATCGCCCGCGGCGCGACCGTCGAGGGCCTCGTGGTCGAGAGCCAGGACGGTCGCCCGACGAAGATCGAGGGCAACCCCAAGCACTCGGGCTCGCAGGGCGCCACCAGCGTGTGGACGCAGGCGTCGGTGCTCGAGATGTACGATCCGGAGCGCACGCGCGTACCGGTGAAGAACGAGGGCGGGACCCCGGCGCCGAGCGACATGCCGACGGCGCGTGAGGCCCTGACCAAGCTCCTCGCCGACGCGGAGAAGACCGGCGGCGCCGGCCTCGGCGTCGTGACCCGCTACCTGACGTCGCCGACCATGCGCGCCGAGCTGCGCGCCCTCGCCGAGCGCTTCCCGAAGGCCCGCGTCTTCGTCAGCGACGACCTCGTGCCCTGGAACGCCTTCCGGGCCGCCGAGCTCGTGGCAGGGAAGGGCGCCCGCGCGTACCACCACCTCGAGAAGACCAGCGTCATCTTCGCGGCCGACTCCGACTTCCTCGTCACCGAGGCCGAGAGCGTCCGCCTCGCCCGCGAGTGGTCGAAGACCCGCCGCGTGGTCGGGCCGACCGACTTCATGTCGCGCCTCTACGTCGCCGAGCCGCACCTGTCGTCGACCGGCGTCATGGCGGATCAGCGCCGGCGCATCAAGGCCAGCCAGGTCGGCGACGTGATGATCGCCCTGGCCGCCGCGCTCGCGAAGGCGCCGGAGTTCAAGCTCCCACCGGGCGCCTCGCTGGACGGCCTGCCGGCGGTCAAGCTCGATGCCGACACCCAGGCGTTCGTCGACGCGCTGGCCAAGGACCTCGGCAGCCAGGAGAACCGGGGCAAGAGCGCCATCCTCGTCGGCGCGCGTCAGCCGGTCTGGGTGCACGTGCTCGGGCTTCTGCTCGACATCTCCCTCGGCAACCAGAAGCTCGGCGGCGGTGGCCTCGAGCCCACGCCCGCGGGCCAGGACAAGAGCGCCCCGCCCGGCAGCGGCTCGTTGCGCTGGCGGAGCGACGCGGCTGCGGCCGCGACCGAGGACCTCGCCGCCCTCGCGGCGGGGCTCGGGGACGGCAGCATCAAGACGCTGCTCTGCTTCGAGGTCAACCCGGCCTACGAGGCGACCGGTGAGCTCGGCATGGCCAAGCTCCTGCCGAAGGCGAACGTCGTCCATTTCGGTCACTACTTCGACGAGACCGCCCAGCTCGCGGCGTGGCACATCCCCGTGTCGCACTACCTCGAGGCGTGGGGCGATCTCGAGGCGCTCGACGGCACGACCTCGGTGCAGCAGCCGCTCATCGAGCCCCTGCACGAGACCTACAGCACCACCGAGCTGCTGGGCTTCGTGTCGACCGGCAAGATGATCGACGGCTACAGCTTGCTGAAGTCGTTCTGGTCGGTCGAGGCCGGCGCGCAGTTCTCGGAGCGGATCTGGCGGCAGTGGGTCCACGACGGCATCGTCAGCGGGATCCCGCGCGAGCCGAACATCCCCAACCAGGCCGGATGGGCCGAGGCCCTCGCCACGCTCGCGGAGCGCGGCAAGCCGATCGACGGGCTCGAGATCGACATCCACATCGATCCCAAGGTGCTCGACGGTCGCATGGCCGGGAACGGCTGGCTGCAGGAGCTGCCGCACCCCGTCAGCAAGCTGACCTGGGACAACGCCGCGTACGTCAGCAAGGCGACCGCGGAGAAGTGGGGCGTGCTGTCGCAGGCGGTGGCCCGCAACTTCCAGCCGCTGGTCACGCTGACCGTCGACGGTCGCTCGATCACGCTGCCCATCTGGGTGTCGCCCGGCCAGGCCGACGACACCGTGTCGGTGACGCTCGGCTACGGTCGCAAGGCGACGCCGGTCAGCGAGGGCGCGGGCTTCGACGTCTCCGCGCTGCGCAGCACCAAGGCGCCGTGGATCGCCGCGGGCACGGCGGCTGCGGCGGGCGGCGACTACGAGCTCGCCTCCACGCAGGACTACGGCTCGCTCAAGCCGCCGTCGCACATGGGCTTCGAGTTCGAGGAGCGGCCGATCGTCCTCGAGCACACCCGGGCCGAGTTCAAGGCCGATCCCAACTTCGTCGAGAAGGCGAACCTGATGCCGCGCACGCGGCTGCAGCACCTCTGGGATCCGCCGAAGCTCACCGGCAAGCAGCAGTGGGGGATGAGCATCGACCTCAACACGTGCACCGGCTGCAACGCCTGCGTGATCGCGTGTCAGGCCGAGAACAACATCCCCGTCGTGGGCAAGAAGCAGGTCCTGCGCGGTCGCGAGATGCACTGGATGCGGATCGACCGCTACTTCCGCGGCGACGAGGACAACCCGACCGCGGTGGTGCAGCCGATGGCCTGCCAGCACTGCGAGGCGGCCCCGTGCGAGACGGTGTGCCCGGTCGCCGCGACCGTGCACTCGCCCGACGGCCTCAACGACATGACCTACAACCGCTGCATCGGCACCCGCTACTGCAGCAACAACTGCCCGTACAAGGTCCGTCGGTTCAACTTCCTCGCCTTCAACCTCGACGTTCGCCCGGGCAGCCTCTGGACGGACGACCCGGACGGCGCCTGGATCTCGCAGCTGCAGAAGAACCCGGACGTCACCATCCGCTTCCGCGGCGTGATGGAGAAGTGCACCTACTGCGTGCAGCGCATCAACGAGGCGAAGATCGAGGCCCACGTCGCGGGCCGCGACCTCGTCGAGGACGGACGCATCCTCACCGCGTGTCAGCAGGTGTGCCCGACCGAGGCGATCGTCTTCGGTGACATCCGCGACCCCGACAGCAAGGTCTCGAAGGCCAAGCGGTCGCCGCGCGACTACCAGGTGTTGCGCGACCTCAACAACCATCCGCGCACCAGCTACCTCGCGCGCATCCGCAATCCCCACCCTGATCTGACGCCCAAGGAGCCGGCGGCACCGGCTGCGCACGACAAGGGGCACGGCCAATGAGCCACTATCTCCAAACTCAACACGAGCACGACCAGGATCCGCTCGAGGGCCGCACGGCCCTGGTCACGGGCGGGCTGTCGTTCCACGACGTGACCGAGAAGGTCGCGTATCACATCGACAACCCCCACAAGGCCTGGTGGATCGCCTTCATGGCGTCGCTGGCCCTGCTCGGCGTCTTCGGCCTCTCGGTGGGCTACCTGCTCTGGGAGGGCATCGGCATCTGGGGTCACAACAACCCCGTGATGTGGGCCTGGCCGATCGTGAACTTCGTGTTCTGGGTCGGCATCGGCCACGCCGGTACGCTCATCTCGGCGATCCTCTTCCTGTTCCGGCAGAAGTGGCGCACGTCGATCAACCGCGCCGCCGAGGCGATGACGATCTTCGCCGTCATCTGCGCCCTCATGTTCCCGACGATCCACGTCGGTCGCGTGTGGCTGTTGTACTGGGCGCTGCCGATCCCGAACCAGATGGAGATGTGGCCGAACTTCCGCAGCCCGCTGCTGTGGGACGTGTTCGCGGTCTCCACCTACTTCACGGTCTCGCTGCTGTTCTGGTACGTCGGCCTCATCCCCGACCTCGCGACCATGCGCGACCGGGCCAAGACCCGCATCCGCCAGGTCGTGTACGGCATCTTCTCGCTCGGCTGGCGCGGCTCGCACCGCCACTGGGTGAACTACGAGGCCGCGTACCTCCTTCTCGCCTCGATGGCGGCGCCGCTGGTCCTCTCGGTGCACTCCATCGTGTCCTTCGACTTCGCCGTCAGTCAGCTCCCGGGCTGGCACACGACGATCTTCCCGCCCTACTTCGTCGCCGGCGCCATCTTCTCGGGCTTCGCGATGGTCCTCACCCTGCTCATCCCGTGCCGCAAGTGGTTCGGGCTCGAGCAGATGATCACCATCAAGCACCTCGAGAACATGGCGAAGATCATCCTGCTCACCGGCACGATGGTCGGCTACGCGTACGCGCTGGAGTTCTTCATCGCCTGGTACTCGGGCAACCCGCTCGAGACGTTCGTGTTCATCAACCGCGCCTTCGGTGACTACTGGTGGGCGTACTGGATCATGGTGAGCTGCAACGTCATCACGCCGCAGTTCTTCTGGTCGAAGACGATGCGGCGCAACCCGGCGGTGCTCTTCGTCCTGTCCATCTTCGTCAACATCGGCATGTGGTTCGAGCGGTTCGTCATCACCGTGACGTCGCTGCACCACGACTTCCTGCCGTCGTCGTGGGACTACTTCACGCCGACGCCGTGGGACTGGGCGACGCTCATCGGCAGCTTCGGCCTGTTCTTCACGCTGTTCTGCCTCTTCGCCCGCTACATGCCGATGGTCGCCATGGCCGAGGTGAAGAGCGTGATGCCGCAGGCGAGCCCGCACTTCGACTGGGGCAAGGCCCGCGGCGGCCACGGACCGAGCGGCGGCCACGGCCACGGGCGCAGCGGCCAGATGGACTCGTCGCACGACGACGACGCCGTCCCCGCCGAGCAGTCGCTCTCGGGCTCCGCGAAGGTGGTCGTCACCTCCGCTTCCGCCCCGGCCGCCCGCGTCCGCGAGGACGAGGCCGACGTCCCGACCCGGGTCGACGTCGCCGCCGCCGCGAAAGCGGAGGCCGCCGAGAAGGCCGAGGTCGCGAAGGCCGAGGCCGCCGCGAAGGCCGAAGCCGAGGCGAAGGCCAAGGCCGAGGCCGCCGCAAAGGCGGAAGCCGCGGCGAAGGCGGAGGCCGAAGAGAAGGCCAAGGCGGAGGCCGCTGCGAAGGCGGAGGCCGCTGCGAAGGCCGAGGCCGAGGAGAAGGCCAAGGCCGAGGCCGCGGCGAAGGCGGAGGCCGAAGAGAAGGCCAAGGCCGAGGCCGGCAAGGCCGACACCGCCGACAAGGCCGACACCGCCGACAAGGCCGAGGCCAAGCCCGTCGACACCGACTTCCTGTTCGCTCCGCCGCCGCCGCGGGACGACAACAACTCGGGCGCCGATGGCTCCGGAGCGAAGGACTGAACCATGGCGAAGCGACCCAAACACTTCGGCATGCTCGCCGAGTACGAGACCGCGGCCGACCTGTACCACGCGTGTGAGAAGGTCCGGGACGCCGGCTACGCGGCCTGGGATGCCCACACGCCGTACCCGGTGCACGGACTCGAGAAGGCCATGGGCCTGCGCCGCTCGATCATCCCGTACATCGTGTGCGTGATGGGCTTCACCGGGGCGAGCCTGGGCTTCCTCCTGCAGTTCTGGTCGAGCACGGTGGCCTACCCGCTCGTCATCTCGGCCAAGCCCTACAACAGCTATCCGGCCTTCGTGCCGGTGACGTTCGAGCTCGGCATCCTCCTCGGCGCCTTCGGGGCCGTGTTCGGCATGCTCGGGGTCAACAAGCTCCCGCAGCTGTACCACTCGCTGTTCAACTCGCACCGCTTCGCCCGCTTCTCGGACGACCGGTTCTTCATCTCGATCGAGGCCCGCGACCCCAAGTACGACGGCGAGCGCACGCGCAAGCTGCTCGAGTCGACGGGCGCGACGGCGGTCGAGGAGGTCGAGGACTGATGGACACCCAAGCTCGACGCCTGGCCGCCCTCGTCGTGGTCGCCCTGGGCTCGCTCACCGCGTGCCGCGGGACCCGGTCGGAGGATCCGCCGGTCCACCTGCAGCAGAACATGGACTTCCAGGAGCGCGGCGACCCGCAGGAGTTCAACGGCTTTTTCGCCGACGGTCGGGTCATGCGCAAGCCGCCCGAGGGCACGGTCGCCGTCGGTCTGCTCAAGGACGACGACCACCTCTACCGCGGCCGCAACCTGGACGGCACGCTGGCCGACGCGCTGCCGCCGTCGATCAAGCTCGACGACAAGCTGCTGACGCGCGGTGAGACGCGCTACAACATCTTCTGCGCGCCGTGCCATGGCCAGACCGGTCGCGGCGATGGCCCGGTGACGCGCCGCGGCGGTGGCATGCAGCCGCCCCCGGCGAACCTCCACCTCGCGCGCCTTCGGCCCGAGCCGCTGGGCTACTTCTTCAACGTCATCAGCAACGGTAAGGGCAAGATGCGGTCGTACAAGGCCCAGATCCCGGTCGAGGATCGCTGGGCGATCTCGGCCTGGGTCCGCACGCTCCAGGTCAGTCACGACGCCAAGCCCGGCGACGTCCCGGCCGCCGCGCCAGCCCCCGGCGGCAACGCCGGCGCCCCGAAGGGAGCCACGCCATGAGCGCGCACGATCGTCACGGGCCGCTGGTGCGGCACGAACAAGTCCACATCGCCGATGACTCGCCGTGGAAGAAGGCCCCGATGCTCTTCGGGGCGATCGGTGTCGCCGGTCTCGCGATCGGCTTCGCGTTCAAGGGCAACGACCCGGCGAAGTTCTACTCGTCGTACCTGACGGCGATCATGTGGGGCCTGGCCGTCGGCCTCGGCGGCCTCTGGTTCACGCTCGTCCAGCACGCGGTGCGGGCAGGCTGGTCGATCGTGGTCCGGCGCATCGCCGAGAACCTCATGCTGACCCTGCCGGTGATCGCGTTGCTGGCCCTGCCAGCGCTCATCTTCGGCGCCCACGACCTCTTCCACTGGACCCACGCCGAGGCGCTGGCCCACGACGAGGTGCTGCAGGCGAAGGAGCCGTACCTCAACGAGGGCGCGTTCCGGACCCGCGCCTTCATCTACATCGGGCTGTGGTCGCTGATGTCGCTCGCGTTCTACACGTGGTCGACCAAGCAGGACACCGCCGCCGACCCGGCGCCCTACGCCCACCGCATGCGGTACTGGTCGACGATCGGCATCCTCGTCTTCGCGATGACGCTGACCTTCGGCGCCTTCGACTGGCTGATGTCGCTCGACCCGCACTGGTTCTCGACGATCTTCGGCGTGTACTACTTCGCCGGCTGCGTCTCGATCGTCGCCTCGACCATCTCGCTGACCGCCATCTTGCTCCACCGATCGGGATACCTGCGCGGCGTCGTGACGACCGAGCACTTCCACGACCTCGGCAAGATGATGTTCGCGTTCTCGGTGTTCTGGGGCTACATCGGCTTCGCCCAGTTCTTCCTCATCTGGTACGCGAGCATCCCGGAGGAGACCTTCTGGTTCTCCTACCGCGGCCACGGTGACTGGCTGACCCTCAGCCTGATCCTGATCTTCACCCGCTTCGCGCTGCCCTTCGTCGGCCTGATGTCGCGGAAGATCAAGCGCAACCCCCGGACGCTCGCGTTCTGGGCCGTGTGGATCATCGTCGCCGAGTTCCTCGACATGTACTGGCTGGTGCAGCCGTCGCTGGCCCACTCGCGCAACTCGGAGCACATCCGTCCGGACCTCTTCGACATCGCCACCTGGGCGGGCGTCGCCGGCGTGCTGCTCGCGGTGTTCACGTGGGGCCTCGGGCGCCACGCCCTGGTCCCGCTCCGCGACCCGCGACTCGAAGAGTCGCTGAACCACGAGAACTTCTGAGGATCGGTCATGAGCGACAAGCACGACGATCACGGTCACTCCCATGACGATGGGCACGGGCACGAGGAGGGCGGCGGTCACGAGATCGACCGCATGCCCAACGCGCGCCTCTTCAACCTGCTGTTCGGACTCTCCGCGTTGACGCTCGTCGCTGGCATCGGCGTCGTGCAGCTGTTCAACATCCAGGTCGAGGCCCTCGAGGACTCGCGCGCCCAACAGGGTTCGTTCCGTCTCGCCGGCTACATCGAGGAGATGCAGCAGACCAAGACGGGCTCCGGCAAGTTCGAGGTCAGCGAGCTCGACGACAAGGCGACCGTCAACACGCGCTACTACATGCCGCTGGCGAACGCCCGCAAGGCGGTGCTGGACGACCCCGCGCGCCTGAAGGCGTTCGGCAAGTACCCCGGCTGGAAGAGTGCGGACGATCAGGCACCGACCGCGCCGCCCCCGGCGGCGCCGGTTCCGACCGAGCCGGTCCCCGCGGGTGCCGGTCAGGCCCCCGCGCCCGGCGGCGCAGCGGCCCCGGTCCCCGCGCCGCCGCCGACGGACGGAGCCAAGCCCGCCGCGCCGACGGACGGGGCCAAGCCCGCCGCGCCGACGGACGGGGCCAAGCCCGCCGAGGTTGCGAAGCCGGGCGAGCCGGCCAAGGTCGAGGGTGAGAAGCCGGCCGAGGACGCGAAGGCCGAGCCCGACGCGAAGGCCCCGAAGAAGCCCGCGCCGCCCGCCGACGCGCCGAACCCTTGAAAAGGACGCCATGACCCCGCGCATCCGTCAGGTCGCTCGACTCCTCGCCGTATCCGCGGCGACAGGGGTACTTGCGCCTGCGCTCGTGCGGGCCGGTGCACCCTCCATCGATTCCGCCGCCGGCGCGCCGCTCTCGCCCGAGATGCGCGCCATCGACGTCGAGGAGCGGCGCAACGACAAAATCGACCCGGCGCTCACGTTCACCGACGCCAACGGCGAACTCGTGCGTGCCGGCGACTGGTTCGACGGCAAGCGGCCGGTGCTGCTGACGCTGAACTACTTCCACTGCCGCGTGGTGTGCAGCGTGCAGCTCGGCGGCCTCGCCGACGCGCTCGCCGAGCTCGACTGGACCCCGGGTGACGAGCACTTCCGAGTCGTCACCGTCAGCCTCGACGCGCGCGAGACCGCCAAGGACGCGGCGTTCAAGCGCGATCAGATCCTCGACCAACTCGGGAAGGGACCCGACGTCGACTGGCAGTTCCTGCGCGGCGACGCCTTGGCGATCCAGACCCTCGCCGCCCAGCTCGGCATCTCGTTCGCGTACGACGCCGAGCAGGATCAGTTCGCCCACCCCGCGGTGGCAGTGTTCCTCATGCCCGACGGGACCATCGCGCAGTACCTGTACGGACTCACCTATCAGCCGCGCGACATCAAGTTCGCGCTGATCGAGTCCGGCCAGGGGCGCATCGGCTCCCCCATGGAGAAGCTCTACCAGAGCTGCTTCACCTACGACCACACGATCGGCCGCTACGGACCGTGGGCCTTCGGCTTCATGCGCATCGGCGCCACGGTGTCTTTCTTCATCCTCGCGACAACCCTCGCGATCTTCTGGCGGTACGAGCGACGCAAGCGTCGCGACACCGCGTCGAACGACGAACACCGCGCGGAGGCGGTATCGTGATGCTGAGCATGTTCCTGGCCCCCGAAACCAAGGAAGCCGCGCAGGCGGCCGTCGGCAACGTGGCCGCAGCGGCCCCACCGGCCCCACCGGCGCCCAAGCTGCCGCCGCTCGAGACCCTGCACTCGTGGGCGATGCCCACGCAGGCGTCGACGTTCGCAGAGAGTACAGACAACCTGTACTTCTTCATCGTCGCCCTCGACGTGTTCTTCTTCATCTTGATCCTCGCGGCGATGGGGTACTTCATGTGGAAGTACAAGCGCCGCAGCCCGGATCAGAAGACCAGCTCGATCACGCACAACGGCAAGATCGAGTTCCTGTGGAGCGCCATCCCGGCGGTCCTGTTGGTGGTCATCTTCGCCTGGGCCGAGATCGACTGGATCAAGCAGAGCACGCCGCCGGCGGACGCCATCGACATCCGGGTGACCGGCCGTCAGTGGTTCTGGCAGGTGGACTACCCGGACTACCCGGGGGTGTCGCTGACCTCGAGCACCGAGGACCCGCTCATCACCATGATCGTGCCCAAGGGCCGACCGGTGCGGCTCATCATGACCTCGGAGGACGTCCTGCACTCGTTCTACGTCCCGGTGTTCCGGGTCAAGAAGGACGTCGTGCCGGGCCGCTACACCACGCTGTGGTTCGAGGCCACGCGGGTCGGCGAGTTCAACATCTTCTGCACCGAGTACTGCGGTGACCGGCACTCGTCGATGGCCGGCGTCATCAAGGTTCTCGAGCCCGCGAGCTTCGAGGCCGCGCTCCGCGAGGCCGCGAAGCTCGAGCAGAAGCCGACCGAGTCGACCGCCGACTTCGGTGGGCGCATCTACACCCGTCGCGGCTGCAACGCCTGCCACACCCTCACGGGCGACCCGGCGACGGGCCCGACCTGGAAGGGCCTGTACGGCAAGACCGAGTCGCTCGCCGACGGGACGACCGTGACGGCCGACGACAACTACATCAAGGAGTCGATCCTGCAGCCCCAGGCAAAGATCGTGGCCGGCTTCACCGGCGCGAACATGCCCTCGTACCAAGGGCAGCTCGACGACAAGCAGATCACTGCGATCATCGACTTCATCAAGCAGCAGAAGTGAGCGAGGCCGAGACGACGTCATGGCAACCGCAGACACCAGTAGCGCCCACGGTGGCGATCACGCCCGCGAAGTCAGCTTCTACGCGGCAAAGACCGGCCTGAAGTCCTGGCTCTTCACGCTCGACCACAAACGACTGGGGATGATGTACCTGGTCGGGACGTTGTTGTTCTTCTTCGTCGGTGGCGTCGCTGCCCTGACGTTGCGAACGGAGCTGCTCACCCCTGAGCAGGACCTCGTCAGCGCCACCACGTACAACAAGCTCTTCACCATCCACGGCGCCGTGATGGTGTTCCTGGTCATCATCCCCTCGGTGCCCGGCGCCCTCGGCAACTTCCTGTTGCCGCTGATGCTCGGGGCCAAGGACGTCGCGTTCCCGCGGCTGAACCTGCTGTCGTTCTGGGTCTACTCCCTCGGCGCGGTGTTCTTCCTGCTGACGCTGGTCACCGGCTCGCTCGACACCGGGTGGACGTTCTACACCCCGTACTCGACGAGCAGCGGCACGGCGGTCGTGACGGCGACCTTCGGCGCCTTCATCCTCGGGTTCTCGTCGATCCTCACCGGGCTCAACTTCCTGGTCACCGTGCACAAGATGCGCGCGCCGGGACTGACCTGGAACCGGCTACCGCTGTTCGTGTGGGCCATCTACTCCACGGCGGTCATCCAGATCCTCGCGACGCCGGTCCTCGCGATCACGCTGATGCTGCTCATCATCGAGCGGACGCTGAACATCGGCATCTTCGACCCGGCGATGGGCGGCGACCCGGTGCTGTACCAGCACTTCTTCTGGTTCTACAGCCACCCGGCCGTCTACATCATGATTCTGCCGGGCTTCGGCATCATCAGCGAGCTCATCGCGGTCCACTCCCGCAAGCACATCTTCGGGTACAAGGCCATCGCGCTCAGCTCGATCGCCATCGCGATCATCTCGTTCCTGGTGTGGGGCCACCACATGTTCGTGTCGGGCCAGTCCGAGCTCGCCGGCGTGGTGTTCTCGTTCCTGACCTTCGCGGTCGCGGTGCCCACCGCCATCAAGGTGTTCTCGTGGGTCGCCACCCTCTACAAGGGCAGCATCGAGTTCAACACGCCGATGCTCTACGCGCTGGCGTTCCTGTTCACGTTCACCATCGGTGGTCTGACGGGCATCTTCCTCGGCGCGCTGTCGGTCGACGTCCACCTGCACGACACGTACTTCGTCGTCGCGCACTTCCACTACGTCATGATGGGCGGAACCATCATCGCGTTCATCGGCGGCATCCACCACTGGTGGGGCAAGATGACCGGGCGGATGTTCAACGAGGTGCACGGCCGCTGGGGCTGCCTGCTCGTGTTCATCGGCTTCAACATGACGTTCTTCAACCAGTTCATCGTCGGCCAGCAGGGCATGCCGCGGCGCTACGCGACGTACGTCCCGCAGTTCCAGCAGCAGCACGTGCTTTCGACGATCGGCTCGTACATCCTGGGTCTCGGCCTGCTGTGGACCGCGATCTATCTGCTGCGTTCGCTCAAGACCGGCGCGCAGGCCAGTGACAACCCGTATGGCGGGGCGTCGCTCGAGTGGGAGACCCAGAGCCCGCCCATCGAGCACAACTTCCACGGCCAACCGCGGGTCGACACCGACCCCTACAACTTCCCGCAGATCGACCGCTCGGGCGGAATGGACCATCACTAGCCATGAGTAGTGCACACGGTCAGGGGCCGAAGGCGCCGCACGCCTTCTTCCAGCACCACTACAACACCGTCGAGCAGCAGGCCGGCGCGGCCAAGCTGGGCATGTGGGTCTTCCTCGCGACGGAGATCCTGATGTTCAGTGGGCTGTTCCTCGCCTACTTCATCGTCCGGCTGTTCTACCCGGAGATGGTCCTCGGCTCCCACGAGCTGCTCTCGAAGACCATGGGCGGCATCAACACCGTCGTGCTGCTCTTCTCGAGCTTCACGATGGCGATGGCGGTTCGCTCGGCCCAGGTCGGCGACTCGCCGGCCATCGTCCGGTACCTCATCCTCACCATCGGATGCGCCTGCATCTTCATGGTGGTGAAGTACTTCGAGTACACCGGGAAGTTCGCCCACGGCATCTTCCCCGGGAAGTACTTCGACTACGCGCGGGCGGGCGAGTACGCCCGCGAGCACGGCCACGAGCTGGTCGGGATGCCGCACATCTTCTTCGGCATCTACTTCTGCATGACCGGCCTGCACGGCGTGCACGTGCTCGTCGGCATCGGCGTGCTGGTGTGGATCATGCTGCGCGCGAAGAAGGGCCACTTCGGGCCCCAGTACTTCAGCCCGGTCGAGAACGTGGGCCTCTACTGGCACATCGTCGACCTGGTCTGGATCTTCCTCTTCCCCCTGCTGTACCTCGTCAAGTGACCTGGGCCGAAGCCGAAGCGAGCCACCCATGACCACGAAGACCTTCCTCCACGGCAAGCCCATCGATGACGTCATCGAGTGCCACGAGCACGTGTCACCGGTGTCCCTGTACGTCAAGGTGCTGGGCTCGCTGTTCGTCCTGACCGGCCTCACCTACGCGGTGTCGTTCGCCGATCTGGGCCCCGCGAGCCTCTGGGTCGCCATGATCGTCGCCTTCGGCAAGGCGACCCTCGTGGCGATGTTCTTCATGCACCTGAAGTACGACGACCGCTACCACGTGTTCGTCTTCCTCAGCACGATCATCTTTGTCGCCATCTTCTTCCTGTTCACCATCTTCGACATGAACAGCCGCAGCCGGCTGAACGAAGAGCAGGGGACGTTCTTCCGCGTGAACCAGGGCGGCGACTGGAACGAGGCCCAGCGCACGAACAAGGGGCAGGTCGAGGCCGAGGCCAAGGCCAAGGCGAAGGCCGCCGAGGACGCGGCGAAGGCCGCGGCAAAGCCGGCGGCCGATGCCAAGGCTGGGGCCGATCCGAAGGCTGCGGCGGACGCGAAGGCCGGAGCGCCCGCGAAGCCGTAACGCGCCGCACCCGGCGCGTACCCACGACGTGGGCGAGCGTCCGTCGACGCACGAATCGAGGCCGAGACGCCCCAGGCGGACTCGGCCTCGCGTCGTGTGGGCGTCGTGTGGGCATCGGGCGGTGCCGCACCACGGGGGTTGGCGGCCGCACCTCGGCCCGCGGCGTCGATCCACGGCGCGCCGCGGTGCGGCCGGTGGACGCGTGTGGCAAGCTTCCGCTACGGCAGGTTTCCCGTTGTCCCGTCTCGTCCAGCTGAGAATCGACCAACCCGCTCCGGCGGCGACGTGCGCCCCGACGGGCGCGCTCGACCTCGTCGATCGGTCGTCGCGCCAGGTCCGGTACCTCCGCGTCTCGCTGACGGACCGCTGCAACTACCGCTGCACCTACTGCATGCCGGACCGGGACCTGGACTACGGACCGCGGGCGGACCTTCTGCGAATGGAGGAGGTCGAGCAGGTGGTGGCCGCCTTCGCCCGTGCCGGGGTCGATCGCGTGCGGCTCACCGGGGGCGAGCCGACGCTGCGCCGCGGCCTGGTCGATCTGGTCGCCCGCCTCTCGCAGCTACCGACGCGCGCGGGTCGGCTCGAGGTGGTCATGACCACCAACGGCGAGCTCCTCGAGGCGCTCGCCCAGCCGCTGGCGGCCGCGGGCCTGCACTCGGTCACCGTGAGCCTCGACAGCCTCGACGCCGCGAGGTTCGCCGCGATCACGCGCCGCGGGCACCTCGATCGTGTGCTCGCCGGGATCGAGG
Organism: Nannocystaceae bacterium; assembly: GCA_044344875.1. Classification (GTDB taxonomy): domain Bacteria; phylum Myxococcota_A; class Polyangia; order Nannocystales; family Nannocystaceae; genus Xiheibacterium. The sequence goes on from JBIJCC010000116.1 coordinate 22,249, forward strand.
CGGCGCGTGCCGCCGGCTTCGCGTCGGTCAAGCTCAACACCGTGGCGGTCCGTGGCTTCAACGACGACGAGCTGGCGGCGATCGCCGAGTACGCGTGGTCCCGCGACGTCGTGCCGCGCTTCATCGAGCTGATGCCGATGTCGGGCGGCGAGCTCTTCGTGCCGGGGACGCTGATGCCCGCCGCAGAGGTCCGCGGTGCGATCGCAGCGGCGCTCGACTGTGCGCTGCGGCCCGTCGATGGCGGCACGGCCCGCGGGGCGGGACCGGCCACGTACCACGCGGTGGTGGGCGGCCGTTGGGCCGGTCGCGTCCTCGGGACCATCGGCGCGATGACCGAGAACTTCTGCGCGAGCTGCAACCGCCTCCGCCTCTCCGCGACCGGGCAGCTCCACGGCTGCCTGGCCCACGACGACGCCGGCGACCTGCGTTCGGCGCTGCGCGGGGGCTCGGCGCTGCGCGCTGACGGCGAGCCGGCCCTCGAAGGGATCGTTCGCGCGGTCCTCGGAACCAAGCGTGACGGGCACGGGTTTCAACCCGATGGTACCGGTGGCCCCCGCAAGGCAATGATCAGCATCGGAGGATGAGACCATGGCACTCCCCGTCGGAACCAAGATCGGAATCGGTGTCGTCCTCGCTGCGGCACTCGGCTATCTCGTGCTGTCGGACACGGGCGAGGGCGTGCTCGAGTACATGTACGTCGACCAGCTGATGGGCGACGTCGAGAAGTACGGGAACCGCACGCTGAAGGTCCACGGCCTGGTCGTGGCCAAGTCGATCGAGCGCAAGAAGGGCACCACCGGGGACCTGCGCTTCGTCGTCGAGTACAACGGCCAACGCCTGCCCGTGCACTACACCAACATCCCGCCCGACACCTTCCAGGAGGAGGGCGAGGTCGTGCTCACCGGCAAGCTCGTCGACGGCGTCTTCGAGTCCGACGAGATGTCGGCGAAGTGCCCGTCGAAGTACGAAGAAGAGGCCGGCAAGGCCGCGATGTCCGAGATCGGAAAGGGCGGCTGACATGTCGATCTCCACATTCGGCACCGTCTCGATGCTGGTGCTGTTCCTGCTGTCGGTCGCCACCGTCGCCCTCGCGGTCGTCGGCGCGGCGCGCAAGTCCGAGCGCCTGGTCGAGGGTGCGGTGCAGGGCATCCACGGCATCTTCGGCGTCGCGGTGCTCGGCTCGATGCTGCTCGAGTACGCGTTCCTCGCCGGCGAGACCAGCATCCAGTACGTCCACCACAACAGCCATCCGGCCATGCCGGTGCTGTACAAGATCACCGCGTTCTGGGGCTCGCTGGACGGCAGCCTGTTGTTCTGGGTGCTGCTGCTGAGCCTGTTCTCGTCGCTGGCGGTGCGGGCGAATCGCACGCGTCACCGGGCGCTCATCCCCCACGCGGTCGCGATCCTGGCGACGATCCTGGCGTTCTTCGCCGCGCTGTTGGTGTTCATGAAGAACCCCTTCGAGCCGTGGCTGTTGCCCGACCAGGCGCCGGTGCAGCCCAAGGGGCTGAACCCGCTCCTGCAGAACCCGTACATGGTCTGCCACCCGCCGAGCCTCTACCTCGGCATGGTGTCGCTGGCGGTGCCGTATGCGTTCGGCATGGCCGCGCTCATCACCGGGCAGGTCGACGAGGCGTGGCAGCGCAGCGTCCGGCGCTGGACGCTCTTCGCGTGGCTGTTCCTCGGCGTCGGCCTCGTGCTCGGTGGCCTGTGGGCCTACGAGGAGCTGGGCTGGGGCGGCTACTGGGCGTGGGATCCGGTCGAGAACGCCGGCCTGCTCCCGTGGCTGACCTGCACCGCGTTCCTGCACTCGATCATGGTCCAGGAGCGCCGGGGCATGCTCAAGGTGTGGAACCTGGTGCTGGTGATCATCTCGTTCTTCCTGACGATCTTCGGCACGTTCCTCACCCGCAGCGGCGTGGTGCAGAGCGTCCACGCGTTCGGTGAGGATCCGGCGCTGGCGTGGACCTTCGGCGGCTTCATGGTCGTCATCCTCGTCGGCTCGTTCGGCCTGCTGTTCTGGCGGCGCAAGCTGCTGCGCTCGCGCCACGAGCTCGAGAGCGTCATCAGCCGCGAGTTCGCGTTCCTGCTCAACAACTGGATGTTCCTGATCTGCGCGCTGTTCGTCGCCGGCGCGACGATGTACCCGACGTTCACGCAGTGGTCGGGGTACCTCGCGGAGAACTACGGCTGGTACCGGGAGACGATGTTCTCGCTCGGCATCTACGACGAGGCCGCGTGGCTCAACGCCGCGCTCGAGGGCCGGCCGCCGCCGTGGGGCCGCGTCACCATCGGCCCGGCGTTCTTCAACCACTACATGACGCCCCTCGGCGTGGCGCTGCTGTTCCTCACCGGCGTCGGGCCCCTGGTCGCGTGGCGCAAGACCAGCACCGAGTCCCTCGTCGATCAGTTCAAGTTCCCGCTGGTCGCAGGCGTGGTCTCGGTGCTCTTCGCCGCGTTCGCCATCCCGCTCGTGCGCACCGAGGGCGGCTTCGAGGTGCTGTCGGGCTGGGGCCTGACTTGCTTCGGCCTGTGCGGGTTCGTGTTCTGGACGATCGTCCAGGAGTTCTATCGCGGGGTCGCGGTGCGCCGGCGCAACCGGCCGCAGAGCGTGGTCGATGCGCTCATCGGGCTGGTCGTCCGCGCGCGGCGTCGCTACGGCGGGTACATCGTCCACCTCGGCATCGTGCTGATGTTCTTCGGCTGGGCCGGCAACTCGTACAAGCTCGAGCGCAAGCTCGGCATCTACCCCGGCGAGGTCATCACGCTCGGCGACTACGAGATCGAGTACATGGGTGCCGCCGCGACCCAGGATTGGCAGAAGGACATGATCACCGTCGAGCTGTCGGTGCGGCGCAACGGCGGCCACGCCGGCGACCTGCGGCCGGCGAAGTGGTGGTACTACCAGCTGCCCGATCAGCCCACGACCGAGGTCTCGCGGCTGATGCGTCCCGGGGGCGACGTGTACGCGTCGATCGCCGACGTCGACATGACCTCGGGCTGGACGCGCTTGAACCTCTACTACAACCCGCTGGTGAACTGGGTGTGGGTCGGGTTCGCGCTGCTGCTCGGCGGTGGTCTGGTGTGCATCGGTGCGAAGCGCGAGGAGGCCGAGGGCGGTGGCTGAGGTGATGCCATCGTCGTCCGGAGCCGTCGAGGGACCACGCGTGGGCCTGCGCTCGGTGGGAATCGTCACCGCAGGGGTCGCGGCGCTCGGGCTCTTCCTCGTCGTCGTCGCCGGGGCCCGGCCCGAGGTGCCGACGCTCGGCCTGCTGCTCGTCGGCCTCGCCCTCGTCGGGTGCCTGCGCGCGCTGCATCGCATCGTCGGCGCCCTTGTCCGCGACGACCTCGCGGTGGTCGTGGACACAGCCAGCGAGTACGGCGGCGCGTCGCAACGCGAGCTCCGCGAGGAGCGGCGCCGGCTGCTGCGGGCGATCAACGAGCTGCGCTTCGACCACGAGATGGGCAAGCTCTCGCAGGTCGACTACGACGCGGTCCGCCAGGGCTACGAGCTGCGCGCCATCGAGGTGATGCGACAGCTCGAGGGTGGCGAGTCGCTCCACCCGGAGCTCGCGGCGCGGCTCGGGCTGGCCACGCCCGCCGCGGCCGACCCGAAGACTGACCCTGCCGACTCCACGGCCGAGGCGGCTGCGGATCCGATCGCGGTGACGAAGGCGGACCCCGACGACGGCGTCAACGCCAGCGACGCGGGCGCGCCCTCGGATCCGCCGAGCATCCCCGAAGACGACGTCACCTCGCGGGCCTGTGCGGCCTGCGACGGGATCAACGACGCTGACGCCCGCTTCTGCAAGCACTGCGGGAAGGAACTCGCCGCATGAGGACCGTTCGAACCATCGTCGCCGCGACGGCCCTGTCGTGTGCCGTGTTCGTCGGGGGGTCCGCCGTCGCGGGGCCGCCCGCGGGTGGGCCGCCCATCGATCCGCGGGCGATGTCCGGGATCCCGCGCGCCGATCCCCAGCTCGGCGCAGGCACGGTCACGATCCGAGTCCTCGACGGTGGCTTCGATGCACCGGCGACGGATGTCGAGGTCACGCTCGAGGTGACGGGACCCGACGGCAAGACCGAGACGCGCACCGCCAAGACCGACGCGCAGGGGCGCGCCACGGTGGGCGACCTGTCGGCGTTCATCGGCGGCACCGCGATCGCGAAGGCCACGCGCGGCGGCGAGGCGATGACCTCGCAGCCGATCCAGTTGTTCGCCGAGGCGGGCTCGCGCGTGATGCTCGTCGCGGCCAAGGCCGGTGCCGCGGCCGGATCAGCGGCCGCGGGCGGCCCAGGGGCAACCGCGCCCAAGCACGGCGAAGCGGGGGGCCCCGAGGTACCGCAGCCGGGCACCGCGTTCGTCCTCGAGGGCACGCCGGCCGGCGAGCTCGTCGTCGGCACCTTCGATCTCGATGCGCGCAAGCCCATCGGCAACGTCGAGGTGACGCTGCAGCTGACGCTGCCAGGCGGCGAGGTCCAGACCCGCAAGGCGACCAGCGACGCGCGGGGCAAGGTCGCGTTCGACAAGCTCCTGCCGCCCGACGTCGCCGCGGGCACCCAGCTCGAGGTCTCGGCCACGCTCGGCGCCGGTCAGGCGCCGAAGCGATCCACGCGGTTCACGATGGATGCGAACGTCGGCATGGCGGTCGTGCTCGCCAACGGCGAGTTCAACGCCGCGCCGCAGGCCGCCGCCGCGGGCGGCCGCGCGCAGCTCCCGGGCCCGCGCGTCGTGGCGTCGCTGCCCAACGGCACGGTGCGCGTGCGCATCGTCGACGGCGGCGACGCCCCGGTCTCCGGCCTCGACTTCGAGATCGTGAAGAAGGACCAGACCGGCAACGACGTCCGCTTCGCGGGCACGACCGGCCCCGACGGCAGCGGCGAGGTCCCGGTCACGGTGCAGTCCGACGCGATCTACCTGGTCGAGGCGCGCTACGACGGCGGCCCGTACAGCAGCGCGATGTTCCAGGTCGACAAGCGTGGCGGCATCGCGATCGACATGCGCGTGTTCGCGGTGACCGACGACGTGTCGAAGGTCCGCTCGGTGGTCCAGTTCGACGTGGACGAGCTCGAGAACGATCTGGCCCGCGTCGTCCAGCTGCAGGACGTCATGGTCACCGGCGACGAGGCGTTCTGGCCCAAGGACGGCCTGCGCATCGTCCCCGCCGACGGGGCCAAGAGCGTCACGGTGCTGCCGATGTCCGAGGAGTGGCTCGCGCACTACGAGAAGGCGCCGTACGCCAAGCTCGCGGGCCCGATCCCGCCGGGCGAGCTGACACGCCTGGCGATGGCCTACGTGATCGAGCACGACGGCACCGTCGAGATCGACTTCTCCACGACGCTCGACTCCCTCGAGACCAGCGTGCTCGTGGGCGCCAACCAGACGCTCAACGCGGCCGGCGCGAAGAAGTCCGAGCACCCCTCGCCGATCCCCGACAAGACGCTGTGGGTGATGGGCCCGCGGGCGCCAGGCGCCAAGCTCGAGTTCGCGGTCGGCGGCCTGGTCACGCGCAACCCGCTGTACCGGACGATCGGCCTGTTCGGCGGCCTCGCGCTGCTCCTGGCGACCATTGCCGGCGTGGCCCTGCGTCCGCGGGTCGATCTGCGCACGCGCTTGGTCGCGCGGCGCGATCAGCTGCTCGCGGAGCTCGACGGTATCCCGCCGGCGCGCAAGGACGAGCGCGCGCGTGTGATCGCGGCGCTCGATCGGGTGTGGCGCGAGCTCGACGTGCTCGGCGAACCCCGGCCGACGCCGCCCCAGCCCAAGGCCCCGGTCGCATGATCGCGGCGTGCCTGCGGTGGAGCGCGTGACGTGGCGATCGTCCCGCTGCAGCTGCGCGAGCTGAGCAAGCGCTTCGGTCGGCTCGCGGTGCTGCGCGCCATCGACCTCGAGGTCGGCGCAGGCGAGGCAGTCGCGCTGCTCGGCGCGAACGGCTGCGGCAAGACCACGCTGCTGTCGATCGCCGCCGGGCTGCTCCCGAGCTCCGGGGGCAGCTGCACGTGGGGTGGCCCCGCGCGGGACGAACTCGACGTCGCCGCGCGTCGCAGCCTCGCGTTCGTCGCCCACTCGACGCAGATCTACGGGCGCCTGTCCGCGCGCGAGAACCTGCAGCTGCTCGCGTCGCTGCGCGGCGATGCGGACGACGCCACGACTCTCGATCCGTTGCTCGAGCGCGTCGGCCTCGGCGACGCGATCACGCGCCTGGCGGGGACCTTCTCGCGGGGCATGCAGCAGCGGCTCGCCATCGCGCGGGCGCTGGTCGGGCGGCCCGAGCTGCTCCTGCTCGACGAGCCGTTCACCGCCCTCGACTTCGCTGGCCGTGCGACCCTGGCCCGCATCCTGCTCGAGGAGCGCGCCCGCGGGGCGGCCATCTTGCTGTCGTCGCACGACCTCGAGGCGGTTGCCGAGGTCGCCGATCGTGCGGTCCTACTCGCCGACGGCCGCATCGTCGCCGCGGCGACGCGGCGGGCCGACGAGCCGGTCGAGGCCTTCGCGGCGCGGATCCGCAGGCTCGGCGTCGACACGGTGCCATCGGTGCCGAGCACCGGGGCGAGCCCGCGGGGCGCCCATGCGTGACGCGGCCGTCCTCGCCGCGCGGCCGTGTGATACAAGGGCAGCCGTGGTGCCCCTGGCCCGCCAGGCATGGTTGCTCGCGAAGAACGACCTGCGCCAGGAGCTGCGTGATCTCGAGCTCGTCCTGACGGCCGCATTCTTCACGCTGGTCGTGCTGGTGATGTTCGCCCTGGCGTTCGCGGCCCTGCCGGCGGCCGACCAGACCCTCGCGGTGCCGGGGATGCTGTGGCTCGCGGTGGCCTTCGTCGGCGCGCTCACGCTGACGCGGATCTTCGATCGGGAGCGCGAGGCCGACACGCTGCGCGCGGTGCTGACGTGGCCGGTCGACCGGGTCGCGATCTACTTCAGCAAGCTCGGCGTGACGCTGCTCGTCATCACCGGCTGTGGCGCGTTGCTGATGCCGGCGCTCGGGCTGCTGTTCCCCGTCGCGGAGGTGTTCTGGCAGCGCCCGCTCGATGCCGCCGCGCTGCTGGTCCTGGGCTGCCTGGCCTACGCCGCGGTCGGAGCGTTGTTCGCCGCGGGCCTGGCGACCGCGAGCGGCAAGAACGTGCTGCTGTCCGTCATCCTCTATCCGTTGACCTCGCCGGCGCTGATCTTCGCGCTGGTCTCGACCCGCGCCCTGCTCGAGGGGCACCCGCAGTTCCACACGTATCTCGGCCAGCTCGCCGCGCTCGACGCGGTGCTGGTCGCCGTCGCCAGCTGGTTGTTCGAGCCCGTGCTGCTCGGCAGCAACGCCCGGCCCGCCGAGCGCCGCCCGTCGGCGCGCGCGAAGAGGACGCCATGATCAAGCATCGTCTCCCCCTGCTGTTCTTCGCCGTCGCCGCGCTGGCGACCCCGTACAGCGTGCAGCGGATCTTCTTGCACACCGGCATCGAGAAGAAGATGGGCACGGTGCAGAAGATCTTCTACTTCCACGTGCCGCTGGCGTGGATCATGATGGCGCTGGGCGTGACATGCGGCATCGCGGCGGCGATCCAGCTGCGCAAGGCCGCGACGGGCCGCTCGCGCATGGCCGAGTCGCTCTCGATCGCCGCCGGCGAGCTGGTGCTGATCACCGGCCTCGGCGTGCTCATCACCGGTCCGATCTGGGGGCACGCGACGTGGGGCCGGGCGTGGACGTGGGACGCCCGTCAGGTGTCGACCGGCCTGCTGTGGCTGGTGTTCGCTGCGTTCGTGCTGCTGCGCCGCTACGGCGCAGCGGGATCCGAGCGCCTCGCCGCCGCGCTCGCGGTGTTCGGCGCGGTCGACGTGCCGGTCATCTACTACGCGGTGAAGATCTGGAAGACCACGCACCCGACCACCGACGTCGTCGGCTCACTGCCGGCGCAGATGTGGAACTCCCTGTGGCCGGCCCTGGGGGCGTTGGTGTGTCTGACCGTGGGCGTGCTGCTGGTCCGGATCCGGCAGGAGCAAGACGCCGCTGAACTCGACGACGCGTGGATCGCCCTGGATGATCGAGGGCGCGCGCTGACGCTTGGAGGTGCCCCATGAGAAGAGAAGATGCTCCCGCGGCCGCGCCCGCCAAGGACGACGCCTACGAGCCGGTCACCGGGCTCGACCAGGAGACCGTGCAGTGCGTCCGCGCCTGCGAGGCCGAGGCCGCGGCCAAGACCGCCTCGGACTACGAGCACGTGGTCTGGGCGTACGGCGTGCTCTGGGCGCTGTTCGCCGGCTACGGCGTGTTGCTGTGGCGCCGCGCCGTCGCCCAACGCCAGGACCTCGCCGAGCTCCGTCGGCGCATCGACCGGGCGTAGGTGCCATGACGCTCGCGCACTTCGTCTACATCCCGGGGATCCTGCTGGTTGGGATCGTCATCGGCTACGTGCTCGGGGGCCGTGCTGCCGTGACCGCGAGCGCCGACCGGGATGCACGCGATCGTGCCCGCGCGGCGCGCCGCGCCCCGAAGCCGCCGGCGGACGCTCCCGAGTAGCGCCGCCCGTGGTATCACCCGGGCCATGTTCGATCTGCGCCTCACCGACGAACAAGAAGCCTTCACCACCGCGGCCCGCAAGTTCGCCGCCGAGCGGATCATCCCCGTCGCTGCGGAGTACGACGAGAAGGGCGAGATGCCGCTGCCGGTGTTCCGCGCCGCCTTCGACGTCGGGCTGATGAACGTCGAGCTGCCCGAGGCCTACGGCGGCCTCGGCCTGCACACCCTCGAGGGCTGCCTCATCGCCGAGGAGCTCGCGTATGGCTGTGCCGGCGTGGCGACCAGCATCATGTGCAATCACCTCGGCGCGCTGCCGTTGATGATCGCCGGCACCGAGGCGCAGAAGCAGGAGTGGCTCGGCGGCCTGACCTCGGAGTTCGGCTTCGTCAGCTACTGCTGCAGCGAGCCCGAGGCCGGCTCGGACGTCGCCGCCATGCGCACGCGGCTGACCAAGTCGGGCGATGGCTGGGTGCTCACCGGCCAGAAGCGCTGGATCACCAACGGCGGCTACGCGCGGTTCTTCACCGGCTTCGCCACGGTCGACCCGGCGGCGCGGCACAAGGGCATCACCGCGTTCGTCATCCCCCGCGATCTGCCGGGCGTGTCCATCGGCCACAAGGAGAACAAGCTCGGTCAGCGGTGCTCGAACACCGTCGACGTCATCTTCGAGGACGTGAAGCTCGGGCCCGAGCACCTGCTCGGCGAGCCCGGCGGCGGCTTCGCGGTGGCGATGGAGACCTTCGACAAGTCGCGGCCGATGATCGCGGCGCAGTGTGCCGGCATGATCCGCCGCGCGATGGACGAGTCGGTCGCCTACGCCAAGGAGCGCAAGACCTTCGGCGTGCCGATCGCTCAGCACCAGGCGATCCAGTTCATGATCGCGGAGATGGCGATGGCCTACGAGTCGGTCCGACTGCTGTACATGAAGGCGGCGTGGGAGGTCGACAACGGCATCCGCCGCACCAGCACCTCGGCGATCGCCAAGGCGATGGGCGCCGATCTGGCGATGAAGTGCACCACCGACGCGGTGCAGGTCTTCGGCGGCTACGGCTACACGAAGGAGTACCCGGTCGAGAAGCTCATGCGCGACGCCAAGCTCATGCAGATCTACGAGGGCACCTCGCAGATCCAGCGGATGGTCATCGCGAAGAACCTCCTCGTGCGCAACGGATGAGCGGCGGGCTGCCCATCGGCGTCTTCGACTCCGGGGTCGGCGGCCTCACGGTGCTGCGAGCGCTGCGGGCCGCGCTGCCCCACGAGTCGTTCGTCTACCTCGGCGACACCGCGCGGCTGCCCTACGGCACCAAGAGCCCGGGCACCATCTCGCGCTACGCGTTGCAGGCCGCGGGGCTGCTGGTGCAGCGCGGCATCAAGTTGCTCGTCGTCGCGTGCAACACCGCCAGCGCCGTGGCGATCGATGATCTGCGCGCTGCGCTGCCGGGCCTCCCGGTGGTCGGCGTGGTCGAGCCGGGTGCGGCCGCGGCGGTGCGCGCGTCGGTGAGCGGACGCATCGCGGTGATCGGCACCGAGAGCACGATCCGCGGCGGCGCGTACACCCGGGCGATCGCGGCGCTGCGCGGCGACGCCGTGGTCTCGGGCCGCGCGTGCCCGCTGTTCGTCGCCCTCGCCGAGGAGGGCTGGCTCGACGGCCCGATCCCCGAGGCCGTCGCGCGTGAGTACCTCGCGACGTTGGTCGCGGACGTCGACGCGCTGGTGCTGGGCTGCACCCACTTCCCGCTGTTGACTGGAGCGATCCGCCGGGTCGTGGGTCCGGCGCTGACGATCGTCGACTCGGCGGAGACCACCGCGGTGGCGGTGGCGGAGCAGCTCGTCATGCACGGGTTGCTCGCACCGGACGCAGCTCCCACCGGGACCAGCGCGGCCAATTGCGTCATGTTGGCAACGGACGGCCGTGAACGGTTCGCGCGGGTCGGCTCGGGCTTCCTCGGCGTGCCGCTGTCGGCCGAGGGCGTCGAGCTCGTGGATCTGTGACCGACCGCGTGATCCACAGCGCCGTCGTGTTACGCTCGCGCGGTGGTGCGTCGTGACGAACGGATGCCGAGCCGCGCGCGAGCGCGGGTCGGGAGCCGTTCAAGCTGCGCTTCTCCAGCGGGGGAAGGTCCCGTCCCGGTAATCGCCGGAGAGCCGGGTAGCAGG
>JBIJCC010000239.1:0-2710 GCA_044344875.1 Nannocystaceae bacterium
TGCCGAACTGGCGGGAGTCGCTGACGCGCGGATTCTCGGGGTGGCCGGACGCCGATCCTGGACCCCGCCTCGAGGTGGATCAGTTCTGCCGAACTGCGGTGGGTCAGTGCTGCCGAACCTTGACACCGCGCCACGACGTCGACGAGACGCCGAGCCGCATGCCGCCGGCGGACGCCGAGCGCACCACGAGCGGCCTGGCGTCGATCGTGCTGGCCCCGGGCACCGGCACCGAGCGCCCCGGTCGCGGCGCGAACATCCGCGCCCACTACATCGGCTGGACTGCCTCCGACCTCGCGATGTTCGACAACAGCTACGATCGCGGCGAGCCGATCGAGTTCCAGGCGGAGTTCGTGATCAAGGGCTGGGGCGAGATCGTGGGCGCGATGGTCGTCGGCGAGCGCCGGCGCGTGTGGATCCCCGAGCCGCTGGCGTACGAGGGGAAGGTCGGGATGCCGGCGGGGATGTTGATCTTCGACATCGAGCTGGTGGCGTTCGAGCCGGCGGCGGACGGGGGCTAGAGCGCGGTGACCGTCGACGCTACTCGCCGTCCTCGGGGTAGCAGTCGTCCCACGGGATGTCGCTGCCGGGGGGATCCTGCATCGCGCAGCTGAAGACGACGCCGCTCCCGATGTCGGCGGTCTTGAAGTTCTGCTCCGCGGCGTGCATGTGCGCCGGCAGGCCGTCCTCGTCCTCGATGTAGTCCTGCAGGCACGACCAGACGTCGGCGTCGCGGTACTTCCGGCGGTCGCCCAGGTCCTGGAAGCAGCGGCGCGACGCCGTGCTGTGGCCGAACACCCAGGGACGAGCGGCGTCGAACCACTCGCGCGTGGGCAGCGGCATCTCCTTGCGCTCGGCCCGGCGGACGAGGCGTGCGAAGTGCTCGTCGACCTCGGCGTCGTACGCCGCGAGCATGTCGTCGATCGGTCGGTCACCGCAGGCGGTGAGGAGCACCGCGACGCACGCGGAGCCCAGGGCAGAGGCGAACGGCGCTCGGGACGGGGGCGGGGTGGACATGGTGCGGTACTCCATGGCAGGTCGGCGGACGACGGGCTGCGATCACTTCTCGAGGTCGAGGTACAGGCAGCTTCGCCAGTTCAGGAAGCCCTCGGGATCGGTCTCGTGGCGGCCGCACCGATCGAGCTCGGGTTCGGTCAGGTCCATGAACTGCAGAGCCGCGACCCGCTCGGGGAGTCGATCCCGCGGGGAGTTGGGCTCCTCGGACTCGTACAGCTCCTGCGTGCACCCCCAGAACCGGTGCCCGCGGTAGCGCTTGCTCTCGCCGGCCTCGATCAGACACTCACGCCGCTCGGTCCCCGCCTCCCACCGCCAACTCGCCGATTCGTCGAACCATTTCCGAGTGGGGCGCGGCATGCCTTGGCGCTCGTACTCGTCGGCGAGGGCGACGTACTGGTCGTGGAGGAAGTCGTCGTGCGCGGCGAGCATGTCCTCGACGGCGTACTCCCGGCACGCGGGGAGGAGGACGAGGAGGGGGAGGATGAGGAGAAGGCGTGGGGTCATACCGGTCATGTCGTCGTCTTTGTGGTGGTCTTCGGTGGTCCATCCCTTCGTCTGTCCCCCTCGAAGAGCCGTTACGAGATGTTGGCACGGAGGGGGGTCGATGGAGGTCGGGGTCATGCCGGACAGGTCGTCGGCGCTCATTGGACCGGCGGGGGCGGGCGTCAGAGTTCCCGCAGGCGACCGAGGAACGCATCGAAGTCGGCCGCCACCGGCCACAAGGGCGGCGCCTTGCCGTAGTCGCCAAACACCGACTCGAGGTCGCAGTAGATGACGGCCCCCTCGTCATCTGGTCGGAGCGAAAGGCAGAACACGTTGCCACCGGAGTCGCACGCGATCGGCACCAAGCGTGCATCGAGTCGCTCCTCGAGAGTGGAGATGTTCCAGTCGATGGAACTGGACTCGACCTCGCGGCCAATCCCGAAGAAGACCTGGACATCGGTCTCTCCGAACGCCGGAACGTCGACGCAGACCACCGCCCCAGGCGTCCCGCCATTTCTGGTCAACAGGAACCGCCTGTAGGAATCCGACAAAGGGAACCCAATAGTTGTCTCGAGCCGGGTGAGGTCCCCCTCGGTGATCGGGGGGCCAGCATTCTCCAGGTTGAACATATGGTCTCCTAATGGCCCAGCGAGAAGCCGCCCGTATGGCCCGTCAATCTGTGGATCTCGCGCGGGACGAGTTGCATCGTCGTGCCATCTTGATGGTGGTGCCATGTGTAGTCTTCCGGCGTCGTCTTGAACCCGGCGGCTTTGTTGGCGGCCTTGAAGTCCCGTGGACGGGATCCGGTAAACTCGATCTTGACGTCCGCCTTGGACACGGAGGAGAAATCCGGAAAGCCGTCCTTGTCGAACGGGATACCGGTCTTCGGATGTGTTCTACCCGCGAGGTGTGCATTGCGAACCGCCCCGCTGGACTCTACTCGATTCGCAACCGCCGCTGCTGTCTCGATCGCGTCATCGCCGAGTGCGATCGCATCATCTCCCAATCGACCGAACCTAGCAAGGTCGCCGAGGGGGACCACCCCGACGGCCGCGATGGCGAGCGGGACCCAACCGCCGTCGCCGAAGAGTAGCCTCCCGCCGGTGGTGCGTCGTGACGAACGGATGCCGAGCCGCGCGCGAGCGCGGGTCGGGAGCCGTTCAAGCTGCGCTTCTCCAGCGGGGGAAGGTCCCGTCCCGGTAATCGCCGGAGA
>JBIJCC010000117.1:0-32855 GCA_044344875.1 Nannocystaceae bacterium
GACACCGAGGCCGTCGCCCTCGCTGAGGCAGCCGCACCTGCCTGCATCGCTACTTAGAATTCCCTTCTCCCCTGTCTCAAAGTCGTTGACACGTTCCGGCGTGGCGATCCTCGTCGAGGGATGCCAGTTCCACGATACTCGGCGGTTTATGAACCGACAGGAGATCGAGAGCTACTGCGACTGGTTTTCGGTCGTTGGAGACGTTCGCTCGGGGTTGTTCAAGAAGCGTGAGGAGTTCCACGATGCGGTCGCGAGGGGTGGTGACCCGACATGGCTCCGCTCGAATGAGCGCGAGATCGCGGTGCTCGACGTCTACTTGCGCGTAAATGGAGAAACTGAGTATCTCCCGCTCGGCGCTGGAAAAACCCGGCCTGCAAGTGAGCACCTCGATCCCTGGAGGTCGGATGCGCAGCGCTGGCTGACTTCAAACAAGCCGGGCATGGCGGCGTTCGGGCATCGCTTTGCCGACCACTTCGAGTCGGACACGACCACAGGGGCAAGGCGCGCGCGCGACGACCGCACCTCACTCTGCCTCGTCTCAGCTGACGAGTTCTCCAACGACCCGGAGTACGGAATGGTGATGCGGGTCGAGGGCCAGCGTCGACAACTTGAGTCGTACCCGGAGGGCTCCAGACAACCCCGAGGTGGGCTTTTCGAGTTCGACCAGCGGTTTGGGTTGTGGCTCTGCAAAGACTTCATTCCGATCGTGCAACGCAATGATATCTTGACGCAGGCGTTGGCGCGGGCGACCGAGAAGGCCAAGAAGCGCCTCCGGTTCGACTTGAGCAAGACCCGGTTTTGGCAGATCTTCATCAATCACCAGGATTTTCTGCTCACGGCCAACCGGAACGACATCGCAAACGCGACGCAGCATGCGTCCAAGATCGTCGAACTTGTCGCGACGCGAATCGCGGAGACGTTGACGGAAGAGGCGTTCCGGGAGTGGATCGAGAATCTGCAACGGGCGGTCACTGCGTCGAAACGGTCGCGCGAACTCGCAGCCATCACGGATCGCGTCGAGTCCGTCACCGCGTGGTTCAAAAAACCCAGGAAGGACGATATTGAACCCACCGCACTCGCCCTCGAACGACTTGAAGAGGAGGATTCGCTACGGCTCCCAGCGCCGAAGAACGAACAAGAGCTATTCTGTCTCTACGCGGTGGTCTCGGGGATGTTCCGCATGCCGCTCCGAGTGATCGAGTACGACACACGGCTTGGGATTGACGCCATCGCGCAGGTGGTGGATGGGAAGATGTTCCCTACCAAGGTGGCCTACGCCCGAGTCGAGTTCAAGTTCATGGTCAGAGCGAACGTAGCGATCGGCCATTTCTTCGACGCGATCGATGCACTCATATGCTGGTCGGTCGCGGGAACAGGCCCGCTCCCTGAGGCCGGCGACGGGCCAGTGACAGGAATGCTTAGGAAGCGGAAGGCACCACGCCTAGCATCAAAGCTCGACGCCTACGAGGTCGAGTACACGGACGACAAGGGCGTCGTTCGCATCCTGCCTGTCCTCGTACTCGGCCGACTCTTCGGCTGAATTTGGGGGGGCGCCAAGGCCTGGCGCCAAGGCCGGGACGCTGGCCGGGTCGCCGATGACAAGATCGATCACGGAACGTCGATTGCGAGTCGGGCGAGAATGACCTCGCAGAGCGCGCGAAACGCATTGCGCGCCTCGACCACCAGCTGACCACCCCCACCGCTCACGCCGTCGGCGCGCTTCAGATCAAAGAGTGGCTTGCGGGATTGCTGGCCGAGGGGCACGAGCCCGGCAAAGTGGCGGATCTGGGCGAGGCACGCCACGTCGTGGTCGATCGTCAGGCCTGCGTCGACACGTTCCTCGTCTAGCACGGACCGGTGGAAGACCTCAGGAATCCGTGCGCCCCAATTCTGATAGGCGCGTACCGTGCGATCGGCACGGACCAGGTACTGCTGGACGATGTAGCCCATCGGAGTGAATTCGTGCGAGGTCGCGGGGCTCGGGTTGCGCGTGCGGAAGCGTGATGAGTCCTGCCGCCATTCGCGGATGGTCGGGCCGACGTTCTGGAGGCCCTGGAGGCTGAACAAGTCGGGGGCGAGGGGAAAGAGCACCGCGTCGCACGCCAGCAAGGCCGCACGATTGAGCGCGCCCAGGCTCGGACCAACGTCGAGTAGCACGAGATCGGCACCCGCCTTCTGCCCGGCCAGCGTCGCGAGCGAGGAGAGCGCGAGCGTGACGTCGAGTGCGCGCTCGTTGTCCTGCGCGGATGTCTTTGGCCACTCCTCCGCCAGGGTCTGCTCGAAGCGGCTCAACCGGAGGTGCCCGGGGAGGAGCCAGAGGTTGTCGGCGTCGGGCGCCGGAGTCAGCACCGGCGGGATGACCTCGCCGCGGCCTCGTCGGACGCGGTCGATGCAATCGGCGACATCGCGGCCCTCGCCCTCGGGGCTCTCCCAAACGCTGAACAAAAGCTCTTCGCCCAGGACGATCGCGGAGATGTTGCACTGCGGGTCGTAGTCGAGGACCACGACCCGCAGGCCAAGCCTCGCAAACATGTGCGCGAGGTTGAAGGTGAGCGTCGTCTTGCCGACCCCACCCTTGTTGTTGAACAGCACCAGCGACTTCATGATCTCCTCCGCACCATGATCGTGGTGAAGCCATCATGCTCGACCTGTAGCTCGGGATTCCCGTTGGCGGCCAGCTGGCTTCGGGCGCGGGCGATCCCGCGGCCGAGGCGCTCGACATAGCCCAACTCGACCAGGAGGCGCGTGATCGTTGGATTGCGATAGTCTGAATGGGCTCCGAACTGCCCTTCACTCGCCTGGCCGAACGGCCCGCCGGGGTTGTTGAAGATGACCCGATCCTCCAGCCAGGAGACTCGGCCCGGAGCGTGCGTGCTCTCGTACAGGCGGTGCTGGACGAGGTTGCGTGCGAGCTCCTTGAGCGCCTCCATCGGGTAGTCGGGGACGTAGGGCGTGCGGATACCGTCGGTCGGCCCAGGCACGTCGGTACTGTTCGCCTGGAGTTGAACCCAGAGCGCCTCGAGCTGGGCCGGGAGCGAGCCCGTAATCGTCTTTCGGGCCACCACAGGGCTGTCGAGATCGGCCGCGTAGCGGACGAACTCGATGGCGGCACCTGGCATCTGCGCTTGCGGGTCCGCGCCGTAGACGAGAATTCCCGCCGCCGTCGGCCGAGGCCCGCTGTCAGTCATTCGGGCGAGGTCGCGTTGCACGAGCCACTTCTCGAAGTCGGGGAACGAGTCCGAGTCAGCATCCGTGGCTCGCCGGAACCCGTGTTCGACCCGCAGAGTCGCCAGGTCGAGGTCGTCGAGCGTCGCCGCGGGCCAGGCGCGGAAGTCGAATGGAAGCCGGTTTTCGGGTCGTCGCTCCGATAGCCGCGTGATGTCGGCGTCCAGCGCAAGCCGCGTCGTCGTGCCGACCCTCACCCAAGCGACACCGTCCAGCTTGACCACGGGAGGCACGGGATACGGCTCCACGCGGACAACGATCACCGACTTGCCGTCCCGAGGCACGACATGCGTACTGCACGAAGGGTTGGGCAGGATCTTCGTCGACCGGAAGCGGTTGGCCAGGTTCTGCAGCGCCGTGTCGGACGTGTCCTCGCCCACGGTGCCACCGCCGTCGTCGAGCCCGAGGACGAGGAAGCCCGGCCGCCGAGTGTCGCCGAGGTCGTTGGCCAAGGCGCAAACAGCGGAGAGCACGACGTCGGCCTTGCGGCTGGACTGCTTCCACTCGACTCGGTCCGACTCGCCAGCGAAGGCGACCTCGATGTCTTCCGGCTGCACTCGCAGAGGATGGCACGGCGGCGGGCGAGCGGGAACCGCGGACAGGCCGCGGCTAACGTGCCTCGAGGTCCCCGATGTGAACGTGGAGGTTCGTTGCGTGTGCTGCCGCCGCACGCAACGCCGCGGGTTCGGCCCTCACGCCCACTGGCGCGGGAATTGCTCGACGGCGCGCTTGAATGACCCCCGCTGGCGACGACCGCGAACCATCGACCCCCACCATCGTGCGCGACGCCTTCGATCGCACCCTCGCGTGTCGCGTGTGGATCCCCGAACACTGGCGACGCCTCGACGCGGATCCGCGGCTCGTCGCGCGACTCGGCGCCGGCCGGGTTCTCGCTGCGTTCGCGCCGTCGGGCGGCTTGGTGCCGCCGTTCGCGGTCATCAGCGTCGCCCAGATGCCGTTCGACGTGCAGCTCGACGAGTGGTGCCTGCACTGCGCCGGCCTCGACGGGACCGACGGAGCTCGGATCCACCAAAGCACGCCCGGGCGTGTCGAGCTCTGCCGCGTGCCAGGCGTTGCGCCCACGACCGCGGACTGCGTCGCCACAGCCGCGCTGGCTCGCACCGCCGTGCAGGACGGCGCGCGGGTGGTCCAGCTTTCTGTGTTCGCGCGCAGCGACAGCCCCGGCCGGCGTGAGCCGGCGACACGAGTGCGCTTCGATCTCCTGACCGAAGGGCCCCTGCGGGCCGAGCGATGGCGGCGCTACACGTTTGGCGTCGAGCCGCGGCTGATGCTGGAGCTGCCCGCGAGCTGGCGCGTGCAGGGAGAGCCGCAGGATGACGGCGTCGCCGTGCTCGCGTGGATCGAGCAAGAAGGGCTGCCAACCAGCGCCTACGTCCTCGTGCGGCTCGCTGCGCGGGACAAGCCGGTGGACGCCGCGGCGCACGTGCGTCGCGTCGCGGCGATCGTCTGGCGGGCGGGCGGACTGCTGCTGACGCCGCTGGCCGCCGACCCGGGCGGGGCCGGGTGGGCCGGCTCGGCGCAGATGGCCGACGGGCGCAAGCACGACGTGCGTACTCGACTCGTCCGGCTCGCAGGGCGAGCGCTCGACGTGGTGATGATCGCCGCTGCGGCCCCGGAGTGTCGGATCGATTGGTTGCGGGCCCGCCGTGTTCTCGACGAGGTCGCGGCCGAGGCGAGGGTGGAAGTGTGAGCGCTGCGGCTCGGCGCAGCCCGGGCGTAGGGGCGCGGGCTCGAGCGTCGTGGTAGGTTGCGCCGCGATGACGCAGCGGCCGCATGACGCGTTGTTCAAGGCTGGGTTCGAGACGCCGGAGCACGCCGCGGGGCTGTTCCGGAGTGTTCTTCCGCGGGCGTTGGTCGACCGGATCGCGTGGGAGACGATGAGCCTCGAGCCTGGATCGTTCGTCGATCCCGAGCTCGCGGACGGGCACAGCGATCTGCTGTACACGGCGGACCTGGCCGGCGCGCCAGCGTTCCTGTACCTCCTGCTCGAGCACCAGAGCAGCAACGACCCGGACATGCCGTTGCGGATGTTGGTGTACATGGTCCGGATCTGGGAGAGGTTCCGGAAGGACCAGGACTCGGGCGGGGCGGGGCCGGATGGGGTTCGCGTCCCGCTGCCGCCGATCCTGCCTGTGCTCGTGAGTCATGCGCCGGGCGGGTGGACGGCGCCGAAGCGGTTCGAGGAGCTGTTCGACCCGAAGTCGGCGAGCATCGCCGAACTGGAGACGTTCGTGCCTCGGTTCACGTTGCTGGTGGAGGACCTCGCGCACCTGTCGAACGCGGACATCAAGGCGCGCGCGCTCGCAGCCTTTCCGAAGGTGGTGCTGTGGGCTCTTCGAGATGGGCGCGGCGGCCGGAGCCTGCTCGAGAACTTCGACCAGTGGGCGGACGCGCTGGTCGAGGCCTGGCGTGCGCCGTTTGGGGGCGTGGCGCTCGGGCAGCTGGTGCGCTACTTCCACCTCGTCAGCGATGACCTGCAACTCGACGAGATTCGTGTCAAACTGCGGGAACTCGACCCTGCCGTCGAGCAAGTCGCCATGACGATCGCCGAACAGATGCGCCGAGAGGGCGCGGCCGAGGGGCTCGCGAAGGGGTTGCTGGCGGGCCGCATCGAGTTGCTCGCCAAGCAACTCGTGCTGAAGTTCGGGACGCTCGACGCGGAGCATCGGCGTCGGCTCGAGGGAGCCTCGGCCGAGCAGCTCGACGGGTACGCCGAGCGGGTCCTGACCGCGGAGTCGATCGCCGCGATCTTCGAAGGATAGACCCGCAGGTCGATCCTCGCGTGAGGTCAATCCTCCCGCAACCCCACCCGCCGCATCAGCTCCCGCAGGCCCTTGCGGCTGTACCCGGCGTGCGCGGCCACGCGCTCGAGATCCGAGTCGAAGCGGGCGAGCAACCGCTGGCAGTAGTCCCGGCCGAACCGATCGGTGACCAGTTCGAGGGCCTGCTTCAGCGGGAGCTCGAGCAGTCGTTCGTCGTCGGCGGATCGCGAGCCGTCGGGATCGAGCACGATGTCGCTCACCCCGAGTACGGGGTGCGGGGCGAGGTAGCCGGAGCGCTCGACGACCGCCTTCAGTTCGCGAATGTTGCCGGGCCAGGGTCGTGCGCCCAACAGGACGAGCGCCTCGGCGCCGAAGGTCAGCTCGCGCTGCAGGACGCTCGAGACTCCGTGCAAGAAGTGGCGAGCGAGGACGGGGACATCCTCGGCGTGCTCGCGCAGGGGCGGGAGGACGACGGCGAGCTGCGCGAGGCGGTGGTAGAGATCGGGTCGGAACCGGCCCTCGGCGACGTCCCGCTTGAGGTCGCGGTTGGTCGCCGCGACGACCGGCGTGTCGAGCGGCCGCACCTTGGTGTCGCCGATGCGTTGCACCTCGCGACGATCGAGCGTGGGAGGGTCCCGCGGGAAGTGACGGCGCCGTTCGGGGCGGATTCCGGGAACGTCGAGTTCCCGCGGCTCGACCGTGACACTGTGGTTCACCCGAAATCGCGGGCGTTTCGTGGTCGCCGACCGTGGCGTGGGAGTTGCTTAGCGAGGCGGGCGGATGACGGGACCAGCGACAGGAGAGGCGGAGAAGACGGGCTCGCCCACGCTCGCGGCCAAATTGCCGCGAGTGGGCGAGGGCCGCGAAGGCGATGGCCCAAGGGGACAGGCTTGCGGTGCCATCGACCGCCGCGCGATCCTTCGCGTCGTCGCCAGGGTGGCGGGGAGGGTCTAGTCATGCGCAGGGGTTCCCCACAACCGTCCGAGGTCGACGCCGTGAGCGCGCCGCACAAGGGGATGGTGCTCGGCCGCTACGAGCTGATCAAGCCGCTCGGGCAGGGCGGCATGGCGCAGGTGTGGTTGGCGCGCAAGCGGCTGCCCGGCGGCGGCACCAAGATCTGCGCGGTCAAGATGGTGCTCGACCTGTTGAACGACAACGAGAGCCAGCGCGCGGCGCTCATCAACGAGATCAAGCTGTCGTCGGTGCTCTCGCACTCGAACATCGTGCAGGTGTTCGACGCCGGGATCATCGGGCGAGTGGTGTTCATCGAGATGGAGCGCATCGACGGGGTGGACCTCCGGCAGATGCTCGCGCGTCTGCGGCTGGTCGCGCAGCCGTTCTCGTTCGAGCTCGCGGTGTTGGTGGCGCGCGAGTGTCTGCAGGGCCTGTACTACGCGCACACGCTGGAGATGGATGGGCGGCCCGCCTGCGTCGTGCACCGCGACGTGTCGACGTCGAACATCCTCATCAGCTCGATGGGCGAGGTGAAGATCATGGACTTCGGCGTCGGCAAGTTCGAGGCCGACCTCACGTCGGGCGGCAACATGCTGCGCGGCAAGCTCAGCTATATGCCGCCGGAGATGCCGGCCGGCATCAACACCGCCAAGGCCGACGTCTTCGCGCTCGGGGCCGTGTTCTACGAGATGGTCACCGGTGAGCCGTTTCGCAACCACGCGACGCAGCAAGAAATGTTCGCGGCCGCGGTCGGCGGCATCGTCCCCGAGCTCGACGTGCCGGGGCTCCCGCCCGAGCTGCTGGACTTCTATCGCGGCTGCACCGAGCGCGACTACCACCGGCGGTTCGACGCCAAGGCCGCGCTCGCGCAGCTCAAGAAGTGGCGCGTGGCGCCGGCGGACGCCGCCGATCTGCAGAGTCTGTATGCGCGGCACGTCGACGGTGGCCGGCACTCGGGGTACACGCAGGCCGAGATCGCGTTGCCGCCGGGGTTTCGCGAGCTGCTCGAGGCGATCCAGGCGGCCGCGGTCGCGGAGCAGACCGGCGAGTTCGATGGTGCCGGTGCGCCGGACAGCGGCCCAAGGCATCGCGCGCAGGCTGGGCCGGCGAAGCGTGTGGGTGCTGCGGCAGGGGGCCGCGCGGGCGGGGAGCCGGGCATTGATGCCGCGGCCGAGGTCACGCGTGCCGAGATCGTCGTGCCCCGGGTGCATGCGGACAGCGAGCCGGACGCACCGTCGGTGTTTCGGCGTTCGCCGACGGTTCGGCCCACGGCGCCGGGGACGACGCTGAACCTCGAGGGGCCGCCGGTCGCGAAGCGCGAGGCGGCAGGCGCCGCTGCGGCACCCGTGGTCGCGCCGCCTCGGGTCGCGGCGCCGGCGGAAACGGCGAGCGTTCCGGATCCCGTCGTGGATCCGAAGGCGCGGACGCTCCAGCTCGAAGGGGGCGCGCCTCTGCCGATGCTGCCCCCAACGGCGGTGCTCGCGATGAACGAGCTCCTGGCGATGGTTCCGGAGGCGACGCCGGCCGGTGCGACCGCGGCGGTGTCCGAGCACGGACGAGACGAGCGGGCGGGCGTTGGGCCGATGTCGGAGCGTGGAGCTGCGCCGCTGCCGATGCACGGCGGTGGCGCTGCGGTGCGCGCTGGCGAGGACCAGGTCGTCGAGTCCAATGACGCGGGGGCCTTCGACGTCCGGCGGATGCTCGTGGTCGCCGCGATCGCGGTCGGCCTCAGTATCGCCGCGGTTGCGTGGGTGCTGATCGGCGGGCCGCGGTCCGGGGCCGAGGCGACCACGCCCGCGGCGAAGTCCGACTCGGCGATGGCTGCGGACGTCCGCGGCGCCGAGTCAGGGGCCGACGTCGAGGCCGACGCGAACCTCGAGGACCCTGAGGCGAAGCGCGAGCCATCAGGTCCAGTGCTGCAGCCGCATGTTCCCGAGCCAGCTGGGCTGCCGGTGCTGGGGCCCGGGCTCGGGTCGGCGAAGGGGGAACTCGAGCCGTCGTCCATCGCGGCGGCTCCAGTCGCGCCGACGCCAACCTCGGTTCCGACGCCCACGCCCGGCGCTGTGCCGACACCCGCGGCGCCCACGGCACCCGCGGCCGAGACGCCTGCGGCGGTGGTGCCCGCTGCGGGCGCCTTGCCGTCCGCCGCCGGCGTGCCGTCTGCGACCGTCGCGACGCCGAAGGTCACGCCGAAGAAGCCGAAGCCGAAGCCGGTGCCCAAGGTCGAGACCCGGCTCGCGCCGAACGTCGAGGCCGACGTCGAGATCGACGGTAAGGTCCACGCCCTGAGCCTCTCGTCCAAAGATGTGCTGCTCACCGTGGGCAAGCACAGCGTGCGTTGGCGGCCGAAGAAGGACACCGTGTGGCGGGACGCGGCCCCGTTGAAGCTGGAGGCCGGCATGCGATACATGCTGCGGATCGGACCGACCTCCGTGAAGGTGACCTCGAGCAAGGCGGTGACCCCATGAACGTGCGAGCGATCGACGGAGGCGTCGGGAACGAGGGCGGCGTCGCTGGCGACGGCGGAATCTCGAGCGACGACGGAATCGGGAACGACGACGGCAAGCACTACGGCGGCAGCGCGAGCGATCCGAAGGAGCTCAAGCCCGGGGATCGCGTCGCGGGCGGGGCGTACGAGATCGAGGCGGTCCTCGGCAAGGGCGGCATGACGACGGTGTACCTGGCGAACGCGACGGCCAGTGGTGTCGCCCAGGGCGGGGCCGCGGCCGGGGCTGCCGCGGGGATGAAGGTCGCGCTGAAGATCGCGCGGGGGAAGAACGCGACGCGAGCGGACGTGGCGGCGCGGATGCGGAACGAAGCTGCGATCGGCGTCGGGCTGGAGCCGCACCGGAATCTCGTGCGCACGCTCGGGGGCGGTGTGCTCGAGGACGGGAGCCCGTTCGTTGCGACCGAGTTCGTACGCGCGCCGGCGCTGGCCGACGTGCTGATCATGGATCGCGCGCTGCCGGTGGCGCGGGCGGTGCGGATGGCGATCGACGTGGGGCGTGCGCTGCTGGCGATGCACGCCCGTGGCTTCGTGCATCGCGACGTGAAGCCGGGGAACATCCTGATGCTGCCGGAGCACGCGATGCTGCTCGACCTCGGGCTTGCGACGAAGGCTCGCGAGCCGGGCGAGACGGCGCCGCGGATGACGGCGGTGTTCGAGCGGCCCGGCACAAAGCACTACATGGCGCCGGAGCAGGCCGCGGGCGCGCCCGCGGACGTGCGCGCGGATGTGTGGTCGCTCGGGGCGACGCTGGCGGAGGCGCTGGTGGGCGCGCCGCCGATGGGGAACCTCAGCGAGGCGGAGTGCGTAGCGTGGAAGCTCGACGGGAGCGCGCCGCAGTACGCGATGCCGCGGACGCGAGCGGACGTGCCGGACGAGCTGGCGGCGCTGGTCGAGGCGGCAGTGGTGAGGGAGCCGCGGCTGCGGAGCTCGCTCGGGGATTTCGTGGAGGGGTTGACCCGGGTGCTCGCGGGGATGAGCGCCGACGGGACGACCGATGGTGGGATCGGGGCTGCGCTCGGGGTCGGGGCGGCTACGGCCAGTGGGACGCGCGCGGGGACGGTGGTGCCGACGGTCGGGAGCGGTAGTTCGGCGGAGGGCGGGAGAACGCGGGCGTCGATGTTGATGGAGATCCATCGACGCGCGGTGACCCGGGAGATGGCGACGGGCGCGGCAGCGGCGGGGAGCGTTGGGCGTGGGGGCGCGGCGCGGTGGATCACGGTGTTGGGGGTGGTCGCGCTGGTCGGGGTGATCGGGTTCGGGGCGTGGGCGTGGTGGCAGCGGCGGGACGGCGGGCGAGAGCTCGCGGAGACCTCGGGCGGTGCGGTGACGCAGGGGGCGGATGAGGTGGTGCCAGCGGCCGCGGTCCCGCTCGTGCCTCCCCCCGTAGAGGATGCGGAGCCCGAGCCGGGCCCGGGCCCGGACGTGCCGATGAGGCCGAGCGGGCCGGTCGATGAGCCGGTCGCGAAGCCGGCCGCGACGCCGGTTGCGGAGCCGGTCGCGACGCCGGTCGCTGAGGTGGAGGTCCCGACGGCCGAGGTGCCGAGGCCGACGCCCGCGGTGACGCCGAAGCCCGCGCCGACGAAGCCGACGCCCGTGAAGCCGACGCCGACGCCGAGTCCGGCCGCGGCGCCCGAGCACGAGAGCGCGGAGTGCAAGGCGATGCGCGACTCGGCTGCGGACGCGCGAGCGCGTGGCGACCACGCGACGCTGCTCGCGAAGCTCTCGCGCAAGGCGTGCTGGGACGACAAGCGCGCGTACAAGCGCGACCTCGTGCGCGCGCTCGCGGCGAGCCGCGCGTTCGATCGATGCGTCAGCGCCGGTCGTGGATCGAGCGATCCCATCGTCGTCAGTTTGGTTGCTCAGTGCGAAGACCTGCGGAAGGCAAACACACCATGATGTTCACAGACTCATTCTTCGCCGCGCTCGTGTGGCTCGCAGCAAGCGCGCCGGCGAACGCGGGATCGGGCAAGCCCAGCGCGACGGGGAACGCCGCGGCGGGGGGCGGCGCCGTCGCGATCGACGTCGACACCACCGCGCTTGGTGAGTTCGGCGATGTGCTGCACACGCGCCTCGACTACGAGCTCGGCAAACTGCTCGAGCAGCGCAAGACGCGGAACGACCCGAAGGCCGTGCGCCGACTCCGAATCGCAGTGCAGCCCAGCAACAAGCGGAACTCGGGCTACCTCTACGTGATCGAGTCGACGCGAGGGGCCGACGCAGGCACCAAGGCAACTGCGCGTGAGTCGGGAAAGTGTGAGCCCTGCACGGACGAGCTCGCGCTCACCGACATCATGAAGCTCGTCCCGGAGCAGCTCGACGGCCTCGACGGCGAAGCGCGAAGCGCTCCCAGCAGCCCGGACCCGGTACCGCCGCCCGTGGTTGAACCGACGAGCGCAACGGTGGGGCCTGCCGATGGCGACCCCAATGGAGACGGCAAGACGCGCGGCCTCAGCCCCCTCACCAAGGCGGGCGTTGGGATCGTCGGTGCCGGGCTCGCGATCGCGGTCGGTGGTGCGGTGATGTTGGCGGTCGAGCCAAAGACCCAGCTCGCGCCCGGTGATCCGTCGCGGTCTCGCGCCCGGAACCTGCGCGACCCGGGGATCGGGGTCCTCGTGGTCGGCGGTGCGGTGGCGGTGACCGGAGCGGTGCTGGCGATCATCGGCGCGAAGCGATCGAAGCGCCGAACCGCCATGGCGCCGATGGGCGGCCGTGCCAGCTTCGGCGTGGCGCTGACCGGGCGATTCTAGGGCGCAGGGCGAGGAGGAGAGGAGACCATGACGAACGCAAACATGCAGCGACACATCTCGAGGGGCACCGGGTTCGCGGCGGGCCTGCTGCTCGCCCAGGCATGCTGGGTCTACTCGGACACCGAGGAGCACTGCGAGAACCGAGACGGCGACGCCTACTGCCGACGGGTGTACGGCGCGGGCGGTGCCGAGTTCTGTGCCGTGGGGGCGTGCGCGGAGGAAGCGTTGGACGGCTGCGTCGAGGCGCGGCCTGCGACGAACGCGTGCTACTCCGCGTGCGGCGGCGGGAAGTCGCTCGCGGACGACCCGGACTGCGAGGGGCTCGCGGAGGGGTCGAGCTCGTCGGACACGGCGACGACCGTGGATGCCACGAGCGAGCCGACCGGCGGGCCGACGACGGCGGGCTCGATGTCGGCGAGCGGGAGCGAGACGGGGACGGCGGGCACGACGACGACGGGGGAGGTCGGGTGCGAGGACTCGAGCGAGTGCACGGATCCGCTGGCGCCGATCTGCGGGGCGACGATGTGCCTGCCGTGCTTGGCGGACGAGGAGTGCATGGCGAAGGGGCCGGGCGCGCCCGTGTGCGGGGATGATGGCCGGTGCGTTGCGTGCACGCCGAGCAACATCGGGGCGTGCGAGGGGACGACGCCGGTGTGTGATGGTGCGGTGAACGAGTGCGTGGGGTGCGGGTTCCATGAGCAGTGCCCGGCGAGCGCGTGCGACATCGCGACTGGGGCGTGCTTCGAGGAGGGCTGCGTCGTCGAGGTGGACGGGGATGGCGGCGCGGACTACAGCAACATCCAGGCTGCGATTGCCGATGGGTGCGTGGTGATCGTGCACGAGCTGAACGGCGGCGACACGTACAGCCAGTTCGAGGTCGATGGTGTCGAGGTCGCCATTCTGGCCGCTGATGGGGAAGAACCGCTGGTCGCCGGCCTGGCGGGCAATCCGTCGCTGAGCGTGACCGGGGGCGCGGTGGTGTACGTGCAGGGACTGACGTTCAGCGGGAACACGATGGCGGAGGGCGTGTCGGTGAACGGGGCGAACCTGTACCTGGATCGAACGCAGCTAGTCGCCAATGCTGGCGGTGGCGTCGTGCTGACGAACGAGGCGATTGGCCATCTGCGGAACTGCATCATCGGCGGCAATGGAACCGGGGCAGGTCCGAGCAGGGGCATCACCGTGGACGCGTCGACGCTCGACGTCCTGTACTCAACAATTGCCCGGAATGACGCCGATACTGCGAATGACTCGCTGAGCTGTGTGGGAGCCTCTACCGTCACCGTTCGCAATAGCATCTTGGTCGGCCGCGACGACCCGTCCGTCCAATGCGCGGTGGCGACCATCGAGGACAGCGCGCTCGACCAGGCGTCCGGCGGGAACACCAACGTAGGGGCCATCCAGAATACCTGGTTCGACAGCGTCGCCGGGAACGTCTTTACCCTATCCGCGGTGGGCGGCGGCGTCTTCGGTGATGTCGCGCAGTGGCAGGTTAGCGACCCGCTCGTCGACATCGACGGCGACCCCCGCCCGACCGAGCCCGGCCCTGACGTCGCAGGAGCCGACATCCCATGACCGCGACGACCCGGGTCAAGACCGCCGCGTCGGCGCTACTCCTGGCCGCCTGCCACGATCCCGCCGCCTCCGAGGATGGTTCTAGTTCCGCCGAGGGGCTCGCGGAGGGGTCGAGCTCGTCGGACACGGCGACGACCGTGGATGCCACGAGCGAGCCGACCGGCGGGCCGACGACGGCGGGCTCGATGTCGGCGAGCGGGAGCGAGACGGGGACGGCGGGCACGACGACGACGGGGGAGGTCGGGTGCGAGGACTCGAGCGAGTGCACGGATCCGCTGGCGCCGATCTGCGGGGCGACGATGTGCCTGCCGTGCTTGGCGGACGAGGAGTGCATGGCGAAGGGGCCGGGCGCGCCCGTGTGCGGGGATGATGGCCGGTGCGTTGCGTGCACGCCGAGCAACATCGGGGCGTGCGAGGGGACGACGCCGGTGTGTGATGGTGCGGTGAACGAGTGCGTGGGGTGCGGGTTCCATGAGCACTGCCCGGCGAGCGCGTGCGACATCGCGACTGGGGCGTGCTTCGAGGAGGGCTGCGTCGTCGAGGTGGACGGGGACGGAGGGGCGGACTACAGCAACATCGAGGCTGCGATCGCCGATGGGTGCGTGGTGATCGTCCACGAACTGAACGGGGGCGACACGTACAGCCAGTTCGAGGTCGATGGTTTGTCCGTCGCGGTGCTCGCTGCGGATGGCGAAGATCCGATTGTCACCGGCCTTGCCGGGAACCCGTCGATCAGCGTCACTAGCGGGTCCATTGCGTACGTGCAGGGGCTGACGTTCAGTGGGAACACGATGGCGGAGGGAGTCTCTGTGAACGGCGCGAACCTGTATCTCGATCGGTCGCAGGTGATCGGGAACCCGGGAGGAGGAGTCCTGCTCACGAACAGCGCGATCGGGACTTTGCGGAACTCCTTCGTCGAAGGTGACTTCGACGTGCCGGCGATGGTGGTCGATGGTTCGACCGCCGACGTCCTCTACTCGACCCTTGGCGGTAGCGGAGGCGCCTCCGCCAGCCTTAGCTGCGTCGACCCGGTCGCCGTGACGGTGCGAAACAGCATCCTGATCAGCCGAGCCGCCCCCGGCGACGACCTGCTGTGCTCGGAGGTGGCCATGACCTACTCGGCAACCGAGGTGCTCGTCCCGGGCACTGGGAACGTGGCCATCGGCCCCTTCGACATGACCGACGCGACGATGTGGTTCGTGGGCTACAACAACGGCAACTTCGGCCTCACGGCAGCCGGCGAGGCGACCTTCGCCGACATCGCGTTGTGGGTCGTCGGCGACCCCCCGACGGACATCGACGGCGATCCGCGTCCTACGCAAGACGCGACGGCGGACGTGGCTGGGGCCGAAGTGCTGCCCTGAGGCACGAGACACGCGGACGCTACGCCCATGTCGACCTCTCTCCGACGGTTCCCCGAGGTGCGCTCCGCCGCCGGACGCCGGCATATCCTGGTGCCGACGTTTCGCGTCCAGCGGTGGAGCGAGGACGCAGCTCTGGCGGCCGTTCGCGACGCGATGGCTGCCAGCGAGTCGCAGGCAGCGGGTTTGACGGACCTCGCGATTCAGCGAGGTTGTCCGTCACGTGAACCGAAGGAGGTCGCGGAGTACGTCGCCGTCGTGATCTCCGGCGGTGGCCTGGTTCCTGTTGCCTTGCCCGACCCACCGCCACGCGGTGCATACCCGGTGGTGCACACGAGCTTTCGCGTGCCCGACTGGGACAACATCCGGCCGCTGTCGGATCTCCTCGAGAAGGACCCGACGATCGAGTGGTCTTGGGTCGCAATCGAGGTACTCGACCACACTGGGGTCCCGTATGCAGGCCTCGAGGTCACACTCGTCCACGCCGACGGGCGCCGTGACCGGGTCGTGTTGGACGACTTGGGCCGGCACACCGCGCGCGCGGTGCCGAAGATCGGTCGCACCACGGTGCACTGGCCGCGCAAGCTGGAGCTCCCCGTAGCCGCAAAGGGGCGGCCCGGACTCGACGGCTTCCAACGCGCGCCGGATGACATCGGCGTGCCTCGGCAACCGGAGGGGCGCACGGTCACCCTGGACCAGATGGGCCGCCGGTATCGCCTCGTCGTGGAAGCGGTGCCGACGGTCACCGAGGTCCCGATCGATGGGTGGGCCCAGGGGTCGAAGGTCATGCGCTGGGGCGGGATGCGGCCGCGGATCGACGGCACCGTGGGCACAACGCGCGCCGCCTTGCGTTTAGCGCTGTGGCGCGGCCGCGGACGCACGATGGCAGTGGCCGGGCACTGCGATCCCCTCGGGCAGGACGCGGACAACGAGGCGTTGTCCCTCGAGCGCGCGGTCTCGGTGCAGCTCTTCGCGGCCGGCCGACTGGACGAGTGGGCACAGCACGCATTCGCCAACGCCAGCGAACTCGATCTGCGGTGCGCGCTCGTGGCGTGTCACCCCATCCTGGGCCTTGGTGGCGCGAGCCTCGATGACGCGCTGGCGATCGAGGCGGCGGCCGCCGAGCTGCGCAACACCGCCGGGCTCGCGGCCGATGGACCGATCAACGTGGACGACTGGCGGGCGATCGCAGAGCTGTACGACGCGGACCTCGCGAGGCTGTTCGCGACCGACCGCGCGGGCCTCGCTGAGATCCGCAGTGCGGTGCGGTGGGCCGAGCCGGCCTGTCTGGCACTCGGCGAGCGACACCCGCGGCCCGCGGAGGAACTCGCCGACGCGGTCGGCATCCCGGCGCTCCCGCACCGACGCGCGTCCTTGTTGGTGTTCGATCGGCTCGAGGACGCCAGCCGGGGCGTGACCGGGTCCGGCGACGAGGTCTACGACGGCACGTTCGAGCGGACGTTGCTGGTGGTGCCGGGTGAGGTCGTCGTTCGGGTCGCGATCGCAACACCGGCGTTCGAATCGATCGCCCGCGGGCGGGCGTGGATCAGCATCGGCGAGCTCGGGGCACTGGAACACGTGGCCGACGCCGACGGAGTGGTCCAGTTCAGCGCACTCGCGGGCGAAGTCATCGTGGTCGTCGCCGCGTTCGACGCCGACGGGGTTGGCGTGATGGCTTCGTCCGGAGTTGCAGCGCAGTGAGGAAGGGAAGTCGATGCCGAGTCTAGATGACCTCTTGAAGCAGTCGATGCTCTTCACCGCGACCGCGCCGCAGCGGCCAGTCGCGGTGGACTATGCGTTCCGCAGCCCAGAGCCGTCGCCAAAGCGAGCGCAGCGGTCGACGTTCCCGGGGGATGTCGACGGCCTCGACGACCTCGACGAGGAGACGGTGCGGATGAACCCGATTTGGCAGTTTTCGTGGGATCCCGCGTCGCCGGGGACGTTTCGAGATCTCACCATCCTCAGCCGGGGCATGGGCATGAACTACAGGATGGCGGCCACAGCGTACGATGCGATGGAATTTCGCGAGGTGCGGGCCGTGAGAAAGACGGGCAAGGCGCTGGAACAGGTCGATCTGTACCTCGATCGCGAGCACATGATTGGCGCGTGGTTCGCAAACGACGGGGAGATCTTTCCCCTGACTGCGGGGTTCCGCGGAACGGACGACCACTTGTGGAAGCTCAAGACCCGGATCGACGCGTCGGCGCTGGTCGCCTTCGGGTACAAGCTCGACAACAAGCGCCCGAGCGCTCTCACGAAGGAGGAGTGCGACGCTTTCGGCAACGACCTGATGCCCGCGCCAGGCTCTCGTCCTCGTGGGGTAGAGTTCGTCGCGCGCGAGGGAGCCTCGGCCTGGGCGTGCGTGGAGTCGACGCGCTATATTGTTCTCGCAGAGCTGGTGCTGTGCAGGGAACACAACGACTTCGTTCCCGGAGGGATGGTCGGGTTCGCGAGGGTGCACCCGCACCTCCTGATTTGGAGCAACGAGGATCTCGAACGCGTCGAATCCACCATCGTGATGGCGCGACCCAAGAATGGGATGGTCCATCGGAACGGCTCGATGCACCGTGAGCACAAGGCGCTCGTGGTCGCCGACACGAACGAGACCCACGAGTTCAGTTCGATGGCCCAGCTTCCGATTCCGTACACGGATCTTCTCTACGACTACTATGAGTCCGACCCTGCGCGCGTGTTCGAGGGGAGGTCTCGGATTGCCTCCGATCACCCCCAGCAGAGAACCGGCGAGGTGACGCTCGCGGACGCGAGATTCAAGAATAAGCGGCGCATCGCCGACGCGGTCACGCGTAGATCCCCGCATGTGCACGACGAACCGGATATCGTCAAGATGGCTCGTCAGGGGCAGTTCGACAACGTCCACATCGCGCCGCGGATGAGGCTGACCATGGACCTCCACGATGGCCGGGGTCCGAGCTTGGTGGATGACGACATTGTGATGCTCAACATGTGCCTGCACGACTGCTGTCACCTGCATGTCCGGTGGTCGACGTTTCTCACGGATTCCATCATTGCAGGGTGGAAGGACGGGCAGCCGAACGCGGAGCCCGGGGCGCCGGCGGTCCCCGAGAATCAGACGGTGTTCGCATCGTTTCCGAACGAGCACACGCTGCGCTATCGGGCCATCGCCGAAACTGTCGGCGCAGGCGCTCTTACTGTGGTGTGCCATCATGGGCTGGCGTATGCTGTGGATTTGTGGCCCGGCGTCGGGGCGGCGAGCAAGGCCGAGGGCTTGCACGGAGCGATCGCCGGAGCGGCCAAACTGTTCAACGAGCCGTTCTCGGGCGGCACCGAGAATGATGTATGGTCGTTGTTCTACTTCCGCATTCGCTACTGTGGCCCGCCGACGGGGATCAACGAGTGGAAGATTATTCCACGCTCGGGGTTCGACCTCGAGACCTGCATGAAGTGACGAGGGGACAGATGAGCACCTGCGCATTCGACGCTCGCCTTCCTCTGGGTCAGCTGGCATCGGCTTCGCCTAGGAGACAGGCCATTTGGCGCCGCCCCGAGATGCGGAGGTCGAAGCGATGCTGATCTTTGCCGCACCGATCGTGCTCATCATATTCGCGTTCGTGGAGCGCTTGGTCGCGTGGTTCGGCACTGGCCGCGCGTCGAGGATGATTCCGCTGGCCTACGCCTACTGCATCGTTGCACTGGGCACCCTGATCTCCGATTCGGGCGTCGCGCTGCCGTTGCTGGGGTCGGGACTCGTCCTTTCGGTGTACGCCCAGTTCGGGTCCCGCTTTCACCCCATGGTCGCAGCCGTCGCCCTTGCGGTGATCCCGGCGGGGATCGCGCTCGATCCTGAGTTCCGGATCTTTCCGAGTCAACGGTACTGGTTTCACGACTGGAGCGAAATCCTGGATGGAAAGCACCCGGTGCTCTTTGCGCTCTCGTGCGGGCTCGCGGTCGCGACGTTGAAGCAGTGGTGGGTGGAGTTTCGGGATTTCCGCCCGCGTCCAAACTCGGGCGGCACGGCGCTCGGCTTGCAAGCGGACGCACAGCGTCGCTCGTGGTGGGACTGGATGCCCGCCGTGCCCAATTGCTTCATCATCGGAAGCGCCATGCCCGTGTTCGCGCTATTGATGGGCCTCCCCGAGAAGGAGCTCCCCGCGGAAGTCACCGTAGCGGTGCTGGTCGCGTGGACATACGTCGCGTTCGCACTCCAAGGGTCGGTGGATTCGGCGCTGGCGCTGGCGTGGCACTGGCCAGGCGTCATCGTGTCCCGCCGCACGAAACCGACGGCCGGCCATCTTGCGGGTACCGTTCGGGTTGTGTCGGAGCAGTTCGAGGGGATGGACGGCGCGGGCCCCTGCGTCTGTGCGATCCCCGGGACCTCATTGCGCCGGGGCGGCGGTGCCGAGTCGCGTGGCGTGCCGTTCGTCGTCGAGACCGCGAGCGGGCCCATCGGCCTCACCGCCGACGAGGAAACCGGCTGGGGGGGCATGACCATCGCTGCGACGTCGAAACGACGGTTGTTCGATGGGCTCCGTACGCCGGAGGCTGCCTCCACGCCCCGCGAGCGTGACTGGTTGTGCTTGCGGGACGGCGACGAAGTAGTCATCTGGTGCAGTGCAAAGCCGACGGATGCGTCGGTGCCCGGACTGGCTGGGTATCGGGGCGCCGCGCTGCGATGCTTCGCCGTCGACAGGCACGGCGCAGACGAGACCGCGCTTGTGGGGC
Source organism: Nannocystaceae bacterium (assembly GCA_044344875.1). Taxonomy (GTDB): domain Bacteria; phylum Myxococcota_A; class Polyangia; order Nannocystales; family Nannocystaceae; genus Xiheibacterium. Next base: position 19,856 of record JBIJCC010000117.1, read on the forward strand.
TGGGAAGCCTCGAAGAGCAGCGCCGAGAGATCTGGCGCACCGCAATACCACCGCGTCGTACTTGGGTCATCGCGCCGGCGGTGCTCGTGTGCTCGTTCATCGCTGCTCGTTGCGTTCACATGTGGTTCGCTTCCCGGGTCCTTCCATTCTGGCAGTTCTAGATGCGACGCTCGACGCTCGACGTGACGGAGGTGCAGTATGTCTAGCGGCATCCGCGAGTTCCTCGAACTGACCTCCCCCACCGGGGCGCGCCACTTGCTCGTCCCGGCCGTGCACGTGGAGGAGTGGAGCGAGACAAGGGCCTACGGCGCCGTCCGCGAGGCGCTCGCGGAGGGTGGCTTCGACGCACGGGACCTCACCGACCTCGCGGTCGAGCGCGGTTGCCGGTCGCGCGAGCCCGAAGCGGTGGCTCGCTTCCTCGCGGACGAGGTGGCCCGGGGCGCACTCACTGCAATCTCGCTCCCTGAGCCGATGCCCAAGGGGTCGTACCCGGTGCTCTATCCTCGCGACCGCGCCCCCGACTGGGACAACCTCCGCCCGCTGTCCGACTTGCGCGGGAAGGACCCGACGATGGAGTGGTCGTGGGTCTCGGTCGAGGTCCTCGACCACACGGGCGTCCCCTATGCCGGCCTGGAGATCACGCTCGTGCACGGCGACGGCCGGCGCGATCGCGTCGTGCTCGACGACGCGGGCCGCCATACCGCGCGCGGCGTACCGAAGGATGGCCGCACGAAGGTCTACTGGCCGCAGCGGGTGGAGCTGTCCGCCGAGGCGAAGCAGCGGCCAGGCCTCGACGGCTTTCAGCGCATGCCCGAGGACGTCCGCGTGCCCCGGGACTCGAAGGGGAAGTGGTCGAACCTCGACCAGATGGGCCGCCACTACCGGCTGGTCGTCGACCCGCCGACTCCGACCGTCAGCATCACGGCGGGCCAGTTCGCCGCGAACTCGTCGTTCCCAACGCCCGGGATCCTGGTGCCGCTGCTCGGGATCTCGTTCGCGGACTTCTTCGCCGACCTTGGGCTGCCCCGTACCGACCCGTTCTACCAAGTCTTCGGCCACGCCGAGCCTGACGGCGACGAGGCCGCGAACAAGGCGTTGTCGGACCGCCGCGCGAAGGTGTTCGCGGCATTGTTGGTGGGCGATGTCGACTCCGTGCAGGCGATCGCAGACGAGGAGAAGTGGGGCCTGCGCGAGCAACAAGTCATCCTCCGCGTGCTGCGATGCGACCCCGGAGCCATTGACGGAGAACCCGGCGCCGTAACGTCCCGCGCGATCGAGATCTTCCAGGCGGAGTATCGCGATGGCGTGTTCCATCGCCACCGAGAGGGGCAGGACGCGCCGCGCAACCCAAGCCTCGCGGTCAACGGCGCGATGGACGATGCCACGGCGCACGCGCTCATCGAGGCGTTCGTCGTGGCCACCTCGCCGCGTGTCGCCCCGGACCGCATGCACCCGACACACCCGTTCGCTGGCTGCTCGGAGTTCAACCGGCTCGAGGCGAAGGCGAGCAGGCGCGACCGCCGGTTGGCGATCGTGATGCACGATGAACTGCCGCGCGACCACGACCCGCAGCCGTGCAAGGAGGGGGACCACGGTGCGTGCCTGATCGACGGGCGCGACCCCGTGAAGCGGTGCTCGTGGTATCGGGCCCACGTCATCGACCCGGAGCCCGGCGAGGCGATGCACCGCCACTTCGACCTACGGTGGCTTCTGCTGCCGAACAAGAAGTTGCTGCTCAGCGCGGTCACGACGGTGCCCGACGATGGCGAGGTGACGTTCCAGGTGTTCCGCACCAAGCCGATCTCGAGCATCGACGAACTCGGCGATGACGCGTTGGGTGAGGCGCTCTGCGAGCGCAAGGTCGGATTGATTCGCGGTGGGATCGCGCAGCTGGTGTGGGAACCGCCGGAGGGCTTCAGTCTGTTTGACCTCGACACGTGGGCGGAGCCGATCGCCGTGCAGCGCGGTGCCGATGCATGGAACGCCACCCAGCGAGCGCGGATCCCGGTGTTTCGCGTCGAAGGGGGCGGAACGAGCGCGATCTCTCCGCCACCGGGCGATGATGTCGGACGCCTTGCGTCGGAACTGGCGTGTCGCCTCAGCGACGAGCCGCTGCAGGACGTCCTCGTGTTCGATGCGTTCGGCGCGATCGAGCTGCGGAGGCTCGATCACGCGGCGACAGGCCGAGTGGAGGACGGACGGCACCCGCTGGCGCCGGACGAGCTCCGCGTGCTGGGGGTGCGCTACGCGACCGCCTTCGCGCCACCGGATGAGGAGGTGCCGCGATGACCCTGGCGCGAGGACTACAGAGGAAGAAGCTCGACCGCGGCGTCTACTACGTGATCAACCTCGCAGAGCTGACGCGTGGCACGATCCTGGGCGAGAGCCTCGAGTACTGGACCGACGCGGAGAAGAAAGTCCCGCGGACGCAGGAGGCGTGGACCTGGGACGCGCTCGCACGCTGGCTGCTGTGCATGGAGGGGCTCTCGATGAACCTCGAGGCCCCCGAGCGCGACGCGATCATTGCGATGTTCCGCGACGAGCCGCTCAACGCGACGAACCTTCCGTACCTCTACGACGCGTGGGTCCCCAGCTATGTGCCGGCCGCGAGCGACGAGGATGGTAAGGACCCGATCGCGAGCAAGGAGCCGATGATCCTGGTCTTCCGGGAGGAGAACCTGCCGCGGGCTGGGTTCCAGTACTGGTACCGCCGGCGCGTGCTGTTCGGAACGGGGTCGAACCTCGCCAGCGCGACGTCGAAGGAGTTCAGCTACCTCGATGACTTCCGCAAGAAGTACCTGGCGCCGCTGCAGGCCGCGAACGGTCTGGTGGAGGGCAAGATCGTCAAGCCCATCGCGAAACTCGCAGCGCAGCTCCAGGTCGGCGAAGTGCTCTTCACCGCACTGTTGGATTTCGCGGGTCCGGTGGAACAGCGTCGAGCCCGATGGCGACGCAATGGTGTCGTCGATCCGCGCGCAGACACCGTCTACGTGGTACCGCCGGCAAGCACGCTTCGTCAGAATTTCGTGCGTGATAGCTCGGAGAACTGGACGCAACTCGCGCAGTCACTCTTGGCGTTGGCGCGTGCAGAGGTGTGGTACGGCAAGGAGGCAAAGGCGCGAGACGCGAAGGCGAGGGTTCTCCTCGCCCAGCTGCGTGAAGCTGGCGGGCCGGTGGTGCAGATGCTTGCTAGCCCTGAACTGCTGACGCCGCAAGACCACCTGAAGCTCCGAACCCTTCTGGCAGACTCGTTCTGCGCCTTGACGAAGTCCCCATGGGCGAGTGAGGCCTTGATGCGCGCGGAGTTTGCTGCCGTGGCGCAGGCCGCGAGCGCGTCGCCGGCCGCCGTGCCGTTCGAAGCGGAGTCCGAACGGGAGCGTTCGCTCGCGCTGGCGATTGAGAAGTTTGATGCGAAGAAGACCTTGCCGATCGAGGAGGAGACCCCGCTCACCGAACTGATCTTGGAGCTGTTCAAGGACGCGAAAGAGAAGATGTCTGACTGGAAGGAAAAGCTGTCGAACGTCAGCTTTGCCCTCGATCTTCTGGGATTGGCGACGCCTTTCGTGCAGCGGAAGCTCTTCGTGCCAGGGACGGGTGTGCTCGATGTTGCGTGGGGTTGGCGAGCGCTGGTTGGTAGCGCGCGTATGGACTCGGTCAACGCCAGCTGGGTGTGGGCAGAGCTCCGGCGGTTGGTCCGCAGGAAGGCACCTGCACCGGGCGTCGCGACTGAGCCGTTGCTGGAGGTTGATCGCGGGAAGCTGGCGAAAGGGCTCGACGGGCTCAGCAGCAACGTCGCGTGGAAGTCCGCAAAGGTGCTGCTGACGACGATCCTCGCCGCGGAGGCTACCGCAGAACTCTCGGCGGAAACCCCCGAGAACGCGGTGAGCGGACTATCGATCATCATGTCAGAGGCGAAAGCGCTATCGGATCTCGTGACGCTCGACCCCGAGAAGTGTTTCATTCTATCGCGGACTACCGTCGATTCAGCGATGGCCGCGACTTTGACGCATGCGCTCGAGAAGACGCCCGCAGTCGAGTTGCTCGGTCCGATGTCCGATGCTCTGTCGTTCATCGGTTCGGTCATGGAGTTCCGGAGTGCGGGTCGGAAGCAGAGCCAAGAAACACGTGAGCAGGCGAGTGAGAAGGCGATCCTCGACGGATTGAGTCTGGCAGTCGGCGCAGTGGGGTTTGTCATCGGGGCGGAACTCGCCCTGGCGTCGTTCGCGATCTTCATCGGTCAGAACGTGCTCCTCAACCGGGATGTGTGGGCGATGGTGCTTCCGGGAGTCGCGCGGGCGCCTGCGCCGCAGTCGTTCTTGAGCAAGGTTCTTCGCAACCTCGACACGGACGATCTGGTCCAACGCATGCGGCATGAGGCGGAACTCGGGGTGGCGAAAGGGGGAGTATCGACCGCGGATTTTGACAAGGCGCTCGCGAAGTTGCTCAAGGTAATCGATGTGCCGACGTCGGATGATCCAACGTCGCGGACGTTCTGGGACGTTGGTGGGCCGGCGGGCGCGTCGGTCGAGTACGTGAACTTCTCAGCGGTGGACGTGCTCCGCGAATACTACGGATTCAGCGAAAGCGCAGCCGTCGATATTGTTCGAAAATCCAACGAAATGGAGCAGCAATGACGCCGTATAGTCTTTTTCTTCTGGCTTCGGTAGGCGTCGTGGTGGCGACGCTTGGTAGTTCGGGGTGCTCGCCGTCTACGTCCGAGGATGTCGCCGCAACCCGCAGCAGAGAGGTGACGTTTGTTCGTCTTCCGTTTGCAGAACGACAAGACTGTCAGATTGCAGGCGCCGCCGAGGGAAAATCGTCGGTGATGCCGCCCTTCGAAGCGCGCTGTGCAAGGGGTCCGGGTAAGCAGTGCGTGCGTGCTGCGGCGCCCACCGAGGTTTGGGAGTTCGCGTTCCCCGCAGACGACCCCGCGTGGAAAGAGTGGGCGGAGCTTGGCTACCCCGAACCCACAAAAACTCACTTCCACCACCAGTTCAGTTGGGGGTTCCTGCGAGGGGCCTGCCGGTTCACTGCGGCCGCGTTCGGCGATCTCGACGATGACGGGATCTACTCAACGTACGAAGAGATCCAGACCTACTCAGAGGGCAAGCGCATGCCCCTGCAAATCAACGAGAGAAACGAGGAGTGATGGCGTCCGACTGGCGTGAACCGGAGCCATCGTTCGAGTCCCGGGAGACTGGGGATACCGCCGATCCCGACGATGCCGACGGGGATGGTTCGTTGTCCGCAGAGGAGTGCGAAGCGATCCGACGTGAGCACATCAACACAGAGAACCTCGTTCGCGTAGTCGCCGCGCTCCTCATTCTGAGCAGTGTCGTGTTCGCACTTGCCGCGTACGGCGTTGTTGGCCAACATTTCGGCTACGCGCTCGCGGCGCTGGCGGCCGGAGGGGAGGTCGCCTTCGGTGGGGCGCAGCTGTGGCGTTTGCTTCCGCTGGGGCGCACGCATGCCTCGGTCTTCGCAGGTGTGGTCGTTGTGCTGGAGGTCGTGGTGTTGAACGAGATCCTGGAGGGACAGCGCGTCCCGGCGTGGCCCACGCGCGTGCTGCTTCCGCTCGCGATTGTCACCTTTGCCATGATCCTGTTCTGGGGAAGACACGGCGACACGGTGTTCAGCAAGCGATATCGGACCGTGGTCATCCCAGGTAGCCCCGACGTCCGATTCAATGCGACGCCAGGGATGGTCCTGCTTCTCGTTGCGGTCGGAAGCACACTCGTCGCTGCTGTCGTTCGCGCGTGGATGAGCTGATCTCGGGACCACGCGGACGAAACGGAGCAAGCCCCATGACCACGCGAATCCCCCACGTCGAGTACCGCTTCGAGTGCGCCAACCTCCCGTGGCGCGTCCGTCACGTCCACCTACGCGAGTGCCTCGACGCCCCCTTCGATGCCGCCCTCCACCTCCTCACCGAGGCACAAACCACCACCGCCGAGCTCGTCGGCGCGGACGCCACGCTCACGTTCACCCGCGGCGACTCCACCCGGACCTTCCGCGGCGAGATCACCCGCGCCGAGGTCCGCTCCGGCAGCGGCGGCACGATCGCCTTCGTCCGCTTCGAGTCCCCGCTGGCCCGCCTCGACCGCGGCCAGCACGACCGGATCTTCCAAGACCTCACCCCCCTCGACATCGCCCGCGAGCTCGTCGCCCAAGTCGGCCCGCTGGCCGACGGGGTCGCGCTGGCCGTGTCCACCGACGCCGCCGGCCCGATCTCCCCGCGCGACTACTGCGTGCAGTACGGCGAGACGGACCTTTCCTTCCTCCGCCGCCTGCTCGAGGACGAGGGCCGGGCGTGGTTCGTGTCCGACGACGGCATCTCACCGACCCTGCACATCACCGAGGGCAACGCCTCGTCCACGACACCGGCGGGTACGGACGGGACGTTCCACATCATCGAAGACCGCTTCGACGAGGCCGCGCACGAGTCCGTGCAGTCGCTGTCGCTGCACATCCAGGGACGGACGCTCACCGTGAGCGAGCGCGAGTGGGACTGGCTCGGCGACCCCCACGTCGCCGAGGCGCGCAGCGCTGCCGGCGGCCCCGGCAACCCCGACCCCGAGGGCGCCGCGACGCACCACCTGGACCAGCTCCGCCGCGGCGCCGCATCCGACATCGCGACGTCGGCCCAGCGAGAGCACGAGCGCCTCGAAGTCCGCCGCTTCGGCGGCGCGGGCCACAGCAACGCGACGGCCTTCGCCGCCGGCACCCGGATCACGATCGTCACGCCGCCGGGCGACGAGATCGAGCTGCTCCTCACCACCGTCGAGCACGTCGGCGACTGCCCCGAGGTCGAGCTCGGCACCAGCGCGGCAGCCCCCGCCGCCGGCCCGAACTACACCAACAGCTTCGAGTGCCACCCGCTCGACGTCCCGTACCGCCCACAACGCAGCATCCCCCGCCCGAAGATCCACGGCCTGCAGACCGCCGTGGTGGTGGGCCCGCCGAAGGAGGAGATCCACACGGACGAGCACGGCCGGATCCGCGTGCGGATGCACTGGGATCGTGCGATCACGCCGGACGTCGACGCGAGCTGCTGGCTGCGCGTCGCGCAATCGTGGGCCGGCCAAGGCTGGGGCTCCACGGTGATCCCGCGCGTGGGCATGGAGGTCCTCGTGGCGTTCCTGGACGGCGACCCCGACCGGCCGATCTGCGTGGGCTGCGTCTACAACGGGGCCCACCGCCCGCCGTACGCGCTGCCGGACGAGAAGACGAAGTCGACGTTCCGCTCGAGCAGCACGCCGGGCGGCGAGGGCTACAACGAGCTGACGTTCGAGGACGCCGCCGGTGCGGAGCAGGTCTACGTCCGTGCGCAGCGCGACCTGACCACGCAGGTGCTCCGCAACGAGTCGCGGTCGATCGGGGCGGACCAGTCGATCCACGTCGGCCACGACCAGTCGGTCACGATCGACGGGGACCAGCATGTGACGCTGAAGGGCAACCAGACCATCGCGATCGACGGCGGCGGAACCGAGGGTCTCCCCGGCAGCGCGGTGGCGGTGAAGGGCGAGGTCGAGGTGAAGGTGACGGAGCCGGGCCGGATCGTGATCGATGCGGCGGAGAGCATCGAGCTGCGGGTCGGCGCGACGCGCATCCTCATCGACGAGTCGTCCATCCGGCTGCTGGCCGGCGGCGGTGCCATCGCCCACATGAACGAGACGGTCATGCTGCTGGCGCAGGGCGGCGCGATGGCTCGCCTGGGCTCGTCGATCGACCTGCGATCCGCCGCGGGGGCCCAGGTGAGGCTCGACAAGACGTCGGCGGCGATGCAGTCGCCAACAGGGGCGAGGGTGAGCCTCGACGACACGGCCACGCTGGCGTCGTCGCTGGCGGGCGAAGAGCTGAAGCTGGCGGGCGGCGCGACGCTGAAGGCGTCGGCGATCCAGCTCGAGGCGGCCGCCGGTGCGAGCATGCAGCTCGACGCGGACGCGGTGATCGAGGGTGGTCAGGTGCGATCGGTGTCCGCGAACGGATCGCTGTCGCTGACGAGCGGCGGCGCGAAGCTCGACGGGACGACGGTGGACATCGCGGCGGCGACGATGGCGACGGTGATCTCGGCGCTGGTGAAGATCAACTGAAGGAGCGAGGAGGAGGATGATGCGAACGAAGTACGCAGGAAGCGGTGCAGGCAGCGGGTGGGGCCCGCGTGCCGTCATCGGGCTGATGACGTTGGCGATGGTGCTGCCAAGTGCTCGGCATGCGGACGCGCGCTCGGGCCCCGACGCTGGGCCCTCGAGCGCCTCGGTGAGCGCGCCGGAGGCCGTGCCCGCGTCGCCGAGCGAGGCATCCCGGGTCTCGATGTACTTGCTCGTGCACGTCGATCTCGGCGAGTCAGACGCGGAGGTCGAGCCCTTGGTGCGCCAGCGCGTGCGCGAGCGACTGCACGCGGTGGGCCTGCGGGAGGAGCGGGGTGCGGTCCGCGAGCTCACGGTCACCGTTCGCTGGGCCGACGCGGAGACCGGCGCATCGGAGTCGTACGCCGTGGACTACGCCTTCGCCACGCTCGCCGAAGGAACGCCGAAGACGCTCGCGTCTGAGGTGTGCGACCGGTGCGGCATGGGCGAGCTGCTCGCGATGCTCGACCGTGACATCGCGAGGCTTCGGCCCCAGCTGGTCGCGCCGGTCGAGGTGCCGCCGCCGGCGGTCGCCGCGACGCCGGGCACGGACGACGCGGTGCCGCGGTCGAAGCTGCGCCGCGTGCCGCTCGCGACGCTCGGTAAGGTCGGCGTCGGGGTGATGGTCGCTGGCGCTCTTGGGGTCATTGCAGGCGGCGCGTTGCTCGGGGTTCCGACCAAGCAACGCGTCGACCCTGACAACCCGCAGTTCCTCGAGCGCACCAGCTACCGCATACCCGGCATCGTGGTGCTCGGCGTCGGCGCCGGCGTGCTCGTGGCGGGCGTCGCGATGCTCGTGGTCGATCGCGTCCACGCGCGGCGTGCCCGGCGATAGGTCGCGAAAGCGGCCTCGCGCGCGGCCTGGCGGCTCCCGGAGTCGCTGCCCCGTGCTCGACGGCGGTGTCCCGCGATCCAAATGCCGCTGCCCCCGTTCGGCGATGCCATGCCCCCACCTCGGCGGGGGCTGCCCCCGGGTCGGCGATGCCATGCCCCCGCCTCCGAGTGGCTCGCCCCCACCTCGACGAGGGCATGCCCCCTCATCCAAAGGTCGACGCACCGCGGGGGCACACCGCGTGGAGTCGGGGGCAGGTGATCGCGGAGGTCGTGTCCCTTGGGCCGGGAATCGTGACCCGCGATGGCCGAGCGGCAACTTCGATCTGGCGGCCACCGCGGCGGGTCGCCTAACCTCGCGACAGGAGGTCATGGAGACCTGATGGCAAAGAAGCGAGTGGGTGACAAGGCGGAACGAGTGCTGAAGCTGCTGCTCGGCCTGCGCAACAAGAAGATCGCATCCGCGTTGACTGCACGCGGGTTCGGCAAGGCGGATCTCGAGGAGGGCTTCGCGTTGCTGCGCGGCCTGACCGACGTCGCGATGGGCGTACTTCCGCCCGAGAACGTGAACCCGACCCTGGTGTTGTCGCTCGACGCCTGGGAGAACGAGTGGTTCCCGGTCGCCGACGCGACGCTCTCGCGTCACTTCCCGGACGTGCACGCGAAGCTGTTCTTGAACCTGTCGCAGACCGAGGGCGCGGCCGTGGTGATCTCGGTCGGCACGTTCATCGACCGGCTCGAGCAGATGACCAAGGCGGACGGCGGCTACGGGCCGCACGGCAAGGACGCGCGCAAGCTGCTCGAGCGGCGTGGGTTGACGCGTGATGTCGCCGGCGAGGCGAAGGCGCTGCTCGAGAAGGTGACGACGATCGAGAAGCGGCCCGAGCCGCCGGACCTCGAAGCGCAACGCGCCGAGGTGACCGCTGCGGAGGAGAAGATGTGGGCTTGGTACCTCGAGTGGGGGGCCATCGCGCGGGCGGCGATCAAGGATCGTGGGTTGCTGCGGCAGCTGGGGTTCCTCGCGCCGTCGCGGGGGCGGGCGGCGGAGGATGAGGAGACGACGGTGACGGCTCCTACGCCGAGCGCGGCGGAGGAGTTGGTCGCGGACGCTTGAGCTCTGAGCGACAATCGCGGAACTGAACGCGCGCCCGCAGATTCAGAATCCGCGGGCGCGCGACTGTCCAGCACCTTCTCAAACTTGCGTCCGTCACCGCCGCTGAGTGAGCCAACAACGGGCGATGGCTTGTTGCACTGTGAGGCTGCCGCGATCTCGTTGCTGTGGGAGCAGGCAGTGCCTCGTCATCCACGTGCGAGGCTGCTGGGCTTCGGAACGCTTGAATGCCAATCATGGCCACGCGGCTCAGGTCGATGTGCCGTGCTGACAAGCGGTGAGGGCAGTCGTAACGCGTCACGCTCATGGTGCTTCGTGCTCGAGAAGTGCGACGAGCGGCTGGCCAATGAAGGCTTCGATGATTGCAGTTCCGATTGCGCTCAAGCGCCACTCAAGTTTGAATGGTTCGTGCGTGTGTGGGAACATTGACTCGATTCCCGCTGGCTTTCCGCGCGGAGCATCGGGATCTCCCAGCCAAAGACCGTCGATGATTAGATGTGTGTCCTTCAGTGCATTGTAGGCCGCTGGATCGAGCGCGTGCGACAGCTTGCCGTCATCGAGCGCGAATCGCACGGTGAAATTCTCTTGAACCATTTTTCTCGGCCAGTACATAAACTCTCCCTTCGCCGTCTTCTCGGCTCTCTCAATTCCCTCGAAGACGAATCTGTGAAGGAGGTCGATGTCTTCGGGGATGAGGCGTTGGGCAACTATGAGTGACCGCGCGACTACGTCCTCTGGGTAGGTCAGACGCGATAGTCCTGCTGCAACCGTTGCGACCATCCTGTTCCCGAGGAGTGGGTCCCTTGAAGCGCGAAGGACTCGAAGGAACTGCTCTCGAAGGCCGCTCAGAGCCTCGAATCGAGCCGCGGATGACAGCGACGGGTCCTCAATCGCCGCAAGCCAAGCCACGTTGTCGCCTGACTCGCGCGCATCTTGTACGATTGCGGCAAGTAGCATGTCGAGTTGAAGGATTGAGTGCTCTGACGTCTCGACTTCAAAGCGACGAAGGAGGTCCTCTTTGGTAGAGTGACTCAATGCTGTCGTGCCGGGAGTTCTGATTTTCGCTACCGCGCTGAACGCGGACAGGGGGCTGAGCATACCCGCTACTTTGCATCCATTTCCCGGAGCCTGCAAGGATCGCGGCGACTCAGGAGTCGTGGTCGGCGCGCCGCCGGACTCGGAGGCCGAGCCGCCCTCGTCGGTCGCGTCGGTCGACGCGGCGCCGGTGGTCGTCGTCGCCGCGCTGGACTCGCCCGCTCCCGTGCTCGAGGTGCCCGCGCTGGTGTCGGTGGTCGGCGCTGCGCCGACGCTGGTCTCGGACGCGCCGACGTCCGCGGCGCCGCCGGGCTCCCCGGGGGCGCCACCGCAGGCGAGGCCACCCCAAGCGAGCACGAGGGTCCACGGCAGACAGACGGGGGCGCGGTGAGGTTACACGAAGGAGCAGACCCGCGGCCCGTCCAGCGCTTCACGTCCGCGGCAGAACGTCTTGCAGTGCTCGTATGCCGTCGCCGACGGTGGGCGTGCCCGAGACGCTCCGCACTGTCCGGGCTGCACCGCCTCCCCCCCGTCTCACACCCATCGCCTCACCCTCCGACAATACTCCTCATACTCCCCCCCGAACGCCGCCCGCATCCTCCGTTCCTCATACCGCACGTACCCAACATCCACCCCCACGACAAACCCCACCGCCACCACCCACGGCGTCGCCGATCCCAGCACGATCCCCACCCCCATCACGATCACCACGAACCCGAGGTACATCGGGTTGCGCGTCCGCCCGAACAACCCCGCGGTCGTCAGCGACCCGGGCTCGCCGAATGTGTTCAGGTTCGTGCCCAGCCGCCGGAACAGCGCCGCGTGCCACTGCGACATCACGAGGCCGCCGAGCACCGCCACCCAGCCGAGCGCTGCGAGCGGCCCGGACCACAGGCGCGCGGCCGGCCACAGCCGGTCGAGCGCGAACATGGCGGCGATGGAGACCAGGGTGACGATGGGGGGCAGCAGCAGGTTTCGCACGGTTCCTCCGAGGAGCCGCGACTCTCGCCCCACGCCGACACGGGCGTCGCTATCCTGGGTTCACCCCGTGCCGATCTTTCGCCAGATCTTCGAGGCGCTCGTCGGCGAGCCGCTCCCGGATTGGGCGGTCGCCGCGCGGGCGATGCAGGTGGTCCGTGTCGCCGCCGGCGCCCCGCTGTTCCTCGCCGACGCAGAGCGCCGCCACGTGTTCTGCGTGCGGCAGGGCGTGCTCAAGCTGCAATACGACACGATCGACGGCAACCCGTGGATCAAGGGTTTCGTCGACGAGGGCCGGTTCTTCGCCAGCGTCACCGCCCTCGACCCAGGCGGGCGGACCAGCTTCGGCGCCACCGCCGTCGTCGCGAGCGTCGTCGAGCAGATCGAGTTCGCCGCGCTCGAGACCCTCGCCGCCGCGCACCCGATCTGGCAGCGCGCGCTCACCCAGGGCTTCCGCCTGTACGGCCGGCGCAAGGAGGAGCGCGAGCGCGATCTACTGACCCGCACCGCGACCGAGCGCTACCAGCGGTTCCTCGCCGAGTCGCCCGACATCGAGGTCCGGATCACGCAGAAGGACCTGGCGAGCTACATCGGCGTGACCCCGGTGGCGCTCAGCCGCATCAGGCGACGCCTGCGCGGCTCACCCGGCTCCCACCCATCGCCTGACGCCTTGGATGCGGGCCAGAAATCCTCGCCGCCGATGGAATCGAGTCGCCGGGCGGGTGCAACTCCCGGGTCATGACACCGTCATTCGAACGACTCGAGTCTTGTTTGCGTTCCAGTTTGCTCGTCGCATTGGGTCTGGCCCTCTGTGCCAACGTAGTGTGAGACAGTCAGTTCTCGATATCTCAGTGCCGAGTGGCGGAGAACGATCGCCTCACCTTGCCCAAGCCATCCTCAACCAAGACTCTACGTC
>JBIJCC010000030.1:0-99499 GCA_044344875.1 Nannocystaceae bacterium
CTCTCGTAGATCCAGCTGCTCTCGGGGTCTCGTTCATCTCGCTCTCGCTGCTCGCCCCCTACAGTAAATTGGTCGGGCTCGCTGGCTTCAAACTTCTTGGCACAGAGGGCGTGGGCAACGAGAACTGCGATGTCGAGTTCGACGCGCTGCCGCAGACGCCCGAGGTCGAGCAGCACATCGAGGTGCCGCAGCCGTTCGAGTTGTTCTGTTCCGCGCATACCAACATCCCCCCGCAGTCGCCCGCCGAACTCGTCGCGCCGCTGAACCTCACCGCTGGCGGTCACTTCTCGGGAAACAACGGCATCAACGCCGCACTCACATTCTCCGAGACGTTCCCCGCGACGGGCCTGCCGGCTTTGGGAGACCATACGTGGACCGAACTCGAGGACTTCAGCCTTCGGAGGTGGTACCCCACCGCCGTCACGCTGTCCGACGCGCGGACGACGGTCATGGGTGGCTCGACGATCTTCGAGCTGATGTGCGAACAGGGCGACGGTTTCGGTCCCTCGTGCGCGTGCAACCTTGCGTTCGTCTGCGACCCGCCAATCGACCCAATGGCGCCGCCCGTCGAGCCCTGCAGGTACAATGACACGTACGCGATGGAGCTGTGCAACCCTGGCTGCGATAGGGACAACAGCAGCGGCTACGAGTGCGAGTACGTTTTCCAGTACAACGACAACGTCGAGATTCTCGACCGCGACAATCAGGGGGCCTTCTTCTGGGACCGCTACGAGCAGGTCCTGAACGGGCAGACGCTTCAGTACCCGTTCCTGTTCGTACTGCCGGATCTCGAGCACTTCTCGACCTACGGCTGGAACCTCGGCGGCAAGCTGCTCTATGCCGGCTCCGAAGAGAGCGGTGCCCCGCTGCAGACCTGGATCTACGACGACGTCGGCCCCGCGCCGACCATCACGCCGATCGGCGGCGAGAGCTGCACCCCCGGCAGCTCCGCCGTCATGATCCGGCCCGGGAAGATCATGAAGTTCGGCGGTGGCGATACGCCGAGCCGCGTCACTGAAGTGCTGGATCTGACCGATGCGGGCGAACCCGACCCGCAGTGGCGGCGCGTTGGTCCGACAGGCGTTGCGCGCCACTTCTCCTCGGGACTGCTGTTGCCGGATGGCACTGCGATCGCGACCGGTGGGACCATGTTGGGCAACCGCGGGGACGAGGACATCCCTCCCGGTACGAACGACATGAACAACGTCGACGACCGGTACTACACGGTGTTCACCACCGAACTCTTCGACAACAACAGCGACTCGTGGTGCCGTCTGGCTGACGTCCCCGAAGACCCCGCCAGCGGCGCCGATCGTCCGACCCTGCGCGGCTACCACTCGCAGTCGTTCCTCCTCCCCGACGGCCGCGTGTACCTCGGTGCCAGCGGACGAAGTAACGACGGCGCCGACAACACCAACTTCCAGCTATTCTCCCCACCGTATTTGTTTCGCGGCGAGCGACCGGAGGTCGAGATTTCCGGCGCTGGCAGCGGGGTGGTGCCCACCGTGCCCACCGGAGCGACGCTCGAGTTGACGCGGAACAACAACGTGCCGATCGAGCGCGTGACGCTACTGAAGCTGTCGTCGTCGACGCACAACTGGGACATGGAGCAGCGGTTCATCGAGCTCACCAACGTGGTGGTGACCGCCGGCACGGTGACCGCCCAGATGCCGTCGTCGACCTGTGAGGCGACCCCGGGCCCGTACATGGTGTTCGCCATCTCGGAGGTGGAGGGCGCAACCGACGGCGGCGTGCCGTCGATCGGGCAGTACCTGTACGTCGACGGATCCTGCGACGCCGCCTCCGTACCGAGTTCGCCGCCCGTGGCGGAGGCGACGGCCATGGCCGTGAACGTACCTGGCACGAATGAACTCGTCGCGCGATGCAGTGCGACCGCGACGCAGCTCGAATTGCAGGACTTCGGCCGAACGCTCGACGAGCTATGCGATGCCTTGGGTGGCTGCCCGGCGACTGGCACCGCCACCGTCACCGCCCGGCTCGTCGCCAGCGACACGCAGTCGGTTCCACCGGGCGGCGCGCTCCTCGATAGCGGCGTTGTGTCGTTCGCCTCTGGCAACGCAACCTTCGCCGAGCCGTTGCGACTGGACGTCAAGAGCGGCGGCTGGACGACGGGCCTCGACCTGGGCTCCGGCAACCACGAGATCGAACTGTGTGCGACGTTCGCGGGACTCTCAGGCTGCATGACGCAACGCCTGGAGATCGCCGGCCTCAGCGGAACCCTGTCCAACGCCTTCGGCTACCGATTGGGGACGATGGAATCGCGGTTCGAGCCCCTCGCTGGGCTACCCCAGTCGCGCAGGCTGTTTCCGGGAGACGACGGGACAATCGCGGTGACACTGCCCGCGGGCTTCACGTTCCCGTTCTTCGGCACCAACTACACGAGGCTGTTCGTGGGCGCCAACGGGGGAATCCGCCTCACCCTGGGGACGGTGGCCGCGGCAAACACCGCGCTGCCGACCGCGGCGACGACGGCTCCGCACATCGCCGCGTGGTGGGACGACCTCAACCCTGCGGCCGCCGGCCAGGTTCTGTGGCGCCGTGCGGGACCCAAGATCATCGTGAGCTGGGAAGGCGTCCCGCACAAGCTGGGAGCTGCGACGAACCCGATCTCGTTCCAGGTGCACCTGTGGAACGACGGCCGCATCGAGATGCACTACGCCGACCCCGTCGTCGGCACGTCGACGCTCGACAATGGGCGCAGCGCGACGATCGGCATCCAGCGGCCCGGCGGGACGAACGCACTGATGGCAAGCACGAACAGCACGACGTGGTTGGCGTCGGGGGCCCGGGCCGCGGGGTACGACCTGCGGGGCTGCGTAGCCGCCGACCTGCGAGCGGCGAGCAACATGCCGTGCAGTCTCGAGGTGGAGGTGGGAAGTCCGATCGTCGTGCAGAGCTGCGCCTCACCGGCGACGATCTCCGTGCCGGTCCCGAAGTTGCCGACGCTCTGCGGCCCCGACCGCGACAACTATGTGTTCGGGGAGGTCGTCGGGGGCACCACGCGAAGGGCCATCATCGATGGACGGGTCACCCTCCCGACCGGCGCATATACGGTTCGATGGTGGGTGCATGACGATCGACGCGGGCCCGACGGCGCGCGGGTGTTCGCACCGTTCGCAGGACCGTTCGAACAGAGTCTGACCGTGCAGCAGAGCTGCGCGTCGATGGCCGCGATGGGCTGCGACGCGGAGGGCGCCATCGTCGAGCTGGCCGAGGGCGAAGGCGCAGAGGCTGTGAGCGACGAAGCGCTCGGGTTCGGCGCGTCGGCGGTCTGCGCGATGGGCAACGACGCGCAGGACGTATGGACGGCCGCGGACGACGATGATGGTCTTGCGGGGGCGGGCGGCGACGACGCGCTGGCCGGCGGTGACGGCGACGACCTTCTTGCCGGGGGCGAAGGGAACGATGAGCTGGTGGGTGATGCCGGCAACGACAGCTTGGTCGGCGGGCAGGGCAACGACGCCTTGCAGGGCGGCGAGGATGACGACACGCTGTGGGGTGGTGCCGGCAACGATCAACTGGACGGTGGGGAGGGCGACGACGTGATGCTCCCCGGCTCGGGCGGAGATTTGGTGCTCGGGGACGACGGCGATGACACGATCGTGATCCTTCACCTCTGCGAGCTGGAAGACGGGCTGACGATCGATGGCGGTGCCGGGGAGGATATCCTCCTGTTGCCACCAGGCGTGCTGCCGGGCGAGATGGGGGCCTACGGCGTTGACGTGCTCGACCTCGAGGTCTTCGGGGTGACGGACATCGGCGCCTACGGCGTTGCCGACTGCGATCCCGAACTCGGGGAACTTGTCCTGGGAGACTGACCCGCGATGTCGAAACTAGCGCAGCGCGCCCCGTGGATGGCATTGGTCATGGTCGCCAGCGTGGGGACTCTGGCCGGGTGTGCCGATGACTCGGACCCACCCCCGGAGGCCCACCCTCGAGACATCGTCGGCGTCCAGCTCGGCGTCTCACTCGCCTCCCAGCTCGTGCGGGACGACGGCGTCGTGGTGTCGTGGGGGTACAGCGAAGAGGGCGCCCGCGGATTCCCGATGCCACCATTCGATCCGGTCGACCCACCGCCGATCCCCGCCCCAGCGGAGATCGATCTCGGGGGAGAGCCGGTCGTCGCCGTCGCGGCAGGCCGCGCCCACTCGTGCGCGCTGTTCGACGACGGTCGCCTGAAGTGCTGGGGATGGAACATGTTCGGCCAACTTGGCCTCGGCGACACCGAGAACCGCGGCGACGCCCGGGGCGAGATGGGCGATGCCCTCCCCTACGTCGACCTCGGTGAGGGGCGACGGGCGACAGCGGTGACGCTGATGCCCGGGTCGACGTGCGCGCTGCTCGACGACGGCGCGGTGAAGTGCTGGGGCGGAAACTCGGTCGGTCAGCTCGGGCTGGGGGACGCCGAGCAGCGCGGGGATGAACCCGGTGAGATGGGCGACGCGCTGCCGGCCGTCGACCTCGGGACCGGGCGAACGGCGGTGGAGATCGACGGGGGCGGAGGCTTCGTCTGCGCCCTGCTCGACGACGCCAACGTCAAGTGCTGGGGCGCCAACGAACCTCTGGTCGAGCAGCTCGGCGGGTTGTCTACTGGACACCGCGGCGACGAGCCCGGGGAGATGGGGGACGCGATGCCGAACGTCGATCTCGGGCACGACGTCAGGGTCGCCAGCGTCAGCTGTGGTGACCAGCACTCGTGCGTCTTGACGGAGCTCGGCGCGGTGAAGTGCTGGGGGTTGAACTCGGAAGGGTGGTGCCCAGACTCCGCGGGCCCGGACTCGGGCCCATGCTTCGACAATCCGAACACCGCCGGCCGGCTCGGCTACGGCGACGTGTACGGCCGACCGCACTACGCCAGCTTCCCCGATCCCGAGGGTGTCGGCATGGGCGACCTCCTGCCCAATGTCGATCTCGGCACCGGCGTGACGGCCCTCGCCGTGGAGGCCGGCCTCGAGCACACATGCGCCCTCACGACCGACCGCCGCGTGAAGTGCTGGGGGAGTGGAACCCGGAACCGACTCGGCGGCGGGGTCTCGCAGGACATCGGCGACGAGCCCGGCGAGATGGGTGACGCACTCCCGTACGTCGATCTCGGCAAGGATCGCACGGTCCAGGTGCTGTCGAGCCACTTCTCCAACACCTGCGTCCTGCTCGACGATGGCGCCGTGAAGTGCTGGGGCGGCGACTACCCGACCGAGATGGGCGACGCCCTGCCCGCGATCGACCTGCCGCAATAGCGCGACTGTGCCCGCTCACCTCGGCGGCGGAGGTGCCTCGTCGATCAAACCAGAGTCCGCGCCCCTCAGCTCACTCCCGCCACGCCGTCAGCCCGAACGCCCAGCTCTCCGACCCACCCTCGTTGACGGTGCACCGCGTGTCCCCGACCACGATCTGCAGATCCCCCAACGCAACCGCCTCGCCGGGATAGGCGGACACCGCCTCCCCATCCACGGTCCGGACCACGCCCAGGGTGCCGTCCGGATCGCACTCGCCGACCTCGAGGTGCGCCTCGATCGCGGCGAGCCACGCGTCGGCGTCGATGCGCGCCTCGTCCGCGGGGTCGGCACACAGCCCGACGAAGCCGCCCTCCCGCACCTCGCTGGCGGCGACGAGCACCACCTGCTCGGCCTGCTCGAGGCGCAGCAACGTGCCCCCGCCGAACTCGAACGCCCACCAGCGATCGAGCGTCAGCGCGACCGGCTGGTCGAGGGCGAGGCCGACGAACGGAGACGCCGCCTGCGTGATCCGGAGCTCGACCGGCGCTGCGGGCTCGAGGCCACTCAGATCGCACGTCATCGACAGCACCCACCCCGTCTGCGCGTCGCCTCCGGTCGAGTCGATCGTGCACGGGCCCGCGTTGGAGATCGAGTCGCTCTCCTCGCTCGCATCGTCGGGCCGCGCCGCGTCCACGACGAGCGCGGTGGAGTTCGAGCCACCGGGACACGTCGGGAGGTCGACGCCGCCGCTGCTCGAGCTGCTGTCGCCGGTGGTGGAGGTGTCACTGCCACCGCTCGAATCGACCGCGTTGGGCTCGGCGTCAGCCGCACACGCCGCCGCAGCGAGCATTCCCAGACGAGCGCCAACCACGATCCTATCGCCTACCCAAACCATGACTGCAGCGTACGGGTGGGGCACGGCGTTCGCAAGCGGCACTACTCGATCACGATCACCGCGTCGCCCTCGAGCGCCGGGATCTCGACCAGCAGCTCGCCGTTCGCCGCGTCGCGGATCCGCCAGGGATGGGTCACGAACGTCTCGTTCATCCCGACCTCGCCGCCGCCGATGACCTGGTAGGGGACCTCGATGCAGTCGTAGCCGACCCAGAAGAGCTCCACGGGTCCCGCACAGTCGTTCTGGATCTCGAGCTGCACCACGACGTCGGCGGCGAGCGAGCAGGCGGGCGGGTCGACCTCCAGCAGCGGCGTCGACGTGCACCCGCTGCCCGGACCCGTGGTCGACGTCTCGTCGGCGCTCGACGTGTCGTCGGCGCTCGACGTGTCCTCGAGCCCCGAGGTGCCACCGGCCGTCGAGGTCCCCTCCGCACTCGACGTCTCGCCGACACTCGACGTCGACCCGTGGGCCGAGGACTCGCCGACGTCGTCGCCGCCCGCGCTCGCCTCGACGCCTGCCCCGGTCCCCGACGTCGTCGTGACATCCGACCCGTCGGTGCTCGTCGCGTCGGTATCCGGTTCGACACAACCGACCGTGCACACCAGCCCAAGGACGACGGTGCTCCATCCGCGACCTGGCGGCCGGACCGGGGATCGAGACGCGCTGCGACGACCGAGAGTCTTCAAGTGCATGCACGACAGGGCGCCGCGACTGGGCAATTGATCCCGATCGCCCACGAGAGCCAGCGCACTGCGCGACTCACCCCGGCGGCGGCGGTGCCTCGCCGATCACCTCGACCCCGCTCCCTCCGACGTACCCGTAGCTCACGTCCTGCGCATACCCGACGACGGTGATCCCGAACGCCGCGTCGCCCTCGATGACGTGCCCGCCCGGCGCGACCGCGACGTGGGCGTACTCGTAGCCCGCCCCGTCGTACTCCCCGAGCGGCAGGAACCCCTGCCCGATCATCGCGCCGTCGAGCGTCGTCGTCGCGCCGATCGGCCGCACCACCGTCACGAAGTCGCTCGCGTACCCCTGCGGGACCAGGAACGCGTACCGCTGCTGCAGCTGCGCCGCCGCCGGCACCAGGATCATCGATGGATCCCCCGGCCGCCCCAGCCCCGCGAAGTGCTGGTTGCTGAGCAGGAACTGGGCAACCGCGATCGTCTTGCCCGCGTCCGTCGAGCGCACCGCGAACGGCTGATCCGTCACGAACGCGACCGTCTCGTACGCGTCGAGCGTCGTCGGGGCGCCGGGCGGCGGCGCGGGGTCGTACACCAGCTCGGTGCCGTCGAAGCCCGCGGTCACGCGGAACAGGCTCTCGTCGCTTCCGTTGCCCGCAGCGGCCGCCGCGGGCGCGGCCAGAGAGGCGGCGCCCCATGCGGTCAACGGCAACATCTGGTGCTCGAGGTGATCAGCGCAGCACGCCTGCGTGCCCGCGGGCTCGGAGGTCGCGACGCTGCCCGAGAACACCGCGACGGGCCGATCGGCGACGACGCGCGTGCCCGAGAGGTTGCCCCACGAGGGCGCCCCGCGCTCGGACGAGATCGCGGTGAGCACCTGGCCGCGATCGATCGTGACGCCCGCGATCGCGCCGGGGTGCAGGCCTGCGGTCGGATACAGCGACACGGTCGTGCCGTCCTCGGTGCCGACCACCGAGACGAACGCCCCCGTGTTGTCGTCCGAGGTCGAGAATCCGTCGTTCGCGACGAGCAGCGCGTCGCCGGTCACCGCGACGTAGTCGCCGTCGAGCACGTGGGTCGGGAAGAGGATCGTCGCGTCGTTCGAGTACACCGCCTTCGCGTTGTCGAGCGGCTGGAACTGGTACGCGACGATCGGCAGGTCGCTGACGATGCGGTACGCGGTCCCATCGGCCCCGGTGACGCCCGGCGTGATGCCCATCTCGTCGAGCTCGAACACGCGGATCGTGTCGAGCCGCACCGGCCCCGAGGCCACCGGCGCGTCGCCGTCGCCGACGAAGATCTCCACGTTCGCGGTCGTGCTCGACGACGGGTTGCTGACCACCACCGCGAACTGCTGGTCGGCCGGCGGCGTGATGATCCCCGGCGGGTTGACCACCGAGACGTTGGGGAGGTCCACCGCCCAGAACTCGCAGCCCTGGTTGCTCGGCAGCGCCTCGACGTCGTCGCAGGTCGCCGCGAAGCCGCCGCCCAGATCCGCGCCGCCACCGACGTCGAGCTTGGTCGCCCCGGTCTCGTCGGCGAGACCCGTGCTGCCGCCTGCGGACTCGGAGCCCGTCGCCGTCGCCGAGGTCATCGGCGCGGGGTCCTCGGTCGCGGTCACCGTGGTGCCGGCGTCACGCGGCTCCGAACCGCACGCAGGGATCGCGAGGGAGACGGCGACGACGACGAAACCGGCGGTGCGCATGGCGGCGGCAGGCTACCACCGACACCTGGGCCGCGATCAGGGCTCGGGGGGCAGCCAGTCGCCGTCGGGCAGCATCCGCGGATCCGGCATCGTGCCCGCGCTCGCCATGCGATACCGAGCGCACTCGGTGAAGTCCGACTCGCAGTAGCGGATTTGGAAGATCCGCAGCACCACCTTGCGGTGGAACAGCGGGAACATCGGACACTTCGCGATCTTCGGGCAGTGCTGCCGCGCCGCGCCGGGGTCCGAGGGGTCCATCTCGGATCCCGTAACGTCGGACGACCGTCGGCGCCACTCGCCGGCGCGATCGGTCAGGCGCAGATCGAGACCACGCCGTCGCCGGTGGCCATGCTCACGCACATGCCCGAGTCGCAGTCGGGGCCGCCGCTGCACGGCTCGCCGGGCGTGCCGTGACTGCACACGACCTGCACGCCGTCGGAGTGCACCTGCGTGACGCACACGCCGTCGCCCTCGCACGGCTCGCCGGACACGCACGCTGCCCCCGGTCCGCTGGTGCCCTCGGGGCCCGCGGTCGTGTCGCCCGAGGCCGTGCCATCCGTGCCATCGGAGGTGTCGCTGCCAGTGCCGACCTCGGTCGCGGCGGTGCCAGTGTCGTCGCTGCCACCGCCGCCGCCCCCGAAGGAAACGCTCCCGGCGGTGCCTCCGGGCGGCGCGGGGGGATTGCGCTCGTCGTTGCACGCGATCGCGGACGCGAGGCACGCGATCAAGCCCACCGATGCTCGGAGATTCACCGTCACGATCCGGATCCTCGCACGGCCGCGGGCGCCTCGGGGACCGCATACGAGCCGGTCGCGTGGCACACCGGCCCGCCCCGACCCTCGAGCCCGGTGCCGGCATCGGGGGATTCCTGGGTGTAGATCCGCACGTCGCCGTGGACGAGCCGTCGACCCGCGCGCAGCACCTCGCACCGCGCCACGAGGGGCGAAGGCGGGGGCCGCCGCAGGAAGTGGATCGACATCTGCGTCGTCACGGTCAGCGGCTGCATGCCGACGACGCTGAGCACCGCCGCCCACAGGGTGAGATCGGCGAGGGTGAAGAGCGTCGGCCCGCTGATCGTGCCGCCCGGGCGCACGAACGCGTCGTCGTAGTCGAGCCGGACGCTCGCGAGCCCGTGGTGCAGCTCGAGGACCCGCCAGCGAAACCGCGGATCGATCGGCATGGTCGCGGCGACCATGCGCTCGAAGTCGTCCGCGGCGATCGACGAAGGTGCAGCGGTCGTCACGTCGACAGGGTCGCAGGTCGCGTCGCCGCCGTCACGCGCGTCGACGGCCGACGGCCCTCACCGGGGACGCGGCCGCCTGCGATCGCGCAGCGTCCCGTCGGCCACCATCGCGTCGCGGCGCCCTCGCATGATCCCGTACTCGCGGACGTGGAAGCCCCGGAGCTCCCACGGCGGGTCGTCGCGCGGGGTCTTGTTCATGATGCTCTCGGGGTAGCGCGAGTGGGGCAGCCCGAAGAAGTGGCCGAGCTCGTGGGCGAGGGTCCGATCGCCGGCGATCGACGAGAGGATGATGAAGCGTCGCGTCGGGTCGGCCCGGTCACGCCAGTGGACGCCGCGGATCTCGTCGCCGGCGATGTCGACGTCCGCGAGGCGACGGACGACCCACACGTGCACGACGCCCAACGGGGCGCTGGCGGTGCCGTGCTCGCCGCGGCCGAGGTGGTCGCGATCGGAGCGCGACGCGATCGACGCGCGCTCGGCCGGCTCGGTGCGGACCTCGAGGGTCTCGAAACCGACATCGATGGTCGCGAACAGGCGATTGGCCGCGGCGACCTGCTCGGCGAACCACACCGGCGCGACCACCGGGGCGTCGCCCTCGACGACCACGTGGACGACGATGCCGAAGCAGCGCTTCGCGGCCTCCGGGCAGCGCGGCGTCCCCGTGACGAAGGCGCGCAAGCCGAGCTGCTCCTGGCACTGCAGCAGCGTGCCCACCCCGAGCGAGGGCCCGAGCGGCCCCATCCCGAGGACGGCCGCGAGCACGCCCGCGAGCACGCCCGCGAGCATCAGAACCCCACGCGCGCGATCCGGAGGATCTCGAAGATGGCCCGCCCCGCCGGCGACTTGTTGAGCGTGTAGAAGTGGATGCCGGGGACGCCGACCGGCGCGCGCACGAACGGGGCGCCGGGATTGGGCCGCAGCAGCGCGCGGCACTGGTGGGCCGCGTAGCTCACCCCGGTCCAGAAGACCTCCTGGGGATCGCCCTCGCACGCGGCGAGTCGGGCCCGCAGCACGTCGGGGATCGTCGCGCCGCACATCTGCGAGAAGCGCTCGACCTGGGTCGCGTTGGTCACCGGCATGATGCCGGCGAGGATCGGCACGCCGATGCCGGCCGTGCGCGCCGCGGCCTCGAACTCGAAGAACTTCGCGTTGTCGAAGAACAGCTGGCTGATGAGGAAGTCCGCGCCCGCAGCGACCTTCTCGGCGAGGTGCCGCAGGTCGGCGGCGGCGTCGGTGGCCTCGGGGTGGACCTCCGGGTAGCACGCCGCGCCGACGCAGAAGTCGCCGCGGCTGCGGATGAAGTGCACGAGGTCGGTCGCGTGGGCGAAGCCGCCGGCGGTGGCGGTGAAGGCGGTCTCGCCCTTGGGTGGGTCGCCGCGCAGCGCCAGCACGTTGCGGACGTCGGCGTCGGCGAGCTGGTCGAGCACCGCCGCGAGCTCGTCGCGCGTGGCCCCGACGCACGTCAGGTGGGCCATCGCCTCGATGCCGAACTCGCGCTTGATCCGCGAGACCAGCTCGATCGTGCGCGCCCGCGTGCTCCCGCCGGCCCCGTAGGTCACGGACACGAAGTCGGGCTCGAGCGGCGCGAGGCGCTCGAGGCTGCGCAACATCGTCGCCTCGCCCTCGGCGGTCTTGGGCGGGAAGAACTCGAAGCTGAACACCGGCCGCTTGTGGGCCAGGCGATCGCGGATCAACATCGCCCCGACGATAGCATGCCGACCGCGCGTCGGCCGTCGGCCACCGCGGTCGGAAGCGGGCTACGGCACCAGCAGCTCGCCGGCCTCGACCCGCCGCAGCCGCGACGCGCCGGGATCGCGGACCAGCAGCGCACCGTCGTGATCGAGGGCCGCCGCGAAGGCCTCGACCGCGCGTCCGTCGGCCTCGCTGACGCGCACCACTCGGCCGAGCGATATGCACGCCGCCTCGTAGCGCTCGCGCAGCGCGTCGAAGCCGTCCACCGCGAAGGTGTCGATCACGGGCTCGAGGGCCTCGAGCACCCCGACCAAGACGTCCTGCGGCCGGTGCTCGGCGCCGGTCGCCTCTTCGAGGGTCACCGCGCGGCGCTGCAGCTCGGCGGGCCACGCCTGCCGGCGCACGTTGATGCCGAACCCCACGACGATCTGCGGCGCGCCGCCGATCCACCGCGCCTCGCAGAGGATGCCGGCGAGCTTGCGATCGCCGACCTGCAGATCGTTGGGCCACTTGAGCCCGATGTCGACGCCGTGACCGCAAAGCCCGTCGCGCAGGCCGACCCCGACCGCGAGCCCCAGCGCCGACCATCGCGCGTCGGCCTGCGTCGGCCGCAGCACGACGCTGGCGTAGACATGCGAGCCTGGCGGCGAGTGCCACGTGCGACCGAGGCGACCGCGCCCGGCCTGCTGCGCCCCAGCGGTGACGAGCGCGCCGTGGGGTGCGCCCGCGGCCGCCCATGCGGCGGCGTCGTCGTTGGTCGACCCGGTCTCCGCGTGGTGCCGATGCGCCCGCCCCAGCCACCGGGTGCCGAGCGCCGCCGCGACGGCGTCGACGTCGTCGGTCACGTGCGGTACTCGAACAGCAGCGACACGTCGGCGGCGCGCACCGAGTGGGTGAGCGCGCCGACGCTGACCAGATCGATGCCCAACCCGGCGACCCGCCCGACGCGTTCGAGGTCGACGTTGCCCGACACCTCGACGAGCGCCCGGCCGGCGATGCGCTCGACCGACTGCGCGACCATGGCGTCGTCCATGTTGTCGAGCAGGATCACATCGGCCCCGGCCGACAGCGCCTGATCGACCTCGACGAGCGTGGTGACCTCGCACTCGATGCGCATGCCGTGGGGCGCGTGGGCCCGCGCGGCGACGATCGCCTTGGCGATCCCGCCGGCGCAGCGGATGTGGTTCTCCTTGATCAGCACGCCCGAGCCGAGGTCGTTGCGGTGGTTGTGCCCTCCGCCGCAGCGCACCGCGTAGCGATCGAGCGAGCGCAACCCCGGCGTGGTCTTGCGGGTGTCGGTCACGCGGCAGCGCCCGGCGGCTGCGGTGACGTACGCGCGCACCGTCGACGCGATGCCGCACATCCGCTGCACGAGGTTCAGCGCGGTGCGCTCGGCCGCCAGCAGCGCCCGCGCGTTGCCGTCGACCACCGCGATCACCGTGCCGCGCGGCACCGCGGCGCCCTCGGGGTGCCGCGCCTCCCAGTGCGCGTGGCCGTCGAGCCGCATGAACACGCGCTCGGCGACGGCGAGTCCACACACGACGGTCTCGGCCTTCGCGACGAGCTCGGCCCGTGCCGTGAGCTCGATCGGCACCGTCGCGCGCGCGGTCACGTCACCCGCCGCGAGGTCCTCGCGCAGCGCCCGATCGATGATGGCGTCGACGTCTCCCAGCTCAGGATCCCACATGTTGCACCTTCGTCGTCTTGGCGCCGTCGCGGGGCGGCGCGGTCCAGGTCTCGATGCTCCAGCCACGGCCGCGCGCCAGCTTGCGCAGGCGGGGATCGGGGTTGACCACCCGCGGCTGACCGACGCGCTCGAGCATCGGCAGATCCGAGTAGCTGTCGGAGTAGAAGTAGCTCGCCGCAAGATCGATGTCCTGAGCGGCCGCGAACGACTCGGCGTGGTGGACCTTGCCCTGGCCGTAGCACGCCGGCGCTGCGTAGCGCCCGGTGAACTGGCCGCCGTCGACCTCGACGCGCGTGCACAGCATGTGCTCGATGTCGAGGGCCTCGGCCACGGGGCGGGTCAGGAATTGCGTCGCGGAGGTGAGCAGCACCAGTACGTCGCCGGCCTCGCGGTGGCGCTCGATGCGGGCGCGCGCCTCGGTGCAGATCGCCCACGCGACGTCGTCGTGGAACCACCGTTGGATCTCGTCGGCGAGCGGCGCGACCTCTCGGCCCGCGTAGCCCGCGAGCACGCGCGTCGCCATCGCCTCGTAGTCGAGCAGCCCGAATCGGTACTGCGCGAGCCACTTGAGGGCCCGCGCGACCTCCAGCAACCCCATCTGCCCGGTGCGCCACATGTACCCGATCCAACGCGAACCCGAGTTGATCTCGAGCACGGTGTGATCGATGTCGAAGAAGGCGCCGACGCGGCGGGCGGTCACGCAGGGCACCGTACTCGCCGGGGACGCAGGGCGGCAAGCCCCGACGCGCCGACCCGCGCACGGTGCCTCCACCGCAGCGGTGTCGGCGGATCGCCGGTCACCTCCGGCGCACCGTCGCGAGGGGATTCACGCGGCGGCGTCACCGGCGGGGATCCAGCCCCGGTGGTATCGGTGGACCTGCCGCTCGTCCACGTCGATCTGGAACAGATGGATCCACCCGTGCTCGACGAGGGCGCGCACGGTCGCGTGCTTCGTGAGCACGGCCTCGATCGCGGGACGCGGGGCCTCGATGAACACGCCGAGGCGCAGCGGTGTGTGGACCCATCGGCTGCCGTCGTGCACCGACTGCCGCGGCAGCCCGATGCGGAGGTCCCCACCGTTGCCCTCGAAGACGCCGATGTGTCCGCCCACGACGTTGTGCAGGACCTTGTCGCCGCTGCCGTACCGCTCGTTGTCCACGGTCGACGCGTAGTACTGCAGGTTGATCCAGTGCGTGACGAGCATCGGCGCCGTCATGATGGCCTCGAGGATCGCGAACCCGTCGTCGTCCTCGGCGCGGTAGTCGTGCAGGAACGCCCGCCCGCCGAGGTCGAGGTGGCGGACGTGCTCGCGCGGCGCGACGAGGAACGCGGCGTTGTCCGCCAACCCCCACTCCGGTCGGACCTGGGCCCAGTCGCGGGCCCGGTCGAGCAGCGCGACCGCCAGCGACGCGTCGTCGAGGCCGCCGAGCCCGAACCGGGGCGCACGCTCGCGACGCGCCCGGATCGTCGCCGCATCGAGCTGCCGCTGCAGCGCCTCCAGTGCGCGTCGGTGCGACGGCGGGACCGTGTCGCCGTCGAAGACGCGGAGTTCGTCGGTGGTCGTGTTGTGGAGCGCCGCCACGAAGTGCGTGGCGTCGGGGACATCGAGTCCGGCCGCGCGCAGTCCGACCCGCACCTCGGGCTCGTTCAGCAGCGCGGCGGCGGCCCGCGCGTTGACCTCCCCGGTCTGGCCGCAGCACGCCCCGCAGTCGAGACCCGCGGCATGGGGGTTGTTGCGGGTCTCGGAGCCGTGGCCCACGAGCACCACGAGCGGGGCGAAGTCGCGGACGAGCCCCATGCCGCGGAGGATCCCCTCGGCGAGGCGACACCGCTCCTCGGTCGCCAGCGGCGTGCCGTCGACGTGCGCCGTCAGCCGCGGCTTGCGGCGGGCGTCTTCGTCGGCGGACAGCCCCGCACGCTCGGGTCGCGCTGCCGGCCTCGGGCCGCGGCCGAACGCGTCGCCGAGCAGCGCGCCGAGAACCACGATGCCTTGCGCGTCGACGAAGCCGAAGCTCGACGACGGGCTCGTGCGCACGCGCTTCCAGATCGCATCGTCGCGCAGACGCGCAGCGCGACGCGCGGCAAGCCCGTCGTCGGTCGTCGCGTCGGTGACGCGCATCCGCGGCCCGAGCAGGCCCGGCAGCTGCGGACGCCCCGTGCCCGCGCCGACCGGCAGGTACTCGATCGGTAGGCCGAAGAACCCCGCGAAGCCCAGGGTCTGCACGCTCGGCGCCTCACGCTCGAGCGCGCGACGGATCACCTCGGAGCGGACGTCGATGCAGAACACCGCCTGCGCGGTCGCGTCGGTGGGGCACGCCGTCGCGAGGCCGGCCGGTAGTCGGCGCGCGATCGCTTCGTGATGCGCCGACTCGAGCGCGCGCTGCAGCAACCAGTCGTCGGCGCGTGCGGCCCGGGCGGCGGCGTCGATCGCAGGCCAGGCGGCCATCGCCAGCCGCCATCGGCCGACGCAGCTCGGCGTGGCCGTGCGCAGCAGCACCAGCTCCCACGCCACGCGGATCGCCAGCAGATCGACGATCGCGGCGTCGTCCCCCCCGTGCAGTCGCGCGACCCACCGCCGCCCTGAGCACCACGACGCCCACCCCAGGAGATCGAGCAGGAGCCCCTCGAGGTACACCGCCCGCTCGTGCTCGGGGATCTCGAGCTCGCGGAGTCCGAGCTCGATCATCGCGCGGGCGCTGCTCGGGAGCTCGCCGACCACCGTTCGGTCCCCGCGGACTCCCATCCGGAGCGCGGGCGTGCGGTCCGTCGCGGCGTGACGCCGCCATGCGGCGTAGAGACCACCCTCGCGATCCGGCGCGAGCTCGGCCTGGGCCTCGTCGAAGTACGCGGCGCAGAACTGGCTCGTGCCGTGGACCACGAACTCGCGCCACGACGGACCCCCGGCGTCTGGTCGCGCGGGCGGGACCACATCCATCACGCGCGCCCGCCGGGCCGTCGTCGGCGTGGCGGACGCGAGCGACGCCTCGAGCGCCTCGACGGTGATCGACGCACCCTCGAGATCGATCGCCGCGCGCAGGTGTTCGACGGTCAGGTGCCCCGCGCGCAGCTGCTCGCGGAACCACTCCCGCGGCATCAGCAGCTGCGCGCCCGACTGCGCGGCGAGCTCCGCCGCCGCGGTCGCGATCGGCTGGTCGATCCGGGGCCACAGCGGGTTGACGGCGATGAAGCGGTCGAGCGGCCAGAGCGGGGCGATGCGCTCGCAGGCCTGCTCGATGGTCGCGTCGAGGCCCCTGATCTCGGCGCTGATCTCGGGGCTGATCTCGCGGTCGCTGTCGACGCGCTCGGGCAGCGACGCCTTCGGGGTGGACGGGGTGTGGGTCATCATGGTCGGACCTCGAGGATCTCGGGGATGCGGGGAGTCGATGGACACGGCGAGCTCGGCGTCGGGGGCGGCCATGCACGGAACAGCGGCCGCGTCACGATCTCGTCGAGGTAGAACCCCGCGAACAGCCACGGATGGAGGGTCCGCGCGAGCCGGCCATGCGGCCGCACCTGCAGGGCGACCTGCACCGCGAACAGCAGCGCGAAGCCGAGGATGACGCATGCCCAGGGGCCGACGGCTGCCCCAGCTGCGTGCGGCAGGACGCCCGCGAACGCGACGTGCCAGCCGAGGTAGAGCAGCGCGAGGCCGGCCGTGCGCAGCGCGATTGTTCCGAGCGCGCGCGGGCCCGCGGCGGCCCCCCGGGCGACGATGGGCGCCAGCGACAGGCCCAGCAGCAACAGCAACGGCATCAGCGTTGGATCCTCTGCGCCGAGGAGGGCCTGCACCGCGCCCCCGATCGCCGCGAGGCTCGCCATGACCGCGAGGACGGCCACGCCGATCTGCCGCAGCGACACCGGCACCTCGCCGGGCGCGAGCTGCTTCGCCCGCCAGCGGTCGACGGTGGTGCCCGCGCTCGAGAACGCGTGGGCCTTGTACAGCGAGTGCGCCACCAGGTGCAGCAGCGCCAGGTGCCAGGCCCCGAGCCCGCACTGCACCAACATGAAGCCCATCTGCGCGCATGTCGACCAGGCCAACGCCACCTTGATGCTGACCCGCGTGGTCGCGACCAGCGAGGCTGCGATCGCAGTGACCATGCCGATGCCCACCAGCAGCGCCTGCGCCACCGGTGCCTGGTCCACCAGCGGCGCGAGGCGCAGGAGCACGAAGCCGCCGATGTTGACCACACCCGCGTGCAGCAGCGCCGACACCGGCGTCGGCGCCTCCATCACCTGGATGAGCCAGCCGTGGAACGGCAGCTGCGCCGACTTCAGCACCACGGCGAGGACCACCAGCACCGCGGCCGCGTGTGCAGAGGGTGGGAGGCCGTCGTGCGCCCGCACCGAGGCCGCGATGACCTCCAGATCGAGGCTCCCCACACCGAGGCCGAGCAGCGCTGCGGCGCCGATGAGGCACACATCCGCGAGCCGACTCAGCAGGAACTTCTTGTGCGCGACGATGATCGACTGCCGCCGATCGGGGTGGAACGTGAGCAGAGTGTGGAGCCCGAGACTCGTCCCCATCCACGCCAGGGCGATGATCGCGAGATCGTTGGCCACCACGAGCGTGGAGACCGACGCGAGCACCGCCATCAAGGCGCGCGCGTGCCGGTGCAGGCGTGGGTCGCCATGGAGATAGCGGCGCGAGTACGGCACGATCACCGGCGCCAGCACGGCGATCAACATCGACATCACGCCGGTGACCACATCCACGCGGACGAACCGAGCCGCGCTCGCGGCCAGCCCCGTCGCCGGCGTCGTCGCCCCCGCGGGCATCGAGAGGCTGCCGGCCAGCACCGCCGTCGCCAGGGCGAGGGCGATCCCGGTCGCGAGCCCCCCGAACCGCAGCGGCCGCGTCCGCGACTCCGCGAGCGCCGCGACGGCGAAGGTCATCGGGATGCCGAGCGCGAGCGCGGAGAGCGGGAGCGACCAGGGGTTCTCGAGCGTCATCGCCGAGGGATCTAGCCGAGACCAACGTTCTGTAAAATGGCATAATTATGCACGTCACGTTTCCTATTGGAGAACGAATTCGATGACGGCGACGGCGCTGAACTTCCACCACCTGCACTACTTCTGGGCCGTCGCGAAGGACGGCAACCTCACGCGCACCGCCGCGCGCCTGCGCGTGTCCCAGTCGGCGCTGTCGGCACAGATCCGCCAGCTCGAGGACGCGCTCGGCGAGGCGCTGTTCCACCGCACGGGGCGCACCCTCGCGCTGAGCGAAGCCGGCGGCGTCGCGCTCCAGTACGCCGAGACCATCTTCGGCGCGGGGGCAGAGCTGGTGGCCGCGCTGCAGCGCGGCCGCGGTCGCGCCGACGTGCTGAGGATCGGCGCCGTCGCGACCCTCTCGCGCAACTTCCAGGAGTCGTTCGTCCAGCCGCTGCTCGGCGAGGGCGGCATCCCGCTGCGGCTGCAGTCGGGGCGCCTCGACGATCTCCTCGAGAGCCTCGCGGCCCACGACCTCGACCTGGTGCTGTCGAATCGACCGACGCACCGCGAACCGGGGCGCGCGTGGCGGTGCCGGCGGATCGCACGCCAGGCGGTGAGCCTCGTCGGTCGCCCGCGGGCCGAGCCGGTGCAGTTCGACGCCGAGCTCGCCGCGGTCCCGATGATCCTACCCGGGCCGGACAGCGAGATCCGGACGGAGTTCGACGCGCTGTGCGAGCAGCGCGGCATCGCGGTGCGGGTCCTCGCCGAGGTCGACGACATGGCCACGATGCGCCTGCTCGCCCGCGACACCGACGCCATCGCCCTGCTGCCCTCTGTCGTCGTCCGCGACGAGATCCGCAGCGGCGAGCTGTGCGAGTACGGCGTCGTGCCCGGGCTCTTCGAGACGTTCTACGCGATCACGGTGGAGCGGCGGTTCCAGCACCCGCGCCTGCGAGCCGTGCTCGCGCGCGAAGAAGCCGACGTCCTGGCGATGGATCCGACGCCGCCGCCGGGGGAGCGCGATCGATCGACCGCCGCGACGCGCAGCGCGACGCGGCGCGTTCGGTCGGCGCCGCGCTGATCGTTCATCGACGCGTTGGACGGCGGGCGCGACGACGCCAGAGCCCAACGGCCACGAGCCACCACGGCGCGGTCGATGTCGTCCCGGCGCTCCGGCAGCTGCAGCCACCGCCGTCGCTGCCGATGGCGGGCTCGCCCGTGGACTCCGCATCCGTGGAGGCATCGCCGCCGCTCGAGTCCAGCGATTCGCCGCCGCCCGAGCTCGAGCCCGCGGTATTGCCCCCGTCGCTGCTCTCTGCGTCGCCGGTGTCCGACGACCCGCCCGAGTCCCCCGTGGAGCCTCCACCGGTCGAGCTCTCGCCGCCGCTGCTCGAACTCTCGCCGCCGCTCGAGCTCTCGTCGCCGTCCAGCTGGCACGCCGTGCAGCCGTCTCCCGGCTGGTCGTTGCCGTCGTCGCACGCCTCGAACCCAGCGAAGACGAAGCCGTCGCCGCAGCTCGCGAGCTGGCACGTCGCGCCGACGCACGCGTCGGTGTTGTCGTCGTTGGCGTCGTCGCACCCCTCGGTGCCGTTCTGCAGGAAGCCGTCGCCGCAGGTGGGCGCGATGCAACCGTTCAGGCAGTCATCGTCGTTGACGTCGTTGCCGTCGTCGCAGGGCTCGACCCCCGCGAGCACGTAGCCGTCGCCGCACACGGCCGGCTGGCACGACCCCGGACAATCGTCGGAGTCGTCGAGGTTGCCGTCGTCGCAGGTCTCGACCCCGGCGCGCAGGAACCCGTCGCCGCAGGACGCCGCCTCGCACGTGCTCAGGCATGCGTCGGTCTCGTCGTCGTTGGTGTCGTCGCAGTCTTCGACGCCGGTGCGGGTGAAGCCGTCGCCACAGCTGGCGGGGATGCACCCGACCAGGCACGCGTCGTTGTTGTCCTCGT
The DNA here is from genome assembly GCA_044344875.1 of Nannocystaceae bacterium. Lineage (GTDB taxonomy): Bacteria > Myxococcota_A > Polyangia > Nannocystales > Nannocystaceae > Xiheibacterium. Next base: position 20,020 of record JBIJCC010000030.1, read on the forward strand.
CGCCGTCGTCGCAGAGCTCGACGCCGGCGTGCACGTAGTGATCGCCGCAGCTGGCCGGCACGCACGGGTTGACGCAGTCGTCGGTGTTGCTGAAGTTGCCGTCGTCGCAGATCTCGCCCGGGTCGAGAACACCGTCGTGGCAGCCCTCGGGTGCGACGGCGTTCTCCGCCGACCACTCGATCGACCGCAAGAACATCTCGGTGGCGTCCGGCGTCGACCCATCGAGCAGGAACTCGTTGGCCAAGCCGCCGCTGTACTCCGTCGTGAACAGTGGGCCGAGGGTCACGACACGCCCGCCTTCGAACTCCCCCGCGGCCGAGTCGAGCTCGCCACCAATCGTGCTCAGCGCGAAGGCACTGTCACGGATCGGGCCGGGGAGGATGTCGAAGGCCGTGTTGTTCCAGTCGGAGAGCCCGTCGGTGATCTCGCTCCCGGGAACGAGCTCGATCAGTCCGCCACCGACCGCGAAGGCCGCCGGGTCCGTCGGCGCGATGGTGTCGAGGCCCGGGGGGGGCGCGCCCGCATCGACGATCAGATAGAGGATCCCCGGAACCACGAGGCCGCCTCCACCGCCCACGTACTCGACGAGGACCGCGTCGAACTCGAAGACGTCGACTTCGCCGAAGGCGCTCCCGCCGATCACGACGGTGTCGAACTGTTGGATCTCCTCGAGTGTGTCGATGTCAGCGCCCGATACCACGGTCACGGTGTGACCGCGCTCTTCGAGCAGGCTCGCGACGTCCTCGAGCACCTCGCCGGCCTGCGTCAACGTGGACCCAGCCGGCGCCTCGAGGGCGACGTTGGCCGCGAACGCGACACCGGGAGTCATGAGCACCGTGCCACCCACCCCACCCACCCCAACCAACCAACCAGAGATGTTCACTTGGATGTTCACTTGGATATCTTCGAGGATCCTGCGGCGACGTCAAGCACCACGGCATCGCAGGACGCGGCGGATCGGGCGCCGCGGATCACCGTCGGCCGATCGCGTCAGCGACCGAACGTGCTCGCGAGCAGCACGGACATCAGCAGGTTCGACGCGGCGTGGAACAGCGCCGGCGCCCAGAGGCTGCCGCTGCGTCGCCACAGCCACGAGAACACGAGGCTCGGGAAGAAGGTCGCCAGACGCGCCAGCGCCAGCTCGCCGACGAGGTGACCCACGGCGAAGATCAGGCACGCCAGCAGCGCCGCGAGGCCGAGCGGCGCGCCGAGGATCCGCCGGCGCGCCGGCCACCGCTGCTCGAGCGCGCTCATGAGGTACCCGCGGTGGAAGACCTCCTCGGGCAATGCGATCGTGAAGAGCTCCTTGGCCACCTCGAGCAGTACGCCCGCCCCGCCGTACAGCAGCCACGCCTCGGGCACGCGCAGAGACGACGGCCAGAAGTCGCCGCCGTAGGCGCGGCAGAATCGATCGAGGTAGCGCTCGAGCCCGCCGGCCGCCGGCGTCAGGCCCTCGATCCAGAGCACTGGCGAGAGCACGCCGAGGTCGCCGTTGCAGACCTTCGCGTAGAACCACAGGAACCCGAGCACGAACGGCGGGAACACCAGCAGCGCCAGGATCGCCGCCCACTTCGCGCCGCGCCACGACCACCGCGGGATGACGCCGTCGGGCCCGACCTGCCACTCGCGGGCGCGCTCCGGATCGCGGCGCAGGAGATAGCCCGGCAGCAGGTAGAAGCCCGCGACCAAGCCGAGGTAGCGCAGATCGTTCGAGAGGCCGACGGCGCCGAGCGCCGCGTATCCGAGGTACAGCGCCGCGGTGACGACCAACGCCTGGGTCGCGAGCTCCGGTCGCAGCGGCGGGCTTCGGCCGTCGGTCACGTGCCGGGCATGATATCTGCGGCCGCGTGCCAGCGCGAACGCGCCGCCCCGAACGCGGACGGGCCGCCGTCACTTCATCGTCGTCGAGAGCTTCGAGAGCCGGCGACGCAGGCTCTCGAGGGTCTCGGACAGCTGGTCGAGGTGATCGAGCACGCGGGTCTCGCTCGCGAGCGCGTGCACGTGCTCGCGGCGGATCTCGGGGGACTCGAGGGTCTGCAGCGTCCGCGTCAGGTAGTCCTCGATGCGGGTCATCGCCAGGGCGGTCTCGCGGAGATCGTCGTCGATGAACAGCAGCATGTTCTCGATGTCGCGGACCCGGGAGAGGCTCCCCGCGGGGACCGCGGTCGGGTGGCTCCCGCGGTCGAGCAGCCGATCCCGCGCGCGTCCCCGCCGCCCGCTGACCCGTCGGTCGGCTTCGGCCGCTGCGGGGGAGCTGGCGTCGGCCTCGCCGGGGGCCGCGTGCGTGGTCGAAGGGGGGATCAGCATGGCCCCCCACGCCCTGCCATGGCGGGGGTTGGGGCCGCAACTTTTCGGCATGGTTGCCCGCCGCCCCCGCCCATCGTAGGGATCCACCTCCGGGGCGGCCGCTTGGCCGGCCGCGACGAACCGGCGCCCCGACGGCATGGCCCAGATCCCCGACGACAAGGTGCAGGAGGTCCGCGATCGGGTCGACATCGTCGACCTCATCGGTCGCTACATGGAGCTGCGCCGCGCCGGTCAGAACTACAAGGGCCTGTGCCCCTTCCACGGCGAGAAGACCCCGAGCTTCAACGTCAACCCGACCCGCAAGGGCTTCAAGTGCTTCGGGTGTGGCCAGGGCGGCGACGCGATCCGCTTCGTCATGGAGATCGAGGGCAAGAGCTTCCCCGAGGCGGTGCGCAAGCTGGCCGATCTCTACGGGGTGACCCTCCCGGCCGAGTCCCCGCAGGACGCCAAGCGGGAGTCCGAGAAGGACGAGGCCTACGCCCTGTGCACCCTCGCCACGCAGACGTGGCAGGCGATCCTCGGCGACGGCCCCGAGGGCGAGGCCGGCCGGGCCTACGTCGCGAGCCGCGGACTGAACGCCGAGAGCGTCGAGGCCTTCCGCCTCGGCTACGCCCCGGCCCCGAGCGAGGCGGGCTGGGATCGCCTCGCCTCCACGATCGCAGCCAAGCGCCTGTCACTCCCGATGGCCGAGCGGCTCGGCCTCATCGGCCGCAGCGAGAAATCGGGCCAGTGGTACGACCGATTCCGCGGTCGCCTCGTCTTCCCGGTCGTGGCCCCCGGCGGTGAGGTGATCGCCTTCTCCGCCCGCGTCGTACCGCCCCACGACGTGGCCGTCGGCGACGTGGCGCCCCCGAAGTACATCAACTCGTCGGAGTCGCTGCTCTACACCAAGGGCAAGTCGCTCTATGGGCTCCAGCAGGCGCGCGCGGCCCTCTCTGCCACCCGCAGGGCGATCCTGGTCGAGGGGAACCTCGACGTCGTGCGGATGCACCAATGGGGTCAGCGCGAGACCGTTGCCCCCCTGGGGACCGCGTTGACCGCCGATCAGGCCCGATTGATGGCGCGGTTCTGCGATCAGGTCGTGATGGCGTTCGACGGTGACGCCGCCGGGCGCAAGGCCGCGTGGGCCGCCCTGCCCCTGCTGCTCGAGGCGGACCTCGACGTGCGGATGGTGCTGCTCCCCGAGGGTGAGGACCCCGACAGCCTCGGCCCCGAGCGGCTGAAGTCGATGCTCGCCCGGCCCGAGGCCGCGCTGGTCGAGATGATGGTGCGCATGGCCCAGACCGCCGGCGATGCGGTCGATGCCCGGGCGCGCGCGTTGGATCGCATCTTGCCGCTGGTCGCCCGTGCCCCGCGAGAGAGCCAGCGGCAGCTCTACGCAGACCGCGCGGCGTCATTGTTCGACGTGCCACTGTCCCGCGTCGAGTCGACGCTACGCAAGCTGGCCGATGCCGCCGCCGCGGCGGCGCGCTCGGCCGGCAACGGGCAGTCGGGCCCGTCGCATCGCGATCCGAGCCACCCGGCACGCGACCCAGGCCACCGTGGCCCGAACGCGCGACAGCCGGAAGAAAACTCTCGCCACTTTCGCTCGACATCGCAGGGACCTGTGCCACTATCCGCGGCCGTGCGCCCCCTGCAGCCTCTGCCAGCAGGCCAGAGCCAACTGGCCATGCTGTTGGTCGACGCGCCCCATTTGGCGGGCGTCGCCGAGCGGGCGGGCGCGCTCGATTGGATTAAAGATCCGCGGCTCGCCCCCATCGTGCATGCGGTCATCGACGGTGCGCGACGCGGCGAGGAGCTCGGCATGCCCGAGCTGCTGGCACTCGTCGAGGCCGACGCCCAGGCGCTCGTCCACGAGCGCGTCTTCGCCGGCGAGTACCGCGACCTCGGGGCCACCAACCCGCAGGCCGTTCTGCTCGATCTCGTCCGGCGTTGCGAGCGCGAGGCCCTGGTCGACGAGAAACGCCGCGTCGACGCCGAAGCCCGTCGCCTCGCCGCGGAGGGATTCGACCGCGAGGCCGCCGAGCGTCAGAATTACGGACTGCAACTCTCCCGCCGCATCGACGAGCTTCGCCGCCCCGTCGACCCGCAGCCCCCGCGCAACTGACGTCGTCGGCACGTCAACCCGGACTTAACTTCCCCATGGCTCACCCTGCCCAAGGTCTCGAGGCCTCCACCATGATGCGCAAGACCCCGACGCGAACCGTCGACGCCGAGAAGCTCAAGAAGAACCTGATCGCGTACGGCAAGAAGAAGGGGCACATCACCGTCGACGAGCTGCAGGAGCTGCTCCCCCCCGATCTCATCGACCCGGCCGAGTTCGATCAGTGGGAGGCGATGCTCGTCGCCGAGGGCGTGTCCATCGTCGCCAAGGACGAGCCCAAGACCGCCGCCGCGAAGACTGCCGCCACCAAGGTCGCCACCCGCAAGGTGATGCCCAAGCGGTACGAGAAGGACGAGGAAGAGGACGAGCAGGCCCGCACCAACGATCCGGTGCGCATGTACCTGCGCAAGATGGGCTCGGTCTCGCTGCTCACCCGCGAGGGCGAGGTCGAGATCGCCAAGCGCGTCGAGGAGGGCGAGCGTCGCCTCCTCGAGATCGCGCTGCGTAGCCCGGTCGCGATCCCGTTCATCTTCGACATGTACGACCGCATCAAGCGCGGTCAGATGCGCATCAAGGACGTCATCCAGGTCAGCAACCCGGCCGATGGCGGTCCGATGACGGCGCTGGCTGCCGCGGCCCCCGAGCCGAGCCCGGTCAACCAAGAGGCCGCGCTCGAGAACATGCAGAAGCAGCTCGAGCGGATCCGTCGCCACCAGAAGGAGCTCGAGAAGCTCCGCGAGCAGATCGATCCCCTCGCCGAGAAGAAGCCCGGCGAGAAGCGCAGCAAGGCCCAGATCGCGATCGACGACCACGAGACCGCGTGCGTCGACGCCATCACCGACATGAACCTCAGCCGTCGCCCGATCGACGGCATCGTCGAGGAGCTCACGCAGCTGGTTGATCGCGTGATGCGAGCGGAGCGCGACCTCACCGAGTGTGAGCGGCGCGCCGGCATGGACCTGAAGGAGCTGCGCAAGCTCTTCAAGGACGTGCGCCTGTCCGAGGAGGAGGAGTTCAAGCTCTGCCGTCGCCTCGGCCTGCATCCGTCCGAGCTGCACGAGGTCGAGGCGCGGATGCGCCTCGCCACCAAGCGCATCAAGCAAGTCGAGCAGGAGACCTCGATGCGGGCCCCGGAGCTGCAGGAGCTCCACGGCAAGCTGATGACCGCGCGTCGTCAGGCCGAGAAGGCCAAGGCCGAGCTGGTCGAAGCCAACCTCCGCCTCGTCGTCTCGATCGCGAAGAAGTACACGAACCGCGGCCTGCAGTTCCTCGACCTCATCCAGGAGGGGAACATCGGCCTGATGAAGGCCGTCGACAAGTTCGAGTACAAGCGCGGCTACAAGTTCTCGACGTACGCGACGTGGTGGATCCGACAGGCCATCACCCGCGCCATCGCAGACCAGGCGCGGACGATCCGCATCCCGGTCCACATGATCGAGACGATCAACAAGCTCATCCGCACCAGCCGCTACCTGGTGCAGGAGCTCGGCCGCGAGCCCACGCCCGAGGAGATCGCCGAGAAGATGGAGCTCCCGCTCGACAAGGTCCGCAAGGTCCTCAAGATCGCCAAGGAGCCCATCAGCCTCGAGACCCCGATCGGCGAGGAGGAAGACTCGCACCTCGGCGACTTCATCGAGGACAAGAACATGACCTCGCCGTCGGACGCGGTCATCAACCTCAACCTCGCCGACCAGACCCGCCGCGTCCTCGCCACGCTCACGCCGCGCGAGGAGAAGGTCCTGCGCATGCGCTTCGGCATCGGCGAGGCCTCGGACCACACGCTCGAAGAGGTCGGCCAGGACTTCTCGGTGACCCGCGAGCGCATCCGTCAGATCGAGGCGAAGGCGCTGCGGAAGCTCCGGCACCCCAGCCGCAGCAAGCGGCTGAAGGCCTTCGTCGAGAACTGACACCGCACGCCGGCGCCGACGCGCCGGCCGTTCGATTCCAACTGAGGGCGCCCAAGCGGCGCCCTCGTCGATTCCGGGCCCGGATCGCGCGGCGACCGAGGAGTTTTGATGTCGACGGTGGGCGACCCGCAGCGCTTCGAGGCGCTACTGCGGTCCGCCGCGCCAGATCACGTCGCGATCCGAGCTCGAGTCATCACGCGCCCAATCGCCGAGGGCTTCGAAGTCCCCCGAGCGAGCGTCGAAGACCCCGAGGCGCGAGGGGGTCGGCACAGGGAACGAATCTGCGAACACCACTGCGACCTGCATGCCCGTGGGCGCCCACGCCAACTGTCGCACCCGCGGGGTGAAGCTCTCGGAGCGGGTTTGCGCGTCGACGATGACCATGCCCGCGCAATCGCCCCCGCAGTCGCCCCCCCTTGGCGGCACCAAGAACGCCACGTGATTCGTCTCGGCCGCCCAGCGCGGCCCCCAGTTCGCCGCGCCGGCGACCGACTGTCGGATCGTTCCGTCGGGCGCTCGCATTTCAGCACCGCCGAGGTCGAACCACGCCAACCATCGGCCGTCGGCCGAGAAACCGAGGCCGTTCGGTGGAAAATACCCAGGTGGAATGCCCCGGTCGTGCTCGAATGTCCGGGCTCCCGACGTCGCGCCGACGACGACCGCAGACCCGTAGGTGAGGAAAGCAATCGATCCGCCGTCCGGCGCCCATGCAATGGCCGTGATCTCTTCGTCGGCGCTTGCGACTCGGCGCGCCGTCGCGCCATCGGCGTCCATGACCCACAGCTCGAGCGCATCCACGACCGCCGCCAAGCAGGACCCGTCGGGCGCCCACGACACAGGTGTCGCCGCGCCACCATCCGACACGCGCACGCGGCTCGCATCGGCGAAATCATGCACCCACAATCCGGCGTCGGCTCGCAGCCACCCGGCAACACGCAGGCCCGCCGGTGACCAGGCCAACGGGACGATGTCGAATGGTTCCGGCTCCTCGTCGCCTTCGGCGAGTGCCCACCTGCCCTTGCCATCCTCGTACACGAGTTGCGCGCCGTCCGGGGAGGCGCTCACGGTTGTCACGCCTGAGCGCACCAGCGCAAGGCCGGAGCCGTCCGGGGAGACGGTCATCAGCGCAGCGTCGTCCTCCAACGCCCTCACGAACAGCAGTTCCTGCCATTGCGCGAGTGTGTCCGTCGATGGCCCGCAACCCGTCGCCGAGATCGCAAGCCACGCGATCGCCCACCGCCGCGCCCCGAGGGCTACGATCCCCGATGCAGACGGCCGCTGACACCGAGCCGTCATCCCAAGTCACTCGACGCAGACACCGACGGCACCACCCATGGACTTCGAGCATTCCAGGGCTCACATCTCGACGCAAGCGGGTGGCCCGCGGCCGCCCTCGATCGGAGCGAGGTCGTGCTGCTCGCGCTCGCGGTTCGCCGTGCCCCGGCCTCGACGAGCCCCGCACGTCGGCGCCGACGCGCCGGCGCCGTGCGTGCGTGTCCTCGGCCCCGGTGTGATTGCCCCAGCGGGCGGCGCAACCGCCCGCCCGATCGCCCGTCGTTGACGGAGATGTTCGCACGCCTCGTCGCCCTCGCCCTCGTCACCGCGCTCGCGCCGGCCTGCTTCCTCTTCCAGCCGAGCACCGCCGCCCCGACGACCGCCCCCGACGGTACGGCGCCGGCGGGCGCTGCTGCACCGAGCTCGAGTGGCGAGCCGGCCGAGCGCACGATCGGCGGCGGTGGTCCGGAGACCGCGGCGGCGCCAGCGTCGGCGCCCACGCCGGCGGGCCCCGTCAGCGTCACGCTGCGCAACAGCTGCAAGCAGAACGTGAAGGTCTTCTTCGGCGACAAGCCGAAGTTCGGCAGCGGCCGCTACTCGTCGATGAGCAGCAACTCGTCGACGAGCGCGACGTTCCAGCCGGGCGACATGTTCTGGATCGTCGACGACAGTGAGAACGGCATCTCGAGCGTGACGGTCGCCAGCGGCATGCGGGAGATCGAGATCGTCGACGGCTGCACCGGCATGCGGACGCGTTGAGACGGGGAATCGCCGCGGAATTCCCGGCCCCGAGGGTGCCCGCGGGCCCCCTCCGGCCCCCCGTGGTAGCCTCGAGCGATGCGGCAGCTCGCGCGGCAGCGGTTCAGCTTCGACGAGTACGTCGAGCTCGAGGCTGCCGCGACGGGCAAGCACGAGTTCCTCGACGGCGAGGTCTGGGCGATGGCCGGCGGCAGCCCGGCCCACGCCGCGATCGCCGGCAACCTCATCCGCTTGCTGGGGCAGGCGCTCCTGGGTCGGCCCTGCCGCGTCTTCACGTCCGACCTCCGGGTCCGTGTCCGCGAGACCGGGCTGGCCACCTACCCCGATGCCTCGGTGGTCTGCGGTGCGATCGAGCTCGACCCCGACGACCGACGCGGCCACTCGGTCTCGAACCCCATCGTGCTCGTCGAGGTGCTGAGCCCGTCGACCGAGGACTACGATCGCGGTGAGAAGCTCGCGCACTACAAACGCGTCCCGAGCTTGCGCGAGATCGCGTTGGTGGCCCACGACGAGCCGCGCATCGACGTCTGGCGGCGACTGGACGATCGCTGGACGCTGCTGTCGTTCCGCACCGGCGAGGCCGTCGTCCTCGACAGCCTGACGATCGAGCTCTCCGTCGCCGACGTGTACTTCGACCCGCTCGCAGCCCCCGTCAGCTGACCCACGGCTCGACCGGCCGGCCGGTGCGCGAGGTCCAGCGCCACACCGCGGAGATCTTCGGGCCGCACTCGGGCAGCTTCGGGACGCCGTGGAACCAGTCGACCTGGCAGCGGCCGCCCATCACGTAGAGATCGCCGGCGGCGACTTCGATCTCGGTGATCGGGCCGCCGCTGCGTGCGACGAGCTGGAACGGCCGCGTGGCCCCGAACGCGAGCCCGGCGATGATGGTCTGGTCGAGCCACCGCAGCGTGTCGTCGCGGTGGAAGCCCATGCTGTCGCGACCGTCGCGGTAGTACACGAGGTGCGGGCCCATCAGCCGCACCCGGTAGCGCGCCTCGAGGATGAGCCGCGTGAAGTGGAACGTGGGATCGCCGGCCGCCTCCTCGCGGGTGAGCGAGCCGTCGAGGCGCGGGTCGTCGACCTTGCGGCCGCCGCGGATCTGCCGGTTCTGCGACCACCGCACCTCGCGGACCAGCCGATGGAACGTCGCATCCGTGTCGTGGGCGAAGCCGCGGACGACGTCGAGCCACGAGTGCTGGTCGAGGGCGATGCGCTCGACGGGCGCCCTGCGATCGATGGGTCCGTGGGTCGGCATCGAAGGGGCCGACATCGTACGACGACGCGACGCGGCGGTCACACCAGCCGTTCGCGCACGGATCGCGCCCACACGTCGATCCCGGAGATCGTGGATTCCGCGAGCGTCAGCGTCCCTGCGAGCTGCTCGACCGCGGCCGCGAGCAGCTCGCGCGCGCGGCGGACCCGGCTCGCGACCGTGCCGGGCGGCACGCCGAGCAGCGCGGCGCACTCGTCTCGCGACAGATCCTCGAAGAGCTGCAGCTCGAGGACGGTCTGGTACTCGATGGGGATCGCCCGTAGACCGGCGAGCAAGAGCCGCTGTTCGTCGCGCTCGGCGAGCGCCGCGCTCGGAGACGGCCCGCACGCCGCGAACGACGCCGTGCCCAACGGTCCGGGCGGAGCGCGGCGCCGGAGTTCGTCACGCAGCACGTTGAGGGCGATGCCGAGGACATAGGCGCGGAACGAGCCGGCGCCACGCCAGCCGCCCAGGCTCTTCGCGCAGCGCTCGAAGGTCATCGCGACCAGGTCCTCGTGCTCGGCGGTCGCGAGGACCTTGTTGGCGAAGAACCGGCTCACCGACGGGAGCGCCCGCTCGATCAGGCGCGCGCCCGCGTTGCGATCGCCCGCCACCCACGCCCGGTAGAGGTCGGCTTCGACGTCCATCGGTCTCACTCCACGCGGCCCTCGACGAGGCGATGCGCTGCGATCCACTCGCGCAGGGCCGCAGGCTCGCGCGGGACCTCGCGGCGGCGGAACGAGATCGTGCGACGATCCACCGAGTACGCCACCGTCCTGCCATCGCCGCTGATCGCGACCACCTCTGCGGCACCAGCAGTCCCCGGCACGACCACGCTCGCATCTGCAGCCGGGTCGTAGAGCGCGACGCCCTCCAGGGCGCCACCGACAGCCACGGTGCCCCCCGCCGCATCGCGGTCCAGCTGGGTCCAGTTCCGCCCGCGACCGATCGTCGAGCGTTCACCGGTCGGCAGATCGATTCGCATCAGCGCGTGCCCGAGGTCACCGCCGACGAGGTGGTCGGCGTCCAGCATCACCATCGCCCAGCCAGCGTCCAGCAGCCCGGGGTCGGCAGCGCGTCCATCGGGGAATGACCACATCCGCAGCGTCGTGTGCAGGCCCCCGTCGAAGCAGGCGGCGAGGAGTCGCGTCGATTGCGGATCGAGCGCGAGGTTCGTGCAGCGCTTCGGAGAGTCGAACAGCGCTTCACGGGACCCGGTGAGAGGATCGATCCGCCATAGGCGCCCGTCGGCCTGGACCAACAGCGCGTCGCCGTCGAACACCATTCCACCCTGCGACGGTTCGGTGACGTGCACGATCGCGCCATCGCCCGCGTCGCGCACGGTGATCGTGCCGCCATGGCCGCGGCTGGCCACGAGCGTTCCGGAGCGGGAGAGCGCGAGGTCGAGTGGGGCCGAGTCCTCGCCGCACCACGCCAATGCCCCGTCCGATGCCCCCCAACGACACACCTCGCCCTCCCGGTAAGCGGCCACCACATTGCTCCCGTGGTGGTCGAGGACGAGGTCCGTCATCACCCCGGCCTCGCGCCCGACCGCCGGAGGCTCGGCGTGCAATGGCCAGTGTCTTGCCGTTCGGTCGTCGTCCCACGTGACGATCCCGCCGCCCTGTTCGGCGAACGCGAGATCGACGATCGGCGCGCCGACGGCGAGGTCCCGCTCGGTGAGGCTCGACAACTCGAGGACCCGAGCGCGCCCGTCTGCGGTGAGCCACGCCGCCCAACGACCATCGGACGACACCACGGGGTAGCTCGCGCCTTCGAACCGCCGCAACCGCCCGGAGGACCGCTCGTACACGTGAATCCCGTCGTCCGCCGCTCGAGTCACGATCCAAGCCTCGGTGACGGCGAGCGACACGTGCCGAACACTCGACGCCCCGACGGTCCGGGCCGTACCGTCGACGAGACTCCACAGCGTGAGCCCACCGCGGGTCCCCGCGGTCACGAGGTGCTCGGCGTCGATGAACGCCGAGTGGGCGACCTCGCTGGGTTCGAGCACGAGGGAGGCTCCAGTGTCGATCTCCCAAACCCCCGGCGACTCCCCGAGGCTCCCCACGGCCACCCGCGTCCCCGCGGGCTCGAGCGAGACGTGCACGCGCGTACCCGCGGCCACCGCGAGCTCCAGCAGCCGGCGACCGCTGGGCACGTCGACGACGAGCACGGCCTCACCCGCGCGGATCACTGCGCGCGTGCCCCTGGCCCCGAAACGAACCGAGTCGGGCTCGGCGCTCCCCAGCTCGAGCGAGACGCTGGTGCCCGCGCGCAGGTCGAGGAGCCGGGACTCGCGGCCGTCGAACACCACCGCCGCGGCGCCTCCGGGGTCGGTGAGGAGCCGCGGCCGCGCGTCGCCGCGGATTCGCTCGTCGCCCGGAGGATCGATGCCTTGCAGCAGCCGGGTCGTTTCGCCGTCCAGCGCGTCGATCGCCAGCAGTTCGCGGGTGTCTGCACGAGCCGCGAGGATCTTGGATCCCGACACTGCGTGGACCGAGAGCTGCGTGCCGATCGTCCAGGCCCGATCAGCCCACCCGGAGAGTGCGGCCTGTTCGGCGATGACGAACGCGGCGGGCCCGAGGGCGTCGTCGCCGAGGGCGTCGAGCGCGAGCAAGGCGGCGCTGGGATCCTCTTGCACGAGCGCCTGCGCCCTCGCCAGGCCGAGCGTTGTCGCCTCCGCGTCGCCCGTTGCCGGCACTGGCGCGGTCCTCAGCCATGCGGCTGCCGCCATCGTCGCCACCGCAGTCCCGATCGTCGCCGCGACGGCGAGCCCGCGGCGCCGCGGCCGGCGACGCAACGCCCGCAGCTGGTCCGCGAGCAGTCGCATCGACGGGTGCCGCGCGCCGGGATCCGCCGCGAGTCCGCGCAACAGCACGCGATGCAGCGTCGACGGCATCCCGCTGCGATCCTCCGCGACCGCGACGCGCTGCGCCTCGACGTTCTCGAGCAGCTGGCCGAGGGTGTCGCCCGCGAACGGACGCGCGCCGCAGAGTGCCTCGAAGAGCGTCACGCAGAACGCGAACTGATCGGCCGCCGGCCCGAGCGGCGCGCCGCGGAGCTGCTCCGGCGCCATGTACGACGGCGTGCCCGCGACGCCGCGCCCGAGCGTCGACGCGCCCGAGACTTCGGCGGCGAAATCGAGCCCGACGTCACCGCCCGGATCCTCGCGGGGACCGACGTGCGCCAGGCCGAAGTCGACCACGCGCGCGCGCACGCCGGCCGACGGATCCGTCCCGACCATCACGTTCTCGGGCTTGAAGTCGCCGTGGACCAATCCGGCCGCGTGCGCGGCCGCGAGGCCGTCCGCGGCCTGCAGGCACACGTCGACCACCTCGGACCAGCGACGCGAAGCCGAACCGAGCCACGCTCGCAGCGTGACGCCCTCGACGAATTCCATCGCGAGGAAGAGCTCGCCGTCCGCCGCCTCACCGACCTCGTAGACCTGCACCACGTTGGGATGGGACAGCCGGGCGAGCGCGCGCGCCTCCTTGACCAGCCCCCGCCGCGCCGAGGCGCCGGCCCTGTCGACCTGGATGAACTTCACCGCGACCTTGCGATCGAGCTGGTTGTCGTAGGCCTTGAAGACCACGCCCATCCCGCCGCTGGCGATGCGCTCGAGCAGCGTGAAGCGGCCGACCGTCACCGGCTCGGCCTCGCCGAAGACGCGGCGGTACACCGCCTGGAGCAGCCGACGCTCGTCGACCGCGGCGGCTCGCGGGGGCTGGAGGCTCACACCGCCGGACTGGTGACGCGTGTCCATGCTCTCCCAGTCGGACGCCGCGGGCCGATTGATCACGGCCCCGACGAGGAATCGTCCGTCCGTCGCGCGACCGCCTCGACCTGCTCCCACACCCGCAGGGCGTTGCCGCCCAGCAGCTTGGTCAGCGCCTCGGCGGAGTGGCCGCGGTCGACGAGCACCCGGATGAGGTTCGGGTACTCGCCCACGTGCCGCAGGCCCGCCGGCAGCGAGTCGCCGACGCCGTCGAAGTCGGAGCCGAGGCCGACGTGGTCGATGCCGACCAGTGCGATGACGTGCTCGATGTGATCGGCGACCTGCTCGACCGTGGCCCGCGGCGCGGGGTGGTCCTTCTCGTAGGCGACCACGAGATCGGCGCCGGCCTCGCTGTCGGCGGCGAGCTTGGCCTTGCGCAGGCGCTTGGCGACCGCGGCCTCGTGGCGGTCGCGGGCCTTGGCGATCGCGCCGTCGAGGAAGGCGCTGCCGAAGTTGATCATGATGACGCCGCCCTTGGCGGCGAGCGCCTGGATCATCTCGTCGCTCATGTTCCGCTCGAAGCCCGGCGTGAAGTGGCGGCACGACGAGTGGCTGGCGAGCACCGGCGCGCGGCTGGTCTGCAGCACCTGCCAGAAGGCCTGATCCGACAGGTGCGAGACGTCGACGATGATGCCGACGCGGTTCATCTCCGCGACCACCTGCTTGCCGAAGGTCGACAGGCCCCCGTGGGTGTGGCGGGTGTCGAACGACGAGTCGGAGATGTGGTTGTCGCGCGAGTGCGTCAGGGTGATGTAGCGGATCCCGCGGCGGTGGAAGTGCGCGACGTTGGCGAGCTCGCCCTCGAGCGGCGCGCCGTTCTCCATCCCCATCGGCAGCGAGATGCGACCGGCGGCCGTATTCTCGCGGACCTCGGCGGGCGTCCGCGCCAGGGCGAACTTGTCCGGGGCCGAGGCCGCGAGCGCCTCGACCATGGCGATGAGCTGCTCGGCGTGGGCCTTCGCGCCCTTGCCCTCGAAGCTCGACGCCACGTAGATCGACATGAACGGCGCGTCGAGCCCACCGGCCTTCGCCCGCGGCCAATCGAAGTCGCCGGTCGCGGTTGCGCTGGTGACGTCCTCGGTCGCGGCGCCGTCGGGGCCCCTGGACTTCAGCAGGCGCCACGGGAGATCGACGTGGCCGTCGACGAGGATCGCGTGGTCACCGAGCCACGTGACCAACGCGGCGGGATCGGTCGGCGGCGCGGCCGTCGGCGCGACCGCGACCGGCGTCGTGACCGGGGGCGTCGTGACCTCCGGCGTCGTGACCTCCGGCGTCGCGGCGTCCGTCGGCTCGATCGGGGTCGAGGTCGCGGGCGCCGGACATCCGACCGCCAGCACGAGCCACGCGAGCCCCAGACCCGACGTCCCGCGTCGCATCGGCACGGCCTGCATCCCCGGATGCCTGGGTCAGCCCGGATGGAAGACGGCGAGGTAGGCCGCCAACGCGCCGAAGATCGGCAACAGGGCGATCCACAGCTTGCCCTGATCCGCGAGCTTGCGCACCGCGGTCGCGGCGGCGCCGAGGACGACCCAGATCGCGAGCTTGCCGTAGATCCACGTCGGCCACCCCTTCATCATGCCGAGCTTCGCCATCAGACCGAAGCCCGCCACGAGGATCACGATGAGCGCGAAGCCATGGAATGCCACCAGGCGTTTGCGAGCGGAGTTGACCTCCTCCTTCACGGCCTGCGCGCCGCGGGTCTGCCACGCGAGCATGGTCAGCCCACCCAGGGTGCAGAACAGCAGGAAGATCCCGAACAGGTGCAGGACTCGGTAGAACTCGGGGGACATCGCGCCCGGGAGGCTAGCACCTTCTCGCCGGAGACTGGGCTAGACTCTGGCGCGATCATGTCCGAGCCGCGTCGCATCGCCGTACTGCTCTTCGAAGGCGTCGAGGAGCTCGACTTCGCCGGTCCCTGGGAGGTCCTCGCAGCCTGGGCGGATCAGTTCCCCGACGACGGCATCGAGGTGTTCACGATCGCCGATCTCGTCGGCCCCATCCGCTGCGCCAAGGGCCTGCGCGTCCTCGCCGATCACCCGCGCGTCGGTGCACCGCCGTTCGACGTCCTCGTCCTCCCCGGTGGTCGCGGCACGCGCCCGCTGCTGAAGGACGACGCGATGCTCGCGTGGCTCCGCGACCTGGCCCAGCGCGGCGTCACGCTCGCCAGCGTCTGCACCGGCGCCCTCGTGCTCGCGAAGGCCGGCCTGCTCGACGGCAAGCCGGCCACGACGCACCACGGCTCCTTGTCGCTGCTCGCGGAGCTCGGGCACGACATCGACGTGCGCGCCGACGCGCGCTTCGTCGACAACGGTACCGTGATGACCGCCGCCGGCGTATCGGCCGGCATCGACCTCGCGCTGCACCTCGTCGTGCGCATGCACTCGGTCGAGCGGGCTCGCCAGGTGCGGCGATACATCCAGTACGATCCGTCGCCGCCGATCTGAGCCGGTCTCGGCGGTGGGTGATCACGCCGGCTCGGACGGCGGCTCGTTGGCCGCACGACCGCGTCGGCCCGGCCCGTCGAGCACGTAGGCCTGCCAGAGGTCGCGATCCCACCGCGCCTGTCGGTTCGTCGCCATGCGGTTCGGACCCCGCGCACGCGCCACGGCGAGCGTGAGATCCAGGTCGGAATCCGGCGGCCTGCGACCGCCCGAATGCGCTGGGTTTCGATTGGGCATCGTTGGTCTCCTTTCGTCCGTGCGTGCGAATCGCCCGTGCGGGGCGGCAGCGCCGCCCCCCCGTGCGCGCAGCTCTGGACCTCATTGGCGTAACCCCGCCGGGACGACCGTCAACACCCCGGCGAAAATTTCCCCGCCGCCCGAGGATCGACGGCCTTGCTACCCTGCGGCCGGTGTTCCCACGCGCGCTGCCCCTCGCCCTCGCGCTCGCCCTGGTGTCGTGCGAGCCGCCCCCGCGCGAACCCACGCGTCCGCCCGATCCGGCCCCCGCGGCGCCCCGGCTGGTCGTGCTCGTGGTCATCGATCAGCTGCCGAGCTGGTCGTTCGACGGCCAGCGCGACGCGCTGCACGGGGGCATCGCGCGGCTGCTGCGGGACGGCGCGTACTGGCCCGTGGCCGCGTATCCGTACGCCACGACCAACACCGCGCCGGGGCACGCGACGATCGGATCGGGGACGACGCCGTCGGTCCACGGCGTCATCGCCAATCGATGGTTCGAGCCGGCACTGGGCCGTCGCGTCGAGGTCGACGACGATCCGTCGGCGAAGCTCATCGATCCGCGCGACGGTCACCTCGGCGACGTCGGCGTGTCGAACCATCGCCTGCTGGTGCCGGGGATCGCCGACGCGCTCCACGCCGCGCGCCCTGGATCCCGCGCCGTCGCGATCGGGTGGAAGTCCCGCGCGGCCGTCACCGTGCTCGGCCAGCACCCCGACGTCGCGCTGTGGTTCGATGCCGGCAGCGCGGCGATGACGTCGAGCACGGCCTTCGGCGCGGCGCTGCCGGCGTGGGTCACCGCGTTCGCGAAGGCGACCCCGGGCCTCGGCGAGGACGGGCTCGGCGAGACGTGGACGCCGCTCGACGCAGGGCGGGTCGAGGCCCTCGCGGGGCGACCCGACGCGGCCGCGGACGAGGGCGATCCCTACGGCCTCGGCAACGTCTTCCCCCATCGCACCGCCGCCACCAAGACCCCGGCGAAGGCCCTGGCCTTCACACCGCGGGCGAACACGCTGCTCGTCGATACCGCGCTCGCGGCGATCGACGGCGAGCACCTCGGCGACGATGACGCGCCGGACATCCTGGCGATCACGTTCTCGCCCCACGACTACGCGGGCCACGTGTGGTGCCAGGAGTCGTGGGAGCGCGTCGATCACCTGCTGCGGATCGATCGCGACCTCGGGCGGCTGTTCGACACCCTCGACGCCAAGCTCGGCACCGATGGTTGGGCCGCCGTGCTGACCAGCGATCACGGCGCCGTCCCCTCGCGCGAGCGCCTGCGCGCGCAGGGCAAGGCGACCCCGTTCTTCTTCACCGACGATCTCGAGGCCGCCGCCGAGGCGGCCGCCGTGGGCGTGCTCGGCGAGGGCGACTGGGTCCTCGGCGCGACGACCATCGAGCTGACGATGACCGCGGCCTTCGACGCGCGGCCGGCCGCCGATCGCGGCAAGGCCCTGGACGCGGTCGTCGCGGCCCTGCGCGCCCGCGGTCTCGCGTACGTCGAGCGCATCGATCACCGACCCGATCGCACGTGCGAGGGCGATGACGTCGCGGCATTGGTGTGCCGCAGCATCCACCCCGCGCACTCGGGCGACATCTACATGGTCGCGCCGCAGTGGGGCCTGCTCAACGACGAGGAGGGCGAGTGCACCGCCCACGGATCGCCCTGGGCGTATGATCGCGAGGTGCCGATCGTCGTGCGGGCGGCGGGCGTCGCCGCCGGCCGTCGCACCGAGGTGCCCTCGATGCTGCAGCTCGCCCCGACCGTCGCGGCGCTGCTCGGCGTGCCGCCGCCGGCGCGCGCCACCGCGGCGCCGCTGCGGTAGCACGACCCCCCACGGATTTCGTGCCATCCTCCGCCGCCATGGCTGGACACGACCTCCGCACCGCCTTCGTCACCGGGGCCTCCGTCGGCATCGGGGCCGAGCTCGCCAAGCTGCTCGCGCGTCAGGGCCTGCACGTCGCGATCGCGGCGCGACGCGAGCCGGAGCTGGCCGCGGTCGCGGCCGCGATTCGAGCGGAGGGCGGCCACGCGACGGTCGTGCCGGTGGACGTCTCGGACGCCGCGGCGATCACGGCCGCGGTGCAGCGCATCGACGCGGAGCAGGGCGGCCTCGACCTCGTGGTCGCCAACGCCGGCGTCGCCACCCAGCGTCACAGCGCGAAGCTGCAGTGGGACGACTGCGCGACGATGCTCGGCGTCAACGTCATCGGCGCGACCGCGACGCTGGTCGCCGCGATCCCCGGCATGGTCGCGCGCGGCCGCGGCCACCTCGTCGGGGTGTCGAGCATCGCGGCCTACCGCGGCCTGCCCAAGCTCGCGGTGTACTCCGCCTCGAAGGCCTACCTGAGCGCGATGCTCGAGGGCATGCGCGTCGATCTCGGGCCCAAGGGCATCTGCGTGACCGACGTCCGTCCCGGCTACGTGCGCACGGCGATGAACGAGGGCGCGGGCAAGCTGCCGATGGAGCTGCAGCCGGTCGAAGCCGCGCAGGAGATCGTCGACGCGATCCTCGCGAAGAAGGCGGTCCACGCCTTCCCGATGCCGGTCGCCGCGGCGATGCGCTCGGCCGCGGCCCTGCCGCGCGGCCTGTGGACGGCCTTCGCGCGCAAGGTCATGTAGCCGATCGGACTCGACGCCGCCGGGCGCCAGGCCCTACCCTGCCCGCCGTGAGCGAGCACGCCCGCAAGGCCGCCCAGATCATCCACGAGCGCGCCCCCGATCGCGCCCCCCGCTGCGGCATCGTCCTCGGCTCGGGGCTCGGGGGCCTGGCCGATCGCATCGAGGATCGCACCGTCGTCGAGTACGCCGACCTCCCGGGGTTCCCGGTGCCGAGCGTCGAGGGCCACGTCGGTCGCCTCGTGCTCGGTACGCTCGGCGGCGTCGAGGTCGCGTGCCTGCAGGGCCGCGTGCACCTGTACGAGGGCCACCCGGCGAGCGCCGTGGTGCCGCTGGTCCGGACGCTGCGATTGCTGGGCTGCGACACGTTCGTCGCGACGAACGCCGCGGGGGCGCTCGACATCGACGCGACGCCGGGCAGCCTGATGCTCATCGTCGATCACATCAACATGCAGGGGCAGAACCCGCTGGTCGGTCACAACGACGACGGCTTCGGCCCGCGGTTCCCGGCGATGAGCGGGGCCTATGACGGCGAGCTGCAGCAGCGCATGCGCGACGCGGCGGCCCACCTCGGCATCGCGCTGCGCGAAGGCGTCTACATGGCGCTGCTCGGGCCCTGCTTCGAGACCCCCGCGGAGATCCGGGCCTTCGCCCGGCTCGGCGCCAACGCGGTCGGCATGTCGACCGTGCCCGAGGTCATCGTCGCGCGGCACTGCGGCATGCGGGTCGCCGCGATCTCGGTGCTCACCAACCTCGGCGCCGGCCTGGCCGACGAGGTGCTGAGCCACGATCAGACCCTGCACTTCTCGGGGCTCGCGGCCGCCGACCTGCAGCGCCTGGTCATCGAGTTCCTCGCGCGGGCGTGATCACGCCCCGCGCTCGGGATCCAGCAACCCGCGCGCGGCCATCGTCGCCACCACCAGATCGGCCGCTTCATCGGCAGTGCGGCTGACCGTGTCGACGCGCAGCTCGGGCTCCAGCGGCACCTCGTACGGTGAGTCGATGCCGGTGAAGTTACGCAGCTCGCCGCGCCGCGCCTTGCGATACAGCCCCTTCACGTCGCGCTGCTCCGCGACCGCCAGCGGGGTGTCGACGTGGATCTCGACGAACTCCCCGGGGGCGAACAGCGAGCGGGCCATCGCGCGATCGGCCGCGAACGGCGAGATGAACGCGGTGAGCACGATGAGGCCGGCGTCGACCATGAGCTTGGCGACCTCGGCGGCGCGGCGGATGTTCTCGACCCGGTCGGCCTCGGTGAAGCCGAGGTTCTTGTTGAGCCCGTGCCGGACGTTGTCGCCGTCGAGCAGGTAGGTGTGGCACCCCAGGGCGAACAGGCGCTTCTCGACCAGGTTCGCGATCGTCGACTTGCCCGCGCCCGACAGCCCGGTGAACCACAGCGCGCACGGCCGCTGGCCCTTGCTCGCCGCCCGCGACGCCTTGTTGACGTCCACAGCCTGCATGTGGATGTTGTGCGCGCGCCGCAGGGCGAAGTGCAGCATCCCCGCGGCGACCGGCGCCGAGGTCACGCGATCGACCAGGGTGAAGCCACCGGTGGCGCGGTTCGTGGCGTAGGGATCGAAGGCGATCGGCCTCGCGAGGGCCAGGTTGCACACCCCGATCTCGCCCTGCTCGAGTTTCTTCGCCGCGAGGTGATCGAGCGTGCTGACGTGGACCTTGTACTTGAGGTCGGTGACCGTCGCGTCGACCTCCTGGCCGGCGAGCACGAGGCGATAGGCGCGGTGGGGGAACAACGGCTCGTCCGCGGTCCACACCACCGTGGCCTCGAATTGATCGGCGACCTCCGCGGGGCTCTCGGCCTTGGAGATCAGCGAGCCGGGCGCGGGCGCGATGGCGTCGGCGAGGACCAGCGTGACCTCGGTGCCCGCGGCGGCGCGGTCGACCGCGATCGTGTCGGCGAGCACGCGCACCACCGTGGACTCGCGGCCGCTGGGCTGCACGCGCACGCGATCGCCGGGGCCGACCGAACCGCTGGCGACCGTGCCGTGGACCTGGGCCACGTCGCCCTCGACGGTCGCCGCCCGCACGGGCAGCCGGAACACCGCCGACGCCGGGGCATGGGGCGCCGCCTCGAGCACCTCGAGCAGCGTGGGGCCGCGATACCACGACAGTCGCTCGCCGGCCGCTCGCACGTTGTCCCCCGCGAGCGCCACCATCGGCAACGCGGTGACATCCCCGAGCCCGATCGCGCGGGCGAACTCGAGGAACGTGCCGACCACGGCGTCGAACGCGGCCTGCCCGTCGTCGACGAGGTCGAGCTTGTTGACCGCGAGCACCGCGGTGCGGACCCCGAGCAGCGCGGCGAGGTAGCTGTGCCGATGCGCCTGGGGCTCGGCCCCGCCGCGCGCGTCGACGACGATGATCGCGACGTCGGCCACCGACGCCGCCGCGACCGCCCCGAGGCCCTCGGGCACGCCGCCGATCGTCTCGGCGATCGCGAGGGGCCGCCCGGCGTCCGCGGACCGCAGCTGCTCGATCAGCGTCCGCTTGCCGACATGGGCGCTCCCACAGACGAACAGACGCAGGGGGATCACCCGTCCACGCTATCAGCTTTCGTCGGTCGAGTGCGTCAGCCCGCGGTGTTGACGAAGCACTGCAGGTGTCCGCGCCAGCGCTCGTCGTCGAGGTGGTGCTCGACGTAGCGACCGCCGGTGTAGCCGTCGATCACGCGGCGCCAGAACGCGACCGCGGCGTCGTTGCCCGGCATCTGCCCGATCTCCCAGCGGCCGCGGATCGCGTCGAAGATCGCCCGCGCTCCGGCGTGACCGACCCCGCTCCGGCGGTACTTCTTGAGCACGAAGAACTGCGACATCCACCACTGGTTCTCGGGCAGGCTGACGCGATCGTCGACGAGGCCGAAGCCGGCGAAGCGGCCCGCGACCCGGAACACGAACGCCTTGCACGCCGGGTTCGACCAGTACTTGTCGAGGGAGTAGCCGTACTCGCCGTGGGCGTCGAGGTCCTGATCCCAGACGTGCGACAGATCGTGCTGGTACAGCTCGAGCATCCGCTGCAGCGGCGTTCGATCCTCGCGGGTCGCGAGGCGGATCTCTGGCTCGCTCATGCCGCACCCACGGCACCGGGGGGTGCTTCGGCGTGCCCGTGCAGCGCGAGGATCTTCTGCCACAGCGGCGGCCACTCGGCGCGGGTCTGCGGATCGGGATCGGCCTCGGCCGCCGCGAGCGCGGCGCGGGCCTCCGCCATCGTCGAGAAGTGGCCCGCCACCGCGATGTTGGCCTCGTCGTTGCGGATCTGATGCCACCACCGCGCGGGCACGTACAGCACGTCGCCGGGCCCGAGGACCACGTCGTAGATGGTCGCCGTCACGTCGGTCGACGCGAACAGATCGACGGGGCGCGCGCAAGCTGTCCACTCGGTCTCGGGGGCGCACAGCCGCCAGTGCTTGCGGCCGCGGATCTGCGCCATCCATGACTGGGTGTCGAAGATGTCCTGGTGCAGCGCGGCGCCGGTCCGCGGCGTGCCCATGTAGATCGTCACGCGCTCGGCCCAGACGCCGGGACGCGGCAGCGGACAGCGGGCGTCGGGCTCGAGGGCGTCGAGCCGCTCACCGAGCACGCTGGGCCTCAGGTAGACGTCGGTCATGTACACCGGGCCGACCGAGCTCGCGAACGACTGCGGGTGGCCGAGGTACTCCAGGTAGTCGACCAGGCGCATGCGCGCGCGACGTTCATCGGGGAGCGTCGCGAGGTGCGAGACGCCCTCGAACGCCGCGGCGAGATAGGCGTCGGTCCACTTGGTGTACGCGGGCATCGTCGCCCCCAACCCGCGGAACACCACGGGCCGACGCATGAAGTAGGTGTCGACGAACGCCGAGACGTTCGCGCTGTCGAGTGGGACGATCGTCGGTGCCACGGTCTGTGCTCCTTGTCTCATCGGTGTCTGTGAGCGGTGCGGGTCATTCCTCGTCCGATGGGCCCGCGTTCGCACGTCCGAGGAGGATCTCGGTCGGGTCGGGCCCGCCGAGGTCGCGCGGGGTGAACACGCGGACGCGGGCGCCGCTGCGCAGCGGGTGCTCGCCCTGGACCTCGGCCTCGATCGTGACGAGCTCGGTGCTGCGATCGATCTCGTCCGAGATGCTCTCGATGCGCGCGCGCAGGCCCGGGACGCCGACGTCCGCGGCGTCGGCGAACCACACCTCGTCGCCGCGGCTCAGCCCGTGGGCCTCGCTCGGCGCGACGCCGAAGCGAACGCGCGCGGGGCCATCGCTGATGATGCGCACCGCCGCCGCCCCGGGGGCCAGCACCATGCCCTGCTCGACGCGCCGCTCGACGACGATCCCGGAGAACGGCGCCCGCAGGATCGCGGCGTCGACCGAGACCCGGGCGCGGCGGGCCTGCGCGGCCTTGGCCCGGGCGGCGAAGCGCATCTGTGTGGCCTCCTCCCGCGAGACCACGCCGACCTCGAGCAGTGCGGCCCCGCGGCTCGACAGCTCGCGCAGCTGCTGCTCCTCGACCTCGGCCGCGGTGAGTTCGTGCCGGGCGGCGCGGGCGTCGAGTCGCACGAGCGGCGCGCCGACCTCGACGTGATCGCCGACGGCAACGTCGACACCGACCACGATCGCGGCGTGCGTCGTGGCAACGTCGGTCGCGTGCGCCGCGACCAGCACCCCCACGTGGCCCCGCGGCGCCGTGGGGCTCGGCCCCGCGGGCGGGGTCGCCGCAGACGGGGGCTCGGCCGGCGCCGACGCCTCGGGGGCGAGCGCGCGCGTCAGCGCGAGCACGACGATCGTCACGAACCCGAGGAGGTACAGCAACGCGGCCTTCATGCGCCCGCCTCCACGACGGCGCCGTGGGACTCGCCGCGGTTCTGCGCCGCGACCAGGGCCGCATAGTGCCCTGCGCGCGCGATGAGTTCCCCGTGGGTCCCGGTCTCGACGATCTCGCCGCCGTCCATGACGACGATGAGGTCGGCGTCCATGATGGTGCTCAGGCGATGCGCGACCACGACGCGGGTGCAGCCCATGTCCCGCACGTTCGCGAAGATCCGCTGCTCGGTGATCGCATCGAGCGCGCTGGTGGCCTCGTCGAGCAAGAGGATCCGCGGCTTCTTGATCAGCGCGCGCGCCAGGGCGATGCGCTGGCGCTGCCCGCCGGACACCGCGCCGCCACCGACCATCCCGGTGAGGTAGCGCCGGCCCATCGCCTGGATGTCGTCGTGCACGCACGCCAGGCGGGCGGCAGCCTCGACGTCCTCGAGCGGGAGGTCCTCGAGCATCGTGATGTTGTCGCGGATGTTGGTGCCGAACACCTGCGCCCGCTGGACGACCACCCCCATCTGTCGCCGCACGCTGCGGAGATCCAGCGCGCCCATCGGAACACCGTCGAGGAGGATCTCGCCCTCGGTGGGCTCGAACAGCGAGGTCAGCAGGCTGATCACCGTCGACTTGCCCGAGCCCGACGCGCCGACGACCGCGACGAAGGCCCCGGGCGGCACGTCGAGCGAGACGTTGCGGACGAGGAACGGCGACTTCGACGTGGGCCGGAAGCCGACGCCGCGCAGGGTGATCCGACCGCCCAGGGGCGCCGCCGCGGGCCGCTCGTCGGGCTGCTCGGGTCGCTCGACGAAGATGTCGTCGAGGCGATCGACCATCGCGGTCAACGCGTCGATCTCGCTGAAGTTGGTCAGCAGCGTGCCGACCGAGGTGATGATGCCGTGCGCGAGGGCCAGGGCGGCGAGCAGCGTGCCCAGCGTCGCCGTCCCGCGCAGCACCGCCTCTGTGCCGACGAGCAGGACCACGAACGGACCCGCGGTGCGCACGGTGCCGACCACCGTGTCCGACCAGGTCGTCAGCCGCGCGCGGCGGAGCGTCGCGTTCAGCACCTCGACGTAGTGCGAGGTCCAACGGCTCACCGCGCGCCCCTCGGCGCCCGCGACCTTGAGGGTCTCGATGCCCTCCAGTGTGTCGATGAGGTGCCCCTCGGCGATGCCCTGGCGGTGCTGCGCCTCCGCGACCAGCTCGCGGTGGCGCCGGCGCAGCGCGAGGTAGGTCGTGAGCTGCACCCCGACGAGCGCGGTCACGACCGCGGCGATCCACGGGTCGATGACCACGAGCACGCAGACGTACATCGCGACCAGGGCGCCGTCGAGGACGCTCGCCAGCATCGCCGAGCTCAGGGCCTCGCGGAGGGTCTCGTTGCTCCGCACCCGGACCATCAGGTCGCCGGCCGGGCGGATCTGGAAGAACGGCACCGGGAGCGACACGATGTGATCGATGAGCCGCGTCGCCGCGCCGAGGTCGACGCGCGCGCGCAGCTGGGCGAGCAGCAGGCCTCGGACGGCGCTGAACACCGCGTAGAAGATCGCCAGACCGATCACGCCGATCGTCAGCACCGTCAGCAGGTGCTCGTCGTGGCGCGGGACGACGCGATCGATCACCGACGCGCTGACGATCGGCAGCAACCCGACCAGCAACTGGATCGCCACCGATGCCGTCAGGACCTGGGGCAGCTCGGGTGCCTCTCGCAGGGCTCGGAACAGGAACCGCAGCGTCGGACGATCCGTCGCGTCGCTGCGGCGGGCCGGCTTGGAGTCGACGATGATCCCGACCCCGCCCAGCGCCCGGTCGAGCTCGCGCGCCCCGATGCGTCGCCGTCCGGCGGCCGGATCGACGATGACCGCCCCCGACTTCGTCAGGCGCTCGAACACCACGAAGTGTCGGAGCTCCCAGTGCAGGATCGTGCCCTTGGGCAGCAGGTGCAGGGTGTCGAGGTCGACCCGCACGGCGCGGGCATGCGCACCGAAGCTCTGCGCGGCGTCGATGATGTCCAGCGCGCTCGCGCCGTCGCGCCCCACTCCGCACGCCGCACGCACGTCGTGCAGGTGGCGGTGCTGACCGTGCACGCGCAGCGCCATCACCAGGCACGCCGCGGCGCAGTCGGCCTCGGTGGTCTGGGGCACGAAGGGCACCACGCCGCGTCGCACCGTCATCGCGCACCTCCCGAGCCCACGGCGACGGCCGGGGACACCTCGTCGTCGCCGTAGACCAGCCGTCGCAGCCGCGGCAGCAGCAGGAACAGCATCGGCTTGCGCTCGAGCCGGACCTCGAGCTCGCCGAGCATCCCCTGGTAGTAGCGATTGGCGCGGCCGTCGGCGGGGTACGTCCGCGCGTCGACCGTCGCGACCAGCGTCACCGAAGTGCCCGAGAACGGGGCCCCGTCGGCGAGCGCGGGCCCGAGGATCCGCTTGACCTCGGTGGCGCCGACGAGATCGGCGCTGATGTCCCGCAGGCGGACCGGCTGCGGGCTGTCGGAGCCGTCGACGGCGAAGCGAGCCTGCTTGCCGGCGTCGAGCTGCGGGCGGAACGCGCCGGGCAAGAGCGCGACGACCTCGACGGTGGCGTCGTCGGGCTCGACGACGAACAGCGTGTCGCCGACCTCGACGTGGCCGCCGAGGTTGCCGCGCACGTCGGTCACGACGCCGTCGATCGGGGCCCGGAACACGCGGGCGTCGACGGCTGCGCGGGCGCGACCCAGCAGGGGGAGCAACGGTGGCAGGGTCGCACGCGCCGCGGTGTCCACCGGATCGCGCAGCACCCGGGTCCACGCGCCGTCGAACTGCTCCTGCAGGCGCTCGAGCTCGGCGCGCTCGATCCGTGCGTCGAGCTCGAGGACGACGTCGCCCGCCGCCACGCGATCACCGACGCCCACCGCCATGCGGGCGATCGGGCCCGCGGCGGTGCTGGTGACCGGCAACGAGCCGGAGATGCGGACGAAGCCGGTTCCGGTCGCGTACTCGTTGACGGGCACGAGGCACACGAACGCGACGGCGAGCAGGAGCAGCACGACGATCGCGTGGTAGATCGTCGGCACCCAGCGATCGCCGACCTCGAGCGTGCGCCCGATGTCGTCGCGCCCGCACGCGGCCTCGGCGGCGGGGCGGAACAGCGAGCTCATCGCGGGCCTGCCCCATCGCCGTCGGCGATCGTCGGCGCGACCATCTGCGAGACCAGGGGCCCCGCGTCGGGGCCGGCGCCGACGAGCTCGCGCAGGATCTCGAGGGGAGCCCGGGCGTCGCCCTGCGTGAACAGGGCGCGCAGCCGGTCGCCCGCGGCCCGGGTCACGAGCCCGTCGTCGCGGAGCGCCGCGAGGATCTGCGCCGCGACGACCTCGGCGAACGCGTACGCGTAGTACGAGCCCTCGTAGCCCTGGGTCGAGCCGAACAGGTGGGTCAGGCCCGCCACCATCGCCGCGCCTCCCGGCGGCGGCACCGGCCACGCGCGATCGAGGGCGCCGTGGGCGGCCTGCAGGATCTCGAGGGCGGCGCGCGGCGGGAGCGTGGCGGCGTGGCCGTGCAGGGCGAGATCGGCGGCCGCGATGCCGAGCTGCCACACCAGGCGACTGACGTCGCGGTGACGACGGGACGCGACGAGGGCTTCGCAGTGGGCGTCCGGCAGCGGCGCGCCGGTGTCGACGTGACCGGAGATCCGTCGGAGGACCTCGGGCTCCCACGCCAGGTTCTCGAACAACACCCCGGGCACCTCGACGAAGTCCCACGCGACGCGTGTGCCCGACTGCCCGTGCAACGGCGTGCGCGACAGGACGTGGTGACAGACGTGGCCGAGCTCGTGGAACAGCCGCACGACCTCCGCGTGGGAGAGCAGCGCGACGCCATCGACGGGCGGCGTGAGGTCGCACGCAGCGACGGCGATCGCCGGACCCGCGCCGTCGATGGGCCCGGCGAGGCGATCGAGGATCGGGGACATCCACGCGCCGCGGCGCTTGCCGGCGCGGTCGAACAGGTCGAGGTAGATGTGGCCGACGCAGCCCTCGCCGGGATCGAACACGTCGAGCACGCGGACGTCGTCGTGCCACACCGGGCGGCCGACCGCCGGGCGCAGCTCGAGCCCCCACAGCGCGCCGACGAGTCCAGCGAAGCCCGCGAGCACGCGGTCGACGGGGAAGTACATGCGCAGCGCCTCGGGATCGAGCGGAGAGGCGGCGCGGCGCTGCTGTTCCGCGAAGTACTCGACGTCCCAGGCCTGCAGCGCGACCTGTCCGCGTTCTCGGGCGAAGGCCGCGAGCGCGCGGGTCTCCGCCTCGAACGCCGGCCGCAGGCGCGCGAGCAACCCCTCGACGAAGCTGCTCGCCGCGGCGCGGCTCCCCATCACGCGTCCGTCGGTGACGAGATCGGCGAACGTGGCGTACCCGAGCAGGCGCGCTCGCTCGGCCCGCAGCGCGAGGATCTCACGGAGCGCGCCGAGGTTGCCGGCGCCGAGACCCTGCTTCGCGAGGAGCACCGTGCGTCGCAGCTCGCGATCCTCCGCGTACGTGAGCACCGCCCGGACGGCGTGCGCCTGCAGTGTGAGGCGATGGCCCGACTCCCCGTGCGCCCGCGCATCGGCGGCTGCGGCTCGACGCGCGGCCTCCGGCAGCCCCGCGACGCCCGCGTCGTCGACGACCAGGGAGAAGGCGTCGATCTCGTCGTCGATCGTCTGCGTGAACGCGCGGGTGAGCGCGACGAGGCGCGCATCGAGGGCCGCGAGCCTGTCGCGTTGGCTCCCCGCCAGCCCCGCGCCGGCGCGGCGCATCGCCGTCAGCCGTCGGTCGAGGTGGCGGATCCGGGCCGGCTCGAGCCCGCGCGCGCCGTCGGAGGCCGCGACCGCCGACAGCGCGCCATACAGCGCGGGCGAATGGGCCTGCGCGGTGACGAACGCCATGTGCCGCCCGTGCACGCGCTCGTACGCGTCGCGGTACGCGGGCGTCCCCAGGGTCTCGTCGAGGTGTTCGAGCAGCATCGCCGCCTCGCCGAGCTCCGCCTCGGCGCGATCGAGGGCGACGACCGTCCGCGCGTAGTCGGGCGACGCGCCCGGGATCGCCTCGACGACCGCCCGTGCGCGCGTGAGGGCCTGCTCGAAGCCGGCCTCCAGCGCGACCGCGTCGAGCACCGTGAACGGCGGGACGCGCTCGCCCGCCCCGCGCTGCGATGGCATGTCAGGCACGGGCCTGCTCCGCGAGGATCGTCGACCACATCACGCGGTGGACCTCGCGCAGCGACGCGGGTCCGACGCCGGCCTCGACCTCGTCGAGCGCGGCCTGGGCCGCCTCGAAGCTGCAGAAGTTGCCCGAGATCGCAACGCTCGGCGTGGTGAGGTTGCGGACCTGGTGCCACCAATCGGGCGGCAGATAGATGACGTCGCCTGCGTCGAGCACGGCCTCGTACACAGGACAAACGATCGCGGCATCGCCGAACGCGTCGACGTCGAGGCCCGCGTCACCCTCGAAGCCATCGGGCGGGCACAGCCGCCACAGCTTCTGCCCCTGGAGTTGGGCCAACCAGGTGTGCGTCGCGAAGATGTCCTGGTGCATCGACGAGCCGGTGCCCGCGGGGCCGGCGTACAGCGAGAACCACTCGGCCCATGCGCCCGGCAACGGCAACGGGCACGCCGCGTCGTCGGCGAGTCGCGTCCGCGTCGGGTCGCCGTACGACGGCCGCAGATGGAAATCGGTGAGGTACACCAGGCCGAAGCTCGAGGCGTACTGCGCGGGATCGGCGAGGTAGTCGAAGAACGCCGCGACCGGCATCCGGGCCCGCCGGCCGTCCGGCAGCCGCACCAACGGCCGTGCGTCGCCCAGTGTCGCGATGATGTGCGCGTCCGTCCAACGGAACGCACCCATCGATCGCGCCAAGCCCTCGACGACCACGGGTCGTGCCGCGGCGAAGTAGGCCGAGAATTCCTGCGGATCGCGGATCCGCGGCAGATGTTCGACGTTCATCGCGAGACCTCCGGGGCAGACGTGGACACACGCTCGAGCAGTCCCAGGTGGGCGAGCCTGCGCAGCGCCTCGTCGACGCGGGCCGAGCCGTGCGTCGGCGCGGCCGCGACGAGATCGGCGAGCGTCAGCGCGGGGAGGCTCGAGGCGCAGCGCAGTGCGTCGACCATCACGGCGTCGAGCTCGATGGTACGCCGCACACGCTCGCCCGACAGCGCGACCGCGGTCGCCGAAACCGGCTCGGCGCGCAGACCCGGGCGCAGGCGATAGTGCGGCTCGTCACCCGACCACACCGTAGAGGCGTCGCGCTCGAGCAGGTCGGCGATCCCCCGCAGCGCCGACGCGACGGCAGCGGCCTGATCGACGGCGGCGCGCCCTTGCGCGCCGAGCCGAGCCGCGCGCAGCTCGGGCACCCGATCGAGCTGTCGTCGCACGCGCTCGGCCACGCGCCGCGCGATCGTGTCGGTGAACTCGATCGCGAAGGCGACCGCGTAGCTGTCGGTCTGCATACGGGTCTCGTGGAGCACGCCCGGCGGCAGGAAGACCACGGTCCCCGGCGTCGCCACGAACGCCTCGCCGCCATCGATGGTCGCGGGCACCGGCCGCTCGAGCAGCGCGGCGAGCTCGGCCTCGGGGAGCCGCCCGAGGAACATCCCGGTCGGTGGGAATCGCAGCGCGGGGTTGGGCGCGATCCGCCACGCCTTGTCCCCGGCGATCTGCGCGTTGAAGGTGAAGCTCGGATCGAAGTGCGGTCGGCCGTGCCCACCAGCGCGACCGCAGAACACCTCCGCGTTGACCTTGCCCGGCGCGACGCCGAGGTCGCGCTCGAGCGCGTGGCACAGCGGGCGCAACGCGGGGACGAAACGCTCCACATCCTCCAGCACCACGGTGAAGCCGGCGTCGTAGAGCGTGCGCAGCTGGCCGCGGGTCGGCATGAACTCGAACGGGCTCGCGCTGCCGGACGGCGACCAGGCCCGCGCCGTCTTCGGCTCGCCGTCCCACGCGTCGATCACCGCGGTCGCGTCGCGCAGCACCTCGATGTCGGTGATCGCCGAGAGGCGCTCGAGCGCGCCGTGGTGGACCAACGCATGCTCGAGCGGTGCGGCGTCGTAGAGCGCATCGGCGTGGGAGCCCAGCAGCGTGCGACCGGTGAGGCCCGGGGTGATCATCGGAGCGCCTCGGGGTGGCGGGCGACGGCCGCCGTCATCGTCTGGGCCATCGCGGTCACCAGGGCAGCAACGCCACGGACGACGAGCCGGCCGGTGAGGTGGTGCGCGGTGTCGAAGCGCGGGTTGTACTCGGTCCAGTCGGCGCCGACGATCGCGAGGCCTGCAGCGCGGATCGTCGCGATCACGCGGTCGAGCGCATCGAAGCCGAGGCCGCCCGCCTCGGGGTACGAGACCGCGGGCGCCGTGGCCGGGTCGAACGCGTCCGTGTCCACGGTGAGGTAGACGTCGGTCGCAGGCAGTAGCGCGCGCTCGAGGGCGGCGAGTCCCACGACGTGCACGCCCGCGGGCGTCCGCGGCAGATACGGCGACAGGCCGCGGACCCCGATCTGCAGCACCTGCGCTGCGAGGCCCTCGTCCGCGACCGTGGACATGAACGTCGCGTGGGTCGGGCGCTCCCCTGCGACCGGGTGCTCGTCGAGGTCGTGGTGGGCGTCGAGCTGCACCACCTGCACGCGTCGACCGACCTGCGCGTAGCCGCGGAGCACAGCGAGCGTGACCAGGTGGTCACCGCCGAGCACGAGCGTCCGCTTGCCGGCGTGGACGAGCGTCGCGATCGCGTCGCCGACCTGCGCGAGATAGGCGTCATCGGTCCCGCTGGTCTGGAATCGGAGGTTGCCGAGATCGGAGAGGTCGGCACCGACGAACAGCTGCGAGCGCGACTCGAGATCGAAGAGCTGGCCCTTGGCGACGCAGTGGTGCTCGGGGCCCGACAGCGATCGGATGAGGGTCGGGGCCGCCGCCGCGCCGCCGTGCTCCGGGTCGGTGCCGCGATCGTAGGGCACGCCGAGCGCGACGACCCGGCCGCTCGCGCCGGCCTCGCACCCGAACAATGTCCGAAACGACTTCATCACGTCACGCACTTCTGGGTTGGTCCAGGCTGGCCACCGGGCGCACGCGTGCGCCCGGCGACCATTCGCGCTACTGCAGCTGGCTGCCCTTGGGACGGGCAGCGTCTCCACCGACGACGTTGCGCAGCGAGTCCTGATCGAGGATCTCGATCAGCTCGTCCAGGCTCTTGGCGGGCTTGGGCTCGGTGGTGGTGGTGGGCTCGGTCGTCTCGAGATCGTTCTTCATGGTGCTGTCCTTGCCGAAGTGGCAGAGGTGGAGGCGTCCGATCGACGGGATTGATCCCGGGAATCGACCGAGACCCAAAGACGAGCGCCCATCGGCGGGCGCCTGTCCTCGGACCGCTCGATCAGGCCGCTGCGGGGCGGCCCTTCGGGCGCGCGCCGCCGACGACGTTGCGCAGCGCGTCCTGGTCGAGGATCTCGATCAGATCGTCGAGGTTCTTCACCGGCTGGTTCTCGGTCTCGGTCGCGGGGATCGACGGGGTGGTCTTGCTGTCTTGCTTCATGGTGCTCTCCTGCCGTAGTGGCAGTGGTGAGAGGCGCCCATGCGGCCTCGGTGATCCCGGCGCAGCGAAGAAAATGACGAGCCCGACGCCCGCGATCGCTTTGCCTCAGTCCCGGACCAAGCGCGGCGACGGGAGCGACGCGAGCCAGCGCCGGAGCTCGTCCGCCTGCTTCGCGGTGCCGGGCCCGTACTCGTAGAGCTGCAGCGCGACCTCGCCCATCTCGCGGACGCGCGGATCGGTGGGGTCGAGCTCCGCACGCACCTCGGCGAGGCGCCGCGCGAACGGACCCATGACGTCGACGTCAACCGTCGCCATCAGCATCCCGGTCTCGAGATCGACGACGGCCGACCGGAGGTCACCACGGGCGGCGGCGACCATCCCGCGCCGTCCGACGAAGCCGATCGGATCCCCGGCGGCGAGACGAATCGCCCGCTGCAGCGCGGCCTCGGCCTCGTCGACGCGCCCCGCTGCGAGCAGCAGATCGATCTCGGTCTGCCGCGCACCATCGGCGACCTCGCTGCGCTCGTCGTCGTTGCGCAGGCGACTACCGATCGACTGCAGCGCGAGGTCGACGCGCCCGGCGGCGAACTCGATCCGCGCGAGGGTGGCCGTGGTCCGCAGCGGCGGCCACGGCGAGGTCTGGTCCACGAGCGCCTCCCGCAGGAGCGCGGCCGCTTCGTCGTATCGCCCCAGGGACGCCAGCGACAGCGCGCGATCGAGGCGGACCGACGCGGCTTGTCGCGGCCGCCCCGCCTCGCGGTAGGCCTCGTCGAGCTCGAGCAGGCAGGCCGCTTCCACGGTCGGCCCGTCGCGACCGGCGGCCACGATGCAGCGGGCACGTCGCGCCCGCAGCGTACGCCCGTGCAGCGGTCCCACTCGCTGCGTGAGTCGATCCACCACGTCGTCGAGCCGTCGCAGCGCCTCGTCGTTCTCCGCGGCGCCGGAGAGCGTGAGCGCGAGCTCGAGCTCGAGCTCGAGTGCCCCGGGATGGCCGTCGCCGTGGAGCGAGCGATGCAGCTCGAGCGCGCGCTCGTAGTCGGCACGTGCTTCGTCCCACCGCCGCGCGAGGCCCCGCGCCGAGGCGCGCTCGCGCAGGAGCCGCAGCATCCCGACCGCGTCGTCCGGGTCGGTGTGCTCCGCCGCGAACGCGAGCGCCGCCTCGGCCTGTGCGTGACTCCCCGCGGACGCGAGCCCGCGCGCACGGGCGCACCACAACGCCGCCCACAGCCGCGGCGGATCGCCGACCCGGTGCAGCAACGCCGACGCGAGCTCGAACCACTGCTCCGACGGCGCGCTGCCCTCACGCTCCGCGACCAAGGTGACGAGGATGCTCGCCGCCTCGATCGCGTCGAGCATCTGATCGGCCGCGAGCGCCGACCACAGCACCTCGCGCACCTCGGCGGTGGTGACCTGCCCCGCGTCCTTCAAGGCGGTCCGGACCTGGCCGAGTCGCACGCGCCCGGCCCGGAGCTGCGAAGCGCTGCCGTCCGCCTCGACGCGCAGCCCCGCCAAGCGGGCGCGAGCGTCATCGTTGAAGCCGGCCTCGGCTTCACCCGCCGCGACCAGGAGGCCCCAGTCGACGGCGGCGACGCGGGCCCGCACGGTCGGCTCGCTCGGCATCGGCGGCCGCAGCTTGAGCAGCGTCGGGTCGTCGCAGGCCGCGGTCGTCTCGAGTTCGTCGAGCACGTAGGGCAGCACGGCGGACCGCGGCGCGGCGGTCCCGTCGAGGGACTCGATCGCGACATCGGTGACCGCCACTGCGGCCTCGAGGCAGCCGCGGCGCTCGGCGAGCAACGTCGGCCGCTCGCTCGGCGGGGCGTGCTCCCACACGCAGAGCTTCGCCGCCAGCGCGTCGAGCCCCTCGACGTGCGCGCGCAGTCGCGGATCCACGTCGGCGTCGAGCGCAGCGTGCTCGAGCGGCGCCCGCACACCCGCGCACGGATCGATTGCGTCGGGGCGCAGCGCGAGACCACCGACGAGCATCGCCCCAGCGACCCCGCCGAGCCACGCGAACGTCCGCCCGCGGCCCCGACGTCCGCGCTCGAGCGCGGCGGCGAGCTCCTCGAACGATGCGAAACGACCGGCGGGATCGACCCCGAGCCCGCGCACGATCACGCTCTGCAGCCACCATGGGATCGCGGGCGCGAACGCGGGCGGCGTGCCCGTCGGGCGTGCGAGGTGGAGCACCTCGAACAGCGCGACGCAGAATCCGTACTGATCGGCGCGCGCATCCACCGGGTCGCCCGCGATCTGCTCGGGCGCCATGTACGGCGGCGTCCCAGCGCGCGCGTCGGCGTCGTCCCCCTCGACGTCCCGCGCGATACCGAAGTCCACCACGCGGGTGCGTCCGTCCTCGCCCAGGACGATGTTGTCCGGCTTGACGTCTCCGTGACGGATGCCAGCGGCGTGTGCCGCAGCGAGCCCCGCGGCCGCGGCCGCGAACACACGAACGACCTCGGGCCACGGCCGCGGTCGACCGTCCGGGCCGTGCATCCACGCGCGCAGGTTGGGCCCGCGGACCAGCTCCATGACGACGAAGGCCTCGCCCTCGTGGGTACCGACCTCGTGCACCGTGACGACGTTGGGGTGGACGAGCTTCGCCAACGCCCGCCCCTCGTCGAGCACGCTGCGCTCGAGGGCGGGGTCGGCCGAGCGCAGCAGCTTGATCGCGACCTTGCGATCGAGCTCGGGGTCGTAGGCCTCGTAGACGGTCCCCATGCCGCCACGGCCGACGGGCGCAAGTAACCGGAAGCGACCGACGCGGACCGGCGAATCGTGTCGATCGAGCAGCTGCGCCCGCACCTTCGCCAGGCGCA
This sequence comes from Nannocystaceae bacterium, assembly GCA_044344875.1. Lineage (GTDB taxonomy): Bacteria > Myxococcota_A > Polyangia > Nannocystales > Nannocystaceae > Xiheibacterium. The sequence continues at coordinate 54,844 of JBIJCC010000030.1, forward strand.
CCGCGTCCTCGATCGTGTCGTCGTCGACGCGGAATCGTCGGAACTCGGCGACCACCGACATCGCCGGGTGCGGCTCCTCCCCTGCGTCGGTCCGCGGCCCGTCGAAGCCGTCGGTGAGGGGCGTGTCCCTGTCCTGGCCCATCGCTCGGGCCCGTCAGTCCGCGCCGGCGCGCTGCCGCTGGGCCGCGCTGAACTCGAGCCGCGCGACCGACTGCTCGATCAGGGCCGGCGACGCAGACTGTCGCTCGAGCGCCTCGCGCAACGCGACGCGGGCCCGCGCGAGCCGGCTACGCACGGTATGCGGCGAGATACCGAGGATCACCGCGATCTCCTGGCCCGGCAGTTCCTCCCAGTACGCGAGCTCGAGGGCGATCTGGAAGTCCACGGAGAGCTCGCGCATCGCCACGAGCATCAGGTGTTCGTCCTGGTTGCGGGCGATCCGCTGACTCACGGAGGTCGCGATGTCGGCCAGCGAGATCGAGCCGGGATCGAAGGCATCGGGCCGCCGCGCCTTGCGGCGCAGATCGTCCATCAGGCGGTTGTGGGCGACCCGCAGCAGGTAGGCTCGGAAGCCGCCCTCGCCGACTTGATCGCGAGCCCGCACCGTATCCGCGAACGTCTGCTGGACGATGTCGTCGATGTCGTCGCCGAGCTTGCTGCGGAAGAAGCGGACCACGGTCGCGAAGTGGCGGCGCAGCAATTCGTCGCCGGCCCCGGAATCACCGGTGCGCCACTGGGCGAGCAACGCAGCGTCGTCATCCACGGGGCGATGGTAGCCCAACCGCGGTGGCGCAACCGACGCGTTGCATCGCCGTACGGCGCGGTCGGGGCGCGGACGATCCTGCGGACAGTGATCGCGCGCAGCCACGCTGCGCATCGATGACCCCGTGCACTACACTCCAGATCCTTCGTGATCGCCGCGTCCGCCCGCGGCCGGCTCGGTCGCCCACGTCGATCTCCACGATCGTGGTGGTGATCACCTCTCGTTCGCCGCGACGCCAACCGTCGCGGGCCGGACCGGCACCGACGGGGTGGAATGAGGCCACCGACGATGCTGTGTCACCTTCTCTGTCTCGCACCGCCGTTGGCGGCGGCCCTGACCGCCGGCCCCGCCCACGGTGCGGTCGCGCCGCGGGACAACGCGAGCGATCGCCCGTGGAGCCTCAACGCGGGCATGGGCCCCATGGTCAACCTCGAGAGCGGCCTCGCCCTGGGCAAGCTCGGCCTCGACTTCCAGTTCCACTTCCGGCGGGGTGACGTCGGCCCCGCGCTCGGTGCCGCGTGGTGGCTGCACTTCCGTGGCCACGTGCTCGGGTTCAACCTCGGACCGATGTTCCTGTGGGACTTCCGCGTCTACGCCAAGCGCAAGGTCAAGCTCTACATCGCGCCGACGATCACCACGGGCTATGCCCTCACCGGGTTCGTCCCCAACGGGGGCAGCCGCAGCGCGTTCTTCCTCGACTTCGGCGGCCAGTTCAAGGCCCTGGTCAACGACCGCGTGGGCGTCTTCGTGCGCCCCGTGAACTTCTCGCTGTGGGCGGACGAGGGCGGCGCGACGGGATTCTGGACGGCGCTCTTCGGGGTGACCGCTGCGTTCTGAGCACGACCCGCAGCGCCCTGCCACCGCGAGCGATGCTGCGGCCGGTTCCACCCGCGCCGTTTCCCCATGCACTACACTCCCGGTCCGTCGTGACCGCCGCGTCCTTCTGCGACCTCACGCTCGACGAGCTCACGGCGAGTCTCGCACGGGAGCGTGCGCCCGACGACGCCCCGGCCGGACGCACGCCCGCCGCCGCCCACGTCTACGGGGCGCTGCACCGCGTCGCGCGGTGGTCGACGGACGACGCGGGCCGCCGCGCGCCGATCCTCGGACGCGCCGCTGCGGCCGCCGTCGCCGCGCGCTTCGACCTCCGGCTCCCGCACATCGTCGAGGCCGAACCATCGAGCGACGGCGCGACCAAGCTGCTGCTCGCGCTCGGCGACGGCGCGCGCGTCGAGGCCGTGCACATGCCACGGGCCGTCCGCAACCCGCGGGTCACGCTGTGCATCTCGAGCCAGGTCGGCTGCGCGATGGGCTGCACGTTCTGCCGCACTGCGAAGATGGGCCTGGTCCGCAACCTCGAGGTCGCCGAGATCGTCGGCCAGGTGTTCGCGGTGGTGCTCGCCCTCGGGCCGGTCGATCCCCAGCGGATCTCGATCGTGTTCATGGGCATGGGCGAGCCGCTCCACAACCTCGACGCGGTGCTGCGGGCGGTGCGGATCCTGTGTGAGCCCGCGGGCATGGGCCTGTCGCCGCAGCGCATCACGGTGTCGACCTCCGGCCTGGTCGCGGGCATCGAGGCCCTGGCGCGGGCGGACGTCCGGCCCGCGCTCGCGCTCTCGGTCAACGCGACGACGGACGAGGCCCGCGGCCGCATCATGCCGGTGACGCGGCGCAACTCCCTGGCTGCGCTGCGCTCGGCCCTGCTCGCGTTCCCGCTGCGCTCGCACGAGAAGATCACCCTCGAGTACGTGCTGCTCGCCGGTGAGAACGACGGCGACGACGACGCCGCGCGCCTGGCCGCGTTCGCGACGGGCATGCGCCACAACATCAACGTCATCCCGTGGAACCCGTTCACCGACGGCGACTTCGCGCGGCCCGACGACGCGCGCACGATGGCGTTCGTCGCCCGCCTCCGCGACGCCGGCTGTCTGGTCACCGTCCGCAAGTCGCGGGGCCGCGATGTCGCGGGGGCCTGCGGCCAGCTCGCCACCGACACGGTGCGTCTGCGCAGGCCTGCGCCCGCCGGCCCGCGCTAGGTCGATCCCGCGACCGCGAATGCACCGGGATTTTCGGCGTCCACGACCGGCGTGCCAGCATTCGCCGATGCCCAGCGCACGCGAGCTCGAGATGGTCGTCTCCTCCCTGCAGCCGCTGGTCGGGCCGCGCACGGTGTGGCTCGATCCCTACGGCCGCCTGTGGCACACCACGCCCGACCCGGCGCGTGCCGGTATCCCCCACCGCCATTGGCGGGCCGTCGGCACGTTCGAGCACCCGAGCGTCGAGACCCTCGCCGCCGCGGTTTCTGCCGTCGTCGGGGCGCCCGTGGCACTCGCCTGCTAGTCTGGTCGGCGGATGGATCCCCCGGCGTCTCGACTGTGGCCGCGGATCCTCGTCGCCGTCGTCCTCGCCGCGGCCGTGGTCGCCGTGGTGCTCTCGGGTGGACCCGGCGCCCTGTCGCCGGCGGTGATCAAGACCCGCCTGCTCGACGCGGGTCCCTGGGGTCCCGTCGCGTTCGTCGTCGCCTACGCGGCGCTGCAGCCCTTCGGCTTCTCGTCGCACGCGTTCATCGTCGCGGCCGCGCTGGTGTGGACGCCCGAGATCGGCATCGCGCTCTCGTGGCTCGGCACGCTTGCATCGAGCACCGTCGCGTTCGCCTTTGCGCGGTGGATGGGCCGCGAGTGGGTGCAGCGGCGGCTGCCCGCGCGGCTGCGCCGATGGGACGACGCGCTCGCGACCCGGGGCTTCCGCACGGTCCTCGTGATGCGCCTCCTGCTGTTCACCTTCGGCCCGATGCAGCTGATGCTCGGGGTCTCGGCGGTGCGCTTCGTGCCGTTCCTCGCCGCGACAGCGCTCGGCGTGCTGCCGCTCATCGTGGTCGAGAGCTACGTCGGGGCGGGCCTGGTCGCGTGGCTGTTCGGATGAGCCGGGATCCGGCAGACTTCCGACCGCCATGGCCGCAGGCGACAAGACGAGCCCCAACGCAGGATCCTCGAACCGCTCGGAGATCCGTCCGGTGCCGAACCTCGCCCCCGAGTCGCCCCGCGAGCACGCGCGGAACCCCGGCATGCCGCTGCGCCTCGACTGGGTCCGCGACGTCCGCGTGAACCGCAGCGCCGTCGAGCGCCGCGCCGCGACGATCGGGCCGCGCCGCGGCGTGAAGAAGGGCTGGCAGGCCGCGTGGCTGCTCCGGGCGATCCGCCTGATGGACCTCACCACCCTGCAGGGCGACGACACGCCGGGCCGCGTGCAGCGGCTGTGCGCGAAGGCGAGGCGCCCCCTCGAGCAGCACCTCGTCGATGCGCTCGGCATCGGCCACCTCGACGTCCGCGTCGGGGCGGTGTGCGTCTACCACGAGATGGTGTCGACGGCGGTGCGCGCCCTCGAGGGCTCGGGCATCCCGGTCGCCGCGGTCTCGACCGGCTTCCCCGCCGGCCTCTCGCCGCTGCCGCAGCGCATCCAGGAGATCCAGGCCAGCGTCGCCGCGGGCGCCCAGGAGATCGACATCGTCATCACCCGCGCGCACCTGTTCACCGGCAACTGGCAGGCGATGTACGACGAGGTGAAGGCGTTCCGCGAGGCCTGCGGCGACGTGCACCTGAAGGCGATCCTCGCCACCGGCGATCTCCGGGTGCTCCGCAACGTCGCCCGCGCGAGCCTCGTGTGCATGATGGCGGGCGCCGACTTCATCAAGACCTCGACCGGCAAGGAGGCGCAGAACGCCACGTTGCCGGTGAGCCTGGTGATGATCCGGATGATCCGTGCGTATCTCGAGGAGACCGGCGTGCAGATCGGCTTCAAGCCCGCCGGCGGCATCAGCCAGGCCAAGCAGGCCCTCGTCTACCTCGCGATGATGAAGGACGAGCTCGGCCGGCCGTGGCTCGAACCCGAGCTGTTCCGCTTCGGCGCCTCGAGCCTGCTGACGGACATCGAGCGCCAGCTCGAGCACCACGTCACGGGCCGGTACTCGGCGGCCTACCGCCACCCCCTGGCGTGAGGCTGCTGGGCATCGCTTCACCTGCCCGATGCAGGTGAGCCCGCCGCCGAAATGCGGCACACTCGGCCCCGCCATGACGAGCGTCGCCGAGATCTTCGAGAGCATGGAGTACGGGCCCGCACCCGAGTCCGCCGCGGCCGCGCACGCGTGGCTCGACAGCCACGCCCGCAAGTTCGACCTGTACTTCGGCGGGCGCTGGGTCGCGCCGGGGGCGGGCGGCTACTTCGCGACGATCGATCCGAGCAAGAACCGCGAGCTCGCCAAGGTTGCGCAGGCCGACGCCGACGACGTCGACGCCGCGGTCGCGGCGGCCCGCGCCGCCCAGCCGGCCTGGGCCGCGCTGCCCGGCCACCTCCGCGCGCGGCACCTCTATGCGATCGCGCGGCTCGTCCAGCGCCACGCCCGGTTGCTGTCGGTCGTCGAGACGCTCGACAACGGCAAGCCCATCCGCGAGACCCGCGACATCGACATCCCGCTGGTCGCCCGGCACTTCTACCACCACGCCGGCTGGGCCCAGCTGATGGACACCGAGCTCGCCGGGTCCAAGGCGCTCGGCGTCGTCGGCCAGGTGATCCCGTGGAACTTCCCGCTGCTGATGCTCGCGTGGAAGATCGCGCCGGCGATCGCCGCGGGCAACACGGTGGTGCTCAAGCCCGCCGAGTTCACCCCGCTGTCGGCGCTGCTGCTGTGCGAGCTGTTCGACCGCGCCGGCCTGCCGCCGGGCGTCGTCAACATCCTCACCGGCGACGGCCGCACCGGCGCGGCGCTCGTCGATCACCCCGGCGTCGACAAGATCGCGTTCACGGGCTCGACCGAGGTCGGCCGCATCATCCGCAAGGCCACCGCGGGCTCGGGCAAGCACCTCACGCTCGAGCTCGGCGGCAAGTCGCCGTTCATCGTGTTCAACGACGCCGATCTCGACAGCGCGGTCGAGGGCGTCGTCGATGCGATTTGGTTCAACCAGGGCCAGGTGTGCTGCGCGGGCTCGCGGCTGTTGGTGCAGGAGGACGTCGCGGCCGCGTTCCTGGCCAAGCTCCGCGCGCGCATGGAGACGCTGCGCGTCGGCGATCCGCTCGACAAGTGCGTCGACATCGGCGCCATCGTGGCGCCCGTGCAGCTGCAGCGCATCGACGCGCTGGTGAAGCAGGGCGTCGCCGAGGGCGCGACGATGTGGCAGCCGTCGTGGGCGGTGCCCACCGAGGGCTGCTTCTATCCGCCGACGCTCTTCACCGACGTGCACCCGGCCTCGAGCGTGGTCCAGGAGGAGATCTTCGGGCCCGTCCTGGTAGCGATGACGTTCCGGACGCCCGACGAGGCCGTCGAGCTGGCGAACAACACCCGCTACGGCTTGGCCGCCAGCGTGTGGAGCGAGAGTCTGAATCTCGCGCTGGACGTCGCGCCGCGCCTGCAGTGCGGCGTGGTCTGGGTGAACAGCACCAACGTGTTCGACGCCGCGTGCGGCTTCGGCGGCTACCGCGAGTCGGGCTTCGGCCGCGAGGGCGGCATCGAGGGCATGCACGCGTACCTCGAGCCTGCGTTCGTCCACGGCCTGCCGCAGTACGCCCCGACGCCCGCTGCGGGCCCCTACCCCGGCTTCGTCGAGGGCGGCGTGCACCTGCCCGAGCACGCGGGCCCCGCGGCGATCGATCGCACGCCCAAGCTCTACATCGGCGGCAAGCAGGTCCGCCCCGACGCGACGTACGTGCGCGCGGTCGTCGGCGCGGGCGGCAAGCTCGTCGGCGAGGTCGGCGACGGCACGCGCAAGGACATCCGCGACGCCGTCGAGGCCGCGCGCGCCGGCGCCGGCTGGGCCGCCGCGACCGCCCACAACCGGGCCCAGGTCCTCTACTACATCGGCGAGAACCTCGACGCGCGTCGGGCCGAGTTCACCGCCCGCATCGCCGCGATGACGGGCGACGCCGCGGCGGCCGCCCGCGAGGTCGACGCCACGGTGGCGCGCCTGTTCTCCTACGGCGCGTGGGCCGACAAGTTCGAGGGCGTGGTCCACAACCCGCCCGTGCGCAACGTGACGATCGCGATGAACGAGCCCATCGGCATCGTCGGCATCGCCTGCCCCGACGAGTGCCCGCTGCTCGGCTTCGTGTCGCTGGTGGCCCCGGCGATCGCGATGGGCAACCGCGTGGTCGCCCTGCCCTCGCAGCGCTGGCCGCTGGCCGTCACGGACTTCTACCAGGTGCTCGACACCTCGGACGTCCCCAACGGCGTGGTCAACATCGTCACCGGCATCCGCGACGATCTCGTGAAGCTGCTCGCCGATCACGACGAGGTCGACGCGGTCTGGTACGTCGGGCCTGCGGCCGGCAGCAAGATCGTCGAGGCGGCGAGCATCGGCAACATGAAGCGCACCTGGGTGAACTACGGCCGCCAGCGCGACTGGCTCGACCCGCGCGTCGGCGAGGGCCGCGAGTTCCTGCGCCAGGCGGTGCAGGTCAAGAACATCTGGGTCCCGTACGGCGAGTGAGACGACGCCCCACGGCGAGTGAACCGACCATGGACTACTTCCCGCAGGAGATCATCCGTCGCAAGCGCGACGGCGGCACGCTCGACGACGGTGAGATCCGCGCGTTCGTCCGCGGACTCGTCGACGGCTCGTTCACCGAGGGCCAGGTCGCCGCCCTCGCGATGGCGGTGTTCCTGCGCGGCATGGACATGGGCGAGCGCGTCGCGCTGACGCGCGCGATGATGTCGTCGGGCACCGTCCTGTCGTGGACGGACGCTGGGCTGCAGGGGCCCGTGGTCGACAAGCACTCGACCGGCGGCGTGGGCGACAAGGTCTCGCTCGTCCTCGCGCCGATCCTCGCGGCGTGCGGCGCCGCGGTGCCGATGATCTCGGGCCGCGGGCTCGGCCACACCGGCGGCACGCTCGACAAGCTCGAGTCGATTCCCGGCTACTGCGCCACGCCGACCAACGATCGCTTCCGTGCGGTGCTGCAGGACGTCGGCTGCGCCATCATCGGCCAGACCGCCGACCTCGCCCCCGCCGACAAGCGCTTCTATGCGATCCGCGACGTCACGGCGACGGTCGAGTCGATCCCGCTCATCACCGCGTCGATCCTGTCGAAGAAGCTCGCCGCGGGCCTCGACCACCTGGTGATGGACGTGAAGTGGGGCTCGGGCGCCTTCGCGGACAACCTGCCGATGGCCCGCGAGCTCGCGCGCAGCATCGTCGCGGTGGCCGGCGGCGCGGGCCTGCCGACGGTCGCGCTGGTGACCGACATGAACCAGGTCCTCGGGCGGACCGCCGGCAACGCGGTCGAGGTGCAGGAGTCGATCGACATGCTCCGCGGCGAGCCGACCGAGCCGCGGTTGCACGAGGTGACCATCGCGCTGTGTGCCGAGCTGCTCGCGCAGGCGGGGCTGTCGCCCGATGTCGCGGCGGCGCGAGGGGCCTGCGAGCGGGCGCTCGCCTCGGGCGCGGCGGCCGAGCGCTTCGCGAGGATGGTCGCGGCGCTGGGCGGACCGAAGGACCTGATGGATCGGCCGGCGGCCCACCTCGCGAAGGCGGCGGTGATTCGCGACGCCGCGCCGCGCGAGGCCGGCGTGGTCACCCGCATCGACGTGCGCAAGGTCGGGCTCGCGGTCCTGTCCCTGGGTGGTGGCCGTCGCCACGCCGCGGACGCGATCGACTTCGCGGTCGGACTCACCGACATCGTGGGGATCGGCGAGGCGGTCGGGGTGGATCGACCGCTCGCGAAGATCCACGCGGCGGATGGCGAGACCGCCGCGCACGTCGAGGGGTTGCTGCGCGAGGCGATCGAGATCGGCGACGGGGCGACGGCGGGGGCGATCGTCACCGAGCGCATCGTCGCGGAGGGGTGAACGGGTCGGCGATCGTCAGGGAGGCGTCCGCACCGCCGCTGGGAATTCGACCTGTGGTTCCGGCACCGGCCGCCGGGGTTTGCCCCCTAACCGAACGGCGCACTACGCTAGCGTCGTGGACGAGGACGAGGATGATCGTTCGCTGCTCGAGCGCTGGCGCGCCGGGGATCTCGTGGCCGGCAAGCGCCTGCTCGATCCGCACTTCCGTCCGTTGATGCGGTTCTTTCTCGACAAAGTTGGGCATCACGGCGCGGACCTCGTGCAGCACACGTTGTTCGTGTGCCGCCATGGCGGCGTTCGCTCGCGCCACGACTCGAGCTTTCGGACGTACCTCTTCCAGACCGCGCGGGATGTGCTCTACGAGCACATCCGCCGCCATCGTGACGCAGCGTTCGATCCCGAGGAGGTCTCGCTCGCCGAGCTCGGCCTGAGCCCCAGCACCGCGTACGCGCAGGACCTCCAGCAGCGGACGTTGCTGGAGGCGCTGCAGAGGATCCCGCTCGAGGACCAGATCGCGCTCGAGCTCTACTTCATGGAGGGCCTCAGCGGCCCCGAGCTCGCGGTAGTGCTCGACGTCCCCGAGGCCGCGGTTCCCCGCCGCATCCGCCGGGGCAGAGACAGACTCCGCGCCCAGATGGAGACCCTCCACGGCGCCTAGGCCGGACCCTGCGAGAAGTCCGGGAAGTCGCGGTCATGCGACCGGAGACGAAGACCAATCTCCGCCGATGGGCATCGCGTTCGAGGTCGAGGCGGGACGAGGACGACAGCCTCCGCTCCGTCAGCGAATCCGCCGCCATCCCCACCCTGCGGGGAACCTGCCGCCCCCCCCCGTCGTGGGACCCAGCCACCACGGAGGTCCCATGATCAAGCGCCCGCTGCTCGTTCGACCGTTCTCACTCGTCACCGCATGCGTCCTCGGGTCCGCCGGCGCCGCGTCGGCGATGACCGCGATGTCGGCTCGTTTGTTCGTGCTACCCGCGGCGTCCGCCTCGCCATCGGCATGCGAGGCCGTCGCGGCCGAGGCCCACCTCGCGGGGCTGCAGGCCTTCGATCGCGCCACCGCCGAGTACGACCAGGTCGTCGCGCGCGAGGAGGTCGAACCGTCGAGCGGGTACGACTTGGAGCGAGTCTGGACGCCTGTACGCGATCGATATCGGCTGTTCCTCGCGTACCCCGAGGCTGTCGACCGATGGCCGCAGCTCGCCGAGATCGCCCGGGAGCGGGCGACGAACCTCGACGAGCTGGTGGAGAACCTCGCGGAGATGCAGCGGCTCGAGCGACAAGCCGAGGAGCTCGCCGAGCGCGGCGGCCAATAGCCCGCTCGCGACCGCGTCGGTGCCCGTCGGATCGTCGCTGCCGTGGCGAGCGTCGCCGGGCGCGGCGCCGGCCCGCCCCGTCACATCCGCCCGACCGCACGTCCATGGGATGTGACGCCCCGACGACAACCCCTTCGCGCTGCCCTCCTGCTGGCGCCGCTGGCGATGCTCGTCGCTTGCGCCGATGCCCCAGCGGACCAGCCAGCCACCGACCAGCTGCGCAGCACATGCGGGGAGTGGGGTTGTGGCGAGAGCGTGGCGGTGCTCGATGGACTCGCGTTCCACGAGCTCCACGAAGCGGGCGCGCCGAACGCCGCGGGGATCCGGCTGCTCGGCCTGACGCAGCGCGGTCGTGCGTACACCGTGGACGTCGTCGACAACCGATTGCTCGCGCGCGCGCTCGCTACGTCGCGCGACGGCGATCTCTCGGGCGCACAGCTCGAGGGTGCGGAGCTCTCCCTGAGCACGCCCGCAGGGATCTACGACATCCACATCCGCGCGGTCTCACAGGTGCCCTATTGGGTGGGCGATGCGACTCCAAACGAAATCTATCACCTCGAGTACACGGACCCGATTGGGTCGGAGGCCCGCCCGCTGTGCTCGAATCCACCGGACGCCACAGCCGAGTGGCCTGAACCCACCGGGGCGCTGATCTTCACCGGGGATCGGTACGACGCCGTCGCCAAGCGCGTGATCGCAGGGGCTCCGGCCGACCCCGGTGCGTGGTTCAACATTGCGTGTGCCGGCAGCGCGCTCGCGAAGCTCCACCTCACGCGACACACCCCCGCGGGATCGAGCGGCGAGTTCACGAGCACGACCGCGCAGCGCCAGGCCGTGCTCAAGATGTTCACCGCCGACATGTGCGGCACGGGCCACGCGTTCACCGAGGCGGGCACGCCGCTCCGCTGGGGCAACGCCACCGGCACGACGCGTCTGCGCGGCGACGAAGCGAGCCTCGAGGCGCTGTGGAGCGAAGACGGCGCGCTGTGTCTCGACGAGCACCGCCTCGACGCCGACGACCCCGACCCCGACGCGGCGGAGATCCGCCCCGAGGTCGTGCGCGCGTGCGAGGCCGTCGGCAAGCCGCTGCCGCCGTGCACCGACCTGCCGGGCTTCCCGCTGACATGGCCGCCCGACGCGTACGTCCTCAGCGCGAACCCACCCCGCGAGTGACCGTCGGAGGCGCTCACGCGACGCGACGCTCCGACACCAGCCTCGCAAAGTCCTCGGCCATCGCCGCGGCGCGCGTGGGACTCGGCCAACCGAGGCCAACCGGGGTCGTACGCGCCTGCTCGGCGGCGATCGCAGGCAGCCGGGCGAGCGCCTCGCGCCACGCGAGCTCGACGCGCGCGCGGTCGGCCACGCCCAATCGCTCGACGAGCCACGCGTGCACGTCCCACGACAGCTGCCCATGCGTGCACTCGTCGTCGGCGATCCGAGCGAACGTCCCACGAAGGTCGCCGGGAGCGTGGCGTGCCTGGTGCGCCGCGAGGATCGCCGCGAACGCCTCGTGGACGCCGCCCTCGACCGCATTGTGGAGCGCGACCGCGAGCAGATCCGTCGGCGCCGCGTCGGTGGACACCTCGGCGACGTGGGCGCCGCCGCAGCGCGCGAGCGCTGCGATCATCCGCGCGTGCACGCGCTCGTCGTCGGCGGCCTCGAAGCACCGCGCCACCAGCGATGGCGGCGCGCCGTGCAGGACCAGCGCCGCCGCGAGTTCCTCGAACGCGACGACCGACGCGGCCTCGAGATGCGCGACGCGTGCGAACCACTCGCCCGCGCTTCGCATCGCGTCGGCAGAGGGATGCAGGCCGTGGGGTCGACGACCGCAGGTCGGCGGCCTCGCGACCCGCTCGTTGCGCTCGGTCGTGCACGAGATGGTGACGCGGGTGTTCGACGGATCCCACGGGTCGCCGCCCGCGAACGACGACGCCGTGCAGTCGACGACGTCACCACCTTCCCCATCGTCAGAATCGACGAGCGCGTGGCATGCCGCGTTGCACCGGGCCTCCTCGGTCGGGTTCGCCTCGCGGATCTCGTCGACGATCACGCCCTCGACGACGCCGTCGTGATCCTCGCGCTCGAACTCGTCGAAGTACTCGGGGTCGCTGCCGCAGCAGCCCTGGAGCACGAGGAACGCGATGACAGACAGGCTTCGGTGCGACATCTGTCGGGGTGGTGCCACCCGACGCCGAATCGATTGCGCGGCACCCGCTAGAGCTCGGTCGCGAGCTCGTCCCAGAAGCGGGCGTCGACGAGGTAGTCCGCCCACGAGCTCTCGACCTCGGTCAACCCGCGGCGCTGCTGCCACAGCACCAGGTCGTCGAACTCGCCCTGGTACCAACCCCACAGGAAGCGCACGCGCAGCGGCTCGAGCCGGCGTCGGCGCAGCTCGGCGACCACCACCTCGGCCTCCTCGTCGTCGAACTCGTCGATGTAGTGCTCGGCCTCCTCGATGAGGCTCCCGATGCGATCGATGCCCGAGGGCGTGAGCTGGTATTTGCCCTTCTTGCGATCCATCGCGACCCAGCCGCCGAGCACCAGCTGCTCGAGCACCGGATCGAGCACATCGAGCTCGCGCGGGAGCGCCAGTGGCAGCTCGAGCCCGCCGTCTTCGACGCTGAGATCGAGCTTCTTGAGCAGGTAGATTCCGGCGAAATCGAGGCGGGTCTCGTCGAGGGTCATGGTGCTTCTCCGCGGTGGCGCCAGCGGCGGGCAGACAGGCGCAGGGCTGGGCCGGCGGCGCCGTGGTCCAGCCACGAGGTCACGTCGCCCAGGGCGAAGTACAACGGTCGCGGACCCGCCGGCAACTCGACCATGCCGGGGTTGCACAGCGCGAGCACCAGCGGGCGATCCGCCGGCACCTCCGCGAGGACCCGGGGCCAGAACGCCGACAGCGGCACCAGGAGGCTCTGCTCACCGACCTCGAAGAGTAGCTCGATGTCGTCCGCCGTCGGCTGCTCGTCCGCGCTGTGCAGCGCGACGATCACCGGACGGTCGACCACGACTTCCGGCCGGTCCGGCGCCTGCAGCGTCACCCGATCGGCGAGCGCCCAGCCGAACCCCGCATAGTCGGCGTCGACCCCGACGCGGTCGTGCTCGAGCGCCAGCAGCTCGAGCACGTCGCGCCCCTCGAACGGGATGTCGGCGATCCGGGCAATCGCCATCGGCGACTACGCGAGCAGGCGCGTGACCGCGGCGCGCGGCGCCGACTTGCTGCCGAATCGTCCACCGCCGCGCGACGGCATGCGAGGCGCCGGCGCCGAGCGTCCGCCGCCGAAGCCGCCGCCCTTGCTTCCGTAGCTCTTGCCGCTCTTGCTCATCCGCGCCTGGTGCTTCTCCGGGTTGGCCTGGCGGTACGCGTTGCGCTGGCTGGCGAGCGCGCCGCGGTTGGAGGGCGGGGTCGTGTACGGCGTCGTGTACATCGGCCGATACCCCGGCGAGAACATGTTCATCATCATCGAGCCCATCAGCATGCCCGTGAAGATGCTGAACATCGGCGAGGCGTAGCCCGCGTACGGGCCGGCGCCGGCGATCTGGTACTGGCCCTTCTCGCCCTCGAGCAGGTCACGCTTGATGGTGAAGATCTTCTCGGTCTCCCCGACCTTGCCGTCCTCGTCCTTGTCGAAGAAGCCGGTGACGAGCTGGGTCTTCTCGTCGGTGTCCTGCACCGAGACGCTGATGACCTCGTCGCCGACGTAGATCTCGTTGACGCGGCGCTCGAAGTCCTCGGGGCCTTCGGCGTCCTTGTACGCCTGGCCGACCTCGTCCCAGTCGATGTCCACGCGACTGTCCTCGGTGGTGACCCACCGATCGGTTCCGGGGTTGCAGGCGGGCAGCGTGAAGCCCAGCGAGACGGCCACGGCGGCGCCCAGCAGGCGCGACGACCACGATGAATTGTCGAACACGGTGCGATTGGTCCTTCGGAAGGCGAACCCCACGGGGATACGCGTGGCGCCAAAGCTAAGTTTCCCCCCAGGGAGCGTCAACCCCGACCCGGGCCGTGGGGCCGGCGCCGCGCCCCACCGCATCGAATCGGGTCGACTGCGGGCAGCCACGGCACCCCAGGGCGCAGCCGGCGCTAAGTCACGCCCCGCCGAGGTGACCGCGCTCGAGCGCCCGCACGGCCGTGCGCCCGAGCACGACCACGACCCGATCGAACACCGCGAAGCGGGCGTCGGTCGTGAAACCGTGGCGGTAGCGATAGAAGATCTGCTGCACGATGACCGCGATCTTCAGCAACGCGAACGCGTAGTAGTACAGCATGTTCGACACGTCGCGCCCGGTCCTCGCGGCGTAGTGCTCGACCAGCTCGGCGCGGCGCATCGCCCCGGGCGCCATCGTCGGCCCGAACGCCATCGCCTGCCACGCCGGATCGTCGTCGGTCTGCGCCCAGTACCCGAGCGTGGTCCCGAGGTCCATCAGCGGATCGCCGAGCGTGCACATCTCCCAGTCGAGCACCGCCTCGATGCGCGTGAGGTCGGCGGGGTCGAGCACGACGTTGTCGAACTTGTAGTCGTTGTGGACCACGCTCGCGCCGGAGTCGGCCGGCATGTGCTCGACCAGCCAGCGGCCGAGCGCGTCGATGTCGGGGACGTCGTCGGTGCGGGCCTTCTCCCAGCGGCCGATCCAACCCTCGACCTGCCGGCGCACGTACCCCTCGGGCTTGCCGAGCGCGGCGACGGCTGGGAGGCGCACGTCGATCGCGTGCAGGGCCGCGAGCTGATCGACGAGCGACGCGCACATGGCCCGCAGGCGCTCGGGCGTGACGCCGAGCTCCGGCGGCAGCGTGCGGCGCAGGATGACGCCCGTTCGGCGCTCCATCAGGTAGAACGGCGCGCCGAGGATCGCCGGATCACCGCACTGCGCGATCGCCCGCGGCGCAGCCGGATAGATCGGGGCCAGGGCCGTGAGCACGCGGAACTCCCGATCCATGTCGTGCCCCGTCTTCACCTGGGCGCCGAAGGGCCCGCGGCGCAGGACCAGCTCGCTGGCGCCCTTGCGTAGGAGGTAGGTCAGGTTCGAGTGCCCGCTGGGGAACTGCGCATACGTCAGCTCGCCGGCGAGCTCCGGGACCGCGGTGGCCAGCCAGGCGTCGAGCGCCGCGAGGTCGAGGCGTTCGCCCTCGCGCGGGGCCTTCGCGGCGTCGATTCCGGTGGTCTCGCTCATGACCGCGACGCTCCGTAGCCGGCCAGGATCCGCTTCGCGAGCGCGCTCTTGTGGACCTCGTCGGGTCCGTCGTAGATGCGGGCGCCGCGTTCGTGGCGATAGAAGTGCGAGATCACGACGTCGTCGGTCATGCCCGCGGCACCGTGCACCTGCAGCGCGCGGTCGACCACCCGCAGCATGACCCCGGCGGTGTGGAACTTGATCGACGCGATGAGATCGCGGGCGGCCTTGGCTCCGTTGCGATCGATCTCCCATGCGGCGCGGAGCACCAGCAACCGCGCGGCGTCGATCTCCGCGCGGCTCTCGGCGATCCACTCCTGCACCGTCTGCTGCTCGCCGAGGAACCTGCCCGGCGCCAGCTCGCGGGTCACCGCGCGCTTGCACATCGCGTCGAACGAGCGCTCGCAGATGCCGAGCCAGCGCATGCAGTGGTGGATGCGGCCGGGCCCGAGCCGCGCCTGGGCCAGGGCGAACCCGCGACCGCGGGCGCCGAGCAGGTTCGCCGCCGGCACGCGGCACCCGTGGAAGCGGACCTCTCCGTGGCTCATCCACCCTTCGCCGGCCTCGCCCATGATCGGGATGTTGCGGACGTGCTCGAAGCCGGGCGTGTCGGTGGGCACGAGGATCATGCTCGCCCGCTCGTGCGCTGCCGCGTCGGGATCGGTGATCGCCATGACGATCGTGAATGCGGCCCCGTCGACGGCGGTCGTGAACCACTTGTGGCCGTCGATGATCCACGCGTCGCCGTCCAGCACCGCGCGGGTCGACATCCACACCGGGTTGCTGCCCGCGTGCTCGGGCTCGGTCATCGCGAAGGCGCTGCGGATCTTGCCGTCGAGCAGCGGGCGCAGGAAGCTCGCCTGTTGTTCGGGCGTGCCGAACTCCTGCAGCAGCTCGAGGTTGCCGGCGTCGGGGGCCTGACAGCCGAACGCGTAGTGGCCGAGCGGCGTGCGCCCGAGCTCCTCGGAGAGCAGCCCGTGATCGAGCAGCGACAGGCCCATGCCGCCGTGCTCGCGGGGCACCTGCGGCAGCCACATCCCCGCCTCGCGCACGCGGGCACGGACGTGGTCGAGCTCGGGCGACAACGCCCAGAAGCCGCGGGGCAGCCCGGCTTCGAGCGGCATGACGTGCTCCTGCACGAACGCGCGGACGCGAGTGAGCAGCGCTTGGGTCGAGGCGGACGGGGCGAAGTCCATGGGGTCGGATCTCCTGACGGGGTCGCGCCGTGGGGCGTGGATCAGCGGAACGTCCACGCGGAGGCGTCGGGCAGGTGGGGCAAGGCGTTGAAGCCATCGAGGGTGAAGTGGCGGCCGCGGAACACGAACGTGGTGATGGACGCGTTGCGGATCCGCCACGCGGTGCGAAAGGCGTCGTGGTCGTCGAGGTCGAGGGCGCGCCGCAACATCACCGCCAGCGGCCCGACCGACGTGAACGCGACCAGCCGCACGCCGGGACCGTCGTGGGCGAGCAGGCGATCGACACCGCGCGTGACCCGGGACGCGAACGCGGGCCAGCTCTCGATCGCCGGGTCCGTCAGCTCGCCGCGCAGCCACCGGCCCATGATCACCTCGTACAGCCGCTGGAACGCAGCCGAGCGGCGGTTGTGATCGATGGCGTCGCTGGCGTGCTGCGCGAGCTCGCCGATCTCGGGCTCGTGGCGCAGCCGCGGCACGGCGAGGTGCATCATGCCGAACGCGTCGTGCTCGTCGAGCTCGGGGACGACCGCGACCTCGGGCCAGACCCGTCCGGCGTGGGCGTACGCGTCGCCGCAGTGCCGCGCCGTGTCGCGCTGGCGCTTGGCTGGCCCGCTGAACACCAGGTCCGGCTGCGGGCCGTGCTCGCGCCAGTGAGCCCCGAGGAACTCGGCCTGGGCGATCCCGCGGGGCGACAGCTCGTCGTAGTCGGCGGCGAACAGCGAGGCCTGACCATGGCGAACGACGACGAGCGTGCCCACCGCGCCAGGCTATCAGGTTTTTCGCCCGGCCCGATGATCGTCCGGCGACGCGGCGGCACCACCAGCAGCGAGGTGTCCATGCTGCGTCCCCGAGCGATCTCGATTCCCCTCGTCGCGAGCGTGCTCGCGTCGGCCGCGATCCTCGTGCCCGCCGCGGAGGCCGAGGCCTGCGGCGGCACCTTCTGCGACGGCGGCGGTCCCCAGGTCATGCCCGTCGATCAGCGCGGCGAGAACATCCTGTTCGTCCGCGACGGCGAAGACATCGAGGCCCACATCCAGATCCAGTACGAGGGCGAGACCGAGGACTTCGCGTGGATCGTCCCGATGATGGCGGTCCCGGAGGTCAGCGTCGGCTCCGAGCCGCTGTTTCGCGCGCTGCTGGCCGCCACGGTCCCGACGTTCACGATCTCGCAGCGCACCGACGGCGACTGCGGCGGCGGCAGCGGCGGCCTCGGCTGCGGCGCCCAGAGCGACGCGCTCGCGGACGCGGGTTTCGTGGACGAGGAAATGGACGAGGACACCCCCGGCGATCCGGTGGTGGCGAAGGGGACGGCGGGCGCGTTCGAGTACGCCGTCCTCGACGGTGAGACCACCGAGCAGGTCACGGCCTGGCTCGCAGACAACGGCTACGCGAGCGACCCCGAGGCGACGCCGATCCTCGACGCGTACTTGCAGTCGGGGTTCGTGTTCGTCGCCTTCAAGCTCCGCGGCGGCGCGGGCGTCGACGAGATCCACCCCGTGGTGCTTCGCTACCGCGGCAGCGAGCCGTGCGTGCCGATCCGCCTGACCCGCATCGCCGCCGTCGACGACATGGGGATCCGCGCGTTCTTCCTCGGGCAGCACCGCGTCGCGCCGACCAACTACCGCCACGTGCTCATCAACCCGATCCAGATCGACTGGGGTGCGCTCGCGGCAAACTACGACGCGGTCGTGACCCTGGCGGTCGACGGCGACGAGGCCTCCGGGCACGCGTTCGTGACCGAGTACGCCGGAAACACCAGCGTCGTGCCCCGCAACGATGTCGAGCCGCCCGGGCTCGACGGCGCCGCGTTCGTCGGCCTGCGAGCCAACGCCGTCGTCGCCGAGCTCATCCGCCAACACCTGCTCGACTGCAGCATCACCGACGAGCTCGGCAACGTCCTCCAGGATTCGGGCGGTCCCTGCACGGCGCTGCACCCCCTCGTCGGACCGCTGCTCGAGGAGTTCTTCCCGACGCCCGCCTGGGCGACCCCGGCCGAGTGGTGGAACGACCTCGACGGCAGCAACGAGCACGACACGACCGACTGGCCCGCCGAGGAGTTCGCCGCCCGGTTCGAGGAGCGCATCGCAGGGCCCGCCGAGCACGCGGCGGACATCCTCGACGCCAACGTGTACCTGACGCGGTTGTACACCACGATCTCGCCCGCGGAGATGACCGAGGACCCGACCTTCCACGAGAACCCGATGCTGCCCCCGGTCAGCAACCAGTTCTCCGCGACGGTCGTCTCGGACTGCGAGGGCCCCACGCACGTCGAGCTCGCCGACGGCCGCGTGATCCAGTACGACGACGCCGGCTTGCCGCCGGTGTTCGAGGACATGCCGTACGCGCTGGCCGTCGAGCAGGTGCCGAGCAGCGGCGCGCCGATGGTCCTGCTCGATCACGCCGCGGCGATCGACGACGAGCTCGACGCGTGGAACGCCACCCAGGACGGCGGCTGCGCCTGCCGCATGGTCACGCTGCGCAGCGACGGGCTGGTGTTGTTCGGGCTGGTCGTCCTCGGCGCGCGGGCCCGCCGACGGCGCTTCGCGTGACGTCCTGACAGCCTGTGGCGTTGGCCACACTAGGGTTGTGGCAGCGCCGCGAGCTGCTCGCGCAGCCACGGCCCCGACTCGCGCTCGGTCCCGTCGGGCAGGCGCACGCGGTAGGCCTCGCCGCTCTGCGACGAGCGCGACGCGAGCTGCTCGATGAAGTCGTCGGCCGTGGCGATGCGATCGCCCGCGTTCGACCACTCGTCGCGCAGGTGGGTCGCGGCCTCCTCGGCGGTGTGCTCGCGACCGTTGCGGAGGAACACGATGCCCGAGCCGCGCACGACGGCGAGCAGCGCCTCGATCCGGGCCCGCTCGTCGACGACCGGCGTGTCCGCAGCGGCGGGCTCGTCGGCGGTGAGGCGGAGCTCGGCCCAGTCGTCGCCGACCAGCGCATTGCGCAGGGTCTCGACGTGGAGCGCGTAGCCGTGGCCCTCGAGCGTGAATCGGACCGCGTCGCCCTGCCCCGCGTCGGCGGTCGCGAGCGTGGCCTCGCCCGCGCCGACCCGCGACACCACGACACGCACCCGGCCCCCGGTGATGTCGCCGAGCGCGACCTCGACGCGATCGTGGCTGCCCGGCAGCGCCGCGCGGCTGCGCTGTCCGACCCGCACCACCGCGCCCTGGGCCGGGACGTCGATGGGCGGCGGCGTCGCCTGGACCGCGGGCGCGCCGACCGTCGCGGCGCCGGTCGGTCCGCCGCACGCCAGCACGAGCCCGAGTCCGACGGCGACGCCGACGGCGCGAAGGCCCGCGCCGATCGACCTCACGCTTCGCCCCCGACCGCGGCCGGCCCCGTCGCCGCGCCGCCCTGCGCGTCGAACGTCGCCAGCTCGACGCTGATCTTCTCGAGGTAGCGCCGCTTCTCGTGGTACGGCAAGAAGGCGCTCTTGAAGCCGTTGAGGATCAGCTGCTTGATGTCACGCAGGCCGAAGCCGAGCTTGGTGTGCAGCAGGTACAGCTCCTTCGACACCGTCGTGTCGGTGATGAGCCGGTTGTCGGTGTTGACGGTGATGCGCGACCCGAGGTTGTAGTAGAGCCGGATCGGGTGGCTCTCGAGCGACCGCACCGCACCGGTCTGCACGTTCGACGACGGACAGCACTCGAGCGGGATGCGATGATCGACGACGTAGTGCAGCAGGTCGCCGTCCTCGCGCAGACGACAGCCGTGGCCGATGCGATGGGCGCCGCACACGTGCAGCGCCTGGGCGATCGATGCCGGACCGTAGGCTTCGCCGGCGTGGATCGTGACGTTGATGTTGTTGCGCCGGACCAGCGCGAACGCGTCCTGGTGATCCTTGGGTGGATAGTCGTACTCGGCGCCCGCCAGATCGAAGCCGACCACGCCGCGGTTCTTGTACGCGACGACGAGCTCGGCCATCTCGAGCGACGACTCGGGCGAGATGTTGCGGATGCCGCAGAGGATGAGCCGCACCTCGATGCCGTAGGCGAGCCCGGCGTCGTGCATCGCCTTCAGTACGGTCTCGACGATCTGCGTCAGCCGCAGGCCCTGGCGGGTGTGCAGCATCGGCGAGTAGCGGACCTCCATGTAGCGGACGTTCTCGGCGGCCGCGTCCTCGGCGAGCTCGTAGGCCGCTCGATACAGCGCATCGGCGGTCTGCAGCACCGCGAGCGTGACGTCGAAGGCCTCGAGGTACTTGACCAGGCTCCCGGTGTTCTCGCCGATGTGCATCGCACGGGCGAGTCCCGCGAGGTCGGTGGCGGGGAGCGCGACCTTCTGCTCGCGCGCCAGATCGAGCACCGTCTGCAGGCGCATCGAGCCATCGAGATGAACGTGGAGATCGGTCTTGGGCAGCCGATTGAACAGGGAAAATGGCAGCAGCTCGTCCATTGCGTCACGCGAATGCGGCGAAATCCGCCCCGCTGGGGTGAACCGGCGCGGCGACCCGGTCGGCCATGCTAGCGCATCGACCACGCCTTGCCATAGACTCGTGCCGCGGATGTCGACCAGCTCGGAACGCGCGGCCCGATCGCCCAGGGCGCGGCAGGCCGTCGCGTTGCGCGGGTCGGGGCCGGTGCTCGGGTGGGTTCTCTTCGCGGGTTGCTCGCGCGAGGCCGAGGACCTGTTCTGCCCCGACGTCGGGCCCGGCGACCTCGTCATCACGGAGATTCGCGGCCCGCAGAGCTCGCCCAACTCGTTGCCGCAGTGGATCGAGTTCGCGAACGTCTCGGGGAGCGACATCGACCTGCAGGGCCTCCACGTCGAGCTGCAGCGCCCCGATGGCTCGAACCCCCTCGACATGATCGTCCGCTACAAGCGGCCGCTGGCCGCCGACGACTACTACGTGCTCGGGCTCGTCCCCGACACCATGCTCGAGGGCGGCGTCGACTACGGCCTGGCCGGGGACTACGCCGGAGATCTGTACGAGGACGGCCTGCTCGATCTGGTCTCCTGCGGTGAGCGGATCGACCGCCTCGACTACGAAGACCTGCCCAAGGTCGGCACGCTGTCGCTCGGCGTCGTGCCGCCCGACGCCGAGGCGAATGACGACCCCGCGGCGTGGTGCGTCGACGACACGCCGACGGACGGGCCCGCGACGGAGCTCGGCATCCCGGGCACGCCCGGCGAGGAGAACCGTCCGTGCGACTGAGCCGACCCTCCCTCGTGGTGGCGGTCGTGCTGGCGCTCGCGTGCGGCTGCGGCCAGCCGGCGAAGGAGGCCGCGTCGGGCCGCTACGATCGGCAGCAGCTCGAGCGAACCCTCGCCGATCCCGACACCCCGCCGGGCCTGCGCATCGGCGAGTTCCAGCTCGCCAACAAGCCGATCGTCGACGGCGACACCATCAAGGTCGTCGGTCTCGACGCGAGCCTGCGCCTCATCGGCCTCGACTGCGAAGAGACCTTCAAGAGCGACAAGGCCCTGCGCGCGTACGAGGTCGGCTTCGCCGAGTACCTGGCCAACGAGCAGAAGAAGACCTCGCGTCCGGTCAAGGTGCCGACGCCGCTCGGCATGGAGGCCAAGCATTTCGCCGAGGAGTTCTTCGATGGGGTCACGACGGTCCGGCTCGAGCGCGACCACCCCAAGGACATCCGCGATCGCTACAACCGCTACCTCGCCTACGTGTTCGTGAAGAAGAACGACGAGTGGGTGAACTACAACGTCGAGTGCGTGCGCGCGGGCATGAGCCCGTACTTCGACAAGTACGGCCGATCGACGCGGTTCCACGAGGCGTTCGTGCAGGCGCAGCGCGAGGCGCAGGCGGCCAAGCGCGGCATCTGGGAGCCGGGCGCCGAGCACTACATCGACTACCCCGCGCGCCTGGCGTGGTGGAACGCCCGCGCCGAGTTCGTCACCGACTTCCAGAACGAGGCGCACGACCGCCCCAAGATGATCGCGCTCACCCACTGGGACGCGCTCGAGCAGCTCGAGGGCTACGTCGGTGACGAGGTCGAGCTCCTCGCGACCGTCGGTGACATCCGCATCGGCAAGGGCGGCGCGCCGACCCGCGTGATGCTGGCCCGCCGCATGTTCAGCGACTTCGCCCTGGTGTTCTTCGACGACGAGGTCTTCGCCACCTCGCGGATCGCCGAGGCCAAGGGCGAGTTCGTGCGAGTCCGCGGCGCCGTGTCCGAGTACCAGTTCAAGGGCAAGCGCGGCCGCAAGGGCGAGAAGCAGCTGCAGATGGTCATCTCGCGCCCCGAGCAGGTCGCCTTCGTCGACACGTGGTCGGCCGCCGCCGCGCTGATGCCCGGCTCCGGCACCGCGCCGCCGGGCGATCCGACCGATCCCGATCCGGGCGCGCTCGACGAGCTGCCCGTCGAAACGTCCCTGCCCCCGATCGACGACGCACCGCCCCCCGCCCTGCCCGAGCTCGACGCCGCCCCAACCCCTGCTGGATGAACGCCATGAACACGCGCGCCCGAACTCGAGTGATCGCCCTTCGGACCCTGGCCTCGGCCTGCGCCCTCGCGGGGCCCGCGGCCTGCGGCGGCGGTGGCGGTTCTGGCCGCGTCGACGCCTGCGGTACCGACCTGCTGCCCGGCGACCTCGTCATCACCGAGATCTTCGCCAACCCCGCGGGTGCCGACGAGGGCAACGAGTGGTTCGAGATCTACAACGCAACCGACACGGCGCTCGACCTCACCGGCATCGTGCTGCAGACCGCGAAGGACGACGGCAGCTCGGTCAAGGAGCACACCATCACGGGCCTCACGATCGAGCCGGGCGACTACGTCGTCGGCGGCGGCGTGCTCGAGGAGACGCGGCCCGACCACGTCGACTACGGCTACGGCAACGACCTCGGCGACCTGCGCAACACCGCGGGGACGCTCGCGCTGGGCTGTGGCGGCAACCCAATCGACACGGTGCTCTACCAGACCGCGACCGACGCCACCTCTCGTGGGTTCGACGGTACGCGGACGCCCGACCCCACGACCAACGACGATCTCAACCTGTGGTGCGACGCGACCACGATGTTCAGCGACGAGATCGTCGGCACGCCCGGCAACGCGAACGATCCGTGCACGCCGACTGGTGTGCCGACCACGTGCAACGAGGGCGGAGTGGCGCGCGACATCATCGCGCCGGCGATCGGTGACCTCGTCCTCAGCGAGTTCCACGCCGATCCCGACATCGTCGAGGACGACGCGGGCGAATGGTTCGAGATCTACGCCGCGGCCCGCGTCGATCTCAACGGCGTGTCCTTCGGCAAGGTCGCCGGCGAGCCCGAGGGCAACATCGGCTCGGCCGACTGCATCACCGTCGAGGCGGGGACGTACTTCGTCGTCGCGCGCGGCGACGACCCGGCGACCAACGGCGGTCTGCCGAGTGTCGGGGCGACCTTCGACTTCAGCCTCGGCAACAGCACCGGCGCCCTCGCGCTCGGCTACGGCGAGGACATCCTCGACGAGATCGCGTGGACCGGCACCGACCCCGGCGCCGCGAGTGCCCTCGATCCCGACTTCCTCACCGCCGACGGCAACGACAATCCCGAGTCGTTCTGCGCCGCCATCACGCCCTACGGCGACGGCGACCTCGGCACGCCTGGCGCGGCCAATGACGTCGCCTGCGACATCGCCCCGCCGCTCGGCCAGTGCTTCGACGGCAACGGCTACGTCGACGCCATCGCGCCCGGCCCCGGCGACGTGATCATCACCGAGTTCCACGCCAACCCCGGGGTCGTCGACGACGCCGACGGCGAGTGGTTCGAGCTGCGTGCCGCGGCGCCGTTCCACCTGAACGGCGTCGAGTTCGGCCGCGAGGGCACCGTCGAGTCCACCGTCGAGGCCAACGAGTGCATCCTGGTGGGCACCGACGACGTCGTCGTCGTCGCGCGGGGCTCGGATCCGACGACCAACGGGGGTCTGACGCCGGTGACCGCGGAGTTCGACTTCTCGCTGGGCAACAGCGACGGCAGCCTCTTCGTCGGGTACGCCGGCACGGTCCTCGACGAGATCACCTGGGCGAGCAGCGTGTCGGGGGCGACCACCGCCCTCGACCCGTCGATCACGGACGCCGCCGGCAACGACGACCCGCTGAACTGGTGCACGTCGACCGTGCCCTACGGCGACGGTGACCTCGGCTCGCCGGCCGAGGTGAACCCCGCGTGCGGATCGGTGAACCCGAGCGTCTGTACCGACGGTGGCACCGAGCGCGACGTCGTGCCACCGGCGGCCGGGGACCTCGTCATCACCGAGTTCATGCCCGATCCCTCGGCGGTGGGCGACGCGCAGGGCGAGTGGTTCGAAGTCCTCGTGCTCGCCGACGTCGACCTCAACGGCCTCGAGCTCGGCACCGAGGTCGGCAACGCCGCGACCGTCGTCCCGGGCGGCGACTGCATCGCGGTCACGGCCGGCACCCGCGTCGTCTTCGCCCGCAGCGCGGACTCGGCGACCAACGGCGGGCTCGATCCGGTCGCGGCGACCTTCGACTTCGGCCTGACCAACGGCGCCGGCAGCCTGTTCGTCGGCTTCGGCGGCGAGGCCCTCGACGTCATCACGTGGAGCGGCTCGGACCCGGGCACCGCGAGCAGCCTCGATCCGGGCGCCGAG
The DNA here is from genome assembly GCA_044344875.1 of Nannocystaceae bacterium. Lineage (GTDB taxonomy): Bacteria > Myxococcota_A > Polyangia > Nannocystales > Nannocystaceae > Xiheibacterium. Next base: position 79,677 of record JBIJCC010000030.1, read on the forward strand.
ACGCCGGCGGGCAACGACGACCAGGCGAACTTCTGCCCGGCGACGGCGCCCTACGGCGCGGGAGACCTCGGCACGCCGGGCGCAGCGGGCGAGGCGTGCGGCGTCGGCATCCCCGACGGGATGTGTGACGACGGTGGCAACGTCCGCGCCATCGTGCCGGCCGGCGACGGCGACCTCGTGATCACCGAGGTCATGGCGAACCCGGCCCAGGTCGCCGACGCCGACGGCGAGTGGTTCGAGGTCGCGGTGACCTCCGACATCGACCTCAACGGCCTGCAGCTCTACACCACCGACGGCGTCACCACCTCGCTCGAGGCCACCCTCGGCGCCGCGAGCTGCATCGAGGTCACCGCGGGCTCCCGGGTGCTGTTCGCCCGCAACCCGACGATGATGGAGAACGGCGGCCTGCCCGACGGCGCGCAGGTCTTCGCCTTCGGCCTGGTCAACAGCGACGATGGCATCGCGCTCGGTGTCGCCGACGTGATCCTCGACGCGGTGGTGTGGACCTCCACCCCGACGGGCGCCTCGCGCAGCCTCGACGAGGCGTTCCTCACCGCGGCCGGCAACGACGACCCGCTGAACTGGTGCCCCTCGACGTCGCCCTACGGCGACGGCGATCTCGGCACGCCCGCCGCCACGAACGACGCCTGCCTGTGATCGCGCGGCCCCACATCGGCCTGGCGTTCGTCGCCGGCCTCGCCTGCGCGTGGGCCTGCGACGGCGACGAGCGCTGCGGCCCGAGCACGGCCACGGTCGCGCGCGTCATCGACGGCGACACGGTCGAGCTCACGTCGGGCGAACGCGTCCGCTACCTGATGATCGACACGCCCGAGACCACCGGCGGCAAGAACGATTGCTTCGGCGCCGAGGCGGTCGCGTTCAACCGCCAGGCCGTCGAGGGCCGCGAGGTGAGCCTCGCCTACGACGAGGTCTGCGAGGACGACTATGGCCGCCTGCTCGCGTACGTCACGGTCGGTGGCCGAGAGCTCAACGCGCTGATGGTCGAGCGCGGCTACGCGTGCGTGCTGCAGATCGCGCCCAACGGCGCGGACCGAGCCGACGAGTTCGACGACCTCGAGTACGCGGCGAAGACCGGCATGGCCGGGCTGTGGGGCGCGTGCGACGAGGTGACGTGTGACTAGGCGACCGCGACCTCGGAGCTGGCTTGCGCTCCTCGTCGCGACGCTGTGGTTGGTCGCGCGGCCGGCCGCGGCGATCGAGTACGAGATCGACGTCGACGTGGAGGACGAGGACGAGCTCTACGATCTCTACGCCAACGGGCAGCTGAGCGAGGGCTCGTACTTGTCGCTGCTCGAGCTGCTGCGCCGCGGCACCGACCTCGACACCGCCGATCGCGAGTCGCTGTATGCCCTGCCCAACCTGACGTACACGGACGTCGATCGCATCCTCGCCTACCGCGCGGAGGCCGGCCGCATCCGTGACCCCGCGGCGCTGGTGCCCGCGGGCGTGCTCTCGGCGCGCAAGCTGGCCTCGATCGCGCCGTTCCTCGTGATCGGCGACGGCGGCAAGGGCCGCGCGCCGGTGAGCGGCTTCGTGCAGTACCAGACGGTGTGGACCGCCAAGGATCCGCGCGTGCCCCCGATGGCGCTGCAGGCCCGCGTGACGACGCTGCGTCACCTGACGCTCGGCTTCGCCGGCCTGGTCACGCGCAATCGCCTCGGCCCCGTGACCTGGGATCCCAACCGCGACGCGTTCTCGGCCGAGCCGCTGGCCCCACGGGCGCGGCTCGCCAAGGCGTTCGTGCAGTGGGACACCCCGAAGTACGGCGTCATCGCCGGCTCGTACCGCATCGGTTTCGGCCAGCGCCTCACGTTCGACAACAGCGGCCGCTACACGCCCAACGGCTTCTTCCTCGACGACACGCTGGTCCGACGCGTGAAGCTCACCCGGCTGTGCAAGGAATCGGCGGGCGAGCTCGACGAGGCGCCGTGCGACGACACCGTGTACGCGACGCCCGACCACAGCTTCCGCCTCGGTCTGCTCGGCGTCGCGGCGGGCGCGAAGCACATCGACGTCGGTCAGGGCTGGCTGCAGGCCTACGGCTTCTTCTCGTACCAGCCGCGCGACCTCTACCAGTACCAGGTCTACAACACCGCGATCTGCGACGACCCTGCGGTCGACACGGACGAGTTCCCCGAGTGCAAGGCGCCCGGCGTGTACAAGCGCCGCGACCCGGTGCTCGGCGAGACCAGCACGTACTCGTACCAGACCCTACCGAACATGTTCGATCTGGTGCTGGGCGGCGGCAACTTCTCGTGGTTCCACGATCGGCGCACGCACGTCGGCGCGACCGGTTACGGCGCGGCGCCGAAGTGGCTGGTCGAGGGCGCGGACCTCGACTTCACGCCGACGTCACCGTTCCCCTACGGCGGCGCGTTCGGGGCCGTCGGCGCAGACGCGTCGTGGGGCCACCGCTGGGCCGACCTGTTCGCCGAGGTCTCGCGCAGCTTCGACCACGAGAAGGGCGAGTTGGGGGGCGGATTCGCCGGCCTCCTGCGGCACACCGCGACGTGGGACGTGCACGAGATCGAGGTCTCGGCGCGGTTCTACGACAAGGACTACAACAACCCCTTCGCGCGACCGATCGCCGCGACCGATCAGAGCGGCGGCGTGCGGGCCCGCGACGAGGCCGGCGGGCGCGTCCGGTACAACGCGTTCCTCGGCGACCGCGCGACGCTGCGCACGTTCCTCGACATCTGGTCCGACACTGCCGGCGAGCGGATCCAGCTCAACACGTATGCGCGCGCGGACGTCGACGTGAACGACTGGTTCCGGCCGGGCCTCTGGTTCCAGGTCCGCGACCGCAACTTCCGCAGCACCGACAGCGTGCTGGGCGTCAGCGGCGATTCCGACCCCCTGATCGCCGGTCGCCAAGTCACCGAGTCGTACTGCGATCTCGGCGACACGAGCAGCGAGTTCGACTCGAACGACTCCCTGGTCACCGACACCACCGACCTCAACGACATCGACCCGGACGCCGTCGACCAGAACTCGCTGACCGTCTGCACCGGCGAGCGTTACTCGATCACGCCCCGGCTGCGCTTCGCCCCGCACAAGCGGGTGTGGCTGCTCCTGCAGTACCGCCACGACTTCGTCGAGGACGGCAACTACCCCGGGTCGATCCGCCACGACGCCAACGCGTTCTTCCAGATCACGACGCGCCCGATCGATCCCCTGCGCCTGCGGATGCGCTGGCGGTACTACAGCGACGACATCGCCGACGACGCCCGGCTCGAGGAGTCCGTCTGGGGCTACCTCGATGTCTCGTACCGCGTCGCCCGCTGGCTGGTCCCGCGGATCCGCTACGACATCATCTTCCGGCTCGACAAGCGCGAGTCGACGCTGGCGCGCTCGCCGAACCCGGAGCACTGGCTGTTGTTCGAGCTCGAGTCGCGCTTCTGACGGCGGCTCGAGCCCGTGCGCTCAGCGGCCGCGCTTGCGCGCGCCGTTCTTCACCGGTGCGGCCGCACGGGGCCTGGGCGCGCGGGCGCCAAGGCCATCGCGGGCGCCCAGGGCGTCGCGGGCGAGGCCCACGACGACGTCGCTCGTCAGGATGGCCCTGCCGATCGACCGCAACGCGGCCGTGGTCGCCATCCGCACGGCGAAGCGCGGCACGCCCCCGCCGAGCACGTAGCCGGTGGCGAACGCGATGCCGAGGGTGCGGTACGGATGGACGCGGGCCTCGGCGGCGATCGTCTCGACCGCGTCGTTCAGCAACGCGGCGGGATCGATCCCACCGGCGCCGCGACGAGTGTCGTCCTCGCGATCGTCCTCGCGATCGTCGTCGGGCTCGAGGGTCGGAGCGGTCTTCGCTTCGGTGGCCATGGTCCTCGTCACCTAGCGCATCAGGCGGCCGAGCAGGAAGCCCGCCGCCAGCGCGATGCCGACCGCGGCGAGCGGGCGCTCGACCACGAAGTCGGTCACTCGGTTGCCGAGATCCTCGAGCTTGTCGAGCAGCGGCTCGCGCGGCTCGTCGTCGTCGTGGTCTTGCTCGGGGATCTCGACCTCGATGGGGTCGGCCGCGGTCGCTGGGGTCTTGGACATGCGTGGTCTCCTGGTCGGCGCAGACGGTTCGGCGCGGGGGGCTTCAGCGCGACGGGACGGCGGAGAGCACCTCGCCGTCCGCGGCGTCGTCGTCACCGCCGTTGTCGCCCTCGGCGACCTCGGCCTGCTCGCGCCGACGGCGGAGCTTCGCGCTCACGCCTCGGACCTTGCGACCGAGCTCCCCGCGCAGCTCGACGCCGCGCTTGGGCGCGAGCATCAGCCCGAGACCCGCGCCGACGAGGACGCCCACGCTGAAGAGGCCCAGGGCCGGCAGGATGAAGTCGCTGGCGCTGCGTCGCGGCTGGAGGCCGATGGCGGCGAGCGCCGACTCACTGTAGTCCCGTGCACGTTCGAACATTGGTGTACTCCCGCGAGATCGCGTCACGCGATCGTTGCAGCGCCACCTTAGGTCGGGCGCGGCGGTGAAGGCAATCGCAGGTGTTGCGACCCGGTGACGGGCCGCGAACCCGCGTTCTGATGCCGCTATCGGCGACCGCGCCCGAGCGCACGGTGGCGTGGCCGGACCAGGGCGCGCACGAGCAGCACCGACGCGAGGGTCACCGCGGACACGCCCACGACGATGGCGGTCCAACGGCCGATGCGGCGGACCTCGGCGCGGACCCGGGCCGGGAGCTGCGCGAGCTCGGTGACGCGCGTGTCGAGGGCGCCCAGCGTATCGTCGAGCTTGGCTCGGCGTGCGCGGATGGTCTGGATCAGCTCAGCTTTTCGCGGATCCACTGCTTGCCCTCCTCGAGCGCGAGCGTGCTCTGCTCGCCGAAACGATGCGCGCGCAGCCGGTCGCGCCCGCGCGAGAGCACGATCGCCGCGACGATCGCCACGACGCCGCCGACGACCAGGCACGCCGCCCACGCGGGCATCACCAGCGCGAGGCCGAAGGCCGCCGCGGCGAGCAGCAGCGCCAGGGCGAGGAAGCCCAGGGCGCCAACGATCCCGAACACGACGCCGAGCTGCGCCGCGACCTTCGCGTCCTCGCGCACCTCGAGCACGGCGAGCTCGACCTGCGCCTGCAGTACGCTCGCCGTCTCGCCGACCGCGTCCTTCACCAGGGTCGCGAGGCTCGCCTCCCGCGCCGCCGGGGACTGCACCACCGTCTGCACCGCCTGCGGTTGGGCCCGCGCCACCGACTTGCCCGGAGTGGCGCGTGGAGCGTCGCGCCGGGCGATCGTGGTCGTGCGGTCCTGGATCTCGCGTGGGGGCATCGACGTCCACGGCAGGATAGCGCGCCCCGACCACACGATGGGCTGCCCCGCACCCGCCGTGCTAGCGTGGCGACGTGGTGTGTCGCTCCATGGGCCTGGTCGGGGTGCTCGCCGCGGGGACGACCGCGGGCTGTGTCGATCGCGTGCTCGTGCCGGCGGAGTGTGGCGACGGCGTCTCCGTCCGCGGGGAGGCCTGCTTCGGCGACGCCGTCGAGGCGTTTCGGGTCCCGTTCGCGCCGCTGGCCCTGCGCGCGGCCGTCTTCGACGGCGACGGCCTCCCCGATGTCCTCGTGACGGGTGTCGACGCGGCCGGTGCGGTCGTCGGGACCCTGTCGCGCGGCGCAGGGGATGGCACGCTCGCGGGTCCCGTGGACGCCGGCGTGTTCGGCTGCAGCGCCTACCCGGCGACCGGCGAGGCGAACGGTGACGCGACCTCCGATCTCCTGGTCGATTCCTGCGACGACACGATGCTGGTCTTCCTCGGCGGGGCCGACGGGCGGTTCGCGTCGCCGGCGATCGTCGATGTCGATGTCGCGACGCGGACCTCGGCGATCGAGGACGTCGACGCCGACGGGATCGCCGATGTCATCGCCCTGGGTACCGCGGGCGACGTCGTCGCGCTGACGTGGGCGCGGGGCGACGGCGCGGGCGGCTACGCGGCGCCGGTCGGCACCGTCGTCGGCTCCGTCGGCGCGCCCGACGAGCCGACCGGATTCTCGATCGGCCTGCTCGACGGCGACGGGCTCCCCGACGTCGTGATCTCCCACGCCGATCCCACCCAGCCGCCGCGCCTTGCCCTCGGCACGGGGGGTGCGTTCGCCGATCCGGTCCCGTGGCCCGAGCTCCCGCCGGCGCGCGGCGTCGCCAGCCTCGAGGTCGACGGCGACGGTGATCGCGAGCTCGTCGTGATCGGCAACGACGGCACCACCTTCGAGGTCTGGCGCGGCCGCGTCGGCGCGCTGCGACGCGTCGCGACCACGTCGATCGCCGACGCCCAGGGGCGCGTGCTCGCTGCCGGAGACATCGACGGCGACGGCGGACTCGATCTGGCGTTCCACGATCCGATGCGCACCGACGTCGACCTGTGGCTCGGCGACGGCGATGGGGGCTGGGAGCGCGCCGGTCGGCTGGACGTCGACGACCCCGTCGATCAGCTCGCGATCCTCGACCTCGACGACGACGGCGCGGCCGAGCTCGTGATCGGGGCGTTCTCTGCGGGGGCGATCACGGTCCTACCGAGCGACCCGTAGTCCGAGCGACCCTTGGTCACAGCGACCGTCGTCACAGCGTCTGGCGCTTGAGCAGCCGACTCACGGTCACGTCGATGTCCGCGGTCACGAGACGCATGATGCTGTCGAGTTCCGCGCCCTCCACGGCGATCTGCTCGCGCAGCGTCCCGCGGGTCCGCTCGAGCAGCGCGACCCGTGCGTCGGCGACCCAGCGGGCGATCGTCGCCCGGTGCACCCGGTAGATGCCCGCGATCTCGTCGAAGCGCAGGCGGTGCACGAAGTGGTGGCGCAGCAGGTTGCGCTGCCGCGTCGAGAGCGTCGCCAGGGCGGCCGCGAACGCGGTGCGGAACTCCTGCCGGTAGCGCTCCTTCACGTACGCGAGCTCGGGGTCGCCCTCGCTGGCGCGCTCGGAGACGATCTCGTCGCCGACCAGCACTTCGGGCTCGCGTTGGCGCACCCGCATCATGTCGATGTACGTGCGCCGCGCGGTGATCCGGACCCAACGCCGCAGGCTGCCCCGGCCCGAGTACTCGCCGATCTTGGGCCCCGCCGGCGGCTTGCCCATGAACAGCTTGTGCCGCACCTCCTGCTTGAAGTCGTCGCCGCGGACCTCGTCGCCCGCCATCGACGACACGCCACGCGCGATCTCGACGGCGAAGTCGCGCTCGAAGGCCTCGAGGGCCCGGCGCTCCTGACGGGCGCACGCGCAGGCGAGGAAGAGATCGGTCACGAACAGCCCGCCCAGCGCCTCCTCGGGGGCCTGCTCCGCGGGCATGCGCTCGGCGACGAAGCCGAGGAAGTCCTCCGCGCCGACCGTGATCTGCGGCCACACCGCGAGGGCCTGGGCGAGCATGTCGCCGAGGATCTCCGCGAGGTTCGGCATCGCGGCGTAGGCCGCCCGCCGCTCCGGCGCGAGGCGACCCAGGAACGCCTCGACGAGCTGACCGGGCGCGACACTCACGGCACCGACCAGGATACCGCGCGGCCGCGGTGTCCGGCCAGCCGCGTGGCCGCCGACTACGTGATCTCGGCGACGGCGATGGCGGATGTCGTTCGATGACCGAGGCGCGACGGAGGCGCGACGGAGGCGCGACGGTGCTCTACCATGCGCCCGTGACGACGCGAAGCACGGTGCTCCTCGCCGGGGGCGGCACCGGAGGGCACATCTACCCCAACGTCGCGATCGCCGAGCGGCTGCGCGATCCGACCGCGAGCAGGGACGCCGGCCCCCTGTCCGTGCACTTCCTCGTGTCGGACCGACCGGGCGATGCGGCGACGATGCGCAAGCTCGAGCTGGCCTTCTCGGCGAGCCCGGTGCGGCCCCTGCCCCCGGTGCGCAAGCCGTGGCGGGCGGTGGGGTTCCTGCTCGCATGGCGCCGCGCGATCGCCCACGCGGCCGCCCTCATGCGCGAGCACGACGTCCGGGCGGTCGTCGCGACCGGCGGCTTCGTCTCGGGCCCCGCGCTCGTCGCCGCGCGTCGCCTCGGCATCCCGCGGGCGATGGTCAACCTCGACGCGATCCCCGGCAAGGCCAACGCCCACCTGCGCCGCGAGTGCACCCAGGTGTTCTCCGCCTACGCGAGCGACGTGCTCCCGGGCGCGCGCGTGGTCGGATTCCCGCTGCGTCGGATCTCGATCGGCGAGGGCGACCGCGCCGCAGCCCGCGTCCGCCTCGGCCTCGACCCCGATCGCCCGACGCTCTTCGTCACCGGGGCGACCCACGGGGCCGAGTCGTTGATCCGCGCGATGATGGCGATCGTCGCGGTGCCGCGCCGCGCCGCCGCGCTGCGCTCGTGGCAGGTGTTCCACCAGTGCGGCACCTTCGATCCCGCAATCGTGCAGGCGGCCTACGACGCCGCGGAGGTCCCGGCGAAGGTCGTCGCGTACTGCGACCGCATGGGCGACGCGTGGCATGCCGCCGAGCTCGCGATCAGCCGCGCGGGCGCGGGCAGCGTCGCCGAGGCGTGGGCCAACGCGACTCCGACGGTGTTCTCGCCGAACCCCTACCACGCCGACGGTCACCAGCGCGCCAACACGCGGCCGCTGGTCGACGCCGGCGGGGCGCTCGTGGTCACCGATCACATCGATCCGGAGAAGAACGTCGCGCCGCTCGGCGACGTCATCGCGGCGCTCATCGCCGATCCGGCCCGCCGCGCCGCGATGCGTGAGGGCCTGGTCGCCGCGCGTCCGCCCGACGGCGCGCGCGAGGTGGCGGCCTGGATCCGCGACGCCGTCTCGCGGCGGTGAGCGCTGTGACGTCGGCCGTCAGCGGGCCTGGCGATACGCAGTGAGCCTGTCGACCAGCGCCGCGCGATCGAGCTCCCACGCGAGCAGGATCTCCGCCGCGTCCCGCACGCCCGCGCCGTACTCGTCGTAGCGGCGGAAGCGGGCGAGGCGGAGGTTCACCTGCCGCGCGCGCGTGCCGACGGGATCGCCGACGAGCGCCGACCACAGCGCCGCCACAGCAGCGTCCTCGAGGGCGGCCGCGTCCTCGCCGAGCTCGAGACGCCCGACGTCGACGAACACCTCGAGGGTCTCGCCCGTCAGCTCGAACTGCAGCGCGCCGGCGGGCAGCGGTGTGACGACCTCGGCCCAGTCGCTCGCCACCGCCGCGAAGGCGTCGACGAGCGCGTCGGGGTCGGCCTGGCCGTCGAACGGCGGGCGCATCCAGCTCGGTACGCGGCCCTCCAGCCACGCACGGACGGGCAGGACGCTGCGCTTCGCGGCGAGAATCGCCGCCGCGTCGATGCCCCACGGCGAGGCGTGGTGCTTGCTGAACGGCGGGCTGCCCATGGGCGCATCGTCGAGGGCGTCACGCAGCAGCTCGTCGCCGATCGAGACCACCGTGAAGCCGGCGGCGGTGGCCATCGCCGCGAACTTGCGCTCGGCATCGTTGACCGAGCGCAGGCCGTCGCGGCGCTCCGAGACCAGCGCGGAGTTGTCGAGGAACACCACCATGCTGTCGTGGATCCGCGCGATCGCGTCCACCTCGGCGAGAACCTCGCGCATGCGCTCTTCGCTGGCGTCGCGCTCGAAGAACCGCTCGCGCGTGCGCGTGCCGGCCATCTCGATGAAGAGGACGTCGGGCTGGGCGCCGGTCTCGACGAAGTTGCGCAGCTCCTGCAGCAACTTCTCGCTGCGCACGCCGGGATACGACCGCGAGATGAGGTCGAAGCGGATGCCGTCGCCGTAGCCGAGCGCGTCGCGCAACACCTCCTCGAACCGCACCCCGTAGGCGTAGGTCCCGATCAGGTCCGACGTCGAGAGCATCGACGAGCCGAACAGCGCCCCGAGATAGGGTCCGCGCCGCGGCAGCGCCTCGAGCCGCGCGCCGAGGTGGTGATCGGGGTGCAGATCGGCCAGCGTCGCGGTGCTGGCGGGCACGCCGAGCAGGTACTTGGCGCCCTGCGCGTTGAGCCCGATGAAGCCGAGCTTCGCAGTGCCGAGGATGCCGTCGGCCAGGGCATACAGCCGCGAGCGCTCGCGCTCGAGGTAGAACAGCGTCGCGCTGTCCTGCGCGAGGGCCATCGAGCCCAGATGGATCGGCGTGACGTACGAGTCGCTGCGCTTGTTGTAGGTCCAGTAGCCGCTGCCCTGCACCATCGGCTTGATCCACGGGTAGATGAGCCGGGTCGTGGGCACCAGCACGCGCAGGTGGATGCGCTCGGTCAGGCCCTTCACCGGGGTCTTCGGCGCATGGTCGTCCTGGACGAGGAGCGCCTGGTAGCGCTCGACCCACTGGATGCCCACGACGTGCTCGAGCTTCAGCGCGTCGTACCCCAGCGGGAAGTACAGGCCGCGGACCTGCGGCATCGAGTCGCGCGCCAGGTTCTCGAACTCGAGCTCGGCGTCGACGGGCGCGGGGCCGATCGTCATCGGTGCGTCGACGTGGCCGGCCCAGATGCGGCTGCCGACGTCGACCAGGAACACGCGGCCATCGGGCGCCGCCGTGATCGCGACCAACTCGAAGCCCGGCGCGGCCTCGGCGATGACCGTGGTCGTGCGCGCGGCGGGATCCAACCGCAGGAGGCGCTTGCCCTCGTCGAGCACCAGCAGCTCGGTGCCGAGCGCGACCAGCCCGTCGATGTGCGCCCACTTCGGTCCCGCCTCGAGCTTGATCGTGCCCACCGCGCCCTTCGCCAGGACGCGCATCGACTTGCCCTTCTGATCGGCGAAGTAGACGTGGTTGCCGACGATCGCCGGATGGCTCGGGGAATCCAGCAAGGCGTTGTGGGCCGGCCCGTCGCGGTGACCGGCCTTGCCCGGCAGCCCCGCGACGGCACGGACCGTCTGCAGCCGCCCGGCGAGCTCGCGCACCACGTGGTTGCCGGTGTCGGCCAGCACCACGCGTGCGCCGTCCCGGGTGACCGCCACGCCGACGGGATCGCGGAACTGGGCCTGCCATGCGGCGCCGTCGGACGCCCCTTGATCGATGCGCGCGACCAACGTTCGATCGGGTGCGTCGACGCGGACCAGCTCGTCGCGCTCCGGCACGTCGGCCAGGCCGATGCCGAGCTCGGCAAGCAGGTTCACCGCCAGGCGTCGGTTGCCCTCGGGCCCGAGGTGGCAGTGATCGAGGAACAGCGGCGATCCGAACAGCGGATGATCGAGGTTCACCAGCGAGACCAGCGGGCCACCGCGGCCTTCGATCGTCCGCGCCAAAACCCCCGTGTAGTGCCCGTACAGCAGCGGCGACATCGCCTGCGCCGCGAAGCCGTCCTCGAGCGGCGTGGTGAAGAACACCGCCTTGCGCCCGCTACGACGCAGGCGATCGACGATCGCCTTCAGCGCCTGGACCTGGGTCGAGTTACCGCCCAGCGCGAGGTCGCGGTAGTGCGCCAGGATGCGGGCCCGCGCCGAGAGCAGGTCGCCGTCGCCGGCCGATTCGGGCGCGATGAGCTCGCCCATGGACGCGGCGAGGGGATCGCGGGCGAGCCGGGCGTGGTGACGGACGATCGGCAGCAGCTCGCCCAGGGCGATCCGACCCAGCTCCGCGTAGTACGGCACCAGGTCGTCCCAGCGTAGCCGACCTTTGGCATCGACCACCCGCGGCCCCAGCTCGCACAGCCACGGCCGGGTGCAGTCGGAGAGCGCGGCGTACGACGGCGAGAAGTACCGCGGGTTGATCTCGATCACGACCGGCACGCGCGCGGCCGGGTCGACCGCGTCGAGCTCCGCGAGCAGGTGGCGGATGTCGACCGGCAGCATCGCGTCGAGGGCGACCCGGTGGAACGACACCCCGGCGTTCGGGTTCACGCTCGCGCGCATCGCATCGATGACGCGGTGGTGCTCCCAGTCGTCGACCTTGCCGCGCATCACGTCGCCGGCCAAGACCGAGTCGCCGACCAGCAGCCACGGCGACTTCGGATCGGTCGCGGCGTCGCGAAGCACCGCCCGGGCCGCGGCGGCGTCGTCGATCTCGGGATCGTGTGGCGGCGGACCCCCGAGCACGACCTCGAGCAGCAGGTCGATCACCAGCACGAACAGCAGGAGACCGCCGAGGAAGGCGCGCGGGCGCGGCGGTGTGACCTCGCCATCCGCGAGCGCTCCATCGGTCCATGTCGTGAGGTCGGCCATCGGGTCAGAACTGGAAGTAGATGAACGCCGGGCTGGTCGCGGCGCCCCAGGTCAGCATCGCGACCACGAGGGCGCCGTAGAACAGCACCGACCAGCTGGTCTCGCGGGCAATCGCCGCGAGCACGCGATACTGCCGCTCGACGTACGAGAGCACGAGGAAGCCGCCGAACGCCGCGAGGAAGGCCGCTTGCGCCCCCGTCGGCGCCGAGCTGACCACGCCGCGGGCGATGCCGCCGAGCACCAGCCGTACGTCGGTGAAGCTCGCGGCGCGGAACAGGACCCACCCGGCGACCACCGCGTGCAGCGTGAAGAACCACCCGAACGCGGCGCTCGCCTCGGGCGCGCGCGCCCGCCAGCCGGCCACCGTCGGGTTGCGGCGCACGAGCACGTCGAGCAGCAGCAGCGCGCCGTGCCACAGGCCCCACAGCACGAACGTCCATGCGGCGCCGTGCCACAGCCCCGACAGGAACATCGTGATGACGAGGTTCGCCAGCGCCCGCGCTCGCCCGCCGCGGTTGCCACCCAGCGGCAGGTACACGTAGTCGCGGAACCACGTCGACAGCGAGATGTGCCACCGCCGCCAGAACTCGCTGACATTGGTGACCAGGTACGGCTGGTCGAAGTTCTGCATCAGCGACACGCCGAAGATCCGCGCCGAGCCCCGGGCGATCTCCGAGTACGCCGAGAAGTCGAAGTAGATCTGCAGAGTGAACGCGTACGTCGCGATCAGCAGCGCCCAGCCCGCGTAGGCGCCGGGATCCGCGTAGACCGGGTCGACCAGCCGCGCGCAGTGATCGGCGACGAGGACCTTCTTCGCCAGCCCGAAGATGATCATCCGCAGGCCCACCGCGAGGTTCTCGCTGCGAAACCGACCAACCACCGCCTGCTCGAACTGCGCGAGCAGGTGCCCGGCCCGCTCGATCGGCCCGGCGACCAGCTGCGGGAAGAAGCTGACGAAGAGGAACAACGACGAGAACGATCGCGTGGGCCGGATCTGCCGGCGGTACACGTCGATCGTGTAGCTCATCGTCTGGAAGGTGTAGAAGCTGATCCCCGGCGGCAGCACCACCTCGAGCGTCGTGGTGATCGTCCCCTCACCGAACACCGCGCGCAGGTTGTCGAGGAAGAAGTTGGTGTACTTGAAGTACGCCAGCAGCCCGAGGTTCGCGACCAGGCTGAGCGCGAGGAACAGTTTGCGGCGCGTGGGGATCTCGGTGCGCGCGATGGCGTGCGACGCCACATGATCGATGATCGCGGAGAGCACGATGAGCGCCGTGAACGGCACGCTCCACGCCGCGTAGAAGATGAGGCTCGCGAGGATGAGCACCCACAGCCGCACGATCGGCCGCGAGGTGGCGAAGAAGAGCCCGGCGGTGACACCGACCAGGACGAAGTACGCCAGCGAGTTGAACTGCACCGAACGTCCCTTCGCGTCGCCCGTGCGGGATCAGCCCTCGTCGCCGGTCTCGTCGTCGCCGCCGTCGGTCGGCCCTGCCGCTGCGGCCGGCGCTGCGGCTGCGGCCGGCGCTGCCGCTGCGGGCCGCGGGGCCTTGGGACGCGGCACAGCCCGGCGATCGTCGGCGCCCTGTTGATCGAGGCGCAGCTCGAGGCGATCGAGGCGCGTGCGGATCTCCTCGGCGCTGGGCTCGTCCTTCGCCGCCGTGCCCCCGCGCAGCTCGGCGACGAGGCGCCCCAGCGACACGTGCAGCGCGCCGAGCCACACGAACGGAAGCAGCGCGAGCACGGCGATCATGCCGAGCTTCGCCCCGTGGCCGCCGCCGGGCGCCGCCTTCACCGCGGGTCCCGCCGGTGGCTCGTCGGCCGCTGCCGTCCCCGTCAGCGCGCGCATGCGGTCGTAGGCCTCGCGCAGATCGTCCGCGACGACGACCGTCTCCGTCGCGGGGTGCACGAGCACGAAATGACCGGTGGCAGACTGGCGGAGCTGGTACATCGCGCGACGCACGGAAGCAGGTGCGCCTCCAACGACCGTGGAGTACCACACCTGCGAACCGCTCGAAAACGGGGGCCAGCGGCGGCCCAGCTCTAGGCGACGACGACTACCAGCGGTAGTGCGCGAAGGCCTTGTTGGCCTCGGCCATCTTGTGGATGTCTTCGCGCTTCTTCACCGCGGTGCCGCGGTTGTTGGCGGCGTCGAGCATCTCGTTGGCGAGGCGCTCGCGCATCGTCTTCTCGGGGCGGGCCCGCGAGGCGCCGATCAGCCAGCGGTAGGCCAGCGCCTGGCTCCGCTCGGGGCGGACCTCGATCGGGACCTGGTAGTTCGAACCACCGACGCGGCGAGCCCGGACCTCGAGACGCGGGCGAGTGTTCGCCACGGCCTTCTCGAACACCTTGATCGGATCGTCCTTGGTGCGCTCGCTGATGATCTCGAAGGCGCCGAAGACGATCTTCTCGGCGATCGACTTCTTGCCCTGGTACATGATGCCGTTCACGAACTTCGCGACCTGACGGTTCACGTCGGTCGGATGATCCGTGTAGCGGACATCGAGGGCGGGACGCGGCTTGCGGTTGACCTTCTTGCGCGACATGGCTTGTCTTTCACTTCGGCCGCTTGGTGCCGTACTTCGAACGACGCTGACGACGACCCGACACCCCTGTGGTGTCGAGCGTGCCGCGGACGATGTGGTAGCGAACGCCCGGGAGATCCTTCACGCGGCCACCACGGATGAGCACCATCGAGTGCTCCTGGAGGTTGTGTCCCTCGCCCGGGATGTAGCTCGTCACTTCCATGCCGTTGGTCAGGCGAACGCGCGCGACCTTGCGGAGCGCGGAGTTCGGCTTCTTCGGCGTGACCGTGTAGACGCGGGTGCACACACCGCGACGCTGCGGGCACTCCTTGAGCGCCGGCGCCGTCTTCTTCGAGAACTGTTGCGTGCGTCCCTTGCGGACGAGCTGCTGGATCGTGGGCATGATGAACTACGCGGAGCTTGGGTCGAAAAAGACCGGGGGGGACCCCGGGCGGGCGGCGAGTATAGACAGATCGGGGTCGGGATCAACCCGCCGCGCCACTGTCTTTCGCGGGGCGTCGACGGGACCGGCCCGCCGGTCAGGGGCCGCTCCGGGGTGCCCGCGATCGCCGCCCCTGCCCGGGTCGCGCCCGCACGCCGCCCCCGGACGGCAACCCCGGGGCCGCCGCAAGTGCCCCCGCGGGGCCGCCATCGCCCCGCAATGGCCCCGCCGGCTACGATGTTGGCCCCCGATGCAGCAGCCCGCGCGTCCCCGATATTGCCCCGCGTGCGGTGGCCCGACCCCCGATGCCCGGGCCACGTCCTGCCGCTTCTGTGATGGACCGCTCGTCGCCCTCGGCCTGCCCGATCCGCGGCACACCGTCCGGTGCTCGGGCTGCGGATCGGCCCAGTCCCAGACCGCGAGCTTCTGCTGCGACTGTGGCTTCGCCCTCGCGATGCTCGACGGCCTGCCGGCCCCCGGCCCCTGTGCCGCGTGCGGCCATGCCCTCGATGGATGGGGTCTCGCGCCGACGGAGGCCCGCCCGAGTGGGCATCCGCTGGCGGGCTGTCGACAGTGCGGCGGTGTGTGGCTCCCCGCGGAGACGAGGCGCGCCCTCATCGAGGACGCAGCGGCGCGGGCCAAGGCCCACGGCCACACGCCCGAGCACCAGGTCGCGCGGCGACAGCTCCCTGCGGGGACGCTCGGCGCCGCGGTGAAGTACCGCAAGTGTCCGAGCTGCTCTCAGATGATGGGACGGAAGAACTTCGGCGGATGCTCCGGCGTGCTCGTCGACGAGTGTCGCTGCGGCACCTTCTTCGACGCTGGCGAGCTCGAAGACGTGCTGGCCTTCGTGCGCACCGGCGGGCTCATGCTCGCGACGCGTCGCGCCGACGAGGAGCGCACCCGGCAGCTGCGCAACGCCGAGTCCGCGGCGATGCACGCGGCGGCCAGCGGTGGCGGCTACTCGGCGATGGCCCAGACGGAGCTCGAGCTCTCCGTCATCGGGTGGTTCGGTCGCTGGATCGCCCGGCTGTTGACCTGATCACAGCGCGTCTCCGGCGTCGCGCCGCTCGGTTGTCCGCCCGGGGTCGCCCCCGCATAATCTCCGCGCGTGCCCGAACTCCCGCCGGCCGATGGCCCCGTGTCCGAAACTTCCACGGGGGGCGGCGAACCCACGCGGCTGCATCCGATCGCGATTCGGCTGACGACGGCGCTCGAGCGCCACGCCGGCAAGGTCGTGGCCCTCTTCCTCGTGGCGGTCGCCCTGTGCGCGGTGATGGCCTCGCGGCTGCGCATCGATCAGGAGCTGCGCCGCCTGCTGCCGGACGACTTCCCCAGCGTCGTCGGCATCGATCGCCTCGGTGAGGAGATCGGCAATCAGGCCGATCTCTATCTGTCGATCCGCGGGCCCTCGCGCGACGCCAACATCGCCTTCGGCCGCGCCCTCGAGCAGCGGCTCGCCGATCACCCCGACGTCCGGTTCGCGATCTTCCAGCGGGACCGCAGCTTCTTCGACCGCCACGCGATGCTCTACGCCGACGTCGGCGACCTTCTGGAGCTGCGGCGCAAGGTGATTCTCCGGATCCGCGAAGAGGTCCGCAAGGAGGCCTTCTCGGGGCTGTCGCTGCTCGACAAGCCCAAGCCTGGCGATGGCGCCGGCGCAGCGCTGGGTTTGACCCGCGAGGAGATCGAGCAGCGCTACGGCGCCGCCGAGGAGTTCAAGGAGTACTACGAGGCCGACGAGGGCCGGCTCATGGCGATGCGCGTGCGCCCGCGCGTCGCCCCGACCGACGTGCAGTTCGCCCGCGGGCTCCAGACGTCGATCCGCGCCATCATCGACGAGCTCGGGCCCGCGAACTACCACCCCGAGCTCGACGTGCGCTTCGAGGGCTCCTACGCGACGATCGACAAGCGCGTGCGCTCGTTCCAGGGCGAGGTCGTGGGCGGCTCCGCGGTCTCGCTGCTGGTGCTGATCGGCAGCATCATCGTGTACTTCCGCAGCGTCCGCTCGGCGCTGGTGATCTTCGTCCCGCTGGTCGGGTCGGTCGTCGCGTCGCTGGCGTTCGCCGCCGCGGTCTACGGGTTCCTCAACCTGGTCAGCGCGTTCATCTTCGCGATCCTCCTGGGCCTCGGGATCGACTTCGCGATCGTCCTGCTGTCGCGGTACCGCGACGAGCGGGTCCGCGGCCTCGATCGCACCGAGGCCCTCGAGATGATGCTGTCGACCACCGCGCCCGCCTCGCTGTTCGGCGGCGCGAGCACGGCGCTCGGCTTCGGGGTGCTGGCCATCGCCGACTTCCAGGGCTTCGCGCAGTTCGGCGTCGTCGCGACCGTCGGCGTCTTCGGGGCCCTGGCCGCCGCGATGCTCGTGATGCCGGCGATGATCATCCTTCTCGATCGGGTCAAGCCGTCGAACCCGAAGCTACGCCAGCGTCGCAGCGCCACGGTGGTGATCGAGGGCAGCAACCCGCGGTGGTTCGCCGTCGCGGCGCTCATCGTCGCCGTGGCCTGCGGCTGGGTCGCGTATTCCGTGATCCACGCGCCGGAGATCGAGTTCGAGTACGACTTCGACAAGCTCGGCGCCGCGAAGAAGCCGAGCACCGAGGGCACGCTCGGGTACCGCGACGCGATCGGGCCGGCCCGCACGGTGGCGCCCGCCGTTGCGGTCGGACGCGACGTCGCGCAGGCGGAGTCCATCTATCGCCAGCTCGCCGCGCTGCGGAAGCTGACGCCGGAGGAGCTCGCAGCGTTCGATCCGGCCACGCTGTCGAAGCCGGCCCCGCGGGCGCCGTGGCCCGTGCCACCCGACGAACCCGACGAGCCCGACGAGCCGGCCAAGGGCGCGCCGGCCGAGGGCAAGCCGGCCGAGGGCGCGGACGACTGGGACGAAGAGCCCGCACAGGACGACTGGGATGCCGAGCCCGCGGACGAGCCGGCCGCCAAGCCGAAGGCGAAGCCTGCGGCCGCCCCCGCGCCGCAGGACGAAGAGCTCGACGAGCTCGACGAGTTCGGCGACCCCGACCTCGACGATCCCACGTTCGTGGCCCTCGAGAACGCGGTGATGACCCGACCGCGGGTCGCCCCCGAGACGCTCGCGATGCTCGAGCGCTACACCGGCGCGCGCATCGTCGATCTCGCGGAGCTGATGAACGACGTGACCTCGCTGTACGCGTTCATCCCCCAGGATCAGAAGGACAAGCTGGCGATCATCGCCGACATCCGCCGGCGCATCGACGCCAAGCGCGGCTCGATCTCCGCGTCGACGCGCAAGGACATCGACGAGTGGTACCACTACCTCGAGGTGACCGACGAGGTCACCGCCGACGGACTCCCGCCGTGGGTGCGCAACCAGTTCGCCGACGCCAAGGGTGAGCTCGGCCGCTTCGTCGTCATCTGGACCAAGGGCTCGAAGACCGACTACCGCAACGTACGTCGGATCTACGACGCGTACGGCACGCTCGAGACCCCGACCGGCGAGGTCGAGCTCGCCGCCGACTTCTTCGTCATCCCCGAGGTCTACGAGGCCATCCGCGCCGACGGCCCCACCGTCGTCATCCTGTCGTTCTGCGTGATGCTCGTGACCTCGATCGCGACCTTCCGCTCGATCTCGGCCGGCGCGGGGGCGGCGTTCATGGTCCCGTTCTCGATCGCCTCCCTGCTCGGCATCATGTACGTGCTCGGCTGGAAGCTGAACTTCTTCAACGTCATCGCCCTGCCGCTGTTGGTCGGCATGGGCGAGGACTCGTCCCTGCACATCATCGCCCGCTACCGCGAGGAGGGCCGCCAAGGCCTCGCGCTGGCGGTGCGCGAGACCGGCGGCGCGGTGTTCATGACCGCGTGGACGACGATCTGCGGCTTCGGCTCGATCCTGCTGACCAACCACCGCGGCCTGCAGTCGCTGGCGTGGGTGTCGGTGGTCGGGGTGGTCCTGGTGTTCGCGACGAGCGTGATCCTGCTGCCGTCGTTGATCGTGCTGGTCGACAGGTTCCGCCCGCGCCGGTGAAGGGTCTTCGAATCGTCACTCCGAGCTGACGGCGACGAAGCGGACGCCCCCGTCGGCGCCGTTGTACGCGACCCCGAACGCGCCGGAGGTGGTGTCGACCGCGCCTTGCGGATCGACCATCGCGACGCCTTCCCCGAGCACGCCGCCGGCCTCGGCGACCTCCGCCAGGTCCGCATCGTAGGCGAGCACCTCGCCGTGTCCAGAGTCGGGGTTTTGCCGGAACACCAGCAAGGTGTCGGCGTGGAGAACGAGGCTCGGAAAACGGACCTCGCCGTTCTGCACGACGACCTGCGACATCCCGCCGTCTCCCGCGAAGACCCGGGTGAGGAGCAAGTCGGTCTCGTCGTAGTAGAGGAGGTAGTCATCCGCGCCGAACGCAACGGCCACGAACTGGCCGCCGAACGTCTGTGAGTACGCGTCGGGGCTGAGGAGCTCTGGCGCTTGCAGCACGTCCCCGGCCTCGCCCACACGCGCGCGGTACAGGTTGTAGCCACTGATCGCGTAGATGGCATATTCCTGTCGCTCGGCGTTCCACACGATCTTCGTTCGTGCACCGTCGCGCTGATCCGGCTGCTCGGGATCGGGGCCCACATGCACGTTGTCCGATGGACCGCCGGCGAACGCTCCGTCCTCGTCGACCCTCTGTGCCAAGAAGTTTGAAGCCAGCGAGCCCGACCAATTTACTGTAGGGGGCGAGCAGCGAGAGCGAGATGAACGAGACCCCGAGAGCAGCTGGATCTACGAGAGCAGGCGGAGCCCTTC
>JBIJCC010000240.1:0-2654 GCA_044344875.1 Nannocystaceae bacterium
AAGGAGGCCGAACTCCGCGCCAAGCTCCGCCGCGACCAACGCCGCTCACCCAAGCCTCGGTGACCCCCGCGGCCCCTCGTCCGACTCTCGCCGGCGAATTCACGCGCTTCCTCGCCGGCGTCAACACAACGCGCGGTACGTCGTCGACGCCAGCACCGTACCGTCTGGCGCGCTCCTCGATACCTCCCGGCCGAGCAGATCGATGCGCCGCGTGTGCCAACCGTCGGGATCGTGTCCGACCCACTGCGGCACGCTGCGGGCGATCTGCCGACCTCGGCCGTCGTAGCCGTACCGTTGGTAGACATCTTCGCCCGCCGGGATCGGGTTCGGGTTCGCCGGGTTGCCCAGCACGCCCATGCCCTGCCAACGCCGCTCGAGGGTGTCGCCTTGCGCGCTCAGGTAGTCCTGCGTTCGCGGGCCGCTCTCGACCGTCGTTTGGATCACCGCCGCGCTGCCGATCACCGCCGGGTCCGCGGGAAGGTACGCCACCGTGGTCGGGGCACCGTCGTCATTCCCAATCGGTGACGAGTGGATCGACGAGCCGACCTCGCGGTAGAGCCCGTCGTACGACACCTTCTTGGTGAGCCCGGCCGGATCGACCGCCGCGACCAAGGCGCCGCTCTTCGAGTCGTAGACCGAGTAGGCGACCTGTCCGAGCGCGTTCGACGAGCCGAGCGGGAACACGCCCTCGTCGTCCCACTGCGTGATCGACTCGCGGAGCTGGACGTTGCCCGTACCATCCGGCCCCTGCTGCCAGGTGTGGTCGACGTTGCCGTGGGCGTCCTGGTGAAAGGTCGAGCTCAGCTCCAGCTCCGGGTCGCCCGGCTGGACCGTCACCCCCGTCACCGCACCGGTGTCTGGCTCGTAGGTCTTCTTCGTGATCCGTGCCGCACAGGTCCCGTCCTCGCAGGTCGCCACCGAGGTGCGGCCCACCTGGCCCAGGAGCCAACGCGTCGTGTCGTGAACGACGTCTGTCTGATCGACCTGCGCCATCCGTCGACCATCGGACCGACGTCGTCAGGGTCCCGAAGTCGTCCCGGACCTCGGTGGTCGTCTCGTCCCGATATGTGCCGGATGCGTCGTAGTTCGGGCAGGGGCCCACGGGATCGCACGCGCCCGCGGACGTCTCCAGCGCCATGCTGCGGTGCGTCTCCGCGTACGTGAAGTGCGTCAGGCCGCCCACGATGGGCAGCGCACGCGTCCTCCAGGTCCACAACTCCCGCTCGATGTGGTCGTCCGCGCCGACCCTCGTGTACACCTCGCGCTCGACTGGACGGCCCTGCGCCGGGTAGTCGTCGACAGACGGGTCGTACGTCTGGTCGTAGGTCGTGACGGTCGTCACCTCCCCGGCGGGCTCCGAACCTGTGCTGGACTCGCGGACGATCACGCGTCCGAAGCCGAGAAAGCCTCGCCCGTGCCGGTCGATGGACGCATCCTCGTAGTCGTAGGTCCGCGTGACCTTGGCGGCGGGATCGAGGTCGCGCGTGTCATTCCTCGTCCGAGTGACGCTCCGCTCCATGCTCTTGGTGACCCACAGCGCGGCCCGAAGGGGCGCGCTCGGCCACGGCGCCTCGGGCAGCGTCGGCGCCGCCTTCGCCTCGTACTGGAACGAGGTCGTCGCCCCCATGCCGTCGACGATACGCTCGACCCGAGCGACGCCTTCGTCCCCTTGGATGCTCTTGCTGTTCGCCCAGAGCGGGAACGCGTCTGCGTTCTCGATCGCCCCCGTGAAGACCAGGCTCGGTCGCCCACCGGCCTGTCCCCGCATCAAGACCCCCACGCGGGCCCCGGCCGACATGTCCTGCCTCCACGTGTCATCGTCGTGGTAAGCAGGCCAGCCGTCGGCGCCAGGCAGGGCGTGGGTCTGGAACGTGCCGCTGGCATCGACCTCGAGTTGTGTCCACCCCGTCCCTGGGCCCGTGGCCGGCATCAGGAGATCCGGCCGCCCATCGTCCTCGAGGTCGTAGGTCACCGCCCCCACGAAGTTGAGCCAGAGCTGCGCGTGCGCGTTGCCCTCGAGGCTCAATGCGTCGGGTCCCCGGACATACCCTGCACCCGTATTGTAGTAGACCGCAATCACTGCATCGTGCGTCAGGTCGTCCGCAGCCCCGCAGAGGGAAACTGACTCTGCCTGGACCTTACCCTCGACCACAGCCGCTTCGAGCCGAACCTCGACTTCGTCGTGGTCTGTCACGAACCCGGCTTCGATATCGTCGTTCAGCGCACCGTCCCCGGAGGCGAGTTAGAAGCGCAGGACGTCCTGCAATCCGTCGTCATTGACGTCGATGTGGCGATCAACACCGAGACCCGCGGTCGAGATAGGCCCCAGCCCCGACTCCTCCGCGAGCCCATTTTGGCAGTAGCGATCATGCGCCCGCTGGTAGCGATCTCGGGGAAGCCCGACGGCCTCCAGGGTGGAGACGTCGTTCTCGGGCTCGAATCGTAGCCGGCGGTAGTCGTCGCGGTCCGCACTGGCGATCAACGCCACATCGGAGCCATACGCGGGGATGACCAGCAGGCTCGACGGACCCCTCTGTGCCAACGTAGTGTGAGACAGTCAGTTCTCGATATCTCAGTGCCGAGTGGCGGAGAACGATCGCCTCACCTTGCCCAAGCCATCCTCAACCAAGACTCTACGTCCTGCGCGCGTCGCA
>JBIJCC010000118.1:0-31866 GCA_044344875.1 Nannocystaceae bacterium
ACTTCCACAACCTCGGGCTCCATCGCCTGCGTGGCACCGTCCGCTATCCGGAGATCGTGCAGTACCGCGACACCGAGAGACCACCGGTAAGCCGTGTGCGGGAAATTCGCACGCACGGTTTGAACGGTGGCCCTACCGGAATTCAATCCAAGAGAGAAGGAAGGTAGGGTCTACCAATGATTCATGGGTGGAGGAGGCTGGTGGCGTTGCTGGCCGTGGTGGGGTGCGGTGACGACGGTGTCGGTGCTCAGAGCGGTGACGAGGGCGGGACATCGGGCACGGACGCCGATTCGACGACGGCGGCGACGGCGACGAGCGGTGTCGATACCTCGGGGGAGGAGACGACGGGCGGGTCGGATCCCGGGACCACGCTCGACCCCACGCCGATCCTCGATCGGACGCCCGCGATCAGTCATGGGTGCTCGGAGCTGCGTCCGATGACGCAGCCGGCGGGCGCGACGTCGTCACGTTGGGATGGCGTGGTCGCGGACGACGACGCGTTCGTTGCGTTGCGGTCGTCCATCTCGACCGCCGAGCTCGTTCGCGTGGGCCTCGACGGCGACATCGCGGACGGGCTCACGATCGATGCCCACTCCAGTTGGCCGTTGTCGCTGCTCGTCGACGACACGATCGCGTTGGCGTGGCTGCACACCGACGGACGCAATCCGGCGACGCTCCGCTTCGCTCTGGCCGATGCGACGCCGAGCCTGCTGACGCCGGCCAAGGCGGTCTGGTCCGGCTCCGGGCGACCGGTCTCACTCGCTGCCGCCGAGGATGGCGGCTTCGCGCTGCTCTTCGTCGAGTACGATGCGAGCGGTGCGACGCAGCTTCGCTTCATGCGGCTCGGCGCGCAGGGCGATCCGAGCGGATCGCCCGTCGACATCGCCGACCTCGGGCAGGTGTACGGCGCGGCGGCCAGCGCGGCGGCGGCACCGGACAATGGACTCGCGGTCGCCTACGTCCAGAGTTCCTCGGACGACGACGCGGAGGCATGGTTCGTGACCATCGAGGGTGACGGGCAGCCACGTGGTGAGCCGCGGCTGGTGTCGCGCCCGAGCGCAGAGGGTTGGCGCACGGACTTCGGCGAGCGACCGCGGCGCAACCTGCTCCGGGTGGGCGAGCACTACTGGCTCGCGAGCACCGAGGCCCGACTCCTCGCCGGTGCGGTCGAGTCGGCGGTCGTCCGGATCACGATCCTCGACGAGAACGGGGATGGCACGAGCCACCTGCTGCAAGGCGCGGTGGAGGGTCGGACCAACCTCTCGGCGAGCTTCGTGCAGCTCGAGGATCGCGTGGGGGTCGTGTGGTCGTCCGGCACGGAGCCGAATTTCTGCGTCGGGTGCATCACCGACTACGATCTGCAGTTCGTCCTCATCGAGCCGGGAGCGGTCGTGCCCGCGAGCGAGGTCGTCACTCAGCTGCACCCGGGCAACGGCATCACCTCGCCGCACGCGGGCGTCACAGGCAGTGACGTGCTCACGCTCGGCTCGCTCGACTTCCACGCCACCACGCTGCCGGCGACCGGCGCTCTGCGCTGCGCGCCGGCAGGGTGATGCAGGACCAGCACGTCGCCGGTGCGAGGCCGAGTCGTTCGATCACTTCTCCCCCATCATGCCCCTGCGTGCGACCCTCAGAGCCTCGCGCACAGTGACTGCATCGCGGTGGCCGAGGGCGAGATCGACTCCGCCGAGCACGACGCGGCCTTCTCTCGCTATCTGTGCGAGGTCGACGTCGAGCCGACCGACGACTGCGAGGACCGCATCGCGGCGTGCGGGTGAGCGCCCGTGATCCCGCGGTACTTCGAGATCGCGCTGACCAAGAACGCGATCGCCACGCCGACGAGCGCGAGGAACAGCCAGGTGAAATGGAGCGCGATGATCCCGCCGGCATGCATCGACATCAGCATCGAGAACGCCGTCACCGGCAGCAGCAACATGGTCGCGACGAGCGAGCGGCCCCAAGACCGGTCGTACGACCACGGGCGGAGGATCGCGAGGAGCACCGCGAGCTCGATGACGGTGAACACCACGCCGTCGGTGAGCGCGCCGTCGTGATTGTGCCCGTAGCGGTCGGTGCCTTCGAGCGCGGGGTCGTACGGATCCCCGGCCCAGCTCCGCACCATCAAGATCACAGTCGTGAGCCACAGCAGCGGCAGCGGGGCGATGCGCAGCGCTCTTGCAGCCGGCGTCATTCGTCGAGAATCGCTCAGCCGCCGATGACGAGCAAACCCGACCCCGACCCCTGGCGGGAGCCAGCGCGACTGCTCTCACTCGAACGGGTCGGCGCCGGGATCGAGGTCGACGGTCAGGTTCATCGTGAACACCCCCGGCGCGCCGCTGCCGGCCTTGTTCGCGCGGGTCGACACCACCGCGCCGTCGAGGATCGCCTCGAACTCCTCGGCCAACGCTGGGTTCACGACGACGTAGATCCCGCTCGGTCCGGTGGCGTCGGCGGTGAAGCTGCCGTCGTCGGCGAGGTACCGGACGATGGCGCCGGTCGCCGCGCCGTGGGTGAGCGACACGATCTCCACCCCCGCGACCGGCTCGCCGGTGTAGCGGTTGCGGGCGATGCCGACGACACCTCCGGCCTCGCCCAAGGGCAGATGATCGACCATGGCCGGGTCGGTCGCGAGCGCCTCGCTGTACGCGACCAGCAGCGCCTCGGGCACCACGAACAGGTCGTGGATCGCATTGGACGGCTCGTAGGGAGGCTTGGCGAGCCCGGTCGCCGTGGCCCGGAACCCGACTTCGCGGAGGATCGCGACCATGCCGATCGAGTCGGTGGGCATGACCGACAGATCGATGCGCCCCGCAGCGTCAGCGGTCATCGACGACACCGCGATCGCGTTGTCGATCCCCATCACGCCGACGTCGAACGCGTTGAACACCTCGACCGTGACCCCGCCGATCTCGGGGCCTCGTGGGAACTCGAGCACGGTCCCGGTGATCCGTAGGCTGCCCGCGGACAGGGGCTCGGCGCAGACCGCCGTTGGATCGGGCGGGTTGTCGCGCCACGTCAGGCAGTTGCACGTCGCGCAGCCGGCGTTGTTGTAGCACTCGCCAGGGGGCGGGTACGCCGGCGGAGCGTCTTGCGAGGCGCCGCACGCCATCGGATCGGCGGTGCTGTCATCGCCGCCCTCGGTCATCCCGTTCGGGTCCGCCGACATCGGCGCCTGGCAGCCGGCGACCGCGAGCGCAGCCCCGAGGAACACGAACGATCCGCACGACCTGATCGAACTCATGGCGTTGCTCTCCTGCGCGCGGGGAAGCGGGCCTGCAAGGCCAGCCCGAACAGATCGATCCTCGCGCGGTACCGACCGTTGTTGACGATGTTGCCGAGCCGATCCGAGTCGCCGGGCTCGCGGAACGCATTGGCCTGCACGATGCCGCGGGTCACGGTGACCTCGGGCTGGAACAGGTGGAGGTAGCCGGCCGTGACGTCGAGCCAGCGGATCGCGTGCCACGTGACGCCGCCGCCGACCCCGAGCTGCCGGGTGAACGGGAAGCGCACCGACAGCGTGCGGTGGTCCTCGGGGTAGGCCGACGACTGCCACAACGCGCCGGCGCGCAGCGTGAGATGCCGCGGCCAGACCTCGACGTCCGAGCCGAGCCGCACCGAGAACGTGTCGCGGAACAGCAGCGGCACGTCGCTGCCCACCAACGGGCTGTAGACGGTGCCGTCTCCCAGGGCATCGAGGTACAGCAGGTTCGGATCATCGTAGGGCGACGCCGGCAGCAGCGCCGACGGATCGACGTCGCGGTCGGGGTTGCTGAACGCGACGCCGATCTCCTGCACGGAGCGCCAGTTCTCCCAGACGACGTCGACCTCGACGTCGAACACCGGATGGATCGCGCGGATCCCCGCGCGCACCACCGTCGGGAACGATTGCCGGAGGTCGACCCGGGCCCGACTCGCGAGCCTGGCGTCGCCATTGTCGGGGCCCGGCGTGTAGCCGAGGGAGCCGACGGCGCGGGTCTGGAACGGCAGGCGCACCGCGAGCCCGAGCTCGAGCGCGTCGATGGGATGGCTCAACAGGCCGAAGCTCGCGGAGGGCACGAACGCGTCGCGCACCCGGACGTGGGCTCGGTTGTCGCTCGTGTACTCCTCGTTGAGCGCGTCACCGACGGCGCCCTGCCGCGTCGCGACCGTGAAGTCGGCGTCGAAGTAACCGACGAGGAAGTTGCCGCCCACCGCGATGTAGCGGTTGGGACGCCACGCGACCCCACCGCCGTAGGAGAGGAACTGGAACTTGCCCCCGCCGATGACGTAGCGCTGGCCCCCGTCCTCGGGCCACTGGTGGGCGCCGAAGCCCGACGCGGTCGACATGCCGACCGACAGCGCCAGGCCGCGCACGCCGAACCGCTTGGCCACCTCGCCCCAGGTGAACACGAACAGCGGTGCGGGGCCGAACCGCTCGCCGTTGCGGACGGTGGGCCACGGCGCCGAGGTGTTGGGATCGATCGCTGGATCCGCGACCTCGACCCTCTCGTTGCCCGGCGGCAACACCCGGTCGCCGCTGCCACTGCGGGTGAACCGGCTGTCGAGGTGCACCACGTTGCTCGAGACCAGGAGCGTGGGCCCAGACTGCTTGGCGAGCCCCGCGGGGTTGTAGTGCCACGCGTCGAGGGAATCGGCGCGGGCGACGAAGGCCGCGCCGCGCCCGATCGGGATGGTGCCGAGATCGGGGAACTCGAAGCCGCCGGCGTGGGCGACCGCGGGCCACGCGAGGGCCGCGGCGATCACCGACCATGCGCCGAGCCATCTCGCCATGCCCGTGATGCCTGGGCAAGACCCGTGCCGGGTGATCCTTGGGCTACGCCCCTACACGATCACGGATCGCCCGCGCGGCTCCCTGGGCAAGCCGCGCAGCGGTTGGGCGAACAGACACCCGAGGCCGCGGGCGTCGTCGCCTCCGCGCGCGCGCACGTGCCGGGTCGCGCGACCTCGAGGATCTGCGCCTCACTCCCGCCTCGCAGCGTCACCGGGTCGACGCGATACGCCTCGTTGTTGTTGATCGCAGGACCCCAGACGTTGCCGTTGAAGTCGATGCTCACGCCGCGGACGTAGTTCGGCAGATCGATCGTCTGCATGACGGCGAGCGTGTCGATGTCGACCGCGACCAGCGGATCGTTCGCGAGCCAGATGAGATCGCCGCCGTCCGGCATGCATCCGCCCGGGCCGCCCGCGGCCGCGGTCTGCCACGTCTGGCTCGGGTAGTCGAAGCGCGCGACGGTCGAGTAGCACGTCCACACGCGATCGTTGCGATCGACGGCCATCCCGCAGCCGAGATCGTCGTCAGTCGCATGTGTGCACCCAGCGAACCAGCGTCGCCGCCTGGCGGACCGACGTCAAGCGCGCCGCGAGATCAACGTCAGCGTCTGTGCGTGCGCAGCCAGTCCTCGACCCGCGCGAGCTGAGCGTCACGACCGCCACACAGCTCCTCCGGCAGCTCGCCTTCGCTCGTTCGCAGGCGCCGCGCGACGTCCCGCGCGAGCGTCACCGCGCGCGCACGATCGCGACCCTCGGCCTCGGGCAACGCCCAGAGCAGCTGGGCCTGCGTGAAGTCGCCGATGAGCCACAGCGGCCCTTCGCCCCGCGCGCCTGCTTCGCCCGGCGTCGCATCGATCGCCACTTGCAGCGTCTGCGCAGCCTCGGCGAACTGGCCGCGTGCGAGCAGGACATCGGCGAGCATGATCCTCCGCGGCACACTGTGCGGCTCGATCGCGATGACCTCCGCATACGCCTCGTACGCTTCGTCGTACCGCCCGAGGCAGCGCGCGATCATCCCGACGAACGTGCGGTAGCTCGCGTACCGCGGCGTGTCGCCGAACACGTGGTGGCGTACCTCCGCTGCGCGTCGGCTGAGCGGCAACGCGAGCTCGAGTTCACCGCGCATCCGATGGATCTCCGAGAGGTTGAACAGCGGCGGCGCGACGAACGGGTGCAGCGGACCCAGGTTGTCCTCCGCGATCGCGAGCGCGCGCTGGTAGAGCTCGACCGACTCGGGGCGAGGATGCGCGATCATTCCGAGCAAGTTCACGGTGCGCGCGATCTCGGGATGCTTCGGTCCGAGCGTCTCCATCTGGATCGCGTACGCGCGCTCGATGTGCGGGCGCGCGGCGGCCTCACCGTACTCCCAGTAGGTCTCGCGCCCGAGCACGAGCAGCGCGCTGGCGACTCGTGGATGATCCGGACCGAACGCGCGCTCGCTGATCGTGACCGCGCGACGGGCCAGCACGACGCCCTCGGCGTGTGGTGCTCGCGAGCTCGCGAGCTCGAGGCGCGGTGCGACGTCGGGGTGATCCGGACCGAGCGATGTTTCTGCGATTCGAACCGCGCGCAGCGCGACCTCACTCGCGCGACGCTCGTCGCGGAGGTCGACCGCCACCGCGAGCAGCCACAGCGCGTCACCGACGAGCGGATGTTCGGGCCCGAGCAGTCGCTCACGGATCGCGAGCACGCGTTCGGCGATGCGCTCGGCCTCGGCGATCTCGATCATCGCGCGGCGCAGCTCCGACTCGCGCTCGAGCAGTCGCGTCGCGACGAGACCGTCGACCTCGCCGAGCAGGCGCAGTGCAGCCTCGCCATGGCGGACCCACGCCACGCCCTCCGTGCGGCGCGCGAGCTGGATCCCGACGACGTGGACGAGATCGGCGGCCGCGTCGACCGCAACCTCGTACGCGCCCGCATCCATCGCGAGGAAGTACGCCGCGTCGAGCTGAGCCTCGGCGTCGGCGTAGCGACCGGCGGCCACGAGCGCGCGGCCGAGCGTCGCGTGCGCCCATGCCGATACCGCCGGCCAGTCGGCGGCGAGAGCCGCAGCGAGCGCAGCTTCCGATGCAGCGAGCGCCTCGTCGACGCGACTCGTACGACGCAGCGCGTCGGCGCGCCCGATCTTCGCGCGGACCTCCGCGATCGCATCGCGACGTTCGCTCGGCGGCGCAGGCAAGCGCTGCAACAGCGCCTCATCGCGACAGGCGTCGACCCCGGGCAGGTTCAGTACGGCCGTCATCGCGTGCGTGATCGTGTCGTCGTTCGCGCGCGCGAGTTGCTCGGCGAGCGACTGCACCGCGACCCTCCGCTCGTCGATGCACCACATCGCCCGCGCCTCGGCGTCATCCGTCAGCGTCTCCTCGACGTTCGCAGCGACGCAGACCTCGCGCGCCACGTCCTGCAGCGCGTCCACGTAACCGTCGATCGCCGGAATCACGCGATCGAGCGTCCCTGCAGCGTAGCTCAGTCGGCTCGAGCCGACGACGTCGCGGACGCGGGCACGGGCGCCGTCGTTCCACGCGGCGGACAGATCCCCTTCGCTCGCGCACGCCGTGGCAGCCCGTGCTCGCGTGATGTCGTGCCGCAGCTCGACACCGCCGCGCCACACCACGGTACCGACGGCGATCGATGCGGCCACACCACCGGCGATCGCGATCGTCGGCCCGAGGCCCGAGCGACTGCGATCGAGCGCACGGAGCAACGCATCGATGTCCGGCCACCGCCGCTTCGGGCTCGCCGCGAGTCCGCGTACGAGCACGCGGAGCAACCGACGGGTCCGCCGATCGCTGATCGTGGGCAGGGCGATCGCACCGGCGGTCTTCGCGTCCTGGATCTGTTGCGCGGTCGTGCCCGCGAATGGCGGTGCGCCGAACAGGGCCTCGAACAACGACACGCACAGGGCGAACTGATCCGCCTCGGGTCCCGCACGTTCGCCGCGGAACTGCTC
This sequence comes from Nannocystaceae bacterium, assembly GCA_044344875.1. GTDB lineage: Bacteria > Myxococcota_A > Polyangia > Nannocystales > Nannocystaceae > Xiheibacterium. Next base: position 7,721 of record JBIJCC010000118.1, read on the forward strand.
GGGCGCCATGTACTGCGGCGTGCCGAGCACCGTGCCGGTGCGGGTGAGCGGCGTGTCGCTCGTGTTCGGCAGCGCACCTTCGGTCGCGCCGTCGTCCGTGTCCACCTCCCCCGCGCTCGCGAGGCCGAAGTCGAGCACGCGCACGCGACCGTCAGATCCGAGGATCGCGTTGTCCGGCTTGAAGTCGCGATGCACGATCCCCGCCGCGTGAGCCGCTGCGATCCCGCGGCCGGCTTCGATGTAGCGCTCGACGATCTCGGCGCGCGTGGGCTTCGTGCGCTCGACCCACTGACGGAGCGTCGCACCGCGGACGAACTCCATCACCACGTAGATCCGCCCGCGCTGCTCGCCGATCTCGAACACGCGCGCGACGTTGTCGTGGACCACACGCGCCATCGCCCGGGCCTCGCGGCGCATTCGCTCGCGCCGCGCCGCGCCGCCCTCGGCGATCTTGATCAGCTTGATCGCGACCTCGCGACCCAGCTCCTCGTCGCGCGCCGAGAACACGACGCCCATGCCGCCCTCTCCGATGCGGTCGACGACCGCGTACCGCCCGATGCGAACGGGATCGGTCGGGCCGGCGAGTCGCGCCGTGATGCGGGCGGCGACCAGCTCGATCTCCGGCTCATCCCGGGATCTCGAGGGCGTAGGGTGGGGCTCGCGGGCCATCGGTGCACCACGTGCTGGCAGGGTAGTGTGCCACGGCGACGGTTCGATTCCGTCCCGGCGAACCTGGTACCATCGCGAGCGCTTTGACCGGCACGTCGCCGTCGTCCGACTTCGAGCTGCTCACCGCGTGGGCGGCGGGCGATGCCGACGCTGCGGGGCGGCTGATCAAGCGCCACACCGGCGCGCTCTATCGCTTCTTCGACCGCAAGGTCGCCGACTCCATCGAAGACATGGTCCAAGAGACCTTCGTCGCCTGTGTCGCTCGCGTCGAGCACATCCGACCCGAGGTGGGCTTTCGCGCGTACATGTTCGGCGTCGCGCGCCACGTGCTGTGTGCTCGCCTGCGCGCGAGCTATCGGCAGCCCGCCGAGCTCGACCTCGAGTCCAGCAGTCTCCGCGAGGTCGGTCCGACGCCGAGCGAGCTCGTCGTCGATGCGCACGAGGAGAAGCTGCTGCAAGAAGCCCTGCGGTGGTTGCCGGTCGAGACGCAGCTGCTGCTCGAGCTGTACTACTGGCAGGACCTCACCGCGAACGAGCTCGCGGCCATCTACGGCGCCGGCGAGCCGGCGATCCGCAGCCGCTTGCGACGGGCGAAGGACGCGTTGCGCGAGGCCGTCGCGCACGTCGCCGAGTCACCGGACCTGTTGCGATCGACCTGGGCCGAGCTCGAGCGCCGCGAGTCGGCGCTGCCGCGGCACTGACCGCTCTCGACAGCTCGAGACGTCGCATGACCTCGGCGCACTCCATCGATGAGCTCACCGCGCAGCTTCGTGCGCTTGGCATCCGCGAGGACGACATCGTGATGATGCACGCGAGCATGCGGCGCGTCGGTCCGGTCGAGGGGGGAGCCGCCGGCGTCATCGAGGCGCTCTGCGCCGCCGTCGGCCCCGGCGGAACCCTGCTCATGGTGCTGAGCGCCGACGAGGACGAGCCGTTCGATCCGCTCCGCTCGCCCGTCGACGTCGACGACATGGGGATCCTCGCCGAGGTGTTTCGGACCCACCCGGCCGTCTCGGTCAACGACCACCCCGCCGACCGCTTCGCCGCGCTGGGGCCGAGTGCGTCGTACCTCCTCGAGCCGACGCCGCTGCACGACTACCACGGGCCTGGCTCGGTGCTCGAGCGGCTCACCGAGCGCAAGGGCAAGGTGCTGCGACTCGGTGCGAACCCCGACACGGTGACGCTCACGCACTACGCCGAGTACCTCGCGGATGTTCCCGACAAGATCCGGGTCCGCCGTCGCTACGTGCGGGCGGACACCGGCGAGCTGTGGATCGAGAGCCTCGACGACACCGACGGCATCGCGACGTGGGCGCACGGAGACTACTTCCCGCAGATCTTCCTCGACTACCGGGCATCGGGCGCCGTGCATGTCGGCCCGGTCGGCGGGTGCGAGGCCGAGTTGTTCGATGCGGCGCCGTTCGTGGAGTTCGCCGTCGCGTGGATGAACGCGCGGCTCCGCGGAGCGTGATCTCAGCCGCTCGGGCCGCCGACCTGGCTCAGCCCGAACCCGGTCATGTCGCTGTACGTATACGGGTAGTTGAGCCCGGTGACGGTGTCGATCTGCAGCGTCACCGGGTCGACCCGATACGCCTCGTTGTTGTTGATCGCAGGACCCCAGACGTTGCCGTTGAAGTCGATGCTCACGCCGTGGACGTAGTTCGGCAGATCGATCGTCTGCATGACGGCGAGCGTGTCGATGTCGACCGCGACCAGCGGATCGTTCGCGAGCCAGATGAGATCGCCGCCGTCCGGCATGCATCCGCCCGAGCCGCCCGCGGCCGCGGTCTGCCACGTCTGGCTCGGGTAGTCGAAGCGCGCGACGGTCGAGTAGCACGTCCACACGCGATCGTTGCGATCGACGGCCATCCCGTAGCCGAACACCGGCATCGGGAAGACCTCGACGCCGAAGTCGTCGCGATCGGTGCGCACGAGCACGTCGCCGACGGCGACCACGCCCCAGAAGTGATCGCCCGAGTCCACGGCACCGCCATAGATGCCGAAGAAGCCCGGATCCTGCCCGGGCACCGGCACCGTCTGCTCGACGACGCCGGTCTCACCGTCGAGCAGGTGCACATCGATCGTCGCGTTCGCACCCGAGGTCCACACCTTGGTACCTTCGTAGCGACACGTCGAGTCGTCGAACGTGCCCGCAGTCCACGCGACGGGGCGCTGGCTCGCGTACACCATCGGCGTGTGCCACCCGACGCAGTCGTCGGGCCATGGTTTCACGTCGGCCGCACCGGTCGAGGTGTTCGGCCCGGCGCAGTTCTCCACGCGGGCGAAGATCATCGTGATGCCGCCGCTGCGATTCGCGATGACGGCGTCGCCGTTGAGGTTCACCGACGTGCGCGACGGACTGCCCGCGCTGTCGGGGCGCGTGATGTAGCGCCCCTCCTCGATCAACGTCTCGGTGTTGATCTTCGACACCGTGCTCTCGTTGCTGTTCGCGATCCAGATGTAGGAGAAATCGGCGGCGCCGCCACCACCACCACCACCGCCACCACGCCCGCATGCGAGCGAGATGTCGGGCTGCAGGCCCATGTCGAACTTCGTGCCGTCGTCGGATCCCGAGTCGGGATCCGTCGGACTCGTCGTCATCGAGGTGCCGGCCGTGCTGCCGTCACCCGTCACCGAGTCGTCCGTGCCGCCTTCGGTCGCCGGCGCCGTGGTGCTCAACGTATCGATGCCGGCTGTGCCGCCCGCATCGGCGCGATCGGAGCCCCCGGAAGATCCACACGACATCAAGAACGCCGCAGCCGAGATCGTCGTCAGTCGCATGTGTGCACCCAGCGAACCAGCGTCGCCGCCTGTCGGACCGACGTCAAGCGCGCCGTGAGCCGGCCGCCCCTGGCCCAGGCCATCCAGCCCATGTGACCGGCGTCGCAGCCGGCGACGCCGACGTGAAACCGCCGAGCTCTGGACAGCGTCCGCGACCGCAGGACACCCTCGTGGCATGCGATTTCGTGGATGGTTCAGTTCGGTCGCGCTCCTGACCTCTGCCGGTTGTTTCGCACCGACCGAGACACCGCCGGGGCCCGGCGCCGGCTCGAACGGCACCACCGACGGCGAGTCCACCGGCCCCACCTCGGGCACCACCGGCGCGACGATGGGGGGGTCGACGGCGTCCTCGAACACGGCGACCACATCCGAAGACACGTCGAGCACGACCAACCCGAGCACGACCGAACCCAGCACGACCGACCCCAGCACGACCGAACCGACGGGCACCGAGACCGGCGATGCCACCTGCGGCAACGGCATCCTCGAGGATGGCGAAGACTGCGAGGACGGCAACGACGACGACAACGACGCCTGTGTCGCATGCCGAGATGCGACGTGTGGTGATGGCGTCGTATGGGCCGACGTCGAGACCTGCGACGACGGCAACGGTGCCGACCAAGACGAGTGCAAGAACGACTGCACCCCCAACACCTGCGGCGACGGGGTGCCAGGCGGTCCCAGCGAAGAGTGTGACGACGGTAACGGAGTCGACACCGACACGTGCAAGAACGACTGCAGCTACGCGATCTGCGGCGACGGCATCGAGCAGGCGGGCGTCGAGCAGTGCGACGATGGCAATCTCGTCGACACCGACGCGTGCAAGAACGACTGCACCGATGCCGTGTGCGGTGACGGTGTCGAACAGGCGGGCGTCGAGCAGTGCGACGACGGCAACGACGACAACTCCGATCTGTGCACGTCGCAGTGCACCGACGCGGCCTGCGGTGACACCTTCGTCCAGCTCGGCGAGGACTGCGACGACGGCAACACCGCGAGCCACGACGGCTGCAGCAACGACTGCGACGACGAGCCGTTCTGCTACGATCTCGGCAACGCCGACTGCCCAACCGGCGCGACCCAGTGGTGCCAGCAGGGTGAAGCCAACTGCGAGAGCAGCGCGCACGCGATCATCGCCTGCAACGTGTGCATGGGCGGCGGCTGCGTCGGCAACCAGGAGGTCTGCAGCGACAGCACCGCAGCGATGAATCCCCAGGCACCCTGCCCGGATTCCTACGCGTTCGTCTACGGCTCCGCGATCTGCTCGGCCGGCAACGTCCTCGACGAGTGCCCCGGCGGCGGCAACGTCGGCTCGTGGTGCCAGTGACGAGGCGACGCGGATCGCCGCCCCTGCCTCACCCCCGCAAATGCGTGTCGAACCACGCCACGAACCGCCGCATGAAATCGATCTGGTGCGCCCGCTCCCCCAGCCCATGCCCCTCGCGCGGGTAGAACACCACCTCGGTCGCCACCTTCGCGTGCCGCAGCGCGCGGTACAGCTCCTTGGCCTGCTCCGGTGGCACGCGGGTGTCGTCCTGGCCGTGGACGATCAACGTCGGGGTCTTCGACTTGGCGGCGTGGGCCATGGGTGAGCGCGACCACACCAGCTCGGGCTGGTCGTAGGGCCACAGCTTCCAGTGCACGAGCGAGTTCTCGTGCTCGATCTCCGAGGTGCCGGTGAACGACATCCAGTTGGTGATCGCCGCCCCGACCATCGCGGCCTTGAAGCGCTTGCTGTGCACGGTGGCCGCGAGCCCGGAGAAGTAGCCGCCGTAGCTCCACCCGCCCATGCCGACGCGCTCGGCGTCGACGAGGCCCTGGGCCACCAGCGCGTCGATGCCCGCGAGGACGTCGTCGAACTCCTTGCCGCCGAGATCGCCCTGGTCGGCCTTGCCGAAGGCGACGCCGCGGCCGGCGCTGCCGCGGTAGTTGGGCTCGAACACCGCAAAGCCGGCGCTCGCGAACAGCTGCGCGGGGTAGCCCGAGCGCGTGTTCCAGCCGTCCATCGAGATGCCCTCGGGGCCGCCGTGCGGCATCACCACCAAGGGCGCGCGCGTGCCCTTGGTCCAGCCGACCGGCATCGTGAGGATGCCGGCGAGCGCGAGGCCGTCGGCCGCCGTCCATCGCACGACCGACTGGGTCCCGAACGCGACCCGATCGAGCGCTTCGTTGTGGTGGGTGCGGCGGCGTAGACCCGCGGGCCCGAGCTTGCCGACGAAGACCTCCGCGGGGTGCTGCGCCGTGTCGCCGGCGCACACGAACGTGCCCGTGCCCGCGTGCACGTCGGCGCCGTGGCACAGCGGCCCGCGATCGATCGCGACCGTGCGCGCGCCGCTGCGGGCGTCGACGTGGAGCACCACCGTCTTGGTGTCCTGGTGCGCGAGCACGGTGAGACGATCGCCGCGGGTGTATCGCAGCCACTGCCCGGTGCCCTCGTAGTCCGCGGTGAGCAGCGTGGCCTTGCCGCCCGATGCGGGTACGACGTGAACGACGCCCGCGGTCGGATCATTGAGGTCGGCCGCGCCGAGGAACGCGACCTGGGTGCCGTCGGGGGACCACGTCAGATCGCCGAGCTTGCCCTGGTGCTCGCACAGCTTGCGCGGCGCGCCGCCCTTGGCGTCGACGACGAACACGCCGCCGTACATCATCGTGCCGTCGACGTCGGCGCGCTCGCCCCCGACCAGCGCGACGCTGCCGCCCTTGGGCGACACCGCCATGCGCTCGACGTGGAACTCGCGCGGGGTCACGGCGCGGCTCTGCGAACTGCCGAGGTCGAGCACGTGGAGCTGACGGAAGGCGCTGTCGACGTCGCCGACCTTCCAGTCGCGACCGGCGTCCTGGTCGGACTTCTCCTCGGGCGTCGGCTCGCGATCGGCGAGGTAGGCGATCGACTTGCCGTCGGGCAGCCACGCGAGATCGCGGACCGACGTCTTCGCGGCGCTCACGGCCCGCGCATCACCGCCGGCGATCGCGACCACGAACACCTGCGCCGTGGCGTCGCCGTCGCGACGGCCCACGAACGCGATCTGCTCGCCGTTCGGCGACCACCGCGGCGTCGAGGCGGCGTCGGGCGGGAACGTGAACGGACGCGAGGTGTTCGTGCGCAGGTCGAGCACGTGCAGGGCGCGATACGCCGCGCCGGGCTTGTCGGTGGGGTTTCGCGGGCTCCGCACGACGTATGCGACGCGGCGACCATCAGGACTGAGCGCGACGTCGGTGACGATCTCGAGATCGGCGATCTGCTCGGCGGTCAGGGTCTCGGTCCGCGGCGTCGACGTCGCCGCGGGCGGGCGGGCGGAGGCGGGGTTGGGGACGGCGGCGGCGCAGCCCCAGAGCATCGAGGCGAGACAGAGAGTCGCGAGGGGGCGCATGGGCGGACGCACGGTAGCACGCGGCCTCCGGGCGGAGGTCGCCGCGCGATCGGCGACCCGTGATAGACTGGTCCCGATGCCGAAGGCACTTGGAACCCCGGTGGCCGTCGTGATCGCCCTGCTCTCGCTTGCTGGCTGCGCATCGCAGGCGGAGGTCTTGTCGGATCCATCCCTGACGGTGGAGGACAAGATCATGCTCGCGCTGTCGCGTGCCGATGAGCGCGTGCCGGACGGTGCCCATCGATTGAGCGTCGACGGCTCGTACCTGGTCGCGTTCACCCCGGACACGACACCCGAGTCGCCGAGCGCCGCAACGGACGTCGCCGTGCGCGAGCGCGAGGACGTCGCCGAGACCGACGACCTGGTGGGGGAGGCCTGCAGCTGCGCATGCGCATGCCCGAGCCCCGACGCCGCGGCGAGCTGCGACGCCGACGGAACGGCCGCATGCGGGGAGGTCTGCTGCGGGCTCTGCATCGACGAGAGCGACTGCAGCCCCGCCCTCGCCGCGCGCTGACGTCGAACATCAGCGTCCGCGCCACAGCCGACGCAGCTCGGCCACATGGACCTCCCACGGGTGGTGGGAGGTGACCGGCTCGGTGAGCCCGAAGCGGGGCGGCTCGGTCTCGGCGGCATACGTGCCGAACAGTCGATCCCACAGCATGGTGAGCGAGCCGTAGTTCTTGTCCAGATAGGCGGGGTTGCTGCCGTGGTGCACGCGGTGGTTCGACGGTGTGTCGAGCCACCGATCGAGCCAACCCAGGCGCCCGACCAGGCTCGTGTGCAACCACTGTTGATACAGCAGCGTGAACCCGAGCGCCGCGAACAGCATCGCCGGGTCCACGATCAGTGCGGCGGGGAGATAGAAGATCGGCGCGATGAACCCCTCGACCCAGCTGACCCGCAGGCCGACCGACGCGTCGTACTCGTTGCTGCTGTGGTGCACCGAGTGGCCGAGGGCCCAGAGGATGCGGTTCTCGTGGCTGATGCGGTGTGACCAGTAGTCGAAGAAGTCGGCGAGCAGCAGCGCGAGCGGCACCACCCACCACGCGACCGGCAACGCCACGGGACTCGCCCGATGCAGCGCCGCGAACAACGGCAGGTACAGCGCCAGGCTCACCGGGACGGCGAGCTGCTGCAACACGCCCGTGAAGATGTTGGTCGCGACCGCAGCCGCCCGCGGCCAGCCCTGGCGCTGCCGCACGAACAGGACCCAGGCCTCCCCCACGGCGAGGACCACGGCGAGGGTGCCGAGCACGACGGCGGCGGGACCCAGCATCGCTTCGGAGACGGGCTCGAGGACGTCCATGCCCCAAGCATGTGATAGTGACTATCAGTTTGCAAGTCACTTTCAGTTTGAAGGTCGCTTTCGCCAGCGACTCGGCCGGGCTACGCTCATGTGCAGGTGAGCACCCTCCGGCAGCGCAACCGCCACGCGGCCATGGCCCGCGTGCAGGCGGCGGCGGTGGAGCTGTGCGAGGCCCATGGCTTCGATGGAATCACGGTCGACGACGTCGCGCGCGCCGCGGAGGTCTCGCCCGCGAGCGTCTACCGCTACTTCGGCACCAAGGAGGCGGTCTTGTTGTGGGACGGTCCGACCGATGCGATTGCCGCCGAGCTCGCCGAAGGTCTCGACGGCGCGCGCCCGCTCACCGGCCTCCGCGATCTGGTCCGCCGTCACGCACGCGACGACGCGACGACGCTCGCCCGACACCGCATCATCTTCGAGACGCCCGCGTTGGTGGCCGCGTCGTGGCGCACCCTCGTCGAGCACCAGCGCGTGCTCGCCGAGGCGCTCGGGGGCGGACTCGAAGCCGAGGTCCTCGCGTCGGCCGCCCTCGGGGCCATCGAGGTCGCCTACGACTACTGGCAGCGCGGCGGCAAGGTCGGCACGCTGGACCGCTTCTTGCTCAAGGCCTTCGCACCCCTGACGCGCATGGCGTGAGCGCGTCGATCAGGCGAACCCGGGCTGCCGAAATGGGAGCAGCAAGATCCCGATGATGAACCCGGCGATGGCCACGATCACGTTCCACGCCCAGGACAACACTTGGCCCGCCACTCCCGCCGCCGCCTGGAGCTGGGCCTGGATCTCGCGCGCGAGTTGATCGATCTCGTCCTTGACGCGTTGCTCGTCCTGCGGATCGAAACAGTCCGAGAACACGCAGGTGCGCACGACGTTCGAGCGCGAGAGGTGGCGAATGTTGTAGATGGCGACGCACGCCTGGCCGGTCCCGCGCCAGACCGCGGCGTGGAGGTTGAACACCGAACGGTTCTTCGCGCCGCCGTTGGTCGGGGCCTGGTACTCGATGTTGTAGTGCCAGACTTCGGCCGTGGCCGGCGGACAGTGTGGACACGGGCAGCTGTTGCCCAGGCCATGGGCCTCCTGTCGGATCAGTAGACGTGAACCATCGGGAAGCGGCGGCTCCCAGCTGTAGCCGACGCGCCCTTCGGCGATGAGCCCGGCCCGGACGGCACTGACGCCGATGTCGAAACCCTCGAATGTCTGACTGGTCGCGCCGATCGCCATGGCCGATCTCCCCCCACGCGACCATGCATGCTGGGCGAGCGAACGACAATGTCCGCAAGTGGGATCGATGACGTCGGAGGTCATCGACGCACCGCATCGTCCCCCTTACGATACCCGCCCGTGACGATCGTCGATCCGCTGCGCGCTCGATGGAACGCCGCCCGCTGGTCCGGTGGGCCCGGGCACTACGAGAGCTGGTTCCAACGTGCCAACCACCCGACGCGGCCGCTGGCGCTGTGGATCCGCTACACGATCTTCGTGCCGTTGCGCGGCCCCGCCGAGGGCGAGCTCTGGGCGATCTGGTTCGACGGCGAGCAGCAACGCGTGGCCGCGGCGAAGTCCGAGCACGCGATCGCCCGCTGTCAATTCGATCGCGAGGGTCTCGCGGTGACGATCGACGGCGCGACCCTCGACGCCGGTGAGCTGGTCGGCGCTTGCACCGGCGCGGGCCACCGGATCGCCTGGTCGCTGCGCTACGACGGGGGCGGTCCACCGTTGCTGTTGCTGCCCGAGGCGCTCTACGCGGGCGGCTTCCCCAAGGCCAAGGCGCTCGTCGGCGCGCCGGGCTGCCGCTTCGTGGGCACGCTCGACGTCGACGGCGAGCGCCACGACATCGACGGCTGGCTCGGCAGCCAGAACCACAACTGGGGCGCGCGCCACACCGATCGCTATGCGTGGGGCCAGGTCGTCGGCTTCGACGGACGCGACGACGTGGTCCTCGAGTGCTCGACCGCCAAGCTCCGCATCGGCCCGCTGTGGACGCCGTGGTTGACGATCGCGGTGCTGCGCGTGGGCGACGAGACCTTCGCGTTCAACACCCTGACGCGGGCCCCCTTCGCTCGCGCCTCGATCGACCGACTGCGCTGGTCGTTCGACACCGGCAACGGCCGCGAGCGCCTGCGCGCCACGTTCACCGCCGATCCGTCGCGCGTCGTCGGCCTGACGTACCGCAACCCGCCCGGCGGTGCGAAGATCTGCCTCAACACCAAGCTCGCGGCCTGCGAGGCTGCGCTCGAGCGACCCGGGCGACCGACGCTGTCCTTGTCGACCCGACACCGCGCGGCGTTCGAGCTGCTGCGCGACGACGCGATGGGGTTGCCGGTCGTGGTGTGACGACGGCGGGCCGGGTTCACGGGCCATCGCGCGGCAACAACAAGTCCTCCAGGAAGAACGCCGCGAGATCGTTGCGCCCCGACAGCCCGGCCTTCTTGTAGACGGCGCGGGCCTGCTGCCTCGCGGTCGCGTCGGCGATCGAGCGCACCTCGGCGATCTCCTTGTGGCTCAGGCCCTTCAGCAGGAGCAGCGCGACCTCCTTCTCGGCGGGGGACAGGGCCCAGCGCTCGAACTGCTGATCGAGCGCGGCCCCGAGACCGCGGAGCAGATCGCCCGCCTCCGTGCGCCAGCGCGCGGCCTCGGCCTCGGTCGCCGCGAGGCGTGCGGCGAGCTGCTCGAGCTCGTGCTCCGCGGCACGTCCACGTCGCAAGAGCGGGATCAGCTGCCGCACGACGAGGACCGCGCCCGCGAGCGCCGCGACGACGGCTCCGATCTCGAGGATCACATGGCGCATCGTCGTGCCCTCGCTCAGATCGCCGACGACATCCGCGGCCGCCAGCGCGATGACGACGACGAAGGCGACGAGCACCGCGCCAAGTCGACGTCCCTCGGATGTCGGATCAGCACCGTGTGCGGGCTGCGAATCCACCGATGCCACCTGTGGAGGATGGCCGACCCGCGCCACCGTGGCCAGAGTCGGAGGCACACCGCACCGGAGATCCACCATGCAAAGCCTGCTGTTCCACCCCAAGTTGGTCCACCTCCCGATGGCGCTCGCCATCCTCATGCCGCTGGTCGCGTTCGGTCTGTGGCTGGCATGGCGACGCGGCTGGCTGCCCGCGCGCACCTGGTTGGTCGCGACCGCGCTGCAGGCGATTCTCGTCGGCTCGGGGGTCCTGTCCCTGCGCAGCGGCGAGGCCGAGGAGGAGACGGTCGAGGGCATCGTCGGCGAGGCCGCGATCGAGGCCCACGAGGAGGCGGCGGAGCTCTTCGTCTGGGCCAGCGGCGGCGTGCTCGCGCTGATGGGCGTCGCCTGGGCGCTGTCGTCGCGACGCGCCGGACCCACGATCGCCCTCGCGGCGAGCGTCGGCACGCTGGTCGTGTTCGTGCTCGGGTACCGCACCGGCCAGGCCGGGGGCGAGCTCGTCTACCGCCACGGCGCCGCGCAGGCCTACGTCGATGGGGCCGCGACCGGCGGGCCGAGCCCGATGAGCATCCGCGATGACGACGACTGATCGCCGCGCGTGGCATCCGTCATCCGTCGCGTCGGCGCGCACAAGCCCGCGAAACCACGCGCCTATCACATCCGGCGGATGGCGACGTCGCCCCGCCAGGAGCACACCCTTCGCAGGGCGCCGCGTTCGGCGGCGAAGCCCATCAGGAGAGACCCATGGACCAGCCCACGACATCCCGCGGCAACTTCGCAGTCATCCTCGCCACCGCCTCGATCACCCTTGCCCTCGGCGTCACGACCGCGGCGCTCACCGGCTCGCTCGCTCCGCGTCGCTCGGAGCCGGAGGCGAACATCGCTCCCGTGTCCGACGCCGAGGTCACGCCGCCGGCGACCGCCCCGACGGAGGTGGTGCCATCCGAGGTCATGCCGACCGAGACCCAGCTCGCCTGGGTGGAGCCCGGCGACGACGGGCGCGAACGCGGACACCGCGACGACGACGACGAACACGAACACGAACACGAACACGAACGCGAACACGAACACGGGGACGACGATGACGACTGAACCCACGACCGCAGGGGCGCGCCTGCACAATCTGCGGCTGTACCTCGCGAGCGCGCTGGCGCTCACCTACGTGCTGACGTGGTGGTCGCTGGCCCCGACGGGGGCGGACGCGCCCGCGCCGATCGAACCGATCTCCCCACCGACGGCCACGGCGCAGCGGTCCCCTCGCGCCGCCGTCACGCCGGCTCCCCGGCCGCGCCGCGTGGCGTCCCCCTCGCGCCGCGTGCGGACGAGGAGCTCGTGATGTTCACGTTCCGCGCGATGAACACCGACGTCACGGTGATGCTGCCGACCCTCGAGGATGGACAGGATCACGCAGACGCGGTCGCGCACACGTTCGCCGCCGCCGAGCGCCGCTTCAGCCGCTTCGACGTCGACAGCGAACTGACGGCCCTCAATCGCGCCCGCGGACCCGTCGTCGTCTCCGCCCCGCTGTTCGACGCGTTGATGCGGGCGCGGGCCTATGTCGAGCTGACCGATGGCGCGTTCGATCCCGCGGTGGGCGGCGCGCTCGCGGCCCACGGCTACGACCGCTCGTTCGCCCCGGGCGCCCTCGATCGCGAGCGCATCACCGCACGGATTCGCCCCGGCCGCTTCCTCGACGTCGTGCTTCGCCCCGACACGCGAGCGGTCCTGCGGCCCGCGCACCTGCAGATCGATCTCGGCGGCATGATCAAGGGCACCACCGTCGACGCCGCGGCCGCACTGCTCCCGACGCCCTCGGTCGTCGACGCTGGCGGCGACGCGATGCTCCGCGGGCGCGACTGGCCCCTCGACATCGAGGATCCCCACGATCCGCGCCGCACTCTCCTGACGCTCGTGGTCAGCGATCGTGCCGTGGCCACGAGCGCGGCGAATCGTCGGCGCTGGCGCGTCGCCGGTGGCATGGCCCACCACCTGATCGACCCGCGCACCCAGGCGCCCGCGTCGAGCGACCTCGTGCAGGTGACGGTCCTGGCCCGCACCGCCGAGCTCGCGGACGTCCTCGCGAAGGCGGCGTTCGTCCTGGGTGCCGACGCTGCGCGGCGGCTGCTCGAACGCCAACCCGACGTCGGCGCCGTCCTCGTGCGCCGCACCGGCCCGCCGCTCGTTCTCGGCGAGCACGAACTGGAGCCCGACCATGACACCCGAATCCCTGCGTAGGTCCCTGCTCGTCGGCGTGTCGCTCGGTGCGATCGCGCTGCTCGTCCTCGACGCGATCGCGGGCCGACTCGGGCTCACCGCGGGGCACATCCCCGATCTCCCGGGCACCGCTGCGTGGAGCATCGCGCGGGCCTCGGGGATCACCGCCTTCGTCGCGCTGTCGCTCGACGTGATCTTCGGCCTGTTCGTGTCGACCCGCGCCGCCGATCAACTGCTTCCGCGCGCGAGCAGTACGGAGCTCCACCGCTGGCTGTCCGGTGTCGCGCTGTCGCTGACGGCGACGCACCTCGTCGCGCTGCTGGTGGATCCGTTCGTGGGCTACGACGTGCTCGACCTGCTCGTGCCCATGGTTTCGTCGTACCGGCCGGTCGCGGTGGGCCTCGGCGTCGTCGCGGCCTGCGGCGCGGTGGCCGTTCACGGCAGCTTCGCGATGCGCAAGCGACTCGGGCCCAAGACGTGGCGTCGGCTCCACTTCGTCTCGTTCGGGGTCTACGCGGCCGCGTTGCTGCACGGCCTGCTCGCCGGCACCGACACCACACAGGCCGGCGTCCAGGCGCTGTACCTGGCTTCGGGCGCGGCGGTGATGCTCCTCGTCGCGGTGCGACTGCGCTCCCGGTCGGGTCGACGATCGTCGGGCGCATCGCATCGCCCGTGGCCTCGCCCCGGTTGACGCGGCGTCCCCCCGCTCGATAGAGCACGCTGTGCGGGGAACCGGAGCGGCCCGTACGGCACTCGTGGTCTCAACATGCTCCGCCACATGCTCGTCATCCTGTGCGTCTTGCTCCCTCTGGCCTGCGCGAGCGGGGACGACTCGGGCGATGAGCAGGGCGGTCCGCCCACTGACAGCTCGGCCGGCGACACCGCGGCAGCCGACTCCAGCGGCTCGAGCACGGGCGCACCGCTCCCGGATCCCGGCGTCCAGGGCGATCCCTGCGCCTGCGATGGCGCGGACCCCAATCTCTGCACCGATGCGCAGAGCAACTGCGACGCGCCGCTGTCCTGCGTCGCCGGGGAATGCCGCACCGCTTGCACGGGTCTCGACGACACGAGCTGCCCCCCAGGCAGCGCCTGCATCGGGATCGAGATCGACGACGACGGCGAGCAGTTCTGGTGCGCCTGACCCGTCGAGCGGCGATCGCCAGGGCCGGACGATCGTCGTGATCGTTTCGGCGTTTTCCCGGTCTATCTCGGCACGCGATCGGTGTTCCGTCCCCACCGGACCCGTTCGATCCGCGCCCGTGCTAGGAGCCACTCGATGTACCGCACCGACTCGACCACCGATCTCGCGAACCCCGAGCCCTCCGCGGTGCAGGCAACCAGCGAGAAGCCGTACGACGGCGTCCGCCTGCCCGGCGTGCTCATGCTGCTGTTGGGTCTGCCGATGCTGCTGTTGTTCGGGCTCGGCATCTTCATCCTGCGCGGCCTGGTGATGGTCGAGCCCAACCAGGGCAAGGTCGTGCTGTTCCTCGGCAGCTACCGCGGCACGCTGCGCACGCCGGGGTTCTACTGGATCAACCCGTTCACCTCGCGGACCAACATCTCGTTGCGCGTGCGCAACTTCGACAGCGCCAAGCTCAAGGTCAACGATCTGCGCGGCAACCCGATCGAGATCGGCGCGGTCGTGGTGTGGCGGGTCAAGGACACCGCGCAGGCCGTCTTCGACGTCGAGGCCTACGAGTCCTACGTCGCGGTGCAGACCGAGTCCGCGATCCGCACCACCGCCGCCAAGCACCCCTACGACGCGGCGCAGCCCGGCCAGGTCTCGCTGCGCGGGGACTCGTCGGAGGTCAACGTCGAGCTGATGGCGCAGCTGCGCGAGCGACTCTCCCATGCGGGCGTCGAGGTGCTCGAGGTCCGGCTCAGCCACCTCGCGTACGCCCCCGAGATCGCGGGCGTCATGCTCCGGCGCCAGCAGGCCGAGGCGGTCATCGACGCCCGGCAGCGCATCGTCGAGGGCGCGGTGACGATGGTGAAGATGGCGCTCGACAACCTCCGCGAGCAGAAGGTCGTCGAGCTCGACGCGGCGCGCACGGCGACGCTCGTGAGCAACCTGCTGGTGGTGCTGTGCTCCGAGAACGACGCCCAGCCGGTCGTGTCGGCGGGTGCGTGACCGGGCTGCCAACTGGGTTGCAGGTGCGCCTCGGGGCCGGATCGAATACGCTGGAGTTGCATGGTCGGGCTGTCGATCCGAGGCATGAGTCTGTCGTGCGCGTTGCTGGTCGCGTGCACGCGACGGGAGTTGGAGGAGGGTGCGCAAGCCTCGAGCACGGACGCGAGCGCGGGCTCGAGCACGGACGCGAGCGCGAGCGGGGGCGTGAGCACGGGCGGAGCGACCGCTGACGACACCTCGGAGGGCGGGTCGGCGCAGCCCTGCGGCGACACGCCCGGCGGGATGGCGTGCGTGCCCGCGGGGCCGTTCGTGCGCGGCTGCGACGGCGACACCTGTGTGCCTCCGCATTGGCCCGCGCGCGAGGTGATGCTGTCCGCGTTCGCCATCGACCTGCACGAAGTGATCGAGCTCGACTACGCTGCGTGCGCGGCCGAGGGCGCCTGCCCTGCGATCGTCGACGTCGACCACTGCACGAGCGGGAAGGACTGGACCGAAGACGATCTCCCGGTGGACTGCATCTCGTGGGATGCGGCGCGTGCCTACTGCGAATTCGTCGGCAAGCGCCTGCCCACCGAGGCAGAGTGGGAGAAGGCGGCGCGCGGCGACGATGCTCGGCCGTATCCCTGGGGCGAGGACCCAGCGACGTGCGACCGCGCGGTGATGTGGGATGAGCCCTATGGCGACGATGACTGGGGCTGCTGGGTGGGGCACACGTGGGTGCCGGGTTCGAAGCCGCTGGGAGACTCGCCCTACGGACTGCACGACATGGCAGGCAACGCCCGAGAGTGGGTCGCCGACTGGTGGAGCAACGAGGATCTCGCCGAGTTCGATGGACCCGATCCCGTGGGTCCCGCGAGCGGCTCACAGCGGGTGATCAAGGGCGGTCGCGACATCAGCACGGACGATGGGGTGTTCGCCTACCAGCGCGAGTCCGAGCCGCCCGACTTCGCCGGCGCGTCGACGGGATTCCGCTGCGCGGTGTCGCTGCCGGACTGACGCCGCCGCCTTCGCCTCAGTGCACCTGGGGCTCGCCGTCGTCGGCGGGCTGCACCGCGGGCGCGAGCGCCTCGCCGAGCGCCTCGAACACGGCGGTGAGCTGCTCGGCGTTCATGCGCAGGGTCACCGCACCGGTGCTCACGTGGTAGACGCCGCACGAGCACCGCTCGATCCGGCACTCGGGTCGACGCACCAACAGCTTGCGTTCGTGGGTGGCCATGGGATTCGCCTCGGAGCGTAGCAGAGCGGCCCGTCGCGCGTGGATCCGCCGCGCCCCGCTGGGGTGAACGCGGCCAGCGCCTTGCGGCGACGGCGATCGCGTGTCCAAATGAACCCCGCGGCGCGGTGGTTCGCCCGCCTGGTACGGAGACCCCGCCATGCATCACCTCGACTGGCTCGAAGACGCCGCGGCCCGCCGCCGCGCCGCCCGTGCGCTCAAGTGGAGCATCGGACTCACGCTCGCGCTGTACCTGATCCCCTTCGGCGCGCTGCTGGCGTACCCGCTGCTGCTGCTCTCGACGCTCTTCCACGAGCTCGGCCACGGCGTGATGGCGATCGTCACCGGCGGCTCGTTCGAGTCCCTCGCGATCTACGCCGACGGCTCGGGCGTGGCGTCGCACCGCGGCAGCGGCGGGGGCAGCGTGCGGGCGCTGACCGCCGCCGGCGGCCTGGTCGGCCCGGCGGTCGTGGCCGCGATGGCGTTCATGGCCGGCCGATCGGCCCGCGGCGCCCGGGTGTTCCTGCTGACGATCGGGCTCGCGCTCGCGATCACCCTGGCGCTCGTCGTGCGCAACGGCTTCGGCGTGGTGTTCACCGGCGCGGTCGTGGTCGCGGCGCTGGGCCTCGGCGTCCGCGGCAGCGCCGGCACGGCGCAGCTGGGCTGCGTGTTCCTGGCGACCCAGCTGGCGCTGTCGGTGTTCTCGCGCGCCGACTACCTGTTCACCGACGTCGCGGTCACCGGCGGCGGCACCATGCCGAGCGACACGGCCGTCATCGCGGCGTCCGTCGGCGGCGCGTACTGGATGTGGGGCCTGGCCTGCGGCGCGTTCTCCCTCGCGGTCCTGGGCGCCGGCGCGGCGTGGTTCCTGCGGGTCCTGGCCGACCCTGCGCCGGGCCTCTCGGGGTTGCGCCCGCGCAGCGGCGCCCGGTGAAAACCGGGGCTGAAACCACTACAAGAGTAGTGCTAGCATCCAACGGCTTGGCCGACGACTTCGAACTGCTCGGGCGCTGGAAGAACGGCGACAAGGCGGCGGGCAACGAGCTCGTCGACCGCCACTTCAGCAGCGTGTATCGCTTCTTCCGCAGCAAGATCGACAGCGACGTCGAGGATCTCGCGCAGCGCACCTTCCTCGCCAGCCTCGAGCACTACGATCGGATCCGCGAGGGCACGTTCCGCGCCTACCTCCTGGGCATCGCCCGCCACCTGCTGTTCCACCGGTATCGACACAAGCGGACCCACGCCAAGCTCGAGGACTTCCTGTCGGTGTCGGCCGAGGATCTGCAGGGCGGGACGCCGAGCCAGATCCGCGCCGTGAGCGAGGAGAAGAAGCTCCTGCTCAAGGGCCTGCGCAGCATCCCGATCGACTTCCAGATCTGCGTCGAACTCCACTACTGGGAGGGCATGGGCGTCGCCGACATCGCCGAGGTGCTCGGCGTGCAGGTCGGCACCGTGAAGAGCCGGCTGTTCCGCGCCCGACAGATGCTGCGCGAGCGCATCGAGGCGATGCACGAGTCCGACACGCTGATCCGCAGCACCGTCGACGACCTCGACCGCTGGGCGAGCGCGCTGCAGAAGGACTTCGGCCTCGCCTCGGACGACGCGAAGCCCGAGCCCGACGCCTGAGCCGGACGCGTCGTCGCCACGGTGCGGCAACACACGTCGATACCGATGCGACGAAGTGGCCGCGCGTGCACCCGGCAGCACGATGCCTGCTCGACCCCTGCGCCCCGCCAACGTGGTCGCCGTGCTCGCCTGCCTGCTGAGCTGTCGGGCGGATCCAGTCCCTGGCAACGCTGACGACGGCGACGGCGACGGCGACGGCGACGGCGACGGCGACGGCAACGGCACCTCCGTCACCGCGGCGTCGAGCTCCGCGAGCGAAGCCACCAGCGTCGGCGACACCGCGGATGCGGGCAGCAGCGCCTCGACGACGACGACCGGCTCGAGCTCGGGCGCCAGCGACACCGCCGACTCGTCCGCGGGGGATCCGGTGGGTCCGAGCCCCGTCGAGGCCCTGCACGCCACCCCCACCGAGGGCGCGGTCTTCCTGTCGTGGGAGACGCCGGCGGACCTGCAGGACGGCGGCGTCGTCCTGCTGCGGCGCATCGGTGCCGCGATCGATGCCGCGCCGATTCCGAACGCGCTGCCGCAGATCGGCGACACCCTCGGCGATGCCGAGGTCGTGTTCGTCGGCGCGGGGGCGCAGTGGCTCGATCAACCGCTCGACGACGGCACCGCGGTGCACTACCGGATCCACACGTTCGACGGGTCGGAGCAGCTCTCCGTCGGTGTCGACGCGACCGCGACCCCGCGCGCGCTGCTCCCCACGACCTTCGAGCACCTGACCGTCGGTTGGGCATGGACACCGATCGACGCCCGGGCCGTTCGCGACCCGCAGGGCGTCCTGCACGTCGCGATGCTGGGGCTCGCGGGCAACGACGGACACCTCGGCTCCGGCCGCTGCGAGGCCCCGTGCGACACGCCCGACGACTGGGCGGTCACCGACATCACGCCGGGCGCCGCCGAGGGCCTGTCGATCGCGCTGGGGCCCGATGGCCTGCCCGTGCTCGCGTACATCGGTTGGACCGACGAGACCGGCGACGCGTTGTTCGTCGCCAGCTGCGCCGCCGGATGCGGGATCGGGGCAAACTGGACGCGGACCGCGGTTGCGCCGACGAGCGTCGCGTACTCGTCGTGCAGCCTGACCTACGGTGACGATGGCAGCGCGGTGCTGATCTCGCCCCACCCGCTGGCGGTGCACACGTGCGCCGGTGGATGCACAGACCCCGACCACTGGACCACCGCCGTGCTGAGCCTCGACTCGCACGCGGTCAGCGAGGTGGCCGTCGATCCCACGGCGCGCCGCACCGTCGCCGCATCGAGCTACGACGGCATGCAGTACCAGGGGCGCCTGTGGTCGTGCGCGGACGGATGCGATGCGGCCGATGGCTGGTCGGTCTCCACGACGTGGCCGATGGGCGGCAACTCATCCCCGCTGCCCGAGTTCCGCTTCGCCACCGACGGTCAGACGTGGGCGGCGCTCGGCGATCAGCTGTCCACCTGCGACGGTTGCCTGCCGACCTACCCCGATCTGTTGGTCTCGCTGGCCGACCTCGGGGCGACCTCGAGTCGACTGAGACTCACGCGCAACGACCAGCCCCGCGTGCTGGGTCACCTCCAGGGCACGGCGACCTACCTCGGATGCGATCTCGACTGCGAGTTCGACGCGAACTGGGAGCATGTCGCGATCCCGGAGGCCGCGCCGATCCTGGTCGATCTGTGGATGGACGACGACGACATGCCGGTGCTCCTCACCCGCGCCGATGGATATCTGACGGTCCACCGCGGCAGCGCGCCGTGAAACTCCGACGCCGCGTCACGCGCCCGAGTCGGACGGCTCGCCGGTCTCGCACGTCATCTCCATGGTGAAACCTCCGGAGGCAGTCCGCGAGGTCATCGCGCCGTCGATGTGGCCGACGACCAGACGTCCGCCGGCACGCAGGACCGTGGCCTCCCCACGGAGGGACCATTCGATCGGGCCTTGGGTCGTCGACGCGGCATGGCTCGTTCGACGACCGTCACCGGCGACGCTCACCACTGCGAATCCTGCATCGGTCTGGGTGAGGCAGTAGGTCAGCTCGACCTCCCAGGGCGCCGCCCGTCGTCCATCCTCCTCGATCATGGCGACCGCCCGCGTGCCGACCCAGCAGTCCCCCACGGCCGCACGGCCGGGGAGCACCGGCATCGTCAGCAGCCACGTCGGCGCGATGTCGAGGTCCTTCCCGGCGGCGACGAGCGCCGGCGAGAAATCCACCCAGTGCGCCGTCACCCGAGCACGCTCGTCGAGCCGGACGAACGAGTGCGGATCGCCGAGCAACAGGTCGACCTCGCGGCGCCCGACGACATCATCGGCGACCGAGCTCGTTTCGATCAACTCGCCGATCCGCGTCTTCGTACCGTGTGCGTCCGCGTGGAACGCCCTCGCGATCTGCCCATTGGTCGTCGACACCGACGAGATCTCGTCGAGCCTGAGCCCGAAGATATCCGACGACGCCATGGCGACCGACACGACAGCCCGCATGCGTCCCCGCAGGTCGCTCCGTACCCCCGCCAAGTCCATCCAGAATTCCGACGAGAACGCGATCGTGCACTCGTAGGCGGACGTGGACGTATCGAACGTCAGCCGAATGGACGTACCGCCGCCGTTCGGGGCGGGCGCCGCCTCCGACACGACGGTCGGCGGGGACGGCGGGTCACTCGGCCTCGGGCAGCCGCACAGCGCCAGCCACGGCGCAATGCAGCGCGCACCACCGAGTCTCACAGACACGCCGTCCCCGGCGCCGGGGTCGACGAGGCGACGCCACTCGAATCACCGGCGTCGCCCTCCGACTCGGCGGCGCAGCCGGAGACCGACACGCAGAGGCTGACCATCGCGCACAGGGGAGGGAACCGGGGCCGCCGTATCATCGTTTGCCCGGTGGAACGCGGGCGAACCATGTCGCAACATTCCGCGGATGAGGGACCACACGCGGTTCAAGGAGCATTGGGGAGGCACCGCGCCGACCAGCGGACGCGGTCCTCCTCCAACGACGCGCGGACGTCCGCCGCGCCGGCTTCGTCGGCCCATTCCAATCCGGCGGTCAGGACCTCGAGGGCGGCATCGCAGGCGCCGATCTCGGTCAGCGCGGTAGCCTCGTAGGAGTAGCTCGCCAATCGATTGTACTCATCCCACGGCGCATGCTGCTCCAGCATCGCCCGCGCGGCTCGGCAATCGTCGACGGCGCCGTGACGGTCGCCGGCGGCGAGGCGCAGCTCGGCCCGACCGAGGACGATCCGCGCCCGGGAGTCGCCCGGATCCGGCACATCGTCGAGCAGGCGTTCGTACTCGGCCGCCGCCGCGGACAGGTCACCGTGCTCGGACAGGGCGTAGGCGAGGTGTCTGCGCCAGGCGATCGCGATCTCGGGCAGCAGATCCGACCGCGCGTCGGCATGGTCCACGGCGCGGCGCGCCGAGACCACCGCGGCCGCGGTATCGCCGCCCTGCAACAGGATCGCCGAGCGCAGGGATTCGACGTCGCCGAGGGCGGCATGGCCAGGGCCCGCAAGTGTCTCGAAGACGAGGGCGGCGCGCTCGAGCTCGCGCTGGCTCTCGTCGTACGCGCCGACGCTGAAGAGCGTGCTGGCGAGGTGGAGCCGGTATCCCGCGGTCGACAGCGCGTCCGGCCCGTCCTGCTCGGCGTGCTCCGCCAGCGCCTGGCGCCGCAACACCAACGCGTCCTCGAATCGACCGGCGTGCTGCAGGACGGACGCCAAGGCGCTGGTCGCCCGAATGCACTCGTCGCGGCAGGTTCCGGGACACCCCTGGACCTCGGCTTCGAGCTTTGTCAGGCCGGCCTCGAGCTCACCGCGCAGTGCATCCACCATCGCCAGCCCGCGCTCGAGGCGGACCTCGGCGCAAGGCTCGAGTGGGCCGCGGGCGCGGCTCGCGACGGCGAATCTCGCCCACCGCGCGGCCTGCTCGAAGTCCCGCGCCTCGGCCTGGATGACCGCGCGGCTGATCGCCGCCATCGTCGCGTCTGCATCCGCGTGGAGCTCGGCGCTACGATAGTAGGCATCGGCGAATCCCTGCTGGGCCATGGCGAGGTCCTGCATCGCCAGGTGCATGTCGGCGATCTCGAGCAGCAGCTTCGCTTCTGCGCGGCGTCCGACCTCGCCGAGGGCCTCACTGTCGGCCTTCGCCTGCAACGCCGTCTCGAGCGCCTCGGTGGGCAGCCCGACGTCCCACAGTGCCCGGGCGGCGGCGATCCGGTCGTCGACGGCCCACAGCCGCGGATCCCTCGACTCGGCGTCGCCGCCGGTCGAAGGGTTGCAGCGGCGGCGCTGACGGAGATTCGCGATGGTCGCCCCTGCCCGCCCGGCGGCGCGGGAATCCTCGGTCAGGGCTTCGCGCGTGATCACGAACTGCGTGGTCGCATCGCGCAGGCACGGCTCGAGTTCCGCGGTCGGGTCCACGGCACAATGCTCGCGCAGGCCGTCGCGTATGCGCGCTGCCTCCCCGTCGAGGGCCTCGACGGTGCTTGCGGCCACGGCAGCGGTGGAGGCCTCGGCGACCGAACGGCGCAGGCTCGCCCGTGCCGCCTCATCCCAGGATGCATCGATTCGTGCGAGCGCCTCGCAATCGGGGGTCGCGTCGGTCCGGGCCAGCGCGCCGAGCGTGACGCCGCCCAGCAGAAACGCGAGCGCCACGGGGACCGCATGGCGACGCAGCCGGCGTCGTCGATCCAGCGCCGCGAGGAGCTCACGCATCGACGGCCAGCGATCCTCCGGCGCCGGGGCGAGTCCGCGCAGGACCGCATCGAGCACGGCCCGTGGTACCGGCCGCCGCGGCGTCGCCAGCCTTCGAATCGCCTTCAACGTGTAGAGCTCCGCGGGCGACCCGGAGAATGGCCGCACCCCGGCGAGCGCCTCGTAGAGCGCCACGCAGAACGCATATTGATCGGAGCGAGCGTCGCTCGTACCGCCGTCCATCTGCTCCGGCGCCATGTACAGCGGCGTCCCGAGCATCGCACCGGCACGGGTCCGCACGCCCGGCGTGGTGTCGCCGATCCCGGGCGCCTCCGGGGCCCACGTCGTCTCGTCGTCGGCGGCGGGCATCGACTCGCTGCGCGCCAGGCCGAAGTCGCAGACGCGCACGCGCCCGTCGGCGCCGAACAGGACATTCGCCGGCTTGAAGTCGCGGTGGACCAGGCCGGCGTCGTGTGCCGCCGCGAGCCCGAGCCCCGCTTGGCGGAATGCCGCCAGGATCTCGTCGAGCGTGCGGCCCACGTCCTCGGGCTGCGCCGGAGTCAACCATTGCGCGAGGGTCGGACCCTCGAGCAGCTCCATGACGATGTACACACCACCCGTCGACGCATCTGCGCCCACGTCGAAGACCGCGACCACATGGGGGTGGGCGAGGGCAGCCATCGCCCGCGCCTCACGCACCAGACGGGCCAATCGCCGGGGGCGTGATTCGCCGTGCACCGATGCGTCGTGCTCCCGCCGAGGGCCGCGCAGCATCTTGATCGCGACGGCGCGACCGAGCCGCGGATCGCGGGCGCGCCAGACCGTGCCCATGCCGCCGCGCCCGATCCACCGCTCGAGCACGTACCGATGGAGGCGATGACCCGGGCGCAGCGCGACTGCCGGCGCGACCGCATCGGCCCCCGCGGCCAATCGCATCAGCACCGAGACCGCGCGGCGACACTCCGGGCAGCCGTCGAGGTGTTGCTCGACGCGGGCCGCGAACGCGGCGTCGTTCGCGATCCCACCGGCGCAGATCTGCTCGAGTTCCGCCTCGGCGAAGCAACCCGCATCGACCTGCTCGGCGGGACTCTGTGACGCCATGGTCTGCATGCGCGGTGCGATCTCAGCCCCTAGTGTCCTGGAAACGAAAAAGCTAGCAAAAGTTCGACGGGTGTGATCTACCGTTGAGGTGCAGCAGCGAACAGGACGCCCATCGAGCGCGGTCGTGTTGTTGGAGGACGAGCGCGAAGAGCTAC
>JBIJCC010000048.1:0-68555 GCA_044344875.1 Nannocystaceae bacterium
GACTCAAGCGTTCGAGCTCGGCGACCTCATCCTGCGTCAGTTTTAGTTCGGCTTTGGGGCGGCCCATCGCCACGTTAGATCACAGACGCAGGATTTTTCCAAGGACTCCCGTGACGCCTGACTAGCACCCATGGCCCTCGTGGATCTCGACGAGCTCCGGACGTTCGTGCAGGTGGTCGACTCGCAGAGCCTGACGGCGGCCGCACGCGCCTTGGGCGTGACCAAGAACGCGATCAGCCGACGGCTGATGCGGCTCGAGGAGCGCGTCGGCACGCGGCTCGTGCAACGCAGCACCCGGCGGCTCGCGCCGACGGACGACGGCCTGTGCCTGTACCGCGACGGCGTGGCGATCCTCCGGGCCGCCGACGAGGCCCAAGATCGGATCGACCGCCGCGCGGCAGGGCTCCGTGGCGTCGTGAAGCTCGCGATGCCCGAGTACTTCGCCCGGCTTCTCACGCGCCACCTGCACGCGCTGCTCGAGGACCACCCCGGGCTCTCCGTGCAGGTCGTCGTCGACGATCATCCCGTGTCGCTCGTCGGCGACGCGCTCGACATCGCCGTGACGGTCGGGCCGCTGCCGGACAGCACCCTCGTGGCGCGGCGCATCGGCGTGGTACCGGCGGTGATGGCCGCGAGCACGGCATACCTCCGCCGCCGCGCCGCGCCGTCGCGACCCGAGGATCTCGCGTCTCACGAGTGCCTCTGCTTCGTCGGCGGGCTGCCCCAGACACGGTGGCGCCTGGTCGCCGCCGGCGGTCGCCACCGCGACATCGCCGTGTCCGGTCGGCTCGCGAGCACCAGCAGCGAACTGCTGCGCGTCGCGCTCGAGGCGGGCTACGGCATCGGACTCGTGCACCCGGCAGAGCTCACCGGGCGCGACGATCTCCGGCGCGTGCTGCCGGGCTACGAGGTCGCGCCGTTCGAGGTGTTCGCGTTGTTCGCCGCGAAGCAGCGGCGATCGCCGAAGATCCGCGCCGTGCTCGGGGTGCTCGAGCGGGTACTGCCGGAGGACGCGAGGGGTTCGACGGGCGCACCGGCGACGCGGTGATCAGGGAATCGCTCGGCCTTCGCCGGTTCCGCGCGCTGGTCGAGAACTGGCCCGAGGTGATGTGGGCGGGGCTCGACAGCCGGCGCCGCGAGGCCCGACGCACCGCGGAGCGCCGCCCGGATCACTCTTCGACGGCGAGCGCCGTCGCGACGCGTCGCGCGAAGTCGATGCGCGTGTCCGCGGGCTGACTGCTGCGGTGCACCGCGAGGGCGACGCGTCCCGCCTCCGCCCGCCGACCCGACGATTGCATCGACACGCCGCCGCATCGTCGACGAGGCCGCAGTTCGCCCGCGTGAACGCCTCGACCTGCTCACGCGCCCGCTGCAACCGCTTGCGCAGCGCAGCGGGCTCGATGGCCAGTGCGCAGCTCGATCTCCATGGATCCCGCGGGTGTACGCAGCAGCGCGCGGGTGTCGTCGGCGCTGGCAAAGGCCTCGGCCACCACCACAAACTAACATAGTTATCATAACAAACAAAGCATGTCAGACTGGCCCCATGGCGTCGTACGGGAGAGCTGGCGGGTGGATGTGGCTGTTTGCCGTCGGAGCGGCCGCCTGCGGCCCCATCCTCGGATCCGACGACGGGGGCGCCACCGGGGGCGAGACCGAGTCGACCCCGAGCCCCGCCACCACTGCAGCCACGCTCGATCCCCCGAGCCCGAGCACCGATCCGTCCTCCGATCCCTCCTCCGATCCGGGCACGGCGACCGCCGCGACGACGATCGATCCCGATTCGAGCGACACAGGGACGGACTCGAGCGGCGAGTACGGCGACGTGACGTGCGGGTTCCTGTGCCCGCCGGACCACGAGGGCAGCGGCGGCGACGGTATCAGCGGGGGCGAGTGCGACGTGTGGAGTCAGGACTGTCCCGACGACGAGAAGTGCATGCCATGGTCGAACAACGGGGACAACCGCTGGAACTCGACGCGGTGCTCCCCCATCGACGACCCCGCCGAGGAGCTCGGTGAGCCGTGCGCGGTCGAGGGCTCGGCGGTCAGCGGCATCGATCACTGCGGCTTCGGCATGATGTGCCTGTTCGTCGATCCGGACACACTCCTCGGCACCTGCGTCGCGAACTGCGGGGGCAGCGAGGCCGAACCACAGTGCGACGATCCGTCGACCCTGTGCGTGATCGAGTTCGAGGGCGTGCTCCACCAGTGCCTGCCGGCCTGCGATCCGCTCGCCCAGGACTGCCTGGACGGGGGCTGCTACGCATTCGGTCACCCCGAGGTCGACGGCTTCGCGTGTGGCGTCCCGCTCCTGCCGAGCGTCGCCGACTCCGAGCCGTGCGCGCACGACTGGGATTGCAGCCCTGGCTCGATGTGCTCGCGGCCCGATCGTCCCGCGGCCTGCGAGTCCGGCGATTGCTGCACGCCCTTCTGCGATCTGAGCATCCCCGAGGCGTGCGGCCCCGACCGCGTCTGCACCTCGGTCCTCCCCGAGGGCCAGTCTCCGGGCATCGACAACGTGGGCTACTGCGCGCTCCCCTAGCCCGCGCGTAACCCGAGGGGGCACCATGGCGTCCGACCGCCATGACCGCCCTGACGATCGAGATGTTCGGCGACCTCGTCTGCCCGTGGTGCTACCTCGGCGCGC
The DNA here is from genome assembly GCA_044344875.1 of Nannocystaceae bacterium. Classification (GTDB taxonomy): domain Bacteria; phylum Myxococcota_A; class Polyangia; order Nannocystales; family Nannocystaceae; genus Xiheibacterium. The sequence goes on from JBIJCC010000048.1 coordinate 2,645, forward strand.
ACCGCCTCGGGCGCGTGCTCACCGAGCTCGGCGTCGACGACCGCGTCCAGGTCACGCATCGCCCGTTCCTGCTGCGCCCCGCGACCCCCGCCGACGGCCTCGACATCCACGCCGAGCTCCGCAAGCGCTTCGGTGATCTCGATCCGGTCTTCGCCCGCCTCGTGACCGAGGCCAACAAGAGCGAGCTCGATCTCGATCCGCGCCGACAGCCCTTCGCCTACCCCACCCTCGCCGCGCACACGCTGCTGCGCCACGCCGCATCGCGCGGCACCCAGCGGGCGCTGGCGACCGCGCTGTACCGGGCCCACTTCGACGAGGCCCGCAACATCTCGGATCCCGACGTGCTCGCCGCGATCGCGACGGCCCATGGCTTCACCGCCGAGGAGGTCGACGCGCTCGTGACCGATCCCGGCGAGCTCGCCCGCACGCGCACCGAGACCCAGCAGGCCTCCGCGGCGGGGATCACCGCGGTGCCCGTGTTCCGGATCGGCACACAGGTCCTCGCGGGCGCGCAGCCCGAGGCGGTGCTGCGCGCCGCGATCACGGCGGCGATCGAGCCGACTGCCGCGCCCGGCTGATACGCTCACCGACGCCATGCCGCGGCGCCCCAACCAGCACGCGCCCTACGTCCGGAAGACCGCGGTGCAGCCCGAGGATCTCCTGCCCGATGTGCGCGATGGGCTGACGCGCATCGAGCGGATCGTCCTGTTCACGCTGCACGAGGCCCAGCGCGAGCTCGGCGGTCGCAACGTGCCGACGGCGATGCTCTACGGACGCGTCGTCGAGCGCGTCGACATCTCCGTCGACGAGCTGCAGCGCGTGCTGCAACGGCTGATCGGCGTGCGGTAGTCTGCGCCTCGATCGGGCGGTGGCGCTCGATCGCTGCGCGCGGCCATGCGCGCCACAGCCCCTTCGACTCGGCGATCCCCGTGTCCACGCCCGACGCGTGGACGGCCTCGGGCTTGCAGCGCTGCGCGCCACGTGACCGCGTCCCTGTCCACCGAGGCGCGCAGCCGGACCGTCCTCGCCCTCAACGCCGGCTCCGCGACCTCGAAGCTGAGCGTGTACGACGACGACGATGTCATCGCGGCGCACCGGACCGACGCGGCCAGCACCGAGGCTCGGCCAGCTCGCGCTGGTGCGGGCGCGCGCGCGGCTGTTCCCCGGGGTCCCGCAGGTCGCGTGCTTCGACACCGCCTTCTTCCGCGCGCTGCCATCGATCGCGACGGCGCTGGGGCCAGCATGACCGCCGTCCGCGACGGCCGCCCGCTCGACACGACCATGGGTCTCACGCCGACGTCGGCGAGCACGCGGCGGCGGTCCGCGCCGAGATCTGCGCCGGCCTCGGCTTCCTCGTCGAGCTCGATCCGATCCGCAACGCCCGTGACGACGCCCAGATCTCCACCGCGGACGCACGGACCGCCGTCCGCCTCCGACGAAGAGCTGATGATCGCCCGGCACGTCCGACGCGTCCTCGCTCCCCCAACCGTGATCGGATCGCCCCCATGACCGCCGTGTCCGAACACCCGACCGTCCCCGCCACCGATGCCATGCTCGACGACCTCGACGCGTACTGGCGCGCCGCGAATTACCTGTCGGTCGGGCAGATCTATCTCTACGACAATCCCCTGCTGCGCGAGCCCCTGCGCCCCGAGCACATCAAGCCGCGACTGCTCGGTCACTTCGGGACCACGCCCGGGCTCAACTTCGTCTACGCCCACCTCAATCGCGTCATCGTCGAGCGCGACCTCGACATGATCTACGTCGCGGGCCCCGGCCACGGCGGGCCCGGCATGGTCGCGAATGCCTACCTCGAGGGCACCTACAGCGAGGTCTACCCGCGCATCAGCCAGGACGAGGCTGGCCTGCGGGCCCTGTTCACGCAGTTCTCGTTCCCCGGCGGCATCCCCAGCCACCACGCACCGCAGACGCCGGGATCGATCCACGAGGGCGGCGAGCTCGGCTACTCCCTCTCGCACGCCTTCGGGGCCGCCTTCGACAACCCCGAGGTCGTCGTCGCGTGCGTCATCGGCGACGGCGAGGCCGAGACCGGGCCGCTCGCCACGAGCTGGCACTCGAACAAGTTCCTCGACCCCGAGACGGACGGGGCGGTGCTCCCGATCCTGCACCTCAACGGCTACAAGATCGCCGGGCCGACCGTGCTCGCGCGCATCGATCGGTCCGAGCTCGAGTCGCTGCTGCGGGGCTACGGCTGGTCGCCGCACTTCGTCGTCGGTCACGACCCGAAGCTCATGCACCGCGCGATGGCGGACACGCTCGACACCGTCCTCGCGGAGATCCACGCGATCCAGCTCGAGGCGCGCACGCACGGGTTCACGCGTCGTCCGGCGTGGCCGATGATCGTCCTGCAATCGCCCAAGGGCTGGACCGGCCCCGCGTTCGTCGGCGGCAAGGCGGTCGAGGGCACATTCCGGTCGCACCAGGTGCCGCTGCCGAACGCGCGCACGGATCCCGAACAGCTCGCGCAGCTGCAGGCCTGGATGCTGAGCTACGGGCCCGAGCGGCTGTTCGACGCCGCCGGACGGCTCGATCGCCGCCTCGGGGACCTCGCGCCACGCGGCCAACGGCGCATGGGCGCCAATCCCCACGCCAACGGCGGTCTGCTCCTGCGCGACCTCGAGCTGCCGGACTTCCGCGCGTACGCCGTCGACATCGCGCGGCCGGGCACCGTGGTCGTCGAGTCGACGCGGATCCAGGGTCGATACCTGCGCGACGTCCTGCGCCACAACGAGAGCGCGGCCGACTTCCGCATCTTCAGTCCCGACGAGACCGTCTCCAACCGCTGGACCGCGGTGTTCGAGGCCACGTCGCGGACGTCGACCGCGACCATCCTTCCCGGTGACGATCACGTGGCGCCGACCGGCCGCGTGATGGAGATGCTGAGCGAGCACCAGTGCGAGGGCTGGCTCGAGGGTTACCTCCTCACCGGACGCCACGGGATGTTGGTCAGCTACGAAGGCTTCATCCGCATCATCGACTCCATGGTGAGCCAGCACGTCAAGTGGCTGAAGGTCACGCGCGAGCTGCCGTGGCGCCGACCGATCGCGTCGCTCGACATCATGCTGTCCTCCCACGTCTGGGAGCAGGATCACAACGGCTTCACCCACCAGGATCCGGGGTTCATCGATCACGTCGTCGACAAGGCGCCGGGCGTCGTCCGCGTCTACCTGCCGCCGGATGCGAACTGCCTGCTGAGCGTGACGGATCACTGCCTGCGCAGCCGCGACTACGTCAACGTGATCGTCGCCGGCAAGGCCCCGTCGCTGGTCTGGCTCGACATGGCCGCCGCCGCGCGACACTGTGCGGCCGGCATCGGCGTATGGGACTGGGCGAGCAACGACGACGACGGCGTCGACGTGGTGATGGCGTGCTGCGGTGACGTCCCCACCCGCGAGACCCTCGCGGCGGTCGCCATCCTGCGCGAGCGCTTCGCCGACCTCCGCATCCGCGTCGTGAACATCGTCGACCTGATGCGCCTGCAGCCCGCGCGCGAGCATCCCCATGGGCTCGACGACGCCAGCTTCGACCAGCTCTTCACCGTCGACAAGCCGATCATCTTCGCCTTCCACGGCTACCCGTCGCTCATCCACCGCCTCACCTACCGCCGGACCAACCACGGCAACCTCCATGTGCGCGGATACAAGGAGGAGGGCACGACCACCACGCCGTTCGACATGACCGTGCTCAACGATCTCGATCGCTTCCGGCTGGCCGCGGACGTCGTCCGCCGGGTGCCGCGCCTCGAGGCCCACGCCGGCGCCGCGCGGCGGTGGTTCGAGTCCAAGCGGGCCGAGCACACCGCGTACATCCGCGTCCACGGCGAGGACATGCCGGAGATCCGCAACTGGCGCTGGCCCGCGCGTGCGACCCCGAATCGAGTTCCATGATGCCCGCCACGACTGCACGCCACGCCTACGTCTCGATGATCTTCGGCAACGACCACTACGTGCCCGGGCTCGAGGTCCTCGGTCGCTCGTTGTCGGACACCGGCACGAGGATCCCGCGGGTCGCGATGGTCACGGCCGATGTCTCGCCCGCAGCACGCACCCGGCTGGCCGCCGAGGGCTGGGAGATCCACGAGGTCGATCCGATCGCCAACCCCGCCACTGCCCTCTTGATGCCCCGGTTCGGCAACGTGTTCACCAAGCTGCGGGCCTGGGGCCTCACCGACTACACCAAGGTCGTCGTGCTCGACGCCGACACCGTGGTGCTGCAGAACATCGACGAGCTCTTCGAGCGCCCGTCGCTGTCGGCGGCGCCCGACTTCCTGCTCCCGGACCACTTCAACTCGGGGGTGATGGTGCTCGAGCCGTCACAGGACACGCTCGCTCACCTCCTCGCGCAGCTGCCCGTGCTCGGGAGCTACGACGGCGGCGATCAGGGGTTCTTGAACGAGCTGTTCGACTGGTATGCGATGGCCCCGGCCCACCGACTCCCGGCCGCGTACAACACCCCGCAGTTCATCTACCAGTACATCACCGCGCACGCCGTGCTACGCGACCGCCTCCGCGACGGGGTCAAGATCGTGCACTTCACCGTGCAGAAGCCGTGGCTCGACGCCGACATCACCGGCGGTTCGGCGCTGTGGTGGGCGATCTACGACCGCGTCCATCCCGACCAAGCCAACGGGTGGCGACGCCGCGTCCACGCGCTCGAGGACTGGTCGTTCCGCCGCGGCGTCGCGATGCTCGCGGGTTGATCCGAGCGCACCGCCCATGGACGATCCGACGCGAGCATGGTGGCGCGACACCACCGTCTACCACGTGTACCCGAGATCGTTCGCCGACGGCAACGGCGACGGCGTCGGCGATCTCCCCGGCGTGATCGCCCACCTCGACTACCTCGAGGACCTCGGCGTCGAGACGCTGTGGTTGTCGCCCTTCTTCCGCAGCCCCCAGGCCGACTTCGGCTATGACATCACCGACCATACGGACGTCGACCCGAGCCACGGCTCGCTCGCCGACTGCATCCACCTGATCGACGAGGTCCACCGCCGCGGCATGAAGGTGGTGCTCGACACGGTGCTGAACCACACCTCGATCGAGCACCCGTGGTTCACCGCCTCTCGCAGCGGGCGCGACGATCCCAAGCGCGACTGGTACATCTGGCGCGACGGGCGGCGACCAGGCGGACGATCACGACCGAACAATTGGCGCAACATGCTCGGCGCCCGCGGCTGGCACCACGACGGCGCGTCCGACCAGTGGTACTGGGCGAGCTTCCTGCCGTTCCAGCCCGATCTCAACTGGCGCAACCCGGACGTGAAGGCGGCGATGCTCGGCATCGTCCGCCACTGGCTCGACCTCGGCGTCGACGGCCTGCGGCTCGACGTCTTCAACGCGATCTTCAAGGACGCGTCGTTCGCCGACAACCCCCGATCCCTGCGACCGCTGCCGACGGAGTCCAACGCCGAGGGGTTCTTCCAGCGGCCGCTGCACACGCTCGATCACCGCGACACCTTCGCGCTCGCCCGCGAGCTCCGCGGCATCGTCGACACCTACGATCCGCCGCGCTTCGTGGTCGGCGAGGTCATCGGCGCCTCGGGCGTCCTGCGCGAGTATGTCGGCGCGACGGGTGAGGGGCTCCACCTCGTCTTCATGTTCGACACGATGGGGACTCGGTTCTCGGCCGACGGATTCCGGCGGCTGATCGCGGACGCGGAGTCGGCCTTCCCCGCGCCGCTGCAGCCGACGTGGGTGTTCAGCAACCACGATCGCCCGCGCGCGATGCTGCGTCTCGGGGACGACCCCCGCAAGGCCAAGCTGCTGGCGATGCTCCAGCTCACCGTACGCGGCGTGCCCTTCATCTACTACGGGGAGGAGCTCGGGCTGTCCCACGTCGAGATCCCCGCGGCGCTCGGCCAGGATCCGATCGCGGCCCGCTTCCGCTGGGTCCCGCGCTGGCTCGCGCGTCGCCTCCGCGGCCGCGGCATCCTCCTCAACCGCGACGAGTGCCGGCTGCCGATGCAGTGGACCGCGGCGAAGCACGCCGGCTTCAGCGGCGACGACGTCACGCCGTGGCTGCCCATGGATCCCCGCAGCGCGACGATCAACGTCGCGGTACAGCACGCGGACCCCGACTCGCTGCTCTCGACCTATCGCCGCCTGCTCCGCCTGCGCCGCGCTCACCCGGCCCTGCACCGGGGCGCCCTCGAATTGTCGACGCTCCCACAGAGCCCCGCGGTACTCGCCTATCGCCGCTTCGACGCCGGCGACGAGGCCCACGTGGTGCTCAACCTCGGCGACGCGCCGGTCGACGTCGAGCTCCCGCCGGGTGTTCACGCCCTGCACAGCACCAAGGGCGCGTGCGTCGAGGTCAGCGCGGGTCGACGACGCCTGGCGCCGTACGAGGGGATCGTGTGGCTGTCGACGGACGAGGCGCAGCCCGCCGCTGCGGCAGCAGGAACGCCACCCCCACGGTGAACGCGATGTCCGTGTCGAAGGCCGCGTCGGCGTCTCGTCGCGCGGTGTTATGCAGGTACGTCAGCGCATCGATGCGGATCGAGAGCCACGGGACCCGCGGATAGATCCGGACCCCACCGCCGATCACGCCCAGCACCCGCCAGTCGCCCGCGATGTGGATCGCCCCGGCGCCGAGCTCACCGAAGAGATCCATCTCGAGCGCGTCGCCCTTGCCCATCCGCAGGCCGGCGACCATCGGCAGCTCGAAGCGACCGTGCAGGAGGTGCACGAACCGGCCGCGCACGGTGTCGAGGCCCCCGACCCCCCGCGAGAAGCCATAGGCAGCCCCGAGGCCGAGCCTCGCCAACGGGTAGTAGGTGACCCGACCGGCGACGATGAACGACTGCCCGATCGCGCGCCCGGTGATGCTGCCGCCCTCCACGTCGAGGGCGACTTGGTTGCCGCGCAGGCGACGTTGCGTCGGATCGAACACGGCGGGCTGCGTCGGCGCGGCGACCAGCGCCCACAGCATCGGGATCGTGGCGAGCATGGTCGGTCCAGTTCATGCCGCGGGCTAGTCCCTCGCGTTCGCGCCGCGGCGGTAGCTCATCGTGAACTCGAGCGTCTTGGGTAGACGATCCGCCGCGATGGTCGTGGTGACCGTCAGCTGCTCGCCATCGACGTGCAGGACGAACGCGTTGTCGCTCACGCTCTGCTCGCCGACGAAGTGCTGGCGGATCTCGTGGTCGTTCACGAGGCGGTGCTGGACCTGGAACTCGTCGCCACCCGGGTCCTTCCACGTGGTGGTCGAGCCGTCGCGGGGCGCCGAGACGGTCGGCCGCCCGGGCCGACGCACCGTGATCTCGTCGTCGGTCACCTGCAGCTCGAGCGCCGCGCTGGGCTGGTTGGACTCGCGCAGGCGCTTGCGCGCGATCGGCCGCGCGATGAAGTTCATGTCCGCGACCACGACCTCGATCGCCGCGTCCAGGGCGTCGCGCTGCGCCGCACCGCCGACGTATCGGTAGTGACCGGCGATGGCGGGCTGCGGCAGGACGTCATCGCCGGTGGCGTTCGTCGCGGTCGCGACCGCGAGCCCATCGCCCGCAGGCCCGAGGGCACCGAGCGCGCCCCCTTGCGCCTCGGCGGTCTCGATGGCGCACGCGGAGGCGCCGAGCAGCAGGAGCGAGAGCGAGGAGCTGCGCGGTGCGATCGTGGTCATCGTCCACGAGAAGTGCGCCCGAAAGTCGCGGCGACAAGCCCAGCGCACGCAGGCCGCAGGATTGGCGCGACGCGACGCAGCACCGAGCACCACGACGCGTCGCGTCACCGTGCGCTCGCGCCCATGCGAGCGGCATTGGCACAACCACCGCGCACATTTGCAGCGCTTCATCGCGAACCCTACACTGCCGCGTTGGCAACGGCGTTCAGGTCGGGCGCCGCGATGTCGACGGGCACCGTGGGCGAGGATGTCGACGCGTCCCGTGCGGCCGACGAGCCACCGCTGCGCGCCGAGCTGTTCAGCATCACGCAGCTCGAGGAGCACGCGGCGACCCTGGCGCGCTGGCACGAGCCCGCCGCGCCGCGCCGCGCCGGGAGCAACCACCTGCTCGAGCGCCTGGATGACAACGAGGCGGCGCTGCGCTCGGCCCACGCCCTGGTCGCGGACGCCCTCGAGCGTGGCCGCAAGATCACGCCGGCTGCCGAGTGGTTCATCGACAACTACCACCTCATCGAGGCGCAGGTCCGCATCGCGCGACTCCACCTGCCCCGCGGCTACAACCGCGAGCTACCGCGGTTGGCCAACACCCACGCCTCGGGCTCGCCGCGGGTCTACGACATCGCCGAGCAGCTCATCTCGCACTCGCACGGCCGCGTCGATCTGCACCGCCTTCGCGCCTTCGTCGACGCCTATCAGCGGGTGGTTCCGCTAAAGATCGGCGAGCTCTGGGCGATCCCCATCATGCTGCGGCTCGCGCTGCTGGAGAACCTGCGCCGCGTGGTCGCGCGGGTGGTCGCGGGGCGACGCGACCGCGAGCGCGGCCAGCTGTGGGCCGAGCGGCTGCTCGAGGTCGCCAGCGACGATCCGCCGAGCATCGTGCTCGTGCTCGCCGATCTCGTCCACGCGAAGCTCAGCCTCACCGATCCGTTCGTCACCGAGCTCGCAAGCCGGCTGCAGGGCCACGGCTCGGCGCTCGCGTTCCCGATGAGCTGGCTCGAGCAGCGGCTCGCCGAGCAGGGCCAGACCACCGAGCACGTCTTCGTCCGTGTCAGCCAGGACGAGGCCGCCGCGCAGGTCGCCGTCAGCAACAGCATCGGCAGCCTGCGGTCGCTGGCGGCGATCGACTGGCGTGACTTCGTCGAGGCGGTGAGCGTGGTCGAGCGGGTGCTCGAGCACGACCCGGTGGGCGTCTACGCGTCGATGGACTTCGGTACGCGGGATCGGTATCGCCACGTGATCGAGGAGGTCGCGCGGCGCTGCCGACGTCCGGAGCCCGACGTCGCCGAAGTCGCCGTCACGCTGGCGCGCGGGGGTGAGGGCCGCAGCGGGCACCTGGGGTGGTTCCTCGTCGGGGGTGGGCGCGCGACGTTCGAGCGCCGCGCCGGCGTACGGCCCGGGCTGCGCAGCGTCGCCGCCCGGATCGCCGCGCGCCTGGGCCCCCTGGCCTACCTCGGCGCGATCGCCCTGCTCACCGGCCTGCTGACGGCGTGGCTGTGGACCCTCGCGCCGCCGCTGGGCCCGGTGGCGAGCGCAGCGGCGATCTTCGTGCTCGCGCTGTGCACCAGTCAGCTCGCGATCGCGTTCGTGCACTGGGCGGTGTGCGCATGGGTCGAGCCCGCGCTGCTGCCTCGGCTCGACTTCTCCCGCGGGATCCCCAGCGAGCACCGCACCCTCGTCGCGGTGCCGATCCTCCTCAGCTCCAACGGCGAGATCGACGAGCAGCTCGAGCTGCTCGAGGTCCGCTTCCTCGCCAACCGGGATACCAACCTGTTCTTCGCCCTCGTGAGCGACTTCCGCGACGCACCGACCGAGCACAGAGACGGGGACGACGCGCTGTTGCAGCGCGCGGTCGCTGGCATCGCGGCGCTCAATCGACGGCACGGCCCCCACGGTGATGATGGTAGCGGCGGCGGCGGTGGTGCCTTCCTGCTGCTCCACCGGGCGCGTCGCCACAACTCGCGCGAGCGGGTGTGGATGGGCTGGGAGCGCAAGCGCGGCAAGCTCGAGGAGCTGAACGCCGCGCTGCGCGGGGACAGCCGCGGCTTCTCGACCATCGAGGGGCCGCTCGAGCGGGTCCAGGGCGTGCGCTACGTGATCGCCCTCGATGCGGACACCGAGCTGCCCCGCGACACCGCGCGCATGCTCGCCGCGACGTTGGCCCACCCGCTCAACCGGCCGGTCTACGACCCGCGCGTCGGCCGAGTGACGTCCGGCTACTCGATCCTGCAGCCGCGCGTCGGCGTGACGATGGCCAGCTCCGGCGCGTCGCGCTTCGCCGCGCTGTTCGGCGGCGAGCCCGGCATCGACCCCTACACCCGCGCGGTCTCGGACGTGTACCAAGACCTCTTCGCCGAGGGCTCGTTCGTGGGCAAGGGCATCTATGACGTCGACGCGGTGATGGCCGCGCTCGGCGGGCGCCTCCCCGAGAACCGCGTGCTGAGCCACGACCTGCTCGAGGGCGCGTACAGCCGCTCGGGCCTGGTCAGCGACGTGATGCTGTTCGAGCACTACCCCACCGCGCACGCCGTCGACGTCAGCCGTCGGCACCGGTGGATGCGCGGCGACTGGCAGCTGACGCCGTGGCTCGGCTGGCGCGTCCCCGCGGGTGCGGGCGCAACGACGACCGAGCCTTCGCCGCCGCGGCGGCGCGTCGCCAACCCGATCACGCTGCTGTCGAAGTGGAAGCTCGTCGACAACCTCCGCCGCAGCCTCCTGGCGCCCGCGTCGGTGGCGTTGTTGATCGGCGGATGGCTCGTGCCGGGCCTGGCGCTGCCGGTGACGCTCGTGGTGGTCGCGATCGTCCTCATCCCGGGGCTGCTCGCCGCGCTCTCGGGTCTGCTCCGGCGCCCCGACGACCTGCCGTGGCGCGGCCACCTCATCGGCATCGCGCGCAGTCTCGGTCGATCGCTGCTGCGCGAGGCGATCGCCCTGGCCTCGCTGCCCTTCGAGGCGTGGCTCGGGATCGACGCCATCGCCCGCACGCTCGTGCGCGTCGGGCTGACGCGTCGCAAGCTGCTCGAGTGGCGCACCGCGGCGGACGCCCAGCGCAGCGCGGGCCACCACGTGTGGGCGTCCTACCGCAGCGGGTGGGCCTCCCCCGCGGCCGCCGTCGTCACCTTCGCTGGGCTGCTCACGCTGCGGCCCGCCGCGCTGTTCGTCGCGACGCCGATGCTGCTGGCGTGGTTCGCGATGCCGCTGGTCACCTGGTGGATCAGCCAGCCGCTGCACCGCGCGCTGCCGCGGCTGGTCGAGGACGAGCGCGTGTTCCTCGGGGCGATCGCGCGCCGCACGTGGCGCTTCTTCGAGACCTTCGTCGCGGCGCCGGATCACGATCTGCCGCCCGACAACTTCCAGGAGGATCCGCCGCGGGGCATCGCGCACCGCACGTCACCGACCAACATCGGGCTGGCCCTCACCGCGAACCTCGCGGCGCACGACTTCGGCTTCGTCGAGACCGCGGCCGTCGTCGATCGGACGCGCCGCACGCTCACGACCCTCGCGGGGCTCGAACGCCACCGCGGTCACTTCTTCAACTGGTACGACACGACGACCCTGCAGCCGCTGGCGCCGCTGTACGTGTCGACGGTCGACAGCGGCAACCTGAGCGGTCACCTGCTGACGCTCGCCGGAGGGCTCGACGCCCTCGTGCGCGAGCCGGTGGTGCGCACGGCCACCTTCGCGGGCCTCGTCGCGACACTCGACGCCGTGCTCGCGGTCGTCGGCGAGCACGACCACGACCGGGCTCACGGCGACGGGCGTGGCGACGAGGGTGGCGCCGGTGTCCACGGACCAGCGATCGCGGCGCTGGTGGGCCCGCTGCGCGACGCCGGGGTCCGAGCGGGGGCCGAGCCCTCGACGCTGACGCGGGCCCACGACGCCCTGCTCGACCTGCGCGACGGGACCTGTGCGCTGCAGCGTCTTCTGCACGACACCGGAGACGACGAGCTGCGCTGGTGGGGCGACGCGCTCGCGAAGCAGCGCGACGCCGCCGCCGCGGCCATCGAACACGCCGCGCCGTGGGTCGGCCTGCTCGCGGCCCACCGCGCGGCCCTCGGCGACGACTTCCCGCGGCTCGACGCGGCGCCGAGCCTCGCGGGCGCGGTGCAGCTCGAGGCGACGCTCGACTGGACACCGCGGCCCGCCGCAGGGGGACCGGTGCCCGATGCCGTGCGCGCGGCGGTGCGCCTCGGCGCGATGCGTGCCCAGTCCACCATCGACGAGCTGCAGCAGCTCGCCACGCTCGCCCGCGGGCTCGCCGACGCCGAGTACGACTTCCTGTACGACCACGATCGGCACCTGCTGGCGATCGGCTACAACCTGACCGAGCACCGGCTCGACGCCAGCTTCTACGACCTGCTGGCGTCCGAGGCCCGGCTGGCGAGCTTCGTCGCGATCGCCTACGGCAAGCTCCCGCAGGAGCACTGGTTCAGCCTCGGTCGCGTGCTCACGAGCTCGGGCGGACGCGCCGCGCTGCTGTCGTGGAGCGGCTCGATGTTCGAGTACCTGATGCCAGTGCTGATCATGCCGACATATCCCGGCACGCTGCTCGACGAGACCTGCCGCGTCGTCGTGGCCCGGCAGATCGAGTACGGCCGCGCGCTGGCGGTGCCCTGGGGCATCTCCGAGTCGGGCTACAACAAGACCGACGCCCTGCTGAACTACCAGTACCAGGCGTTCGGCGTGCCAGGCCTCGGCTTCAAGCGCGGCCTGGGTGACGAGCTCGTGATTGCGCCGTACGCCACCGTGATGGCGCTCATGATCGATCCGCACGCGGCGTGCAACAACCTGCGACGCCTGGCGCGGGACCGACAGCTCGGGGCCTACGGGTTCTACGAGGCGATCGACTACACCGACGCTCGCCTGCCGCCGCGCACCCCGAACGCCACCGTTCGCTCGTTCATGGCGCATCACCAGGGCATGTCGTTGCTGTCGCTCGCGTACGTGCTGTGCGACCGACCGATGCAGCGCCGCTTCACGGCGGACCTCGCCCTGCGCTCGACCGAGCTGCTGCTGCAGGAGCGCGTGCCGCGTGTGCCGGCCGTGTTCCCGCACCCGGCCGAGGTCTCGCCCACGCGCGACGGGCCCGCCGACGCGGGCAACGAACTGCGCTTCTTCACCTCGCCGAGCACACCGGTGCCCGAGGTCCACCTGCTGTCGAACGGCCGCTACCACGTGATGGTCACCAACGCCGGCGGCGGCTACAGCCGCTGGGGCGACGTCGCGGTCACCCGCTGGCGCGAGGATCCAACGCGCGACGCGTGGGGCACGTTCCTGTACCTGCGCGACATCGACTCGGGCGACGTGTGGTCGGCGGCGCACCAGCCGACGCTCCAGCGCGCCGATCACTACGAGGCGATCTACTCCCACGGCCGCGCAGAGTTCCGCCGCCGCGACGGCGAGATCGAGACCCACGTCGAGATCAGCGTCTCCCCCGAGGACGACGCCGAGCTGCGACGCATCTCCATCACCAACCTCGGCCAGACCGCGCGGACCATCGAGGTCACCAGCTACGCCGAGGTCGTGCTCGCGACGCCGGCCGCGGACGCGGCCCACCCCGCCTTCAGCAACCTGTTCGTGCAGACCGAGCTGGTCCCGGCGCAGCAGGCGATCCTCTGCACCCGACGTCCGCGCTCCGCGGGCGAGCAGCCACCGTGGATGCTGCACCTGATGACCCGATCGACGGCCGCGACCACGCCGGCGTCCTACGAGTCGAGCCGGGCCGCGTTCATCGGCCGCTGCCGCACCGCCGCCGACCCGATCGCGATGCACGCCGCGCGGCTCACCGACAGCGCCGGCGCGGTCTTGGATCCGATCGTCGCGATCCGCAATACGGTCGCCATCGGCCCGCGCGAGACCGTGCGCCTGCAGGTCGTCACCGGCGTCGCCGGCTCCCGCGACGCGGCGCTGACCCTCGTCGACCGCTACGCCGACGGCGGGGCGGCCGACCGACTGTTCGAGCTGTCGTTCACGCACAGTCAGGTCGAGCAGCGCCGGCTCGGCGTCGACGACGAGCAGAGCCAGGCCTTCGAGCGGCTCGCCAGTCACATCCTCTACAGCAACCATCTGCTGCGGGCGCCGCGGAGCATGCTCGCGCGCAACCTGAAGGGTCAGGCCGCGCTGTGGGCCTACGGCATCTCCGGCGATCTGCCGATCGTGCTGGTGCGCATCGGCGACCTCGAGCACATCGCGCTCGTCTGGCAGATCGTGAAGGCCCACGCCTACTGGCGGGCCAAGGGCCTGGTCGTCGACGTCGTGATCTGGAACGAAGATCCCAGCGGCTACCGGCAGGAGCTCCAGCAACAGATCATGTCCGCGGTCGGCTCGTTCGGTGAGAACAACCTGCTCGATCGCCCCGGCGGCATCTTCGTACGCCGCAGCGACCAGCTGTCCGAGCTCGACGGCGTACTGATCCAGAGCCTCGCGCGGGCGATCCTCGTCGCCGACGCCGGCAGCATCGCCGAGCAGGTCGACCGCCGCACCGTCCGCGCCGAGCTCCCCCGGGCGCTGGTCCCCGGCAGCGACCGACGCAGGATCGCCCCGGTCGCGCGGCCGCAACCGCCGGCGGTCCGCCCCGTGTTCCGTCGGCCCGACCTCACCGCGTTCAACGGCATCGGCGGCTTCACCAACGACGGACGCGAGTACGTGATCACCACGCAGCGCGGCGCACCGACGCCGGCGCCGTGGTGCAACGTCCTCGCCAACCCGTGGTTCGGCACCGTCGTGGGTGACAGCGGTGGCGCCTACACCTGGTGCGAGAACGCCCACAGCCATCGGCTCACGCCGTGGCACGACGATCCGGTCACGGACGCCAGCGGCGAGGCGCTGTATCTCCGCGACGAGCACGACGGCCACGTCTGGTCGCCGACGCTGCTGCCCGCCGGCGATGACGCGCCGTACCTCACCCGTCATGGCTTCGGCTACACGGTGTTCGAGCACACCACGTCCGATGGGATCACCACCGAGGTGACGACGTTCGTCGCCACGGATGCGCCGATCAAGTTCCTGTGGATCAAGCTGCGCAACGCGTCGGGCCGACCGCGCCGGTTGTCGCTCACCGCTGCCTACGAGCTCGTGCTCGGGGTCCAGCGCGCCGCGAGCCTGCCCCACGTCGTCACCGAGGTCGATCCCCGCACCGGCGCGGTGTTGGCCCGCAACGGATACGATGCCGAGTTCGCCGACCGCGTCGCGTTCCTCGACGCCAGCGTGGAGGCCCGCTCGGTCACCGGCGATCGCAGCGAGCTGCTCGGCCGCAACAACGGCGCCACCAACCCGGCGGCCATGGGACGTTCGCGGCTGTCGGGCCGCGTCGGCGCCGGCTACGACCCGTGCATGGCGATGCAGATCGCGATCGATCTGGCCGACGGACAGGAGCGCGAGGTCGCGTTCACCTTCGGCTCGGGCCGCGATCGCGACGACGCGCTGGCCCTCGTGTCGCGCTTCCGCGGCATCGGACCCGCACGCGCGGCGCTGACCCAGGTCTGGGACCACTGGGGTCGCACGCTCGGTCGCGTGCACGTGCAGACGCCCGACCCGAAGCTCGATTTCCTCGCCAACGGCTGGCTGCTGTACCAGGTGCTGGCGGCCCGCATGTGGGCCCGCAGCGGCTTCTACCAGTCGGGCGGTGCGTTTGGGTTCCGCGATCAGCTGCAGGACGCGATGGCCCTGGTCCACGCCGAGCCCGCGCTGCTGCGCGAGCAGATCGTCCGCTGCGCGGGGCGACAGTTCCGCGAGGGCGACGTGCAGCACTGGTGGCACCCACCGCTCGGCCGCGGCGTCCGAACCCGCATCTCCGACGACTACCTGTGGCTGCCGTACGCCACGTGTCGTTACGTCGCGGCCATCGGTGACACCGGTCTGCTCGACGTCCGCGCGCCGTTCCTCGAGGGCCGCACCGTCAACGCCGACGAGGACAGCTACTACGATCTGCCGCTGCAGTCCGAGGAGTCGGCCACGGTGTACGAGCACTGCGTCCGCGCGATCGAGCACGGCCTACGCGTCGGCGCCCATGGCCTCCCGCTCATGGGCACCGGCGATTGGAACGACGGCATGAACCTGGTCGGTGAGGCCGGGCGCGGCGAGAGCGTATGGCTGGCGTTCTTCCTCCACGACGTGCTGGTGCGGTTCGCCGCGATCGCGACCTCCCGCGGCGACGATCGCTTCGCGGCGCGGTGCATCACCCACGCCGCTGCGCTCGCGGCCGCGATCGAGGCCCACGGCTGGGACGGCGCGTGGTACCGCCGCGCCTACGACGACGACGGCGTGCCTCTGGGATCGGCGAGCAACGCCGAGTGCCAGATCGACTCACTGCCCCAGAGCTGGGCTGCGCTCACGGGCGTCGGCGATCCGGCACGCACACGCACCGCGCTCGACTCGCTCGACGCGCGACTCGTGCGCCGCGACCTCGGCATCATCGCGCTGCTCGATCCGCCGTTCGACGCCGCGCCGACCAACCCCGGCTACATCAAGGGCTACGTGCCGGGCGTGCGCGAGAACGGCGGCCAGTACACCCACGCCGCGGTGTGGGCGGCCATGGCCTTCGCCGCGGTGGGCGACGCGACGCGGGCGTGGGAGCTGTTCGACCTGGTGAATCCCCTGCGCCACGGCGACACCGCCGAGCGCATCGACGTGTACAAGGTCGAACCCTACGTCGCGGCGGCCGACGTGTACTCGAACCCGCAGCACGCGGGGCGCGGCGGCTGGACCTGGTACACCGGATCCGCCGGTTGGATGTATCGACTCATCACCGAGTCGCTGCTCGGCATCCACCTCGAGGTGGACAAGCTGCGCATCGCGCCCGTGCTCGCGCCCGGCTGGACCGGCTACGTCGTGCACTACCGCCATCATCGAAGCACCTATCACATCCGGGTGAACGCACGCGGAGCCGGTCGGGTGGTGACGCGCGTGACGTGCGATGGCGAAGCGCAGGCGGACCTGCGGATCCCGCTGCACGACGACGATCGCGAGCACACGGTCGAGGTCGACGTCGGCGTGCCGTAGCGGCAGACCCGAACGAGTGAGGCCGAGAGATTCGTCACTGCCCGAGCTGGGATCATCCGGGGAGCTGGCGCGCCTCGGGGGGTGGAACGGAACAGCACCCATGACCATGCGCTTCATCTCGACCCTCACCCTCATCGCCCTCCTCTCCGCCTGCGGCACGGATGGTGACGGCGACGACACCCTCGGCAGCACGAGCGACGCGAGCACAGGCAACGCATCGGATAGCGCCACCGCGACGGCCACCGCAACCGCGACGGCCACTGCCACCGCAACCGCAACGGACGCCACCACCACCAGCGGCGACGTCCCAGGCGACAGCACCGCGAGCGCGACCGACACCGCCGAGGACACCACCGCCAGCGAGACCGACGCCAGCGACACCACCAACGCCGACGACAGCACCGGCACCGGCGGCGGCGAGGTCGTCGAGGTCCGCAACACGCCCGAGGTCTGCGAGGCGGGCGAGGCCATCTCGCCGATCCTCCCCGACGAGGCGGGCCACCTCGCCGCCACCACGCTGACGCCGCCCTCGTACCCGTTCGAGGTCACGCAGGTGGCCTACGACCTCATCGGCACCGGTGGGGCGGGCGCGTGCGACAGCACCCTGGCCCACCGCGTCGAGATCTACGTGATCGAGGGCGCCGCGCCGCCGGCCGATCCTGCCGATGCCGTGTCGAGCGTGACGATCGAGGTCGAGGCCGACGAGGCCGCCGCCGAGGAGCGGATCGTGACCCTCGACCTCGAGACCCCGATCGCCCTCGCCGAGGGTCAGAGCCTCGTCGTCGCGGTCGAGATGATCGGCAACGACGACCTCTCGGCGAGCGTGTGCGTTCGCGGCTGCCGTGACACGGGTGGCGTCGCGGACCTCGACTGGTGGAGCAACGCCGCGGCGGTGCCCTACGCTTGGGCCGACATGGTCGGCGACTTCGGGTTCATCTCGAACTTCAACCACCGCATGATGGGGCACACGCCGTGAGCCGCGCGTCGTGGCCGTACCTGGCCGCGACCGTCGCCGTCGTCGCGCTCGCGGGCAACCTGCCCGCGCGCGCGGCGATCTACGGCACCGACGATCGCCTCCAGTTGTACGAGGAGACCGACGACGACTGGCGCACCCTCGGCGAGCAGTCGATCGTGATGAAGCTGCGCGCAGGCTGGGGCATCTGCGACGGCGCCACGGTGTCGCCGACGACGACCCTGGGCGAGTATCAGAACCTCTGCGAGGGCGAGGCCTACATCGACGATCCGGTCCTCGCCAGCTGTTCGGCCACGCTCGTCGACAGCGACCTCATCGTGATCGCCCGGCACTGCGTCCTCGAGGATGACGCGTGCGCGACGGCCAGCTTCGTGCCGGGGCCACGCCGGGCCTCGGCTGACGAGCTCGTGATGCCCGGGCCCGAGGACATCTACGCGTGCCGCCGCGTCGTCGCCGAGCTCGACGGCGTCGACATCGCGTTCGTGCAGCTCGACCGTCCGGTCGACGGCATGACGCCCGCGACGCTGGGTCCGACGCCGGAGCTCGATGCGCCGCTGGGCGTCCTCGGCTTCCCGACGGGCACGCCGATGAAGGTCGCGCGCGCCTGCAACGTGCGCGGCATGAACAACGCCGGGCTCGTGCAGCACGACTGCGACACCTTCATGGGCAACTCCGGTTCGGGGGTCTTCGACGCCGAGCGCCGGCTGTGGGGCGTGCACGTCAACGGCCCTGGCGGCGACTACGACGACCAGGGCGACTGCAAGATCGCGAAGCTCTACACGCAGGACGGCCAGCTGCCAGGGATCCCGTCGGCGCCGCAGTTCGGCGCGGCGGCGCAGATCTCCGACGTGTTGCCGGTGCTGTGCGAGAGCGGCTGGCCGACGCCGTTGTGCGGCACCGAGGCGGCGTGCGGCGACGGGACGTGCTCGGGCACCGAGACCGCGTCGACATGCGCCGAGGACTGCACCGCGGCGGTCTGCGGCGACGGCGTGTGCGAGGTCCTCACCGAGCTCGAGTGCGCCGAGGACTGCGCCCACCTCGTCGAGGTGTGCGGCGGCGGCGAGACCACCGGCGGCGAGGGCGAGAGCTCCGGCGGTTCGGCGGACGACACCGGCACCGGTGGTGGATCGACCGACGGCGGCACCGCCGACGGCGGCGGGTCCACGACGTCGGCCGCGGGCGACACGTCGACCGGCACCGCCGCGGGCGAGAGCTCCGGTGGCGCAGGGGCGGACGGCGGCAGCGCGGACGGAGGCGGCTGCAGCTGCACCGCGTCGCCCGATGGCGGGGCCGCGGCGGCGCCGATGCTCGTGCTCGTCGGCCTCGCGGCGCGACGACGCCGGCGTTCCGGCGCCCGCTGACCCAGCGCGTCGGGCGACGGGAACACCGTCGCCTGGCGCGATCACATCAGCACGCCGTCGTCATCGGGCGTCGGCGGCTCCGGGGGCTCGGGTTCACCGAGCCGCTTGCACGCCTCGATCTCGATGTTCGTCGCGATCGCGTTCAGCGGCAGCGCGGCCGGGGCCATCGAGAACGGGTCCTCGAGCATCGTCCCGACCTGATCGATGACGCGGAACGAGAAGCACACCAGGACCGTGATCGGGATCGCAAACCACCCCGTGTTCTCGACGATGCCGAGCGGCAGCAGCACGGCGTACGCCGCGATGAGCAGCGTCGCCACGAACTCGTAGGTCTGCGGGAACGGCGTCTTCTTGATCCGCTCGCAGCCGCCCTGCACGTCGAGCAGCGTGGCGATCGAACGGTCGAGGAGCTGCAGCGCCCGCGCATCGAGGTGGCCCGCGCGCGCCAGCCTCGCGAGGTCGCGGAGCTGCCGGTGCAGCAACGCGGCATTGAGGTTGGGCTCGTCGGCGTCGTGCTCGAGCTCGTCGGCCTCGAGGTACCGGATGACCTCGGCGTCGCTCGTCGGGTCCTGCTCGCGCAGGGCGCTGCGCAGCGCGTGCACGTACGCGATGTGTCGCCGGATGATCCGCTGCTGGATCGGGCGCAGCTCGCCCCGCGGCCCCGCCGTGTACGAGAGCACCTGCATCGCGAACAGCCGCGAGGTGTTCACGAGCTGGCCCCACAGCTTGCGGGCCTCCCACCAGCGGTCGTAGCAGGAGTTGGTGCGGAAGCTGACGAAGATGCCGATCGCCGCGCCGATCACCGTCAGCGGCACCGGCGAGAGGTCGACCGCGTCCGTGGCCAACACCTTCTCGATCACGACGATGAAGCTGGCCGCCGCGGCGTAGCCGGCCAGCGAACGCCACTGCCACGCCGCGAGCGTGGTCACCGATCGGTGGTAGTCGACGAACATCGGTGGGCGATCCCGAGGCACCGAGTGCAGGCGCGATGCCAGCGTCGGCGCTCCGATCGCCTCGGGTTGCTCCGGGGGGAACGTGCGGCTGAGCCACGATCGTGCGCGCGCGCCACGGGCGGGCGGTCGACTCAGGGAGCGCGGACCAGCGTGAGCGTGGAGTCGAAGGGCTGCCCGGCGTCGAGCGCCAGCAGGTACTCGCCCGCGTCGACCACCGGAATGTCGAGGCCCGCGCGCACCAGGAGCGCATCACCGCTGGGTCCCGTCGACATGCGCACGAGGTCCGCGAACACGTGCGGACCGTCCTCCGACTGGACGAGCTCGAGCGTCGTGCCGGCCTCGAGGGTGATCGCGAAGAACTCCTCGACACCGGGGCACAGCCGCACGTCGAGGGGAACGCCGAGTTCCACGCGCCCGGGCGCGAAGGGCGAATAGACCGCGCCGTGGCCATCGTCGTCGTCGGAGCACCTCTCCACCACCGCATACTCGCACTCGACCGTGTCCGGCTCGAGATCGGTGCACGACTGCGCGTCGACCTGCGCGGCGCAGGCAGCCACGCGCACCGGATCGACGAGCGGCGCGTCATAGTCCGCGAGGTAGTCGCGGGTCCACTGCTCGGTGCACGTCGCGACGTCGTCGTAGCACTCGACGAAGATGTTGTCGCAGACCGACGCGCACTCGCCGTGGAGCCGGGCGCACGCCTCGGCGAACGGGGCCTCGATGGGATCGGTGTCCCCGGGATCGCCGAGCCCTGCGTCTCCGTCGGCCCCGTCCGAAGCGCCGGCGGAGGCGCCCGCGGACGCCGTCGTCTCCCCATCGGCAGCGCAGGCGAGGGCCGGCATCACCGCGAACGAGAGCGGCAGGATCATCCATCGAGTCGAATTCATCATGTCAGTCCATGCCCACGCCGAGCGCGTCGCGGGCCGTCATGACCGCGCGAGTCGAGGCTCCAAGGCCCGCCAAACCTAGCGCGTCGCGGACCCGCGACAAGGCGTCCGAGGGGAAACCGAGGGCCGCGCCGAAGCCCGCCCGCAACCGCTCCTTTCGGCCCGTGGGGGCGGTTTCTCGGCGTCTCGAAAGCCGAGACACCCGAGCGATGACCCGAAGCTCAGGCTCCGTTGCCGCGCGGCTGCACGAGGTAGCCCATCACCAGCGCGACCAACTCGCGGGTGAACTCGGGCTCCGCGAGCCACTGCGGCCGGTCCACGGCCGCGTCCTCGATGATCGCCTCTACGGCGGTGAGGATGAACCGGGCGGTCCGCTCGGGATCCAGCACGCGCGTGTCGCCGATGCGCGTGTGGAGCTCCGCGGCGAGGAGCGCCGCGACCATCGGCACCAGATCCTCGAGCCCGTCGGGGCCGAGCGTCGGCACCACCTCGAGGAGAACCAACCGCGTCAGCACGTGGTGGTCTGCGGCCCAGCCGACGAGCGTGCCGATCACCCGCTCGACCACCACGCGCAACGGTGCATCGCGCAGCGTCGGCGCCAGCGCCACGACCATCGCGAGCTCGTCCTCGCAGGTCTGGTGCATGAGCTCGCACAGCAGCGACGCGCGATTGGGGAAGTACTCGTACACCGTGCCGATGCCTTAGCCCGACATCTCGGCGATCCGCGTCATGCTCACGTCCGCCCCCTGCTCCTTCACGGCCTTGGCCGCCGCCACGAGGATGTTCCGCCGGGTGGTGAGGGCCCGGTCCTGTCGCGGCTCTCGACGCGTGGGGAGGCGAGGTCGCTTCAGCATCGCGGAAGCGATGGTGCCCGATCATCCGAGGTGTCGTCACCGCAGCGGTCGTAGCGGCCTCACTGCCGCAGCCGCCGCAACCCCGGGTGCGCCACTCCGAGGATCCACGCCGAGGCGACCACGGCCGCCCCGACGGCGAACAACGGAACATCGTGCTCCGCGAGCCAGCCCGCGCCGAGCTGGGAGACCGGCGTGGTCGCGTTCGCAGCGAGCATGACCTGCCCCATCACGCGGCCCAACCTCGACGGCGCGACGGCGCGCTGCAGCCACGTGACGCCGACGACATCGAGGTAGCCCATGCCAGCACCCGCGAGCGCGAGGCCCAGGGCGATCGGCGCGGGGCTCGAGACCCAATCGACCACGAGCAATCCACACGCCGTGGCCGCGAGCGCAGCCAAGAGATGTCGTCCGACCGCCGCGGGCGGCGTGCGCAGGGCTGCCCACGCGGTGCCGCCGAGCATGCCGATGCCGAAGGCGGCGAGCAGCACACCGAGCACGCGCGGATCGGCACCCAAGGCCGCGTCGACGCGGGCCGGGACGCCCACCTGGATCGGACCCATCAGACCCAGGTACAGGCCTGCGATCACGACGAGGATCGCCGGCAGCGCGCTCGGATCGACGCCGACGTCGCGTCGCGCCGGGGCAATCCTGTCCGATCGCTCCGCCCCCCGCGGCAACACACCCGCCGCGAGTGCGTGACCGCAGGCCGCGACGATCCAGGTGGTGGACGTCGAGCTCGCGTCCAGCAGCCAGCCCGCGGCGAGCGGTCCGACGACTCCGGCGATCTGCATCGCGGCCATCACCGCCGCGTTCGCGCGGGCGTGGTCCTCTCGCGCCACGAGCTCGGGCGCGGCCGCGATCATCGGTGCGACCTGCAGTCCCTGCAGACCGCCGAGGACGACGGCGGCGACGTAGAGCGACACCGTCGGATCGTCGGCGCGTAGCAACGCCATCGTCGCGAGCCCGCCCGCCACGGCGCGCGCGACATGGACCCGCCGCAGCACCGGCAGAGCGCCGACCCGATCGGCCGCATCACCGCCGAGCGGCGTCGTCGTCGCCCGCGCGATCGCGGCCACCATCAGGACCGAGCCGAGGGTCAGCGCCGTCGACTCGGCGCCGCGCAGCGCGGCCCACGACAGCGCGACGAGGAACAGCTGATCGGCGAGCAGCGCGACGAAGGCGGCCAGCGTGAAGCGGGACATCCTGCGGGTCACGACGGGGTCACGGACGCGTGCATCAGTCCCCACATCTTCGACGGCACGCGGCCGCGCTTCAACACTCGGCGCGAGAATCCGCCGTTCGGCGGACGCGAGCCGCCCGGGTCGTTCGCGACACTCGCCGCGCCATGCCCGGCCCCTACCCCCACGCGTTCGCCCTCGGCGCTGCGATCGGCGCCCTTGGTCTCGCCCTCCCGGCCGAGGCCGCGCGCCCGCGGGACGGTCGCCATGCGATCGAAGCCGCGTACTTCGGCCAGAACTACACGCGGCCCGGCGGTCAGCTCGGCTACAGCTACCGCGCGCTCGAGTCGCGTCGCCGCAACCATGCCCTCGTCGTGGGCGGTGACCTCGGCGGATACCTGTGGGCCAAGCACGACATCGGGCTGTTCGTCACGCCGCGCGTCGGATGGCGCGGCAAGCATCCTCGCCTCGGACTGCAGGGCGAGGCGAACCTCCACCTCGGCTACCTGCAGGGGTTCCTGCCCAGCCCCAACTACGAGGTCGTCGGGGGTGAGGTGCGCGAGGCCTCGCGTGCCGGCTACGCCTACCTGGTCGTCGGACCGACGATCGGCGTGGGCTGGTTCATCCCGCGGATCGGCCTGACGCCGTTCGTGCGCACCGGCGCCTATTGGCAGTACCCGGTCTTCGATCACGCGCTGGTCCGGCTCTCGGTCGCAATCGGGGTGGAGGTGCGGCTGTGACGAACTCGAGGCTGATGATGCCCCTGGCGATGCTCGCGATGGTCGGCGCGACCGCGTGCGCGCCGGAGTTCGGCGACGGCGACCAGCACTTCTACGTCACGCACGAGGGGGTCTCGATGCCGGTGTGGGTCACCGGCAACTGGCGCAGCGATCGGATGCTGGTCCACGTCCACGGCGGCCCCGGCACGACCAACGGGATCTACTGGCAGAAGTCGAGCTACCAGGATCTCGCCGACGACGTCGGCATCGTCTACTACGAGCAGCGCGCGTCCGGATCGAGCCACGGCCACCACCGCGACCGGATCAACGTCGCCCAGTTCGTCGAGGACCTCGACGTCGTCATGACCGTGCTCGAGCACCGCTACCCCGACGCGGAGTTCGTGCTCTCTGGCCACAGCTGGGGCGGTTTCCTCGGCAGCGCGTACCTGCTGGATCCCGCGCGCCAGGCCCGGTTCCGCGGCTGGATCGAACAGGATGGGGCCCACGACTCCTCGTGCCGGTCGTGGCGATGGTCCGTCGACTGGGTGCTCGACCACGCGGCGGCCGTGCTCGCGGACAACCCGAGCCGCAAGGAAAAGAAGTACTGGCGCGGCGCCCAGGATTTCTACGCGGATGTCTGGCGCTGCGACGTCGAGACCGAGGAGAACAACCAGATCGAGGAGCACGACGGCAAGCTCGTGCACCTGTGGCACAGCCTCTACGTGCGCGCCGCCGGCGGCTACGACGTCGACACCGACCGCGTCCTCGACGGTCGCGACACCCGCGAGCTGATCTTCGAGAGCCAGTTCGACCTCATCGCGGTGACCAAGAATTCGCCGCTGCCGATGGAGGACTACTACGGCGTCGATCTGACGCCGCGGCTCGGCGAGATCACGATCCCGTCGATGGTGCTGTGGGGCACGCACGACATCATCACGCCGTGGATCAACGCCAAACCCGCCTACGAGGCGCTGGGCGCCGCGCCCGAGGACAAGCGCCTGGTGCTGTTCGAGGACAGCGGCCACAACCCCTGGGCCGAGGAGCCCGAGCGGTTCTACGACGCCGTCCACGGGTTCCTCACCCATGTCTGGCCCGACCTGCCATGAGCCACCTCGCCGCCATGATCCGCCGATGCACCCTCGCTACCACCCTCGGCCAGGCGGCCTGCGCCATCGCCGACGACGGCAGCGACGCGACGATCGTGCTCGACAACCGCAGCACCACCCACTGCCTCCGCTACGACGAGGCCGTGCTCCCGGGCGAGGACGACGCGCTGGTCGTCGCCGCCGGTACCTTCTCGCTCGGGTTCGACATCGGCCCCTACGATGCGGGCACGGGCACGTGCAGCTTCGATCCCGCGACGAGCCCGACGGTGTGTGCGTTCCGCCTCGCCGACGGTGACGAGGGGCGAGCCACGCTGGACGGCGCCGACAATCCTCCGGTCCTGCGCTGCGACTGACCTCCGGCCCTCGACCACGCTCAGGGCACGAGGCCCAGGGCCCGGGCCCGCGCGAGCGCCTGGGTCCGCCGGCGCGCGCCGAGCTTGCCGAAGATCCGCTCGAGATGGGTCTTGACGGTGCTCGGCGCGACGAACAACGCCCGGGCGATCTCCGCGTTGGAGAGGCCCTCGGCGAGGCGCAGCAGCACGTCGATTTCCCGCGCCGTGAGCGGCTCGAGCAGAGCATCTCCACGGCCGCTGGGCTCGAGCGGCGTCACGCCGACCACCGCGGGATCGAGCCCCGAGGCCGCCGACACGCGACCGCGCAGCGCCATCTCCACCGACAACAGCGGCGCGACGATGCCACGGGGGAGAGCCGCCGCGATCGCCTCGCGCACGTGCTCGTCGCACGCCGCCGCGCCACCAGAGGCGAGGGCAACGCCGGCGAGCGCGAGGTGCCCCTCGCACACGCACACCCACCTCTGCGCCCTGCGGGCGGCGTCCACCGCCGCTTCGAGATCGACGCGCGCCGCCGCTACGTCGCCGAGGCGCGCCCGCACGCGTCCGCGCAGCAGCAACGCCGCTCCGGTCCGCGTCGTCGGGAAGGGCCGCGACTCGACCGACTCGGCCGACCGCGCGAGCCAGCGGCGCAGCGCATCGCTGTCGTCGGACCGCCGCCGACCATCGAGCAGGATCCGCGTCCTCACGAGCTCGACCCGCGCCTCCATCTCCGGGAGATCGACGTGCGGGGCGATCGACACCACGCGCCGGAGGGCGTGCTCCCACGCGACGTCGTTGGGATCACGGAGCCCCTCGAGCCACGCTCGCGTCATGCCGACCTCCGCCGCATCCGCGGGCGCGACGCCGGGGTCGACCAGCTCCTGGCCCTCGTCGAGCCACGCCGCGGCCGCCTCGAGCTCACCGCACTCGAGCAGCGCATGGGCGAGCGAGCTGAACGCGAACGCTGCCGAGCGTGGCCGCGCTCGCCCGAAGCTCGCCCGCGCTGCGACGTCGAGGGCGAGGAGCTCGGTCTTCGCCCGGGTCGGCTCACCGCGCACGAGCAGGACCTGGGCGCGGTACCACCGGGCCCACAGCATCGCGAACGCGTCGCCCGAGGCAACGGCATACGCCGCCATCGCGTCGACCTCCTGCAGCGCCTCCGCGAACCGATCCTCGGCCATCTCGAGGTGCGCGCGATTGAGGTGGAGCACCGCGCCAGTCAGCCCCGCGCCGCCGCGCAGCCCCCGTGCAGCGGCGTCGTAGTGCCGTCGAGCCTCGGCGTGTCGGGTACCGCACGCGATGCCCAAGAGCAGGTCGAGCTCGGCCTCCGCGATCGGATCGGGCGCGCTCGCCAGCGCCCCACGGGCCCGCTGCTCGGCGTGGCGTAGCTCGCCCGCGGGCGCCCCGTGGGTGACGAGCAACCACAGCGCACGTACGGCGAGGGCCGGCCGCGCCTCGATCTCGACCGCGGGGAATCGCGACAGGTCGGACGCGAGCTCCGAGAGCTCCGAGCGGATCAGCCGCGCCACCGAGCGCGACAGCACCAAGCGCGCGGCGTCGTCCCACGCTTCGGCCTGCGCGAACTGATCGAGCGCCTCGTCGAGCTCCCCGACGTGCTCCATCGCCGACGCCGCTCGGCGGTGACATCCGCGGCGATGGGCGGCGTCCGTGGCCGCCGCCAACTCGTGCTGGAGGAGCCCGCGGAACAGGGGATGGAACCGAAACCGACGCCGCTCGTCGTCCAGCGCGGCGACGAAGAGGTTGTGCGTCTCGCAGGCATCGAGCCATGCTGCGCCGTCGGGCACGGGGCCATCGGGCACGCCGAGGATCGCCTCGACGCGGGCGGCATCGAGCTCGTCGACCACAGAGACGTCGAGGAGCTGGGCGCGGAACTCGGCGGGCAACGGTCGCAGGACCTCGTCGAGCAGGTAGTCGAGCACGAAGCGGTGGCTGCCCGAGAAGCTCGCTGCGAACGCGTGGGGATCGACCGCGCCGCGCAGCCCGAGCGCGGCCATGTGCAGTCCCACGGCCCACCCCTCGGTCCGCGCCTCGAGCTGGGCGACGACGTCGGCGTCGACCTCCCTCGCGGCCGCCATGCGCAGCAGCGCCGACGCCTCGTCGGGCCGGAACCGCAGCGCGTCGGTGCGGATCTCGGTGAGCTCACCGCGAGCGCGCAGGCGGGGCAACGGCAGCGCAGGGTCGCTGCGGCTCGTGATCACCAGGCGCAGGCACGGCGGAGCGCCCTCGACCACGCGCCCGAGCACCTCCTGCGCCGGCGCGCCGTCGAGCACGTGGGCGTCGTCGAGCACGACGATGAGCGGAGCGCTGCGCTCGGCCAGCGTGTTGAGCAGGATGACGACCGCAGCCGCGACATCGAGCGCCCGCTCGTGCACCGCCGTGGACACCTCGTCGAGGACACCGAGGCCCGCGTGCCCCACGGCCGCGAGCAGATGGCGGAGGAATCGGACCGGGTCGCGATCGCCCTCGTCGAGGCTCAACCACCCCGCGACGACGCCGCTGCGCGCGAGCCAGTCGACGACCGCCGACGTCTTGCCCGACCCGGCCGGCGCCGAGATCAGCGTCAGCCGGCGCTCGACGCCATTGCGCAGCGACTCGTCGAGCCGCGCCCGCACGACCCATTCCCCGCGCCCCCGCGGCGGGTGGAGCTTGGTGGCCAGCAGTCCGAGGTGGGCGTCGGCGATCAAGGGCGGCGTCGATGGTCGCCGCCGAACTTAGCACGCGCCCGACCGATGGCCTCACCCACCCGGCAACAGCTCGTCGCAGGGCGTGCCCACCAGGCACCCGTCGCAGATCTCGATCTCACCGCGCAGCGCCGGGTTCGCATCGACGACGTCCGGCTCCCAGTCCGCCGGCGATTCGACCGCGCCGACCGCCTCGCAGCCGCTCGACTTCAGATCGATGCGATACCCACCGGCCGGCGCCGCGGGGGGCTGGTTGGCGACGCCGCCGCGCAGCCACGGCTGGTTCGGATCCGCCATGCCGGCGGAGAACTCGACCGCCGCGAGGCCCTCGATCGTCGCCGGGCAGTGCTTGCCTTGCAGCGTGTTCTCACCGGCATTCTCGGCGCGGAAGCTGGTCCAGAGGCCGCTGGGCACGTCGACGGTGATGTCGGCCGAGGACGGCTCGAGCGACTCGACCTTCACCCGCCCCGGGTTGTAGTCGAGGTTGATGCACGGACAGTCGGCAGACCACGCGTCGGGTCCGTCGGTGTTCGGATCGTCGTACGCCTCGCACTGGGCGACGAGCTCCGCCGGGCACGAGGGATAGGGGCTGTCGGCGGCGATCGACACCAGCGCGATACCGTTCTGCAGCTCGATGTCGACGGCGCCACCGAGACGATCGACACAGACGTTCCCCCGGTTGCGATAGTCGTCCTCCTCGACGTTGTCCGAGGTCGCGAGCGCCAGCGCGCCGCTGTACTCCGGCGGCAAGGTGACGCGGATGTCCGTGCCGGCGCGCGCGAGCTGGGCCTGCCCATCGTAGTAGAGGTAGACCGCGCAGCCCTCCTTCCACGCCCGCGGCGCGCCGTCGGCATCGAGGCCGTCGCAGCGATCCTCCTCGTCCATGTCGATCGGCCGCTTGGGGGTGCCGGTCGAGCCGTTGTAGGCCCAGAGCGAGATGCGATCGTAGACCTCCTCGGCGTCGGCCTGCGACGACGCGAAGGTGAAGCGGCGGAACTCGACGCGGATCGTGCCGGGCTCGCCGTCGAACTGCACGATCACGTCGCCGCGGTTCACGAAGTTGTCGTTGTAGCCGAGCGTGTTGCCGACGATGAGGTTGCGGATGAGCGGCTCCCCGGCCTCGTCGAGCTCGACGAAGGGCCCCTCGTGGACGACCCGCCACTCGTCGCGGTACGGCGCGGGCCCGTCGTGATCGACGGGTGTTCCACCGTCGGTGTCGACGGTGTCCGCGCCTCCGTCGGACGCGACGCCGCCACCCCCCGGGCAGCCGCCGAGCAGCGGCAGGGCGACCAACGCGGATACGGCGAGTCGTCGACGGTTCATGGTCACGGTGATCCGCCAACGACGCCTCCCCCCCTGGCTTACGGCGCCGGTCCCCACCCTGGGATGGTTCGCCCGCTACACCCAGTCGTGCTCGACGAGACGGCGCTCGCTCGGGCCCGCCCGGGCCTTCTGCCAGAAGCGCAGGGTCCCACCAGCGAACGACCACGACCGGCGCAGCGCGAACGTGTCGGGCAGCTCGCCGCCGAAGCCATGGAAGGTGACGACCTGAACGCCGACGCGCATCGCGTCGAGCGCCGCCTCGACGCGCGCGACGTCTTCCCGCGCGCCCTCGGGCGTTAGCTCGAGCGACTCGTCCATCCACTGTCGTCGATCGTAGCCGCCCTCGCAGAACGGGTTGTAGAGGTAGAGCGCGTCGTAGTCCGCGAGCATGGCGACGTCGAGCTCGGCGTGCATGAAGCACGTGCGATCCGAGACCCCGAGCGCTGCGGCGAGGCCACGCGCCTGCTCGACGAGGTGGCTTCGACGCTCGATGCCGTCGAGGACGAGCTCGGTCGCCAAGGCGGCGATCGTGCAGAACTTCCCGCTGCCGGCCCCGACGTCGAGCACCCGTCGTGCCCCGTAGAGCTCGAGCCATCGGGCGGCGACCACCGCGACCATCACCGGCGACCAGAACCGCAGCGAGGCCGTGCGCGAGTCGTTGGGGAGCAGCGCGTCGAAGGCGTGGTCGCTGACCTGCCGACCATCGCGCAGGGCCTCGGCGATGTCGCCCGCGCTCATGCGCGATCGGAGAAAGTCGTGGGCCATGCGTGGCGCCCGTCTGGGGGCGTCGGTCCCGACGGTACCTTCTCGGCCGCCCCGCGGGGGCGTGCGGCGGCTCCGGTGGCCGCGGGCGCGGTGGACGGCGATACTCGGGGCCGTGGGAGCGCCCCCGACCCGCGCGAAGTTCTACGGCGTCCTCGCGATCGTCGCCGCGTCGACGCCGCTCGCGATGCTCGTCGAGACCGGCCTGCGCCAGGTGATGTTCCCACCGGAGTTCGACGAGGTGCGCATGTGGCTGCGGCCCGCGATCACGCCGTGGGTGTGGATCGCCCCGGCCGCGAGCGTCATCGCGGTCCCGCTGGGCGATCGACTGCAGCGCGCCCTCGTGCGACGCGAGCTGCAGCGCCTGCCGCCCGAGCGCCGCACCGAGGCCGAGCGCATCGCGTGCGAGTTCGACGCGCTGCTGCTGTCGACCTCGGCCCCGCAGATCCCCGCGGTGATCGCCACGCTCGCGTTCATGTGCGGGTCGGCGCTCACGCCCGTCGTCGTCGCGATGGTGGTCGCGACGGCGGGCGTGCTCGTCCTCGGGGCCTCGGTTGCGCGGCGGATCCCGAGGCACACCCCCGGGGACCCACCGACCTCGTGACGACTACTCGCGGGCCGCGTACGACCGGATGACCCGGTACGCGACGTCCTCGTTCTCGTTGCCGGGGTGCAGCGTCATCATGTTGCGGTCGACGAACGCGCGGCGCTCCTCGGCGCTCGCCATCCGCAGCTCGAGGGCGACCACGCCGGCCACCGTCATCAGGCTCTTCGGGATCGCGAAGCTCTCGTCGTCGATGTGCCGATCGAGGATCGCCAGGATCGCGTCGGCGTCCTTCGCCAGCATCCCGTCGAGCAGGCCGATCGCGTCCTTGACCCGCGCGGGCGCCTCGGACTTCGCCGCGACCTCCTGGATGTGCTTCCAGAACGGCATGTCGCGCATCTCCATGTGCGGCGCGACCTCGCGGTAGACCTCGTAGGTCGCGCGGACCCACTCGTCCCAGTCGGGCTTCGCGACCAGGCGCAGGTTGTTGTCGGCGTCGCGCCAGGTGCTCATCGCCCCGGCCGACAGCTCCTTGGCCACGCGCGCGCTCGGGTCCTCGTAGCGCCGCATCAGCAGCGCCGCCTGCTCGGTCTCGTAGAGGATGTGCGGGTCGCGGTAGTCACCGATGCCGCCCAACGGATACGGCCGGCGCTGGATCCCGCCCAACACCTCGAGCACCGGCGCGGGCGACCACCGCACCTCGTGGAGGAACTCGGCCCGCTTCTTCAGGAACCGGGCCTTCTCGGCGCCGGTGTCGAGGATCGGGTGACTGTCGCGGTTGGGGACCTTGTCGACGAGGAACGGG
Source organism: Nannocystaceae bacterium (assembly GCA_044344875.1). GTDB lineage: Bacteria > Myxococcota_A > Polyangia > Nannocystales > Nannocystaceae > Xiheibacterium. The sequence continues at coordinate 33,782 of JBIJCC010000048.1, forward strand.
TGCAGCATCCGCTTGTTCGCGGTGATGAGCCCGTCGATCTGGCCGATGTCGTGGATGCCGAGCAGCTCGAAGGCCTCTTGGGCGTCGGGCCACGACAGCGGCTCGGGGTCGAGCTGACCGATGGGGCCGTCCGCCGACGAGATGATCACCCAGTCGGACGAGCCGATGCGGACGATGAGGTAGTCCTCGAACTCGCGATCGAGCGCCGCGAGCACGCTGATCATGAGGTCGTCCGAGAGCTCGTAGCCCTGGATCCACTGCGCGAGCAGGCCGCCCGGCTTCAGGTAGCGCTTGGCCTCCTGGTAGAACTCGGTCGTGAACAAGCTCGACACGCCCGAGACCCACGGGTTGGTCGGCTCGGAGATGATGAAGTCGTACTTGTCACCGGCCCACGCGAAGTACGCCTTGGCGTCGTCGAAGTGGATGTGGCTGCGCTTGTCGTTGTACGCGCGGTAGTTGACCGGCATGAAGTACTTCGAGCCCTCGACCATCTCGGGCTCGATCTCGACGGTGTCGAGGCGGTCGAGGTGCGGCGACGCGAGCACCGTGTGGCAGGTGACGCCCGAGCCGAAGCCGATGAGCGCGCCGTGGGTGCTGTTCGGCCGCGCCATCAGCGGGATGAGGCCGACCAGGAACTGGTTGGGCTCGTCACCGGCGATCTCGGGGCCGTCGAGCTTGTCGCGGTTGGCCGGCCAGCGATCGAGCACCACCGAGGCGTCGGGCTTGCCGTTGGTGTAGATGACGTGGTGCCCGCTCTTCACGTCGGTCTTCACGACCGTGACGCTCGCGGTGCGACCGTCGACGTACGACAGGATGTCGTAGCTGTCGGGCAGGTTGGTCCGACCGTTGCGGAACACCGTCGAGGTCAGCACCGTGGGATCGACGCGGACGAGCAGGCCGGCGCAGACCGCGAGCACCGTGCCGATGGCCGCGTTGCGGAGGGTCTTGGTCGCCCCCGTCGGTGCGCGCCCGGACACGATCTCGCCGCGGATCAGCATCAGGCCGAGCAGCATGTCGACCAGCGCGCCGATCACCAGCACGCCCTTCAGGCCCACGATCGGCATCAGCACCAGGCCGGCCAGCGTCGCGCCGGTGATCGCCCCCAGCGTGTTGAAGCCGTAGACCTTGCCGACCACGCCCTCGGCCTGGCCGCGCTTCAGCATCACGTGGGTGAGCAGCGGCAGGGTCATGCCGGCGCAGAAGGCCGCGGGCAGCATCATCATCGCGCAGATGAGGAACTTCAGCGTGTTGAACTGCAGCCACATGCCCTCGGTGCGCGAGCCGTCGTCGCCGAACCAGCCGAGCCACTCGTCGGACAACAGCCCGCCCATCGCGAGCACGCCGAGCCGGTACGCGGGCAGGGTCGCGATCGCGGCGAAGCCCATCACGAGCTGCACCACCGCGAGGGTCATCTCGGGCTTCCTGAACTTGTCCATGCGCTTCTTCACCCAGAAGCCGCCCAGCGCGAGCCCGAGGATGAAGACCGACAGCATGATCTCGAAGGAGTGGGTCGCCGCGCCGAGGATCGTCGACAGCAGGCGGATCCAGCCGATCTCGTACATGAACGACGACAGTCCGGTACCCATCGCCACCGCGAGGTACAGCCACACCTTGCTCGACGTCGCGGTGCTCTGATCGCCGAGCTCGCGGTGCTCGATCGCCTGGGTCGGCGCCCGATCCCGGATCGCGACCAGCATGATGATGATGTTGAGCGCAGCCGCGACCATCAGCGCGCCGGGCAGGCCGACCTTCGCCACCAGCACGAAGCCCGAGAAGATGGCGCCGAACGAGGCGCCCAGGCTGTTGGTGAAGTACAGCATGCTCAGGATCTCGCCCGAGCGGCCGAGATCGCGGCGCAGGATGCCGACGCTCATCAGCGGGAACGTGGTTCCGAGCATCACGCACGGGGGCAGGATCAGCAGGCCGGCCAGGGACCACTTCGCGAACTCGACGGCGTCGCCGCCACCGAGCATCGGGAACAGCGTGTCGTAGGCGAACCGCGCCGCGAACTCCTGCAGGTACGGGAACGCCAGCGCGTAGACGCCGATGAGCCCCTCGATGATGCCGTAGACGACCACCGGCGAGCGCGTGCGGGCCACGAAGCGGCCCGACAGCAGCGCGCCGAGCGACATGCCGCCCATGAACAGGCTGAGCACGAGGATCTGGGCGGTCGCGGCGCTGCCGACGAACTGCTTGATGTAGCGCGACCAGATCGACTCGTAGATGAGTCCGCTGATCCCGGACAGGAAGAACAAGAGGAACAGGACGCGGAAGCGCCCGGTCCCGTCCGAGGTCCCCCTGGAATTCGTGGCTGCCGTCGGCATGTCCATGGCGCGGCGGACCATAGCCGAGCCCGCCGGGCGCTGCTATAGTCCCCTGCAAACGCATGAAGTACGTCGCCAAGCACGGTTTGCCCGATCGCTCCCGCGCCCGAGTCGTCGTCGAGAAGGCCTACGAGGCCTACAAGGTCAAGCTCGCCGACCACAAGCCGGCGCTCGTGTGGCGCACCGAGAGCGAGGGAGAGCTGTCCTTCTCCGTGATGAGCAAGACCCTGAGCGTGCAGATCCACATCAGCGATCTCGAGGTCAAGATCGAGGGCGACATGCCGTGGATGTTCAAGCCGTTCCAGGGAAAGGTCGAGCGCGTGCTCGGGGATGAGATCGAGAAGTGGGCCGCGAAGGCCCGCGCCGGCGAAATCTGAGCCTTTCTTTCCCCCCGCAGCCGGCTTGGGCGCCGCGGGGGCGCTTCGCGCGGATTGCCCCCCGCAAGCGGGGGGCGATCGGGTGCGTGGTCGGGGGGTGGTGGGTGGGATCGCGATGCGTGATCGGGGGGCTTGTCGCGCCGCTCGATCGGAGGGTTGGTCGCGCCGCTCGATCGGTGGGTCGGTCGCGCGTCAGCCGACGTCGAAGGTGTAGTCGACGCCCATCGGGGGGCCGTCGTAGGTGGGGAAGCGGTGGTCGTAGATCACCTTGCGGAGGCAGCCGAGGATGCCGGTGTCGCGGAGGGCGGCGGGGGCCTTGGCGGTGACGCCGGTGACCTTGCCCTTCGCGCTGAGGCCGAAGACGAAGTCGACGCGGCCCGCGGGGATCGTCACGCCGCCAGCGACCGCATCGGCGATGCAGCGATCGAACGCGGGCTCGAGGCCGCGGAGCTCGGCGCGCACCGTGTGATCGCCGAGACGCTCGCTGCCGGCGTCGGGATCCAACACCGTCGTCGCCGTCGCGTCGTACCGCGGGATGTGACCGTCGGCCACGGGCTCGTAGGTCGCCGCGTCGACGCGCGCGTCGACAGCATCGCCCGCGGCCGCCCCGCGCTTGCGCCCGCGCTTGCCCGCCTTCGCCTCGGGTGCGGTGGACTTCGCCTCTGCCGGGGCCGCCGGGATCGCGATGCACGTCCCCGACTCGCAGCGCGTGCCCTCGCCGCAGACGCCGTAGCACGCCGCCGCGTCGGCCTCGGGGCCGCAGCCGAGCAGGCACGACAGCACGACGCAGGCGGAGGTCATCGGCCGGAGCACGGCCGGAGTGTACGGCGCCCCGGAACCTCGGGCAGCCGCCGGGCAACTCCTGGCAAAGCTGCCGGCCACCCGCCGCGGCTGCGTCGTTCTACGTAGGCCGTCCAACGCGGGCCCCGCCGTGGGGAACCTCGCGCACCCCGGCTCGAACACCCTCCATGGGACGAAACGGGGGAACGCATGCTGAAGTACCGAGCGATGTGGACGGCGAGCCTGACGATGTCGATGGCGCTGGCGTGCGCGACCGAGGACGGTGGCCGAGGGGCCGGCGACCCGATCGGTGAGGACCGGGGCGCGGGCGCGAGCTTGGGCACCTTCGAGTTCACCTACTACTGGGTGGCCTCGGAGGCGAGCTACAACGGCGCCAAGAACACCAACGTCTACGACTCGCAGTGCACCAAGCTCGCGACGGTGCCGCGCAAGTTCTGGGACGCGCTCAAGCTCGAGGGCACCGGCAAGCTCAACGACGGCCGGCTCCTCAACTACGCCGGGCCCTGCGGCTGCGCGCGCTCGCCCTGCTTCAAGGCCCTCGGCGCCGACAAGCCGTGGGGCGAGGGCGTGCAGAGCCGCGCGCTCGAGCCGTACCGATCGATCGCCGTCGACAAGACCAAGATCCCGTACGGCAGCTGGATGTACATCCCCGAGCTCGACGGCCAGGTGATGCCCGGGGACGCGCCGTGGGGCGGCTGGACCCACGACGGCTGCGTGCTCGCGGCCGACACCGGCAGCGCGATCATCGGCAAGCACATCGACTTCTTCGTCGGCATGAAGAGCAGCTACACCACGCTCATCAACGAGCTCGGCCTCGAGTCGGTGACGGTGCAGCAGGGCGGCACGCTGTGCACCGGCGCGCCGCCGGCCGAACCGGGCGACGGAGACGGCGGTGGTGGCGACGGTGGCGGCGAGGTGGACGCGAACTCGGTGTGTTTCCCCGGCGCCGATGGCTCGGGCACCACGTGCCTGCCGCTGGCGTTCCCGGGCACGCCGACCGGCTACTCGTACCCCTCGCCGCTGAACGCCAACTACCGCGCACCGGTGGCGTACCTCGATCTCGACGCAGTGGACGTGGGTACGAAGCTGTCGCCCAACTTCACGCTCGGCGAGTTCGCCTCGCGCAGCAAGGGCCGCTACGCGGTGGTCCAGCCCCACGCGATCGTGCGGATGCAGGAGCTCCGCGACCAGCTCGGATCGATCAGCGTGAACTCGGGCTATCGCTCGCCGAAGTACAACAGCTCGGTCGGCGGCGCATCGAGCTCGCGGCACATGTTCGGCGACGGCTTCGACTTCGTCGGCAACAACGTCTCGCTCACCACCGCCGAGAACGCGTGCGGCAGCCACGGCGGCTTCCTCGTCGAGTACAGCAGCCACGTGCACTGCGACTGGCGTAGCGACGACCTCGACGCGTCGTTCTTCGGCGCCGTGTCCGTGGCCCACGACGACGCGCTCGAGCTCGCGGCCTTCACCGCCCACCTGCACGAAGATGCTGGCGTGTGGACGGCCCCGGCCCAGGGCTTCGACGAGGGCGAACCGATGCGACGCTGGCGGGCGCTCGACGCCGCAGGCGACGCGATCGTCGAGACCACGGGCGAGTCGTTCGTGCCTCCGATCGACGCGGTCCGGCTCGAGGTGAGCGTCGGTGCGGTGGTCGAGCTCGCGGCCGACCTCGCCTCCGATCTGGACCCCAGGGCCGGCGAGTAAGCGCTCCCACGTCGCGAACACGTCGAGCTCCAACGCGGCCCGCGACCCGGCGATCAGCTTGGTTTCGGGCCGCTTCGCTTTGGTGTATGGGGGGGCCCATGCGAACCCCACGACTGCTCGCGACCGCCCTGACCCTCGCGCTTGGCTGTACCGTCTCCGAATCCAGCTCGACGTCGCCGCCCGATTCCGGCGCCCCCGTCGACCCCGCGGCGGGCAAGCCCGTCGAGAAGGCAGAGCCCGCCGAGAAGCCGCTGCCGGAGCAGAAGCCCGATCCCAAGGTCGAGGCGCAGAAGCGCTTCGACGCGGCGATGGCCGAGCTGCAGGCCGAGTACAAGACCGAGGCCGCGCGCTGGACCCCGGAGCTGAAGGCCAAGGTCGCCAAGCTGACCGCGACCAAGTGGCGCGCGACGTCCGTCGCGATGAAGGCCGCGCTCGCCAGCGAGCACCGCCGCCCCAACCACGCGTCGCGCGACGCGTTCCGCCACCCCAACGAGACGCTCGCGTTCTTCGGCCTCAAGCCGACGATGAACGTCTTCGAGGTCGGTCCCGGCGCGGGCTGGTGGACCGAGCTGCTCGCGGTGGTGCTCTCGGCGAAGGGCACGCTCGCGGTCGCGACGTTCGATCCCAAGTCCGACGATCTCACCGCCGCGTACTTCGGCAACGCGATCGCGATGATGCTCGACACGGCGCCGGAGCTCTACGGCAAGGTCGAGCGCGTGATGAACAGCGCGCCCGGTGCCTACGAGATGGGCCCCGCGGACTCGCGCGACATGATCCTCGTCATGCGCATGACCCACAACATCATCCGCTCGGGCGCGATGGACAAGTTCCTCGCCCAGGCCCACACGGCGCTGAAGCCCGGTGGCGTGCTCGCGATCGAACAGCACCGCGCGCCCGAGGGCGCTGACCCGGCCAAGAGCGCGCAGCAGGGCTACGTGCCCGAGGCGTGGCTCATCGCGCAGGTCGAGGCCGCCGGCTTCAAGCTCGACGACAAGTCCGAGATCAACGCCAACCCCAAGGACACGAAGGACTACCCCAAGGGCGTGTGGACGTTGCCGCCGAACTTCGCCGAGGGCGACAAGGATCGCGCGAAGTTCGAGGCGATCGGCGAGAGCGATCGCATGACGCTGAAGTTCGTCAAGCCCAAGAGCAAGCCCGCACCGAAGCGGGCCACGCCCGCGCCGACCGAGGGCAAGACGGACGCCGCACCTAGCAAACCCACCGCCTCCGACACGGTGAAGGCCACGAAGTAATTGCGTGAGCGCGTGCCTCGGGGCCCGTTTTCGGCCCCGAGGTTGCGCGCCGATGCGGCGTGTGCTTACTCTTCGTTCGCCCATTGGACCGAATGCTGCGCCTAGGGCCGCAGACCAACCTGGATTTCCCCCATGCAACTCAGCAAGATCAGCTCCCTCGCTCTCTTCTCCATCGCGCTCGGCGCTTGCGTGATCGATGACGGCAACGACACCGACGCCGGCACTGGCACCGCGACCGCGACCGCGACCGACTCGGCGACCGCGACCGCGACCGACTCGGCCACCGACACCGCCGACACCTCGGCGACCGCCACCGACGCGACGACCGGCCCCCTCGACACGAGCGGCAGCTCGGAGTCCGGCGGCACGACCGGCGGCGGCGCCTGCGGTTGGGTTGCCAGCGAGATGTTCTACGACTGCGGCGGCGATGGCGAAGACCCGAAGGGTGTCGCCCCGATCGACTGCGCCGAGACCCCCGTCGAGGGCGCACCGTGCGATCCGATCAAGGGCCCGATCACCGGCGTCCCCGGCTGCTGCGCCGACGCGTCGACCGCGGCGTTCTGCCTGGAGGACGGCACGGTCTCCCTCATGCCATGCTGAACTCCCCGCGGAGTTGAGCGAAAGGCCCCGCCGCTCGCGAGAGCGCCGGGGCCTTCTCTTGTCCGCATTCTCGGGTACGAATGGGCTACTGCTCGACGCAGTAGACACCAACCCGACCGTTGAAGTCGCTGCAATCGCGGAACTCGCCACTGTCGAGGAACTCGTCCTCCGTGTGCGCGTTTCCGACGGCGACGTTCCCTGGAGAACCGTCAGACCAAAGGCTGCACGTGTTCTCGACTCGGGTTAGCCATCCGTCAACCATCCCCGTGAGCTTGCGGTAGACGCAGCCGGTGACACACGGCGAAACTGCCACGAGCAAGGGTTGCTGAGCGCCGTCTCGCACGCCGAGGAGCGGAACGTCATCGGTGATCCACACGACGTCACCATCGTCGTTCACGTACGCCGTGTAGGGGTCCAGCACCCAGTCGATCGACTCCGATGTGTCGAAGGGATCGAGCGCCGCCTCGCGGACGTTCGGGTAGGCGAACATCGCGGCGGAGCCGGCGTCACACAACGAGTCCGCGAACGCGACGGGGTTGTTCCCGAAGTCGCCCGAAGCGATCACGCCGCTGGTCTCGGTGATCAACCTTTCCTCGATCACCCGCGAGCAATCCGGCGCGCACGCCCCGACCTCCAACACGTTGTCCCCTTCCCCGTCGTCACACCCCTCCACGCCCGCCCAGATGTCTCCGTCGCCGCAGGTCGCGACGTTGCAGTCCGGCCGGCACGCGGCGGTCAACGCGTTGGCCTCGCCATCGTCGCAGTCCTCGCCCGGGTCGATGTTGCCGTCGCCGCAGGACGGATCCGCCGGCCCAGCAGACGAGCCCGGATCCGTCGAACTCCCGGGCTCGGTCGGCGCCGTCGTGTCGCCGGGCTCCGTGGAGGCGACGCCATCGTCCGACGTCGCCAGCGTCGTGGCAGACATCGTGGTGGCGGACATCGTCCCGCTGGCCGCGGTGGTCGACGCGTCACCATCGTCGTCCGCCTGCATGGGGCGGGTCGCGTCTTCGTTGGGGCTGTAGCAGCCCCCCAGGATCAAGAGGGCAACGGTGGTTCGGCGGAGGTTGCGTGGCATGCCAGGTCCCGTCCGGGGCTAGGCGGACAGGATGCCAGGGAACGCGTGGCGCTGGCCGGTGAACCCGATAACGGCCGCGGTCAGCCGCCCCGCGCGAAAAAAAACCGACCCCGGCACCGCAGTCGGCACCGGGGTCGAGTCACGTCCGCATCCGCAAGGAGAAGTCGATCGGCACTCCTTCGAGACCGCGGGTCGCTGAACTCCCGCGGCGGCGACAGTGGGTCCGCGCTCGCCCCTGAACTCGAGCGCGGCTGGTAGGAATGCCGATCGACCTCACAGACCACGGACCCCGAGGGGCCCACGTCTGCACACTCCATGGCGCGAGGGGGGGCCGACCTTCACGGCGTCGGGTTCGATCGCACTCAGTCCGTCGTGCCCGAGCTCGATCCCCCAGTGCCCCCACCGCCATCGGTGCCCTCGGTCGTGCCGGCGTCCCCGCACGCGCCGCAGTAGCCCACGGCCTCGTCCGCGCACAGCTCGTCCCAGAGGGTCTCGCAGCAGAACGCATCGAGGGCGCAGACGCACGCCTCGAGCTCCGGGTCGGGACAGCCCGGCCCATTCATCGGCGTGCAGCAGTCGGCGACCGGGAGGGCGTCTCCGGCGTCCGCGGCGTCGCACGTGCCGCAGCCGGTCGCCGTGACCGCGTCGACGCAGACCTGGTCCCACGCGATGTCGCAGCAGTACGGATCACCCGCGCACACGCACGCTGCAATCGCCTCGTCGGCGCACGACGGATCGGGGTGCGGGGTGCAGCAACCGGCGACGTCGAGCGACGCAGGCCCGACGCCGCAGCCACCACAGCCCAAGAGCTCGACGTGATCGACGCACAGCGCGTCCCATCCGAGATCGCAGCACACCGGATCGACGGCGCACACGCACGCCGAAATCGCCGGATCGCCGCAGCCGGTGCCGAGAGCGGCCTCGCAGCAATCGCCGTCGTTCGCGGGTGGCGACGGCGGCTCCGCCCCGCCGCTGCTGCCCGTGCTCGTGCCGCCAGAGCCGAGGTCCAACCGCACACCGTCGGACTCCGGTGCGTCGCTGCCCGTCGACGACCCCGACTCCGCGCGGCCTCCCGTCGAGGTCTCGACATCCGCGGCCTCGTCCGTCGGGCCGAGCGCATCATCCGTCCCTGTCGCCTCGGTCAGACCCGACGGCGCGGCATCGCCCGCGAACGGCAGCGGCACGATGCAGCCCCCACCGAGCACGAACGGGCCGAGCACGATGACGACGAACGCCGACCCGCGTTCAGCCGACCGGACGCGTGAACGGAGGTGCATCGCTGCAGGTCCATTCGAAGTGGTCGAGCGCGACCATGCTGTCGTACGAGCCGTCGGTCAGGTCGAAGATCGCGAACAAGAGGCTGATGACCTCGCCCTCGACCACTGGCGCCGTGGTCTCGAGCCACTTCGTCGCGGCGTGGCCCTCCATCGCGAAGCCGTGGAGCTCGGGCGCATTGCACGGCTCGGGGCACGCGGCGGACGGCGAGTCCTTGTAGTCGAGGAACACGCCCGTGGCCGAGATCGGGTGGCCGAACTCGTCGAACGACACGTTGCCGGTCCAGTTCTCGGACTCCAGCCACGCGACGTACATGTCATTGAACGGCGACTCGTGCTCCATCCGCGTCGGGTACTCGACGGAGAAGAACGCGAAGTCGTAGGCGAGGCCGTCGACGCCGCTGGGCACGACGGTGTCGATGCGGAGCTCGGCGTAGTCCAGCGCGCCCGATCCCGCGACATACTGCTCGAAGAGGGTGTTCGAGCAATCGCCGGTGCCGACCAACGTCTTGTCCTCGACGCAGTCGACGCCCTCCTTCGAGACCTGTCGGACGTCGATCGGCTCGGGCAACAGCGCGAGCACCTCGCTGCTGTGCTGCGTGCTCGGGCACGCCAGGGGTACGCACGACGGATCGGCGGCCTGCAGCTCGGCGGGCGACAGCGCGAGATCCGTGGCAACCCCCGTCGAGAGGATCACGAACTTCGAACCCTCGCGCGGCGGATAGGCGCTCGAGCTGCCGAGTTTTCCCTCGTGCACCGTCATCGCGGTCTCGTGACCACGGAACGTGCCGGTCACCGTCGGGCCGCCGTCGCAGTTCAAGCCAAGCGCGTTGAGTGGATCGTTGCTCGCACCATCGCACGGCAACGCATACGGTGCGTCGCAACTCTCCGGTGCGTCGGGTGGCGGCACGTCGAAGCGCACGCCCGACGTCTCGTCGCCATCGGCGGAGGAGGACTCGCCGGGCTCGGTGATCGCCGTCGTCGGTCCGCCGGTCTCATCGCCGTCGGCACCACCACTGCCACTGCCGAACCCACCGGAACCACCACCCGTCGCAGCGAGATCGGAGCCGACGAGACCGTGGACCTCGCAGCCCGATGCGACGGCGAGCGCGAGCGCGGCGGCCCGCGGAAGACCGCGGCCGAATCGACGCAACGTTGCACCACCACGGACCACCGCCCCCACCTTAGCCCAGAGTCGAGCGCCTTGCACGCCGAGTGGCGATGCGCGGTGACTCACTGCACTCGTCACTGCCCGGGGTCGTCGCCAGCGACGGCTCGGCGGACGGCTGCCGCGTGGGGGCCATCACCGAACTCGCGGAGGAACGCCTCGGCCGCACGCCGGGCCTCCTCCATCCGGTCGAGCTGGGCGAGCGCGCGCACCTCGATCGCGCGGCGCTCCTCGACGAGGACGCCGCGGGGGAAGTCCCGGCCGTGCTGCTGCGTGGAGGCCAGCGCCTTGGCCGGGTCGGTGCCGAGCTGCTTGCGCGCGAGCGCAACGAGCTTGGCTTCGCGCATCGCATCGTCGGCGATGCTCTCCGGCGCACTCGGGGTCGAGTCGACCCGCGGCCGACGGGACGGCTTGCCCGCCTCGATCGCCGGGACGTCCGCGACGATCGGTGCATCCTCGGTCCGCGGTGCAGCCGGCGATGCGGGCACCGGCGCAGCGATGGAGGGGACCGCCGCGGGCCGCTCGGGGGGGGCCGGCGCGCGGCCAGGCGTCGGCTCGATACGCTCGGCCTCGACGACCTGAGCGGGGCGAGCAGCACCGCCACCGGATGCCGTCGGGTCCGGCTCGCTGCGCAGGGCCCAGAGCCCCGCGACGCCGCCGATCACCAGGCCACCGACGACGGCCTTCAGTCCGATGGACTTGCCGGCCACGGCTGCGGGCGCCATCGCCCCGGTCTGCGACGCGATCGCGCCACGCAGGGCGACCAACGTCGCCGCATAGTCGACACCCCCGGCCCCGGCCCTGGCCGCGTGGCCGAGATCGGCACGCAGGGCCGCGGCGGCGGAGGGGTCCTCCAGCCAACGCACGGGTTCTTGGTTCGGTGACTCGCTCATGCGCCTGCTCCCACGATCACTTTGTCCCGACCATCGACGGCCTTGGCCGCGCCGGGTTCCGCCGACAGCTCGTCGTGCACGCGCGCGAACTCGCGGCGCGCGGCGTGGAGCCGCGAGTACACCGTACCGACGGGAATTCCCAGGCCCTTGGCGATCGAGTCGCACGACTCGCCCTCGAGCTCGAACAGCACGAAGACGACGCGCTTGTCGGTCGTGAGCGCATCGAGGGCCCGCTGGACACGCGATAGCGCCTGTCTCGACTCGGCCGCGTCACCGGGGGTCGCCCCCGGGGAAGGCACGAGGGAGATGGCTTCGGTGTCGACATCTTCGGGCTTTCGCTTGGTCTTCTTGCGGCGATCGGAGGCGACGCGGAACGCGATCTCGGCGAGCCAGGTGGTGGGCTTCGCGGCTCCGACGATGAAGCCGCCGCGGCGGTGTGCGACGAGGAAGACCTCTTGGAGAAGATCGGGGACGTCTTGACCCGACACCCCCAGTTTGAGCAGGAAGCGTGCGACGAACTCGGAGTGGGCGCGGTAGAGCGCCTCCGCGTCCAGGTGGGAGCCAATCACGGCTGGGGGGTAGGGTCCCACGGTCTGCATGGCCGTTCCAGCGCTTTCCCTTCACGCCTCGAAACCAACATGAGGTCGGCCACAATCGACACCACCAAAGCGCACATGCCCGTGGGTCTCGAGGGTCACCATAAGAGGATTGCCAGGCCGATCTCCAGGTCACCGGCGAAGCGAGCGAAGCTCCGTGTCGAGCGGGTGCCACCGGGGTCGGTCGCGTCGAAGGTGGGTCGCACCGTCGCGACCTGGCCCTCGGCACCGAACACGACCGAGAAGCGCTCGGCCACCCGCGTCTCGAGGCGCGCGCCGATCGGCACGGCGACCCACGGGACGCGGATGGTGGCATCGATCGAGAAGCCCTGTCCCGCGGCGAGCGCCGCGCCGGCGATGAGGCCGGTGCATCCCCGCAACCGGACCCGCCCGAGGCGCGGGCCCGCGCAGACATCCACGCGACCGGCGGCGACCGAGAACAGCGCCATGCCGGTCCCGATGGGCTCGGCGCCGGAGGACTGCGCGACCATGCCGGCGCCGAGATCGACGGTCTCGCGCCAACGACCGTAGAGCCCGAAGCGAGCGCCACCGCCGAGGCCCGGGGGCGCCCCGATCGACAGGACACCGGTGATCTCGGACCACAGCGCCCACGCGCGTGGACGCGGGGCCTTGGGGCGCGGCTCGGTCGAGGGCGCGACGACCGGCGGCGGATCGCGTTTCGGTGGTTCGATCGGGGGATCGACCTCGAGATCGGGAGGCGGTTCGGGGTCGGGCTCGCGCTGGAGGTTCTCGAGCAACGTCGCGTCGATCGCCAGCGCGATCGCGAGGCCCACCACCGAGTGGAGATCGGCGCATCGTGCCGGTGCGGGATAGAAGCGCCGCACGGCGATGACGTCGTCGCCCCGTCGCAACGAGAACGCGAGCCGCCGCGGCTGGGTCGGATCGCCGACGACCTCGACGACGAGGCGCGCGTCGATTCGCTCGAGGTCGATCCACGATCGGACCTGCGCGGTGAGTCGCTCGCGCGCGAGACACGTGGCCCCCGCGCGCAGCACGATCGCGTCGCCGAGCGGCACCGTGTCGGGCTCGACCTCCGGCGCGGGGATGGCGGGGTCGCTCGCCGCGGATACGGACGCGTCGGCGGCCGCGGGTGGACCCGACAGGCCGAACCATAGGAAGGAGATGAACGGGACGGGCGACACTCGAGCGACGCGTGGGGGCGAGAGGACAGCGGAGGGCAGCACACGCTACCGCAAGGCGGTCCGCTACCGCAAGGCGGTCCGCCACCGCTACCGGCCCTCGGCGGGGGCGGCGGGGCGGGTTTCGGCGTGGAGTCCGGCCTGGGTTTCGGGCGCGGGCTCGGTGCGGCGGCCGAGCCCGTGGGCGAAGCGTGCCCACGCCAGTGAGAATCCAGCGAAGCCGAGCAGCAACGCGGATGGACCCACGCCGAGGCCGACCAACGCCTCGACGAGCCACGCGCAGGCGGCATCGCCGGCCCGGTACACGGCGGTGTCCACCGTGTTCTGGCCGTGGAACTTGGTCACCCTCGGCACGTGCTCGTACAGCAGCTCGCGTGCCGGCTTGCCGAACGCGTGCTCGGAGGCGCGCCGCAGCACCTGCGCCACCACGAGCACTGCGAGCACCGGTGCCAACGCGAGACCGGCGAACAACACCGCGGTGATCACCGGCAACACGGCGAGCGCCGTGGCGAGCCGAAGCCGCGCGAGCAGCCGAGCGGTGAACACCAGCTGGATCACCAGCGCCAGCACGTTCACCGCGAGATCGATCCCAGCGAACAACGCCGTGCGGGTGTCGGGATCGTCGACCGCCTCGCGCACCACCCTGGCCTGCACGAGGTAGAGCACCGTCGAGGTCGCCGTGAAGGCGAGGACATGGATCGCCAGGCCGCGCAGGGCCGAGTTGGTGAACAGCTCGTGGACGCCGGCGAGCATGCCCCCGGCCACGGGCGCGCGCGCCGATGCGACGTCGGGGCGATCGACCAGCGCGCGCTCGAGCCACACGCCCGCCACGAGCGCGCCGAGCCACAGCGCCGCGCCGACGAGCAGCAGGCCGCGGGCACCGAGGACATCGGCGAGCGCGAGCGCGAGCGCGGGACCGACGAGCGCGCCCACGGTGCCGCCCGCCGCGATGGTCCCGAAGCTCCGCCGCGCGGCCGCGCCGCTGAAGACGTCGACGACCGCGCTCCAGAAGCTCGCGACCGCGACCATGTTGATCACGCTCAGCCACACGAACGTGATCCACCCGAGCGTCGCCTCGGCCGCATCGAAGGCGACGAAGGCCACGTGCAACGCGACGAGGCTCGCCGAGAGCGCGCCGTACACCGCGGCCGCCAGGGCGCGACGACCGAGTCGCGACGCCGCGTATCCGTACAGCGGCACCATCGCGAGCGTGCCGCCCAGCGTTGCCGAGAACATCCATGGCAGGTTCGACACGCCACCGACGACACCCATCTCGTCGCGGACGCTGCGGAGCACGAAATTCGCCGTCATCACCAGGGCGAACTGCACCGCGGCGCGCAGGACCGGCAAGTCCAGTCGCGTCGACGTGGTGCGGGAGGGCTCGGACATCGGCGAGGTCATGACGGATCGGCGGGGATGCCAGTGCGGCGACGCGCAGCGGGACCCACGAGAGACCCCGTCCCGTTCGCGGTTGGATTCGTCCGAAACCAATCTTCTGGCATGCGGGTCGAACGCGGCACATGCCAGCGTCGCGTCGTCGATTCCTCCTCGGGTGTGCCGCTGCGCCGGTGGCCGGCTGGACCGCGGGCTGCCGCCGCTCGGACGCACCGCCCTCGGTGACACCGGCGACGACGCCAGCACCGACGGCCGCGCCCCCGGTCGCGGCGGCGAGCAAGGCCCCGCGGCTGCTGGTCCTGGGTGGCACGGGCTTCCTCGGGCCCCACGTCGTCGAGGCCGCGCTGGCGAAGTCGTGGGAGGTGACGCTGTTCAACCGCGGCAAGACCCGCCCCGAGCTGTTCCCCGACGTCGAGAAGCTGCAAGGCGATCGCGACGGCAAGCTCGATGCGCTGCGCGGACGCTCGTGGGACGCGGTGATCGACACCTCGGGCTACGTGCCGCGCATCGTCGGCGACTCGGCGAAGCTCCTCGCCGACGCGGTCGAGCACTACGTCTTCGTCAGCTCGATCTCGGCGTACGCCGACTTCTCCAAGGTCGGGATCGTCGAGACCGATCCGGTCGCGACGATGCCGGACCCGACCATCGAGCGCGTGATGGAGTTCTACGGCGCGCTGAAGGCCCTGTGCGAACAGACCGCGGAGGCGACGATGCCCGGCCGCGTCACCAACGTCCGACCGGGGTTCATCGTCGGTCCCGACGATCCGACCGATCGATTCACCTACTGGCCGGTCCGGGTAGCGCGCGGGGGCGAGATGCTCGCGCCCGGCGTGGCGACCGATCCGGTGCAGTTCATCGACGTGCGCGACCTGTCGGCGTGGATCATCGGCGCCGTCGAGCACAAGCACATGGGCGTCTACAACCTCTGCGGTCCCCGTGAGCCGATGCCGATGGGCGAGCTGCTGCAGGCGTGCCTCGAGGTCACCGGCAGCGACGCGAAGCTCACGTGGGTCGATACGCCGTTCCTCGAGGCCAACAAGGTCGTCTTCGGCGCGGACCTGCCGATCTGGGTGCCCAGCGTCGGCGAGTCGGCGGGCTTCGGCCAGGTCAGCAACGCCAAGGCGCTCGCGACCGGCTTGGCGTGCCGCGACGCGAAGACCGTCGTCGCCGACACGCTCGCGTACTGGAACAGTCTGCCCGAGACGCGCCGCAAGACGCTTCGCGCCGGATGGTTGCCGCAGCGCGAGGCCGAGGTGCTCGCGGCGTTCCACGCCCGAGACGCCAAGCCGAGCAAGGGCAAGGGCAAGAAGACCAAGGCGCCGCGGCGCGCCGAGACAGCGGCCGCGGCCGGGTGACGACGCGCGTCGGCTAGAAGCCGAGGTCCTTCTTGCGCTGATCGGCGCCGGGCGTCGGCGTGCCCTTCTCGTTGACCACCGGCAGGCCCTTGGCCCGCTCCGCGTTGATCGTCTTGTACTCCTGAAGGTTCGTGGGCAGCTCGGTCTCGTCGTAGATGGCTTCGACCGGGCACTCCGGAACGCACGCGCCGCAGTCGATGCACTCGTCGGGATCGATGTAGAGCATCTTGTCGTCGCCGTGGAAGCACTCCACGGGACAGACCGCCACACAGTCGGTGAATCGGCAGCCGTTGCAGTTCGAGGTGACGACGAAGGTCATGGGTCTCCTGAGGCTCGATGGCCGAGCGGGGTTCGAGCGCATCCTACCGGCCGGGCTCGATCCGTACGACCGTCGGCCGGCGGTCGTCCCCGGGGGGCGCTCGCGGTCCGCGCCTACATCACCCTACGTGGCCGTTCGTGGCCGAATTGGCCGGAATGCCGGGGAATCCACAGGTCGTGGACAACCTGTGGACGAGCCTGTCGATGGCGGTGATCCCCGTGGGGATCGGGCCCGACGCGCCGCGGTGGGTGGCGTCGGTGGCCCGGCCCCGCCGGCCGCGCGATGATGCGGCGACGCCCCCCATGGCCCGCCGCGCGACCCGCTCCATCTCGGGCCCCATCATCTACGGGTCGGTCGCCGTCGCCCTGTCGACCGCGCTGCTCGTCGGGTGGATCTACGTCATCGTCCGCAACCAAGAACTGACGCAGCAGTGGGCGGCAACCAACGTCTCGCTGCTGGTCGCGGGCATCGTCTCGTTCCTGGCGATCATCACCGTGCTCGTGTTGTTCGCGGTGTTCCTCGCCCGCGAGATCCTCGAGGTGCGGCGGCAGACGACGTTCGTCGATTCGGTCACGCACGAGCTGCGCAGCCCGCTGGCCTCGCTGCGCCTGTGCCTCGAGACCCTGCGCCGTCCCGAGCTGCCCGCGCCGCAGCGCGATCGACTGCACGACATGATGCGTCACGATGTCGAGCGGCTCTCGGGTTTCATCGACGACATCCTCGAGGCCACGCGCCTGGGACACGGTGGACGCGGACATGCGGCGGTGTCGATCGATCTGCTGGCGCTGGTGCGGCGGTGCACCGCGCTGGTGGGCCGCCGGCACTCGGGCGACAGCGACCGCATCAAGGTGGACGTCCCCGAGGACCTCCACGTCATCAGCGATCCGACCGCGCTCGAGATCGTGATCAAGAACCTCCTCGACAACGCGGTGAAGTACTCGGATCCCCCGGCCGATGTCGCGATCCGGGCGTTCGTCGACGGCAACGTGCTGCGCATCGAGGTCAGCGATCACGGCATCGGCATCCCCAAGCGAGAGCTCGCCCGGGTCTTCGATCGGTTCTATCGCGTCGACGGCGAGGCGGTGCGCGCGCGACGGGGCACCGGGCTCGGCTTGTTCGTCGTGAAGGCGCTGGTCCGCGGGCTCGGCGGTCAGCTGAGCGCGTACTCTGCGGGACCGGGCGCTGGGACCCGCATGACGGTCGTGCTACCCAATCCCGAGCTCGTCGAGCGACCGATCGAGCCGGCCGCCGCGGAGCCGGCGATCGACCCCGCCGCCAAGACCCCGGTGCCCTTGCCATGACCGACGCCCCGATCCGTGTCCTGCTCGTCGAGGACGAGGAGCACCTCGCCGCTGGCCTCAAGCTGAACTTCGAGCTCGAGGGCTACTCTGTCGACGTCGCCTCGACCGGACGCGAGGCCGGCCGACTGCTCCTGGCCGACCGGGCCTACGACGCGATCCTGCTCGACGTGATGCTGCCCGACGTCGACGGCTTCTCGCTGTGCCAGAAGCTGCGCGACTCCGGCAACACGACGCCGGTGCTGATGCTCACCGCGCGCGGTGACCTCGAGGACCGGATCGAAGGTCTCAACGCCGGTGCCGACGACTACCTCGCGAAGCCGTTCGACCTCGAAGAGCTGCTCGCGCGCGTGCGCTCGCTGCTGCGACGTCGCGACTGGGGCCGCAAGAACGAGACCCAGCGCAGCTCGCCGGGGATTCTTCGCCTCGGCGACGCGCTCATCGACTTCGATACGCACACCGTCACGGTGCGCGGCGAGCCCGTCCACCTCACCAAGCTCGAGCTCGACCTGCTTCGCTACTTCGCGGACAACCCCGGCCGCGTCCTCGGCCGCGAGGAGTTGCAGCAGGAGGTGTGGAAGCTGCAGGACTACCCCAGCCACCGCATGGTCGACAATTTCATCATGCGGCTGCGGCGGCACTTCGAGCCCGATCCCCGCAACCCGGTGGTGTTCCTGTCGGTGCGGGGCGCGGGCTACAAGTTCATGCCGCCGAGTTAGTCGTCGGTGACCAGACTCAGGTGTGGTCGGACGGCGGGCGCGGCGGACGTGCCGGGCGTTTCGGCGCCGCCGGGCGACCACGATTCCCGCGACTCGGGCGACGCTCACCGCCCTCGAGGGCCCGCTCGAGCCGGTCGAGCCGCTCGGTCAGCGCGTCGAGCTGCGACCGCACCGCGTCGTCGTCGACGCCGCCGAAGAGCTGCATCGCGCCGGGGGGAAGCCCCTCGAGTCGCATGCCGCCATCGTCGCCTTCGCGGAGCTCCGTCACCAAGCGACGGGTCTTCTTGTTGCGCACGACCTCGATCTCGACCTTGTCGCCGGACCGTCGATCGGACAGCGCGTCCGCGACGTCGCCGACGTCGTCGATCGCGTCTCCGTCGACACCGACGATGACGTCACCGACCGCAACGCCGGCGCGCTGGGCCGGCGTGTCCGGCTGCACGCTCTGCACGAGGATCCCGGCGTCGCCCGAGGCGCCGAAGAACTGGCGGAGCTCGGCGGTCATGCTGGTCGCGCCGACGCCGAGGCGACCACGACCGAAGGAGAACGAGAACGCGTGCACACCCGGCGGGGGCGGGCTCGGGGGTGCAGCGAAGGGGAAACTGGGCGGCTCCGCAGGTTCAGGGGCCTCCGCAGGCTCGGGGGCCTCCGCAGGCTCGGGGGCCTCCGCGGGCTCGGGGGCCTCC
The DNA here is from genome assembly GCA_044344875.1 of Nannocystaceae bacterium. Classification (GTDB taxonomy): domain Bacteria; phylum Myxococcota_A; class Polyangia; order Nannocystales; family Nannocystaceae; genus Xiheibacterium. The sequence goes on from JBIJCC010000048.1 coordinate 52,782, forward strand.
GCCCGCGCAGGCGGACGCGGGGCACGGGGCGCGGCTGGGGGTGCCACCGTTCGCGCGCGCGGCCGACGGGCGTCCGCTTCGGTCGGGATCGATGCGAGCACGCCCGCGAAGACGAGCAGAGGAAGGGACCAACGCATGGGATCGAAGCTCCTCGGTGTAGCGACTGGGGTTGGGTGAGCCGGTCAGGGCGCAGTCGGAGCGACCGGTGCAGTCACAGGAAACCTGTCGGCGGCGTCGAAGGCCGGCGGCAACGGTGCCAACGGCGGGGCCGGCGGGGCGAAGCACGGTGCGTCGGCCAGGGCGCGGTCGAGTACCCGCACGCGACCGTGGGGCCGTCGCATCGCATCGCTCCGTGCGTCGGCACGGCGACGCAGCGCGCGGGCGCGGGCCTCGATGACCCGTGCCGCGGCCAGGTCGTGCGTGCGTGCGTGGGCCCGCGCGACCTCGGCGAGCGTGTCGGCCTCGGCGATGATCGCGTCGAGTTCGGCCTCGAACGCATGCTCAGCCGCATCCTCGACCTCGCCGTCGAACTCATCCTCCAGATCGATCACGATCGCCTCGCCGAGGATCGCGGCCTCGCGATCGATCTCGGCGACCCAGGCGTCGTCGACGTAGACCAGCTCGACGGGCGGTGGCTCGGGCGGCGCGACGTCCATCGCATCGGCGAGCTCGTCGGCGGTCGGCAGACGCTCGTCTCGCCCCGCCCTGCGGATCGCCCGATGCAGGGCCCGCGCGGCGCGGCGACGGTCCTGCCGCTCGCTGCGAGGGGTGGACTCGGGCGCTGCCGCGATCACCGGCGTCGCCGGGACCCGCGGGCGCACGACGACCACCCTCGGCACCGACGGATCGGCGGAGGTCGGCGCGGCGACGACCGCGATCGTGGGGCGCGGCGGAGCGGACGTGTCGGCCCACGCCACCATCGGAGCGACGAAGGGCAACAGTCCGCACATCGCCAGCGCACAGGGCACCGCGCGGGCCCGCGGCGACGCGTGCGACGGCCCACCCGCGACCAACCGCAGCACGCGGCGACGCAGGATCGAGCGCGGCTCGGCCATCGACGGCGCGAGGGCGAGCGACCGACGCGGCTCAACCCAACTTGCGATCTCGGTGAGGCAGCGCGCCAGCTCGAAGGGCGCCGCGGTCTGCTCGGCCGCCCACGCGTCGCAGAGGTACTCCGCGTCGTGCTCGATCTGGCGCCGCGCGAGGCGGAGCAGCGGCTGGAAGAACAGCACCCGCTCGAGCACGACCATCACGAGCCGCCACGCCGGATCGCGACGCAGTACGTGGGCGAGTTCGTGGGCGAGCATCGTGCGTTGGGCGGCGCTCGACAGGGTCGCGGCGCGCGACGGCACCACGATCGCCGGGGCGAGCACACCGACGGCGAAGGGGACGACGATCGCATCGCTGGCGAAGAGCCGCGGCATCGCGCGGGCCGGCACGTCGGCGCACAGCAGGACGAGCTGACGGACCAGGGCGGGCGGCGCGGGCCGGCGCGACCGCAGGACGGTGGCCAGGCGAAGACGCGCCGCGAACACCGACGACAGACCGAGCAGCGCCCCGACCAACCACGCGGCAGTGAGCCACTGCGGCCAGTCCCAGCGCGTTGTCGGCGTGGGCCCCGCGGTCACGCTCGCCGTCGCCCCGCCGACGTCCGCCCCCTCGCGGGTGGGTCGAACCGGACGCACGTGCAGCACGCCCTCGATTCCGTCGGCGCCGTGGACCCGAGGTGCCATGGGAATCCGCGGCCCGATCGACTCGGGCGATGCGACGGGCGATGGCATCGCGGCTGGCACCACCGCCACGCGCGGCACCTCGACGCGCCCCGCGAGGGGATGCACGCCGAACGCCGTGGAGAACGAGGCGGTGACGATGCCGCCCACGGCCGCGACCTTCCAGATCGGGCTGGTGACGTCGGGACGATCGGGCAGACGCCGCGCGATCAACCACGCGGCGAGCAGCAGGATCGTGCTGTGGATCGCATACGTCGCAATCCAGGCCGCGACCGCGAGGAGCACCGGGACGGACTCGCTCATCGCTTGCGCTCCTTCGCGGCTGCCTTGGCCGCCGTGCTCGCCGCAGCGCTCGCCGCGTCCACGATGCGCCGCAGCGCCTCGAGTTCGTCGCCGTCGACCTCGTGCGCGTCCAGCAGATGCGACACGAGGGCGCTCGGGCTGCCGTCGAAGAGCCGGTCGGCCAGATCGGCGACCATCGTCCGCGTCACGCCCTGCTCGGTGACCAACGGGCGGTAGATGAAACGCCGACCGTCGATGCGGTGCTCGAGGACGCCCTTGGCCTCCATCTTCTTGAGCATCGTCGCGATGGTGGTCGGTGCGAGGGCGTGGCTCGCCTCCAGGGCACGCTGCACGTCCGTGACCGTCGCTTCACCGTGCGCCCACAGCACGCGCATGATCGCGAGCTGCAACTTCCCCAGGTGCGTGGCTGCCATTCGACTACCGAGTTAGTACTACCACGATAGTATGTTGTCAAGGCGCCCGCAGGGGGCCCTGGGGTGGATTCTTCGACTACCAGCGTCCGACGATGATCTGGCCGCCGATGCCGTTCACGAACCGATGGACGTCGCGAACGATGCCGAGCTCGTAGCTGAGCCCGATGCCGATGTAGAGATGATGCGGGAGCGGCAGGCGCCCGAACAACTTCATCGGCACCGCGGCCCTCACACCGGCTCGCAGAAGCGGGCGAGGATCGTCTTCATCCCGATCTTGGGGAACCGCAGGTTGAACTTGAGCTGCGGGCCCACCCCGGCCCAGCCGAGGAGCTCGCCGACGCCGAAGTCCTTGTGCCGCACGTGCATGCCGACGTAGAGCATCACGCCCTCCTCGCCGCCGAGTTCGTCCGAGGACAGCTCGACGCCGGGGTCCACGTCGTAGACGACGTCGTCGTTCCAGCTCGGCTCGGGCCGGCGCAGCACCGGCGACCCCGGGCGCGCCGCGTTGCGGCCCGATCCACCGGCGGGGCGACCGGCCGTCGCGATCGAGTCGCGCGGCATGTCGAGCACGAACCGCGACGGCGTGCCCGCCTGCGTCTGTCCGTACAGCTGCCGACGCGCGACCATCGTGAGCGTCAGTCGCTTGCGTGCCCGCGTGATCGCGACATATGCGAGCCGCCGCTCCTCCTCGAGCTGCACCGGATCATCGATGACGCGAGCATGGGGGAACACGCGCTCCTCCATGCCGGTGAGGTAGACCTCGTCGTACTCGAGCCCCTTGGCCGAGTGCACGGTCATCAGCGTCACCGCGCGCGAGCGATCGCCCTCGGCGCGCTCGCCCGCCACGAGGCTGGTCTGCTCGAGGTAGTCGGCCAGCGTCGCGCCCGGCCGATCGGCGACGAACTCCTGCACGTTGCCCAGGAGCTCCTGGAGGTTCTCGAGTCGGTTCTGCGCCTCTTCGTCGCCGTCGACCGACAGCATCTCGCGGTAGCCGGTTCGCTCGACGATCTCGGCGACGAGTTCGTCGACGCCGAGCGTGGGCACCTGCGCGCCGAGCTGCTCCATCAGCTGGAGGAAGCCGTCGATCTTGCGGCACGCGGCCGGCGTCACCCCGGCGTCCCGGGCCTCGCGCAGCGCGTCCCAGAGCGTGATCTCCCGCGTGGTCGCATGACCGAGTAGACGCTCGAGCGTGGTGCCACCGATGCCGCGCGCCGGTCGGTTGAGGATGCGGGCCAGGTGCGTGTCGGAGCCCGGGTTCTGCAGCGCGACGAGGTACGCGATGATGTCCTTGACCTCGGCGCGCTCGTAGAACGCGACGCCACCGACGATCCGGCACGACAGGCCCGCGTTGCGCAGCGCCTCCTCGAGCGCGCGCGACTGGGCGTGCGTGCGATAGAAGACCGCGTACTGCTCGGGCGACGCGCCATCGTCGATCGCCGCGCTGATCTCCTGGGCGACGAACTTCGCCTCCTCGCGCTCGCCGAAGAGCTCGAGCACCCGGACCTTGTCGCCCTCGCCGGCGTCGGTCCACAGGGTCTTGCCCAGGCGGCTCGAGTTCTTGCGGATCACCGCGTCGGCGCAGCGCAGGATGCACGCCGTGCTGCGGTAGTTGTGCTCGAGTCGGACGACCTCGGTGCCGCCGTGGCGATCGGCGAAGCGCAGGATCTGATCGACGTCGGCCCCGCGCCAGCCGTAGATCGCCTGGTCGTCGTCGCCGACCACGCACAGCTCCGCGTGCGCGGCGAGGCGATCGACGAGCTCGGCCTGCACCGGGTTCGTGTCCTGGAACTCGTCGACGACGACGTGGACGAAGCGGTGCAGCAGCCCGCGCACCGGATCGGTGTCGGCGAGCTGGCCGGTCGCCGGCTTGTCGGCCTGGCGCAGCAGCGCGACCGCGTGGACGAGGAGATCGCCGAAGTCGGCCCCGTCGGCGGCGAGCAGGCGCTTCTGATAGGCGGCGTACGCCTTGCCGACCACGCTGCGCACGGGCTCGATCAGGCCGATGTCGTCGAGCTGGGTCGGGCCGAGCCCGCGGTTCTTGGCGCGATCGATCCAGCCCAGCACGCCGCGCGCCGAGAACAGCTTGTCCGAGACGTTCTGGGCCTCGAGCACCCGCGACATCACCTGCACCGAGTCGGCCGTGTCGAAGATCGTGAACCGCGGCGACAACCCCACCGGCTGGCCCCAGCGCCGCAGGATCCGCGCACAGATCGAGTGGAACGTGCCGACCCAGATCTGCTTGGTGTCGTGGCGGCCCTCGCACAGCAGGTCGATGCGCGTGCGCATCTCTTCGGCGGCCTTGTTCGTGAAGGTGACCGCCAGGATCCGCCACGGCGGCGTGCCCTCGTCCAGCAGATGGGCGACGCGGTGGGTGATGACGCGGGTCTTGCCGGTGCCCGCCCCGGCGAGCACGAGCAGTGGCGAGCCGCGATGGACCACCGCCGCCTGTTGCTCGGGGTTCAGGCTCACGGCAAGAGCCATAACACGGGCAAGTGCTGGTAGGCTCGCGCGCAGCAGTGGTCCCCCGCGCGCCCGCCCCCGACGGCTCCGATCGCCCCGACGCGATCTCGTTGTCGCGATGGGCGACGCGCTGGTCGACCGCGGTGATCGCCGGCTGGCTCGTGCTGGCCGCGGTGTGCGCGGCGCTGCTGTCCGGCCGCGTGGTGACGCGCGGCGGCAGCGAGGCCCTGCTCCCGCTCGACGACCGCCAACTCGTCGACGAGCCGCTGGTGCTGCTGCAGCTCCGCGACGACGCGGCGACCGAGGATCCCTCGCTGCTGTTGACCGAGTCCGCCTCCGCGATCGCCGAGCGCCTCGGTGAAGAGCGGGTGCCGATCGCGGCGCCGGCCGGCGAGGCCGCGGCATGGTTCGACGCCCACGCGCTGTTCCTCGTCGACGACGCCGCCCTGGGTCAGATCGGTGGGCGGCTCGGCGACGAGGCGATCTCCGACGCGATCGAGAACCTCCGGGCGCGCATGTCGTCGCCGCTGTTCGGCGTCTCGGGCGAGGAGCCGCGCCGCGATCCCCTGGGCCTGCTCGGCCACCTCGAGGACGACGGCGGCCGCTTCTCGAGCACGCGTGGGCCGGGCACGTCGACGGTGACCGCCGCGGGCGATCTGCTCGCGGCCGACGGTACGGCGTGCCTGCTGCAGCTGCGGACCACGCGGCCGAGCGATGCGGTGCTCGCCGATGTCCAAGCCGCGATCGGCGATCGCCCGGTGTTCGCCGCGTGGGTCGGGCCGCGCCACGTCGAGCAGAGCGCCCGCGCCCTGGTCGACGACGCCGGACTGCGCCTCGTCGCGATCGCCCTGGCCGCGATCGCAGCGGTGCTCGCCGCTGCACTGCGCCGGGTGCGGGCAACACTGGCGATCCTCGTGTGCCTGGTGACGTCGATGTTGTTCGCTGCGATCGCGCTGCCGGAGATCGACGCCTGGGGTCTGGCGATCGTGATCCTCTGGCTCGGCTTCGCCTGCGAGGGCGCGCTGCACCTGCAGCGGATCAGCGCCCGCGGGTGGCCCGCCGCGACGGTGCTCGCCTCCGCGATGGCGCCGCTGTGGCTGTCGCCCTACCCCGCCTGGCAGCACTGGAGCTGGGCGTGGGCGGTGTGGGTCGCCCTCGCGATCGTGCCGCTGCGCGTGGTGCTGCCGGCGATCCACGCCCGCATCGGCGGCGACGTGTCGTGGGAGGGCCGCGGCTTCTCGTGGCGCGCGCTGCCTGTGCTCGCGTCGTTGCTCGCACTGTCGTGCCTTGTCGCGGGGGTCGTCGCGGTGTCGTCGCTGCGCTACCGCGGAGCCGAGCGCGTGGCCCTGGGCGAGTACGGCGCGAGCGCGGCACAGCGCCGCCTGCACGACGAGTTCTTCGATCCCGCAGCGATCGTCCGCGCGCAGAGCGAGGGCCCCGACCCGGCGGCCGCCCTCGAGCGCGCAGCCCTCGACGCCCGCGCGCTCGCGGACTCGATCCCCGCCGAGATCGTCCGCGTCGACAGCCCTGGCCTGTGGGTCGCGCGGACCCCCGAGCTCGAGCGTCGCCGCACCGCCCTGCTCGCGCTCGAGCTGCCGGCGCGGCTCGAGCACATGCGCGCGACCCTCGAGGCCAAGGGCTTCCGCCCCGACGCGTTCGGCGAGTTCCTCCGCGGCGCGGCGATGCAGGACGGGGCCCCGACCGCCGCCGCGATGCTGTCGGGCTCCCTCGGCCCTTGGCTGCGCCGCTACCTCGTGCCGGGCAAGCCCGCGGCCGTCCGCGCGTTCGTGCAGCTCTCCGCGGACGCCGACGTGGGTGTGCCGCGGATCCGCGACGCCGACGGCCAGGCGATCGCGCTGCACGGCCCCGCGGTCGCATCGCGCCGCGACCGAGCGTCGTTCGCCGACTGGCTCGGCATCTACGCGCTGTGCCAGATGTGGATCGGCGCGCTCGTGGTGTGGCTCGGCACGCGCAGCCTGACGATCGCGATCAGTGCCGCGTTCTCGACCCTCGCGACGCAGTGTGCGGTGCTCGCTGCGATGGCGCTGCTGCGGCTGCCCGTCGGCCCCGCGATGCTCCCCGCGCTGCTGCTGGTCGGCGCGTCGGCGACCATCTCTGCCGGACGATCGTGTCGCGCCATCGATCTGGACCGGCCGCTGTTCGCGACCGGCATCATCGTCACGAGCCTGTGCCAGGTCGCCGCCGGTGTGGCACTGCTCGGATCCGGCGTGGCGATGTGGCGGACGATGGGACTCGTCGTCGTCCTCGGGGCGACGACGGCATCGGGCATCGGGCTGTTCGTCGCGCCGGGGATCTGCCGCGTGCTGCGACGCGTCGCCGGCGTCGACGCGGGCCCCGAGCCCGAGGGGGACGCGCAGGGATGATCCACCGACGGACCTGGCTCGCCGCCGCGCTCGGCACCCTCGCGTGGCCGCGTCGGGGCGGCGCCGACGAGATCGAGGACAAGCGGCTCGAGAATCGCCTCGAGCTGTGGGCCAACTACGCCAAGCGCACGCGCAACCTGCTGGTGCGGCTGACGACGACGCGCGAGACTTCGCTGCTGCGCGAGCCGTTGGTCGTCACGGGCACCCTCGTGTTCGGACCGGGGGCGACCGGTACGCCGCGGCTGGTGCTCCGCGACGACGGCCTCGGCGGCTCGACGACGATCCTCGACGATCGCGGGATGCGGATCGTCCCCAATCGCGCCGACACCCCGGTGACCGTCGTCGATGGCGATCGGGTGCCTGGTGCCGCGTGGCTCGGCGCCCGGCTGCGCGCCGCGTTCACGCCCGGCGAGGGCGAGGCGCTCGTCGCCGACAGCCGCACCGTGGTACCCCGCGGCGGTCACCGCCTCGATCTCTTGCCGCTGCGCGACTCGGCGGCCCGCGCACTGGTCCGCAGCGTATCGCTGCACTTCGACGCGGTGACGGGTGCGATCGTCGAGGTCCTCATCGCGGAGGTCCAGGGCGATCGCGTCCGACTCCAGCTCGCCGATCACCGCCAGAACGTCCCCGACGAGGACATCGCGGCCGTGATGGCCGAGGTCGACGCCCTCGCGGCCGGCCGCCGCGAGTGAGTCGAGCACACCGCAGCGTCACTTCCCGAGCGAGCGGGCGTACTTCGAGACCGCGACGATCTCGTCGGCGGTGAGCTTGTCCTTGAACGGCTTCATCTTCGAGCCCGCCTTGCCGTTGAGGACGATGTCCTCGATCTTCTGCTGGGTCCACTTGGTCTTCCAGCCGGCGACCGTCCAGTCCTCGATGTCGTTCTCGGCGCCGATCTTGGTCTTGCCGTCGCCGTTGGCGTTGTGGCAGTTCTTGCACTTCTTGTCGTAGAGACCCTTGCCGTCGGCGGACGGGCCCGGATCGGCCTTGGGCTCCTCGGCGGCGGGCTTCTTCGGATCGGCGGCCGGCTTCTTGTCCTCGGCCTTCTTCTCCTCGGCCTTCGCGTCCTCGGCCTTCGCCTCCTCGGCCTTCGCCTCCTCGGCCTTCGCGTCCTCGGCCTTCGCCTCCTCGGCCTTCGCGTCGACCTTGGCCTCCTCGACCTTCGCCTCGACCTTCGCCTCTTCGACCTTCGCTTCGACCTTGGCCTCGGCCTTCTTTTCCTCGGCCTTGCCCTTGGCGTCCGCCTTGGCCTCGGGCTTCTTGTCGTCGCACGCGGTGCCGATCGCGCTGAGGCTGAGCATCAAACAGGCCGTCGAAATCGTTCGGAAAAGCACGGGTGGTCTCCTTGAGAGGGGTGACGCTACCGGATTTGTGAACGCCCCCCAAGCCCGCAGGGTCTCCCGCGACAGGCCCGCGCCGTTCGCCGCTCGAATGCCTGGCGCAACAGTGCTAAGTAGCCCGGGCGATGGCCGACTCCGGCGTCAACGAAGGGGCCTTGGTGCCGACGAGCGCGACGTTGCCGTCGCTACCCGACGAGCTGCCGTTGCGTCCGGTCGAGGGCATGGCGCGGTGGCTCGGCCGCGTGCTGCAGCCGCTGGCGTTCCGCATGATCAGCATGATCGAGCAGCGCACCGGCACCATGTCGGGGCCGCTCACTCCGGTCGATGGTTACTTCCGCCGCGATCGCCACCGCCACCCCGAGGTCGACGCGGCGACGTGGCGCCTGCGGATCACGGGCACCGCCGCCGACGGTGTACTGACGTTCGATCAGCTCCGCGCCCTGCCCCGCGAGGAGCGGCTGTGCGTGATGGAGTGCGCGGGCAACGGCAACCACTTGATGGGCTCGGCCGGGCTCCTCGGCCAGGCGCGTTGGGCCGGCCCGACGCTCCGCCGCGTCCTCGAAGCCAGCGGCGGCCCCGGTCCCGCGACCCACTTCGCGTTCCACGGACTCGATCCGATCCCACTGGTGCGCCGCGGCTACCACTACGGGCTGTCGCTCGACGAGCTCGATCGCGCCGGCGCCATCGTGGCGGTCACGATGAACGGCGAGCCGCTCCCTCGGCCGCGCGGCTTCCCGGCGCGCCTGGTCGTGCCCGGCATCTACTCGATGTCGCACGTGAAGTGGCTCGGCCACATCGAGGGCAAGACGGCGCCGCACATGGGCATCCACAACCGTTGGGTGTTCACCAACAAGGAGCTGCAGGACGGCGAGTGGGTCCGGGTGCAGGCGCGGTGGATCGGCCTCAAGTCGATGGTCACGCGCTGTCAACGGAGCCCCGCCGGCTGGACGCTCACGGGCTGGGCGTGGGGTGGCGGCACGCCGATCGCCGCGATCGAGGTCACCGTCGACGGCGGGCGCACGTGGGAGCCGGCCGAGTTCACGCCGCCGGAGGCGTACTTCCCCGAGGCCCCGTTGGCCCCCGGGGCGCACACCCATGCGTGGACGGTGTGGACCTTCCAGTGGAAGGCGCCCGCGCCCGGCGACTACGTCATCGCCTGCCGCGCGCGCGACGTCGACGGTCGCCTGCAGGACCTCGAGCAGGATCCCAAGGTGCGCGGCCACTTCAACCAGACGCGCGTGAAGTGGCGACGCGTTCGCGTGCCCTGAGCCGCTGACACGACGGCGATGCCCATCGCCGCGGGGCGGTTCCCCGACGGCGCAGCATCGCGATCGCATCATGCGACCTCATCGAAGGCGGGCCCCGGCTCGGCCTGCGTCGCGCGGACGTAGGCGCGCTCGACCTTCGATGGCTCGGGGCGATCGCGCGACTGCAGCGGGATCGGCTCGCGCGTCTCCTCGCCCCGCGCATCGACGCCGGTGTCGGCGTCCTGCCCTCGGGGCTCCGGCAGGGCGGCCTCGAAGGCCGGGCCGGAGGCCACCGGCGGTTCGGGGCCGTGCGGTGGATCGTGCGCGGCGGCGATCTCGGTGTCGGCCGGCGCCTGCAGCTGCGGCGGATCCCCGGTCGCGTAGATGCGACCGTCGGGGCCTTGGCTGTACTCGAACGACGGCAGTCCACGTAGCTCGCCGTCGAGCGAATCGGAGGCATGCTCCGCGCGCACCTTCATGTCGCGCGCCCAGAGCTCGTGCTCATCGGGCACGTCGATCGGGCGTGGCGTTGCGTCGACGACGCGCGCGCGGTCGGTCGGGCCGTCGCGCGTCCGCGGATCCGGAGATCCGCGCGCCGACTGCCCGGCCGCTCCGCCTTCGATCGGTCGAGGCCCCGCGCGGGCGCCCTCCCCCGTCGGGATCGACGGCGGCGGAATCGCGGCATCGGGCCGCACGACCGGCCGGGCGACGGCCTGGTAGATCCTGAGCGATGCCCGAATCGCGTCCACGTCCGGCGTCATCGACCCGAAACGTGCCGGCTTGAGGCGTGGGATCGGAAACGTCGGCGCGGCGCGCTCGCGCTCGGCCGCGGCCGGATCAATCGTCGATCGGGCGCGGACGGACCGCAACGAACGTCACGGGGTCGACGTCACGGGACCATCGCTCGGGCGCGCTGCTCGAACTCCTGTTGCGTGATGCGGCCCTCCGCGAGCTCTGCCTCGAGGGCGGTCAGCGCCTCGGCGTGGGCGGCCTTCGCCTGCTCGATGACCGCGGTGTCGCCCGCGAAGGCCTCCTTGCCCTCGGCCTTCGCGGCCTTGAAGCGCGCCGCGAGCTCCTTCGCGTCGAGGCCGCGGCCCTCGTGGAAGTAGGCGTTCATCACCCGGCCGACGGCGTACGACGACGCGTACGCCGACGCGGCCCCGAAGGCGCTGCCCCAGCCGGGGAACACCTTCAGCAGGTTCGACAGCGCGATGCGGGCACCGGTGCCGACGCCGAAGCCGGCGAGCACGCCCTTGGCCTGGGCGGTGTCCATCTGCTGGCCCCACATCGCACCGATGTCGCGCGCGAGCCCGACCTGCAGACCGGCGATGATGAGGTCGGTCGCGATCGACAGCCCCGGGAACGGGAACGCACCGAGCAGCGCCGACACGATCGCGGTCTTGCGGGTCTCGGCGGTGATCTGGATGTCACGCGCCATCGCGTCGAGCGTGGGCGTGGCACCCGAGCTGCCGTACTCGCGACCGATCTGGTGGCGCGGGAGGAACAGGCGGGCGAGGTGCGCGTCCTGGGTCTCGTCGATGCCGAGCTTGGTGCGGATCTCGAGCAGCAAGCCGCGCTCGGGCGGCGAGCAATCGCCGTCGGCACAGGCGAGCGCGTACACGGCCGCGTACGCGTTGTCGCGGGCCTCTTCGCTGACGAGCTGCGCGAGCACCGAGGACACGTCGGTCGGCTCGTCGAAGAGCCACTGCAGGGTGATCCCTTCGGGCAGCTCGATCTCGCCGAAGCTCGCTTCGAGCATGGTCCGCTCGCGTTCATGGAGCACGCCGTCGGCCTTGGCCATGCACACCAGCAGGCGCAGACTTGCGATGGATTCTTCGCGCGACAGGGACATCGTGGACTCCGCGCGAGCCGCAAAAGGGGCGCGCGCGGGCGGAGCATATCAGCCGCGCGCACGGAGGGCTGATGCAAACACGTCGCGTCCGTCGTGCGACGTCGAGGCCCGATCTGCTGTCCGGTGAGCGGACCGGTTTGCGGGGGCGGTCCGTTGACAAGGCGATCGGCTGCGCCGTAGCGTCGGCGACAGCGGATCGCACACCGCCTCGGAGCCAAGAACGTGGAATCTCTCCAATCCTTCGACATGGATCTCGTGGTCACGTTCACAGCGGTGTTCGTGGCCGGGCTCGCGGCTGTGCTCGGCATCTGGATGGAGCGCGATCCGAAGAAGCCCCCGCGCTACGCGTGGGCCCTCTCGGCGCTGATCCTGCTGGCGACCTTCGTCAGCCTCATGCAGTCGTTCTTCGACAAGGCCGAGCAGGACAAGATCAAGGACGACATGGCGCGCCTGCTGACGACGATGGATCGTCTCGCGAGCGAGTCGGATGATCCCGCGCTGCTCGAGCTGGTGAAGAGCGAGCTCAACGCGCAGAGCCGCAACGACCCCGATGTCGTCGCCCGCGTGGCACAGCGCGTGAGCGACGAGGGTCGCGACGCCAGCGAGGTCCTCGGTCGTCACCTCGACGCGGCCGAGGTCGAGAAGGTCACGCGCAAGGGCACGATCAAGGCGAAGGCGACCGAGAAGGTCGCCGAGGCGCCGGCGAAGTCCGACGAGGCGCCCAAGCGTGCGGCGCGGGCGACCGTCGACCGCGAGGATGCGAAGGAGACGACGGCCGCGCCGACGCGACCCGCCGCAGAACGGGCCGTGCCGGAGCGGGCGGCTCCCGTGGTGCCCGTGCCGACGCCGACGCCCGGGACGCCGATCGAAGCGGCCGGGGCACCGACGCCGGGGCGCGCCGTGCCGGCCCGGGCGGATGCGAAGGCCGAGCCGGCGAAGGTCGAGCCGGTGAAGCCGGCGGCGGTGAAGCCGGCGAAGCCGGGGGGGCGCAAGCCGGTGAAGAAGCCGGTGCCGAAGAAGCCCCGCGAGCGGTAGGGGGGTCGGGTTCGGGCACGGGCATGGGCACGGGCACGGGCACGGAGCCGCGAGGGTGAACGCTTTGCGTTCACCTCGCGGCTAGAAACAACACTCCACCACCATCGCCGTGATGTTGTCGGTTCCGCCGGCTGCGTTCGCGCGATCGATGAGCTCGGAGACCGCCTTCTCGAGATCCTCGTGGCGGCGCGTGATGTGGTGGATCTCGTCGTCGGTCAACATGCCCGACAGGCCGTCCGAGCACAGCACGAAGCGATCGCCGTCCTGCAGATCGACGCGCGAGATGTCCACCACCACGTTGTCACGCATGCCGAGCGCGCGCGTGATCACGTTCTTGTGGGGGAAGTTGCGCGCCTCCTCCTCCGTCATGTCGGGGCGCGCTTCCTTGTAGTCCTCGAGCAGCGAGTGATCGCGCGTGAGCTGGCTGATCGAGCCGTTGCGCAGGCGATAGCACCGCGAGTCGCCGACGTGCGCGACGAAGGCCTGATCCCCCTTCACGATGAAGGCGACGATCGTCGTCCCCATCCCACGCAGGTGCGGGTTCTTCCCCGCAGACTCGTGGATGCGCTGGTTCGCGAGTCGGATCGACGCGACCATGCGGTTCTCTGCATAGGACAAGGAAGCGTCGTAGCGGTACGGCCACGTCGCGTCTTGATCTTTGCTGTGGCGATAGAACTCGCCCATCACCTCGGCGGCGAGTTTGCTCGCGACCTCGCCTGATGCATGACCGCCCATCCCGTCGGCGACCAAGAACAGCTGCTCGTCCTCGATCAACGCGAAGTAGTCCTCGTTGTGAGTCCTCTTCATGCCGACGTCGGTCTTGGCCGCGTATCGGATTCGCACCGTGCATGGCATCGTAGCCGAGTGCGAGTCGCCGCTCCAAGCGCCGAAGTCGGCGATTTCGAGCCGACGGCGAATTTGATCCGCGGCGCCGCCCGGCTTTGTACTTGACATTTGCTCAGTACGAGGCGAAAACCTGAGGCCAAGGCCCCAGCGTGACGCTTTCCGCGAGTTCCCCACCGGTCGCCGAAGTCCTCAGCATCGGGGACGAGCTGCTCGCGGGCGACACGATCAACACCAACGCCGCGTTCCTGGGGGCGCGCGCACGCGCGGTGGGCATCGAGGTCCGCAACGTCGTGGTGCTTCGAGATCGCCTCGACGAGATCGTGGCGGCGACGCGGGCAGCGGTCGCGCGCAGCGCCGTGGTCCTGGTCAGCGGCGGCCTCGGCCCCACCACGGATGACCTCACCACCGAGGCCATCGCCCAGGCCGCGGGTTGCGGGCTGATCCGCGACGCCGCGGCCGTGGCGCGCCTCGTCGAGAAATTCCAGCGCTTCGGACGGCCGATGCCCGAGGCCAACCTCAAGCAGGCCGATCGCCCCGATCGCGGCGAGTGGTTGCCGAACCCGATCGGCAGCGCCGAGGGCGTCGTCGTGGAGATCGACGGCGCGCTGGTGTTCGTGATGCCCGGCGTCCCGCGCGAGATGAAGAAGATGATGCTCGAGCAGGTCGAGCCGCGCCTGCGCGCGCGCCACGGCCTCCAGCCGCTGCGGCGCCGGATGTACCGCACGCTGGGCATGGGCGAGTCGGCGCTGGCCGAGCGCATCGAGCCCGTCATCGCCCGCGCCCGCACGCGCTCGCCTGGCCTCGCGGCGATGTTCCTGCACTACCGCGCCTCGACACCGGAGGTGTTCGTCGTGCTCGAGGCGCTCCACGACGCCGCGGGCAACGCGGCCACCGCCGAGGAGCTCGCGGGCCTCGACGCCGAGCTCGGCGAGGCGCTCGCGCCCGCGCTCTACGGCATCGGCGAGGCCGACCTCGCCACGCGCATCGTCGCTGCGGCGACGCGCGCGGGTCGTCGCATCGCCTTCGCCGAGTCGTGCACCGCGGGCCTCGCATCCGCCCTGCTGTCCTCGGTCCCCGGCGCGTCGCTGTGTCTCGACGGTGGCGTCATCGCCTACGACAACCGCATCAAGACGGCGCTGCTCGGGGTCGACCCCGCGCTGATCGCCGAGCACGGCGCGGTGTCCGAGCCGGTCGCGCGCGCAATGGCCGAGGGCGGTCGGCGATCGCTCGGGAGCGATCTCTGCGTCGCCATCACCGGGATCGCCGGCCCCGGCGGCGGAACCCCCGAGAAACCGGTCGGAGTCGTGCATTTCGCGATCTCCGACGGCCCCACGACCTCGCATCTGCGCCTGCAGCTGCGCGGCGACCGTGGCACGCTGCAGCGCTCCGCCGCGCTGTGGGCCCACAAGCTCCTGTGGGATCGCCTGCACGCCGCTGGTCTCGCCGGCCTCGAGTCCCTCGAGCCCGTCGTCACCGACTGAGTCCCTCCGCCCCAACCCCTGCCGTCCCCGAGGTCTTGTCATGTCCGCATCCGATCCCAAGCCACCCGTGACCCCCGCAAAGCAGCGCGACGCCGCGATCGTCCTGGCGCTCGCCACGATCGAGAAGCAGTTCGGCAAGGGCTCGATCATGCGGCTGTCGGCGAACGGCACCCTGCCCGCCGGCGAGATCTCGGTCGTGCCGACGGGCTGCCTCGCCCTCGACGTCGCCACCGGCGTCGGCGGCCTGCCCCGCGGCCGCGTCATCGAGATCTACGGCCCGGAGTCCTCGGGCAAGACGACCCTCGCCCTGCACTCGATCGCCGAGGCCCAGCGACTCGGGGGCGTGTGCGCCTTCATCGATGCCGAGCACGCGCTCGACGTCGGCTACGCCCGCAAGATCGGCGTGCGCACCGACGACCTCCTGGTCTCGCAGCCCGACTACGGCGAGCAGGCCCTCGAGATCTGCGACATGCTCGTGCGCTCGGGCGCCGTCGACATCGTGGTGGTCGACTCGGTCGCCGCACTCACGCCCAAGGCCGAGCTCGAGGGCGAGATGGGCGACTCCCACGTCGGCCTGCAGGCCCGGCTCATGAGCCAGGCCCTGCGCAAGCTGACGGCGTCGATCTCCCGCAGCCGCACCATCGTCATCTTCATCAACCAGCTGCGCATGAAGATCGGCGTGA
>JBIJCC010000135.1:0-26644 GCA_044344875.1 Nannocystaceae bacterium
TCATGTTCGGCAGCCCCGAGACGACGACCGGCGGCAACGCGCTCAAGTTCTACGCATCGATGCGCCTCGACATCCGCCGCATCGGCGCGATCAAGTCGGGCGAGCAGGTCGTCGGCAACCGCACCCGCGTCAAGGTGGTGAAGAACAAGCTCGCGCCGCCGTTCCGCGAGGTCGAGTTCGACATCACCTACGGCGAGGGCGTCAGCCGCTCGGGCATGCTCGTCGACATGGGCGTCGAGGCGGCCGTCATCGAGAAGTCGGGCGCGTGGCTGTCGTACCGCGGCGAGCGCATCGGCCAGGGCCGCGACAACGCCAAGCAGTTCCTCACCGATCACCCCGAGACCGCCGGGCGCATCGAGGCCGAGCTGCTGGCCAAGCACAACATCGGCCTGCGTCAGACGGATCCCGCGGCCGCAGCCGCAGCCGCCACCGCAGCGAACGCCGCCGAGGCCCGACGCGTCGCCGCCGAGCCGCCCAAGGCCGAGGCCGCCGAGAAGGCCGAGAAGCCCGGCAAGCACGCCGACGACGACAAGCCCAATGGCCGTCCGCGCGCGCGCGCGTGATCGCGGCACGGGCCGGGCATCTGCGACGGGTGCCCGACCCGCTCGAGTTCAGAACGCCGCCGCCAGGGCCTGCGCCACCGTGCGTACGCGGTGCAGCGTGAGCCCCGGCTTGCGGCTGCTGCCGCTGCGCGCGACCTCGGTGCCGTCCGACACGATCGCTGCCGTGAACCCGAGCCGCTGCGCCTCGGCGAGCCGCAGATCGGTACGCGGGGCCTGCCGCACCTCGCCGGCCAGGCCGACCTCGCCGAGGGCGATGAGCCCCGCGGGCAGCGGCCGGCGCAGATGACTCGACGCGACCGCAAGCAGCACCGCGAGATCCGCCGCGGGCTCGAACAACCGCATCCCGCCCGCGACGTTCACGAACACGTCCTGGTCGAGCACGTGCAGCTCGGCGTGGCGATCGAGCACCGCGAGGAGCATCGCGAGCCGGGCCGGATCGACGCCGACGCAGTTGCGCCGCGCCGGCCCGTACGCCTGCGCGAGCAGGGCCTGGACCTCGAGCAGCAGCGGACGCGATCCCTCCAGGCTCGCCGTGATGCACGATCCCGCCGCGTCGGCCGGTCGCTCGGCGAGGAACGCCGCCGAGGGGTTCGCGATCTCGCGGAGCCCGACCGACGTCATCTCGAAGACCCCGAGCTCGAGCGTCGACCCGAAGCGGTTCTTGCTCGCCCGCAGCAGCCGCAGCGCCCGCTCCTCGTCGCCCTCGAACGACAGCACCGCGTCGACGAGGTGCTCGAGCACGCGGGGCCCGGCGAGCTGACCGTCCTTGGTGACGTGACCGACGAGCACGACCGGCACGCCGTGCAGCTTGGCGAAGCTGACGAGCTGCGCGGCGCAGGCCCGGATCTGCCCGACGTTGCCGGGCAGCCCCTCGGTGCTGTCGGTGTAGACCGTCTGGATCGAGTCGATGATCACCGCCGCGAGCTCGCCGGCCACCGCGAGGTCGCGGGCCGCATCGAGGGCGCGATCGCAGCGCGTCTCGGCGAGCAGCAGCAGCCGGTCGTGGGCGGCCTCGAGCCGCTGCGCCCGCGATCCGACCTGGGCCACGGACTCCTCGCCGCTGACGTACAGCACCGCCCCGTGCGTGCGCGCGAGGCTGGCCCCGACCTGCAGCAGCAGCGTCGACTTGCCGATTCCGGGCGGCCCGCCGACGAGCACGACGCTGCCGGGCACGAGGCCGCCCCCGAGCACGCGATCGATCTCGCCGATGCCGCAGGCCACTCGCGGGGCCTCCTCGGTGGCCGCCGTCGACGTCGCCGGTACGGGCGCCGTGCCGGAGGCGGTGAGCACCACGCGATCGGTCGGTGTGGGCCGCTCGTCGCGCTGCTCGATCGAGTTCCACGCGCCGCACTGCGAGCACTTGCCGTACCAGCCACCGGTCGTGGCCCCGCACTCGCTGCACACCCAACGCGCCGTCGACTTCGCCATGGGCGAACACTAGCGCGGCGCTCGACGCCGTGCGAGACGGACCGTGCGGACACCTCGCGCGCGGACATGCGACCGCGCGACTCGAACCCGCGCGGTCACGAGGACGCCGCGATGGCGCCGCACAGCGGACCCGGCGCGCGACCAGCCGCCGGCATGGACGCCGGCTCGGCGCTCGCGCCATCGGGACACGGCAACGTCGCGAACGCGGGCACCCACGCTTGCACGCGGGCAACGAAGCGCTGCGTCCGTTCGGGCAGCGGCTCCCCGGCCTCGACCCGTCGCTGCACCGCGACATGGCCGAGCCCGTAGCCCGCCAGCGCCAGCGCCAGATCGCCGTCGAAGATCCTCAGCAGTCGCGAGAGCAGCAACGCCCCCGCCTCGACGTTGAACGCAGGGTCGAGCGGCCGATTGGCACGGCCGAGGCGCTTCGCCAGGCCCTTCGACGTCGTCGGCATCAGCTGCATCAGCCCCGCCGCGCCGCCCGGCCCGCGGGCGGCGGCGTGGAATCGGCTCTCGTGCCAGATGATCGCGTTGAGCACCCGCGGATCGACGCGGTGGCGTTGCGCGGCGGCGTGGATCAGACCCTGCACCGCGACGATCCGCGGGAGATCAGCGGCCGTCCACGGCACCTCGATCGGCGCGCTCGGGGCCGCCGGCTCGACCGCGATCACCGGCCGCTCGAGCGGCGCCTCGACGTCGCTGGGCGCGACGGCCACCGGAGCCGTCGGGGGACTCGCAGGCACCGCGGGACGACACCCCACCGACAACGAGATCCACAGCGTTGGCGAGGCCCAGCGACGCACGATCGCGGCGAACGTACCGCGAGGGCGTCGCCGTCGCCAACCCGTGCACGCCAGGGCGACGCTTTGCACGGACGACGCCAACCGCCGCGCGCCCGACCACTCTGCCGCGATCTCGCGGAGTACCGCCCCTCGTCACCACGACAGCGGATAGATCAAGTTCTTCGTCCCCGCCGCGGCGCAGAGCCCCTCGACGACGGGGCGCACGGCTTCGGTGACCACAAACTTGCGATCCTTGTAGACCTTGAACGGATGGCGATCGCGCAGCACGCCGTAGCGCGCGCGCTCCTTGTCGCCGAGCTGCGCGTGGAGCAGCGGCGACAGCGGATCGTTGCTGACCTCGTCACGCACGTCGATCGCTGCCGTGTCGCTCGCGAACATCACGATGAACTGCGGTGGCAGAGACACCGCCTGCGGCAAGAACTCGGACCACGCCCGCGCGAGCGCACCGCCGCCGGGCTCAGCCACCCGATGCAGCGCGCCGTCGGTGGGGATCGCCCACAGCGCGGGTCCGATGATCCCCCGCTGCACTCGCTCGACCGTGACGCCCTCGAGCTCGTGCAGCCGCACGAATAGGGTCTCGGCGTCGTACGTCGCGAATCGGTACACGGTGCCGCGCAGGGCCTCGGTGCCCTCGGCGACCTCACCGGCGGCGTCGAGCTGCACGAGCTTGGCCGCCCACACGCTCGACCGCTGCCACAGGTCGATCACGACGCGCACGTAGCAACCGTCCGCGAGGAGCTTGGTGAGCTCGACCTTGAAGCTCGCGCGTGACTGCTCGGGCTCGTGGCGGCGCAGCAGCACGCGGTGGCGATCGATCGGCGCCAGCTCGAGGCCGCGCAGCGTCTCGAAGTACTTCCGCTTGCGGCCCATCCGTTCGAAGATCTCGGCCTCGCCGCGTCGGGCATCGAGCTCGGCCTGGCTGTCGAGGCGGACCAGTGCGTCGGCACCGACGTCGCGATCCGACAGCACGCGGGTCAAGCTGGCGAGATTCGGCAGGCCCGAGCGCGAATCGACGTAGATCTCGTCGTACAGACCGAGGTGGCTCTGGGCGTCGAGGGCCTGCAGCGAGCCGTCGAGCGGCTTGCGTTCCGGGAACGACTTGTTGATGCGACCGGCGACCAGCGCGGCCCGCAGCGCCGCGAGGTACGGCGTCACGACGGGCTCGCGCAGCGCCTGGGTGTGCAGTGCGACCAGCTCGCTCATCGGCGGCCCCGCCCGGACGGGCTCACGCCGACGGCGCGCCGCCGCCGGCCTGCTGCTCCGCCTTGTGCCGCTTGGCCTTCTCGATCGCCGCCGCGATCCTCTCGTCCTCGATCTTGCGGCTCTCGGCGAGGTTCGTGTCGAGCATCTTCGTCGTGGTCTCGTCGAACGTCTCGAGCTCCTTGATGAGCGTGTCGAGGTTGCGACGGAAGAACACCTGCGTGTCGCTGACGAACTGCGTGGTTGCGTTCATCGACTGCGTCATCACGTCGAGGCTGCGCTTGAGCTCGAGCATGACCACGGAGGCGTCGGCCGCGGTGCCGATGGCCTGGATCTGCGCCGACGCCATGTCGAGCTTGATCGACGCGGCCGTCGTGTACTGCGAGATGTCCTGGCCGAGGTTGCGGATCGTCTCGACCAGCTTGCGGGTGTTGTCCTTGAGGCTGACGTAGCGCTCCTCGGCGGCGCCGTAGAGCTGCAGGTTGGCCGAGTGCTGGGCGAGCAGCGCGCGGGCCTTGTCCTGCTTGGCCTCGAGATCGCGGAAGGCCACGCTGCCGGCCTCGACGGTCTGCTTCTCGGCCTCGATCGCGTCGACGAGCTCCTTGAGCTCGAGCACGTAGTCGACCGCGGAGGCCTCGTTGCGGGCCATCTCGAGGATCTTCTGGTTGATCCGGTCGATCTCCTTGTAGAGGTCCTGCTCGGACTTCTTCAGCACGTCGACGTACTCGGCGGCCTCCTTCACCCGGCGCGAGCTGATCTGGTACTGCTGCTTGAGCAGCTCCTCGATCGAACGCTTGCTCAGCGCGATGTTGCGGAAGCCGGGGATGAAGCTGACGAGCTCCTTGAAGCCGGCCCAGAAGCCACCCCCGGTGGCGGTGCCGTCGAGGTAGTCGCTGAACTTGCGCAGCTTGCCGACCTCTTCCGCCAGCGCGGACTGGATCTCGACGTTGCGCTCGCGCAACACCTTGAGCTCCTCGACCTTGCCGTTCTGGGTCTCGCGCTCCGCAGAGATGTTCTCTTCGAGGGACCGGACCGAGATGCCTTCACCCGAGTAGGTGACCTGCCGCTCGAGCGCACCGAGATTGAGCTTGCTTCCGGTTTCGGACATGGGGTCGGCCCGAGGGTGCCATGGCCCGGCGGCGTGGGGATGAAATCGGCGAGTTTCGCCAGCCAATCGGCGAAATGGCGCCGCGACGCCCGCCCAGGCGGCGGGCCCGTCAACGGGCGCGGGCGAGCCGGGGCACCGCGCGCACGGCCGTCTGCATGTCGTCGAACGACGGCGTCGCGGCGTCGGCCCTGCGGGACGTCGTTCGAGCCGGGCCCGGCGAGCGCGACAGCGTGTGCCGAGCGACCGCGCGCCGGCGCGGGGCCGACGGCTCGCTCAGCACGACGACGTCGTCGTCGTCCAGCAGGATCTCGTCCGACGGTACGAACTCGATGTCCGCGATGCCCAGTGCGATGTGCCCCACGATCGGGGAGTTCCCCGAACCCCCGACGAGGTTCCCGGGGACCGGGGCGGGGCCACGACCGAGACGAACGGGGGCCTCCGGCCGGGCCGTGCCCTGCCGGAGGCGGGTGTCCGGATCAGGTGACGTACTTGATCATCAGGACGTTGGCGATGCGATCGGCGAGCTCGGGCGAGATGTTCATGGTCTCGGCCATCGCGCCCAGGACCGCCTCTTCGCCGTCGTCGATCTCGCCGCTGGACAGGGCGATGTCCATCGCCAGCAGGAACGCCTTCTGCTTGAGGGCCTCGCTGCTGAGGTTCGCCAGCTCCTTCACGCGCGTCATCGCGCCGTGGAGCTTGACCGCCTTCTCCGCCTTCTCGTAGACCTCGTAGGCGTCCGCGTTCTTGAGCTCGGGCAGCGTGTTCGCGAACGCGCGCACGAGGTTGGTCTCTTCATACTGGTCGTCGCCGTCGGCGAACGCGACGCACAGCATCGCCTCGAGCAGTAGCTGCTGATCGTCGACCTTGAGGGGCTGTTTCTTGAGTCTGTCGAAGAATCCCATGGGCGTTGCTCCTGGGCGGGTAGACGGGGGCTGTCCGTGGTTGTTGCGCGACCCCGTGACGATTTCTCGATCGTCACGGCCGCGACACCGACCGACACACCGCGGCGCTCAGCAGGTCCGCACGAACGCCGCGATCGCCCCGTCGACCGCGGCCTCGTCGACCGCGAGCGAGAGTCGCAGGTAGCCGGGGGTCCCGAAGGCCACACCGGGCACGACCACCGTCCGCGCCTCGACCAGCCGCTCGGTCAGCGCCACGTCGCCGCCGGCCTCGTCGCGCAGGCGCGCTGGCAGCCGGGGGAACAGGAAGAACCCCGCCTTGGGCTCGGGCACCTCGAAGCCGAGCTCGCGCAGCGCCCCAGCCATGCGTCGGCAGTTGCGGGCATACACGGAGACATCGACGCGCGCCTCGTTCGCGAGCAGCAGCGGCAGCACGCGCTGCATCAGCGCGGGCGCGTTGACGAAGCCGAGCACCCGCGTGCAGTAGGACACGGCGCGCGCCAGAAGATCGCGGCCCGCCGCCCGCGGCGAGATCGCCAGGTAGCCGATGCGCTCGCCGGCGAGGCCGAGGTCCTTCGAGTGGCTGGTGACGAACACGGTGTCGGCGTACCGCGACAGCATCGAAGGCACCGCATCGCCGCCGTACACGAGATCGCGGTACGGCGCGTCCTCGACCACCAGGATCGGACGGGCGAGGTCCCGGCCATGCGCCGCGAGCACGGCCGTGAGATCGTCGAGCTCGTCGTCGCCGTAGATCGCACCGGTCGGGTTGTTGGGCGAGTTGAGCAGCAGCCAACGCGTCCGCGGACCGATGGCGCGGCCGATCGCAGCGACGTCGAGCCCGAACCCGGGCCCGGTGGTGACCGGCACCAACGTCGCCCCCACGGTCGCGCAGTAGGCCTCGTACTCGGAGAAGTACGGCGCCGGGACGACGACCTCGTCGCCCGGATCGAGGGTCGCCTGCGCGAGCACGTTCAGGGCGCCCGCTGCGCCCACGCTCATCGTGATGTCGTTGGCCTCGAACGGCACGCCGTAGCGCCTGGCCTCGCGCGCCGCGACGAACGCACGCACCTCGGGGAATCCCGCGTTCGTCATGTAGCGGTGCATGCCGCTCGGCTCGTCGGTGAGCAATCGGAGCACGGCGTCGCGCCAGGCGGTCGGTGGCTCGAGGCTCGGATTGCCGAGCGAGAGGTCGTAGACCGGCTCGGGCGACGCGCGACGCAGCTGACCGGCGAGCTCGAACATGCGTCGGGTCCACGACTCGCGCGAGGCGAGCAGCGTGGTCGCGACGCGCCTCGACAGCGGGCCACGGACGCCGTCGACGCTCACAGCGCCCGCGGGCACCGCGGCGCTCATTGCCCGAGCCGCGCCCGAGCCACCGTGGGCCACGTCGTCCGCCACCGGCCGCACCCTATCAGGGCCGATGGGCCGTCGCCACGGCCGCGAACCGCGTGGCCCAGCATCGGGTCGCGCAACGTCTGGTTCCGTGCGATACCCTCACGCGCCGAACACGACCTCGCACACCGCGCCGACCACTGACCGGCGGCCCGTGCTGCGCGATGGCGAGCCCCACCGGCGGCCCTATCGATGGATACCGAGCGTTCCCTCTCGAGCCACAACATCGCGTTCCTCGAAGCCCTCTACGAGGAGTACGAGCGCGACCCGAGCGCTGTCGACCCGCAGTGGCGGGAGGTGATCGAACACGAGCGATCACGCCCGCGCTCGACCAACGGAGTCTCGCATCATCTTGGTTCCGCCAGACGCGTGGGCGGCGAGGGCGATGGGGACCGCGCCGAGCGCATCGCGGTGCAGTCCGCCGCCGATCGACTCATCGAGCACTACCGACTCATCGGTCACATGCGCGCGCAGGTCGATCCACTTGGGCGGCCGCGCCCCGAGCAGACGGCCGCGCTCGACCTCGAGTACTTCGGCCTCGGGCCCCAGCACCTCGGCCGCACCCTCGACTCCGGCATGCTGTTCCCCGGGCGCACCGAGGCGACCCTCGGCGAGATCCTCACCCGCCTGAAGAACACGTACACGCGCCGCATCGGCGTCGAGTACTGGCAGATCAACGACGTCGAGCAGCGCAACTGGCTGCGCGAGCGGATGGAGTCGACCGAGAACGAGGTCATCCCGTCGCCGGCCGACCAGCTCTACCTGCTGCGCTCGCTGACCCGCGCCGACGCGGTCGATCGCTTCCTCCACACGAAGTTCATCGGCGCCAAGCGTTTCTCGATCGACGGGGCCGAGAGCATCATCGCCCTGCTCGAGACGCTGGTCGAGGACGCCGGCCTGCTCGGCGTCGAAGAGATGATCTTCGGCATGGCCCACCGCGGGCGGCTCAGCGTGCTGCTGACGCTCCTCGGCGCCACGCCGGCGCAGGTGTTCTCGCGCTTCGCTGGCGGCGAGGATCCGCTGGCGACGCTGGGCTCGGGCGACGTCAAGTACCACCTCGGCTCGTGGCGCGACTACACGACGCGCGCCGGCAAGGCGATGTACCTCGCGCTTGCGTTCAACCCCAGCCACCTCGAGGCGATCACGCCCGTCATCGGCGGCCGCGTGCGCGCCAGCCAGGAGCGCCACCCCGCCGGTCGCGCCAATGCGGTGCTCGGCGTGACCCTGCACGGCGACGCGGCGTTCATGGGCCAGGGCGTCGTCGCCGAGACGCTCAACCTCTCGCGGCTGCGCGGCTACGCCAACGAGGGCTCGATCCGGGTGGTCATCAACAACCAGATCGGCTTCACCACCAACCCCGACGAGGCCCGCTCGACGATCTACCCGACCGCGGTCGCCGACATGCTCAACGTGCCGGTGTTTCACGTCAACGGCGATGACCCCGAGGCCGCCGCGTACGTCGCCAAGCTCGCGATCGAGTTCCGGCAGAAGTTCGCCCGCGACGTCATCATCAACCTGGTCTGCTACCGCCGCTACGGCCACAACGAAGGCGACGAGCCGACGTTCACGCAGCCGCGCATGTACGAGATGATCGCCAAGCGGGCGCCGGTGCTCGAGCAGTACCAGCGACGCCTGCTCGAGCGCGGCACCGTCACGCGCGAGCAGTGCGAGGCGATGGAGGCCGAGTTCCGCCAGGAGTTCGAGCAGGCCCTCGCCGAGATCAAGCAGAAGGGCCCCCAGCCGCTCCGCTCGCCCATGCACGGCGTGTGGCAGAACTACGTCGGTGGCCCGGAGTCGCCGGCCCACGACGTGCCCACGGCGATCGACGCCGAGACCGTCCACCGCATCGGCCACGCGCTGACGACCGTCCCGTCGGGCTTCGCGATGCACCCCAAGCTGACGCGCTTCGTCGCCGAGCTCGGCGAGATGGCGAGCGGTCAGTCACCGGTGAGCTGGGCCATGGCCGAACACCTGGCCTACGGATCGCTGGTGCTGCAGGGCTGCCACGTCCGCCTGTCCGGCCAGGATTGCATCCGCGGCACGTTCACGCACCGCCACGCGGGCTACGTCGACGGCGTGACCGAGACCCGCTACTTCCCGCTGCAGCACATCGCGCCCAACCAGGGCCGCTTCCACGCCCACAACAGCCCGCTGTCCGAGTTCGCGGTGATGGGCTTCGAGTTCGGGTACAGCCTCGCTGCCCCCGACACGCTGGTGATCTGGGAGGCGCAGTTCGGCGACTTCGCCAACGGCGCGCAGGTGATCATCGATCAATTCCTATCGAGCTCCGAGGACAAGTGGAACCGCCTGTCGGGACTGGTGCTCATGCTCCCGCACGGGTTCGAGGGCCAGGGGCCCGAGCACTCGAGCGCCCGACTCGAGCGCTTCTTGCAGTTGTGCGGCGAGGACAACATGCAGGTGTGCAACCTCAGCACGCCCGCACAGCTCTTCCACGCGCTGCGCCGCCAGACGCTCCGACGCTGGCGCAAGCCGCTCATCTTGATGTCGCCCAAGAGCCTGCTGCGCACCCGCGGCTCGTTCTCGCCGCTCGAGGAGATCACCAACGGCGCGTTCCACCGCGTGCTCGACGACGCGACGGTGGAACCGGCGAAGGTCCGCCACGTCATCACCTGCGCGGGCAAGGTCTACTACGACCTGCTCGCCGGCCGCACCGCGCGGGGTCGCGACGACGTCGCGATCGTGAGGGTCGAGCAGCTGTATCCGTTCCCACGCGCCGAGCTGACGGCCGCGCTGGGCCGCTACCCGCACGCGACGTCGTTGGTGTGGGCGCAGGAGGAGCCGTCGAACATGGGCGCGTGGCCGTTCACGCGCCTGGTGCTCGGCGAGGCCACCGGGGGCCGGCTGCAGCCGCGCTACGCCGGCCGGGCCGAGAGCGCGAGCCCGGCCACCGGCTCGCTCGAGAGCCACGAACTCGAACAGAAGATGATCCTCGACGAGGCATTCGCGTGAGGCATAGCCGATGACGATCCAGATCCGTGTTCCGCAAATGGGCGAGTCGGTCACCGAAGGGGTGATCTCGCGATGGTTGAAGGCCGAAGGCGACACCGTCGCCGCCGATGAGCCGGTGGTCGAGGTCGAGACCGACAAGATCACGGTCGAGGTCCCGGCGCCCGGCGCCGGTGTGCTCGCGCGGCAGAGCGTCGCGGTCGGAGCCACCGTCGGCGTGGGCCAGGAGCTCGGCGAGATCGACGACACCGCCAAGTCCACCGCCGGCAACGGCCGCCCCGCCGCGGCTGCAGCGGCCGCGACCGCCCCCGCCGCGGCGGTCGTCGGCGCCGCCAACGAGCCGGCCGCCGGCCCCGCCGCGCGGCTCGAGGCGGCGCGCACCGGTGTCGACCTCGCCCAGGTGGCCGGCTCCGCCCGCGGCGGCCGCATCACCAAGGACGACGTCGTGCGCGCGACGGCACCCGCCGCCGCGCCGGCACCCGTCGCACCGGCGCCGCGGCCCGCACCGGCGCCGATCCCCGTCGTCGCCCGCAAGTCCGGCGAACGCGAGGAGCGCAAGGCCATGACGCCGCTGCGCCGCCGCGTCGCAGAGCGCCTGCTCGACGCGCAGAACAACTACGCGATCCTCACGACCTTCAACGAGATCGACATGTCGGCGGTGATGGCCCTGCGCGCCCGCTACAAGGAGAGCTTCGAGAAGCGCCACGGCGTGCGCCTCGGCTTCATGTCGTTCTTCATCAAGGCCGCGATCGAGGCGCTGCGCGAGTTCCCGATCGTCAACACCGAGGTCGACGGCGACGACATCGTCTACAAGTACTACTACGACATCGGCGTGGCGGTCGGCGGCGGCAAGGGCCTCGTGGTCCCGATCCTCCGCGACGCCGACAAGCGCACGTTCGCCGAGCTCGAGCAACAGATCGCCGCCTACGGCGAGAAGGCCAAGGCCAACAAGCTCACGCTCGACGAGCTGACCGGCGGCACCTTCACGATCAGCAACGGTGGCGTCTACGGCTCGATGCTGTCGACCCCGATCCTCAACCCGCCGCAGACGGCGATCATGGGCCTGCACAACATCGTCGACCGACCGGTCGCGATCGACGGCAAGGTCGAGATCCGCCCGATCATGTACGTGGCGCTGAGCTACGATCACCGCCTGCTCGACGGCCGCGAGGCCGTGCAGTTCCTGGTCCGCATCAAGCAGTGCATCGAGCACCCCGAGCGCATGCTGCTCGAGGTGTAGCGGCTCAGCGCACGAGGCCCGCGCGCCACGCCGTGACCTCGGCCGCGCGGGCCGCCCAGTCGCCACCGGCCTTCGTGTACAGCGCGTGGGCCCGGTCGGCGAGCGCGTCGACCTCCGCGGTGCGGCCGTGGAGCTCAGCCAGCGAGATCGCGAGGCCCCACGAGGTGTCGGCGAGCTCGATGTCGTCGCCGCCGTGCTCGATGCGCAGCGCGAACGCCCGACGGAACAGCGGCACCGCGCGGACGTGATCCCCCTGCTTGGCGGCGATGCGACCGAGCTCGGCGTGGCCGAGCGCGAGATCGGGGTGATCGGGTCCGAGCCGCGCCGCCATGTGCTCGAGGCCGTCGTCCAGAAGCGCGCGGGCGCCTGCGAAGTCGCCCTGCTTCACCCGCACCATCGCGAGGTTGGTGCCGACCAATGCCGTCGACGGGTGGTCCGGGCCGAAGCCGCGGCGGACGCGATCGTAGACCAGGCCGTAGTAGCGCGCGGCGTCGTCGACCCGCTCGAGGTGGTCGTACAGCACGCCGAGGTTGTTGGCGATCGTGGCGACGAGCAGGTCGTCGTCGGGCTGGGTCCGCATCGCGTTGTCGAGCGCGGCCAGGTGGGCGGCCTCGGCCTGATCGGGCGAACCGGCGTGGAACCACGCCGAGCCGAGGTTCGTATAGAAGTGGCTGAGGCGCGGCTGGGCCCCCGGCCGTGACGCCCGGGCGACGTCGATCGCTCGCTGGCAGGCCTCGATCGCCAGCGCCGTCTCACCGCGATCGATCTCGACGTGGCAGATCGCGTTGAGCGGCCGCAGCAGCGCCGGGTGGTTCTCGCCGTGGTCCTCGATCTCGATCGCGAGGGCCTCGCGCAGGGACACGATCGCCGCGTCGACGTGCCCGAGATTCGCATCCGACAGCCCGATGTTCAGCATCGTCGAGCCCACGCCGTCGGAGGTGCCGGGCTGGCGCACGCGATCGGCCGTGAGCAACTCGGAGAAGATCCGCTTGGCCTCGGCGAAGTCGCCGTGGTGATACGCGATCTGCCCGCGGCTGTTGAGGACCGCCGACGCGAGGAATGCCTGATCGCTCGATGCGCGGCCGAGCGCGGCGGCGGCGTGGTCGATCCAGCGCAGGGCGTCGTCGTGGTCACCGCGCTCGGACATCAGCACCGCCAGGCCCAACGCGGCGATCACCGCGACCGCGTGGTTGTCGGAGGCCAGCGCGG
Source organism: Nannocystaceae bacterium (assembly GCA_044344875.1). GTDB lineage: Bacteria > Myxococcota_A > Polyangia > Nannocystales > Nannocystaceae > Xiheibacterium. The sequence goes on from JBIJCC010000135.1 coordinate 12,813, forward strand.
CCGCGAACGCGGCGTCGAACCGGGGCATCGCCGCCGTCGCATCACCGTCGCGCTCGAGCACGCGCGCCGCGATCGCGTGGGCGTCGGCCGCCAGCCACGGCGCATCCAGCTCGACCGCCCGCGCCGCGGCGCGATCGGCCGCCTCGACCGCCACCCCGTCGCGCCAGGCATCGGCGGCGACGCGGGCCCGCGCGACCTCGGCACCGAGCGCATAGATCTCATCGCGACGCGCGGGGTCGACCGGCGGTCCCCACGATTCGCTCGTGCACGCCTCGACCGCGGGCAGTCGCGACGCGGCCTCCGAGGCGTGCTCGACCAGCGCAGCGTCGGCCCGCTCGAAGAGATCGAGCAGGCCTGCGAGCTGCTGGTGCGCGAGGTGCAGGCAAAGCTGCCGCGACCCCGCGTCGGCCACGGCCAGCGTGCCGGCTGCGACCATCTCGCAGGTCGACCGCTCGGCCTCGCGCAGCGCGGCCGCGTGCTCGTCGACCATCGCGCGGGCGCGGGTGAATTCGTCGGCGGCGAACGGCGCGAGCGTGGCCGAGAAGGCGGCGTCGATGGCCTTGGCCCGGTCTTCGTTCCACAGCGCGTCGGCACGACGCTCGACCTCGCCGCAGTAGTCGCGGCCCTGCTCGGGATCGTCGGCGGCGATCCTCGACGCCATCCACGGCAGCGCGGCGACGATCGCTGCCGGCACCAGGCGTTGCGGCCACCGCCAGGGATCCCGCTCGAGCTCGGCGAGCAGCGCGTTCATGCTGGGGAAGCGCGCCGACGGTGCCCGCGACAGCCCGCGCAACACGGCTCGACGCACGCGCAGCGGGACCACGCCGATCGTCGGCGGGCTGCGGAGCTCCCCGGCCGTCACCGCCGCGGCCAGCCGCGCGACGTTGCTGCCCGCGAACGGCCGCGTGCCCCAGAGCGCCTCGTACAGCGCGACGCAGTAGCTGAACTGGTCGGCGCGGGCGTCGGCCGGTGCGCCCGCGAACACCTCGGGGGCCATGTACGCCGGCGTGCCCACCAGGGCACCGCTGCGGGTGGTCGCGATGTCGTCGGTCGATGTCTCGATCGACCCGCCGCCCGTCGACAGGTCGCCCATCGGCGCGGCGCCCTGCCGCACCTCACCCTCGATGGCCGCGTGGCCGAAGTCGCTGACCCGAGCGCGACCGTCGACGCCGAGCAGCACGTTGGCGGGCTTGAAGTCGCCATGGACCAGGCCCGCCGCGTGGGCAGCCGCGAGACCGCGACCGGCGGCGATCCACGGCGCCAGGCCCTCACGCCCCGCCGCCCGCACGCCGACGAGCGTGTCGCCATCCACGTACTCCATCACCATGTACAGGCGGCCGTCGTGCTCACCGACGTCGTGGATCCGGATCACGTGGGGGTGCGCGAGCCGAGCGAGTGCCTGGGCCTCGGCACGCACCCGCGCGCGCTGCTCGGTGACCTCGGCCGCGAGGAACTTGATCGCGACCTTGCGACCGAGCTCGCCGTCCCACGCCGCGACCACCACGCCCGTCGCGCCGCGGCCCACCGTGGCGATCACCAGGAAGCGGCCGACCGCGGTGCCGTCCGCGATCGACCACGTCGTCGCCGCGTCGGGCAACGTCGTCTGGGTCGATTCGCCGAGCGCGACGTCGGGGGACAAACGCGGCCAGGGTACCACCATTGGCGCGGCGGGTTCGGCACCGCCCGCGTCCGCTACAGCCCCGTGAGCGCTGCGAGCCGATCCATGATCGCGCAGTTCGCCGCGGCGATGCGCTCGTCGATCTCGCCCCAGCGCTGCCCGGCCTCGAAGCCGCGGACCGGATCGTCGCACTGCACCAGCCCCATGTTGATCTGCTTGCTGGGGTCGGCCGCGGTGTACCGGTCACTCCACGCGTGCCAAGACGCGCCCAGCACGTACGGATGCGACGCGAACTGATCGAGCTGCTGACCGTAGTAGGCGCCGCGCTGGATCTGGTCGTCGACACCGTCGGTGTTCGGCACGAACGCGTTCGACCCGCCGAGATTCGACCAGCCATCGATCCGCGCGCGGACGCTGAACTCGCTGACGATGATCGGCAGGCCGGAGCGCTCGTGGAGCTTGGCGAACCCGTCGCTCAACCAAGGCTCGGAGAACGTCGCGCTGCCGTCGTAGACGTTGACCGCGATGAGATCGAAGCCGGCGTCGCCGTCGCGCGCGAACAGATCGTAGGGGCAGTACACGACGTCGCCGTCGGTGGGCACGGGCACGTCCGGGCTGTCGGCCCAGTGGTCGGGGTCGCCGCTGCTCGCCGGCGCCCAGAACCGGTGGCTGGTCGAGTTGCCCAGGGCCAGGCGCGGCGTCGTGATCAGGTGATCGGGATCGGTGGCGCGGATGGTCTCCGTCGTGACCGCGATCCACCGGCGCAGCAGCACGTCGTGGGTGAAGCGCTGGAGATCCTCGCGGCACGTCAGGTTGCAGTCGTGCGCATACGGGACCGGACGATCGGGCCCGGTCGCGATCGCCTCGAAGTCGGTGTAGTCGGCCTCCCACGCGACGTCGAGCGCATCGATGGTCCCGTAGTGCTCGCGCAGGAACGCGAGCAACGCATGCGGCGTGCACGTGGGCGCGTCGATGCTCGAGCCCTCGGGGCACGGCGACCAGATCCACCGCCGCATGTCGCGGACTCCGGAGGCGCCGTGGCCCGGGTGATCGAACATCCCGGTCTCGTTGCCGAGGAACCACATCTGCAGCCGCGGATTTCCGACCCGCGGCGCGACGTCCTCCGCGACGCGTTGCTCGAGGTCGTCGAGGAACGCGGGGTTGAACGGATCGCCGATGCGCGCCTCGGCGAAGCCGCCGCGCAGGACCGTGCCGTCCTCGTCGGCGAGGGGCCCACTCGTCACTGCGGGCATCCACGGTCAGCACCTGGCCGAAGGGCGCCCCGGCCCCACCGTCCTGCGTCGACCGGATCATCCAGGAATCACCGCCGGCGTCGTCGAAGTCGTTGGTGTCGCTGAAGCCACCGACCGAGTTGAAGCAGTACGGCGACGCGTTCGACTCGCCGCCGCTGCGACCCGTCGACAACCGCGCCCACTCGACGTTCGCGGCGGTGCTGGGATCGGTGCGTCGGACCCAGTGCTCGACGATCCCGTCGCAGGTCTTGTCGCGCATCACCGTGTTGACGCCGAGCCAGAACACACGCTCGCCCTCGGGCGAGACCAGCCATGTGCGTGCGCTGTCGGCCGGACTCTCGATGTGCCACACCGCGGCTGCCTCGGGCACGCCGACGTCGGGCTCGTCGAGCGCGCCCGAGCTGTCGCCCGTCGGGTCGCCGGACTCCGTCGACGCACCGCCCGTGCTCGGCGCGGTCGGGTCGATCGCGCCCGTCGTCACCGCGGCGCCGGTGGAGTCCCCGCTCGATCCGCCGGGCCCGCCCTGCACCTGCGCACCACCGCAGGCCGCCATGCTGGAGAACGCGAGGATCGAGGGTCGAAGACGTCGCACGCCCCATCGACGGCGCACGCCGCCGATGTGCTCGACGCCCAACCCCGAGTCGCCGCGTGTGGGCCCGCCGACGGCCATCCTCGCCCGATCTCCGTCGGGCGCAGCCGCCGCACCACGCGGGAACCAACGCAAAGACCCCGATGGCCGCGGGGCGCATCGGGGTCCTGCGAGCGACGCGGGCGTCAGGTCGCGGAGAGCTTCTTCTTGAGCTCCTCGAGCTGCGCGTCGATCTCGGCGGCCTTGGAGTCGTCGACCTCGCCGGCATCCTCGCCGAGATCGTCGTCGACCGGAGGCGGAGGGTTCGAGTTCGCCGCGGAGCGCGGCGCACCACCACCGGTGCTCGCGCCACCGCCACCCGAACCGATCGCCCGCCGCTCCTCCTCGCCGGAGGCGAGCGCCATCCGCTTCTTCAGCGCGGCGAGCTCGTCGTCGACGTTGCCGGCCGACAGCGCGCGGAACTGGGCCTCGAGCGAGGCCTCGGGCAGCGCGCCACCGATCTCGGCGGTGGCCTCGGCCTCGGCCTCGATCTGCGTCACGCGATCCGACATGCGCTCGAAGGTGTCGAACGCGGAGGTCGAGTTGATGTTGCTGAGGGTGTCGTTGATCGTGCGCTGCGCCTCGGCCCGCTTCTGCCGCGAGACCAGGATGTTGCGCTTGCGCTTGGCCTCTTCGATCTTCGCGTCGAGGCCGCGCAGGGCGTTCTTCAGCTGCTCGACCGAGGCCTTCTGAGCCTCCCACTGCTGACGCAGGGTCTCGGCGACCTCCTCGTGCTCCGACTTCCGCGCGAGCGCGGCGCGGGCGAGGTTGTCGTCGCCGGCCTTGATGGCCAGCATCGCCTTCTTCTCCCACTCGAGGGCCTTGGCCGCCTCGGTCTCGTACTGCTTCTTCAGCCGCTTCTCGTCGGCGATCGCGACCGCGACCTGCTTCTTGGCCTCGACCAGCTGGGTCTTCATGTCGACCAGCACCTGGTTGAGCATCTTCTCCGGGTCTTCTGCCTTGTTGATCAGCTCGTTGATGTTGGAGCGGATCAGCGTGCCCAGCCTCGAGAACAAACCCATGTCATGCGCTCCTTCCGGCGACGGTCGCCGCACCGTTGACTCCACGCGCGTGCACGAGCGGAGCGATCCTGTCGATATGGTTGTCGAGCGCCATGCACATGTCTTCGACCATCGCCTGGAACTCGTTGAAGTCGAGGTTCTCGAGCTGCTGCGCGCCCGACAGGACGATCTGGTCGCCCTGCAGTGCATAGGCGCTGTGCATCAGCTCGGCGTTGAGCTCGAGCAGCGTCCGGAACAGCCGCTCCGGCTTGTCGGTCTGCGGCTGGACCTCGAACATGGGGATCGAGAACAACACGATCGGGGCTTCGATGGCCACGCCGATCGGCGCACGGTGAGCGCCCTCGGGGTGCAGGACCCAGGTGCCCTCCCCGACTTGCTCGTACGGGAGGCCCATCTTGATCAGGTAGGAGTCGAGTTCTTCGGTGCTTGCCATCGAGGTGCGCCCTTGCTGCGCGTGGGCCCGCGAAGGGAATTTCGCGGGGGTGGAACGTCGCGCGACCGCCCACGCGGAGCCGGCGCGGTGGGGTGTTGCCCCAAGGTGCCGATGCTGGTCGGAGGACCGGCATCAGGATAACGCGCCGCGGGCTCGATCGCTCGTCGCCACGGCACCTTCGCGGCCAACCCAGGCCTCGTGGGGATCATTTCCCGACCACCTGGCCACAGCGGCGCGGGAGGCTGGCCGCAGCGCGGCGCGGGAGGCTGGCCGCACGGGCGCCGGTGGCCGGCCGCGCGCCGCTCGCGGTTCGATCGCGACCGCTCGGGCCGAGACTCCGGGCTGGGCGCCCCCCCGGGCCTTCCGCCACCCGCGGCGCCGTGGTATCCCGCATCACGAAGATGGTGGATTCGCCGCCCCGCGACCGGCTGCCGCGTCATGTCGGCATCATCATGGATGGCAACGGCCGCTGGGCGCGTGCCCGCGGGCTGCCCCGCGAAGACGGCCACGAGCGCGGCGCCGACTCGGTGCGCACGGTCGTCCGGGCCGCCCGCAAGGTCGGGGTCGAGGCGCTGACGCTGTTCGCCTTCTCGTCACAGAACTGGGACCGCCCCCACGAGGAGGTCTTCCACCTCATGGAGCTGTTGCGCCGCTACCTGGTGCAGGAGCGTGAGGAGATCCTCGGCAACGGGATCCGCCTCGTCACCGTCGGGGACTCGGAGCGCTTGCCGCCGTACGTGCGCGCGCCCCTGGTCGAGCTCATGTCGGCGTCGGCCGAGAACCGCGACATGGTGCTGTGCCTGGCGTTGTCCTACGGCGGCCGCGAGATGCTGACCAAGGCCGTGCGCGAGATGTGCCGGGCCTCGGTCGCCGGGCGGCTCGAGCCCAACGACATCACCGTCGAGACCGTCGAGTCGTACCTCGACTCGGCGCGGATCCTGCCGCCGTTGGATCTGCTGATCCGCACCAGCGGCGAGCACCGCATCTCCAACTTCTTCCTGTGGGAGACCGCGTACGCGGAGCTGCACTTCACCGAGAAGATGTGGCCGGAGTTCGACCGCGACGACCTCATGATCGCGCTGCAGGACTTCGCCAGCCGCGAGCGCCGCTTCGGGCAGACCTCCGAGCAGGTGACCCGTCCCGCCGCCTCCGGTGAGGACGGCTCGGGCCTCGACTAGAGTTCCCGATGCGCGACTTCCTGACGCGGTTCGCGACCGCAGTGCCGCTGGTCGCGGCGCTGCTCGTCGCGATCCTGCTCGACCCCACGCCGTGGAGCGTCGTCGCGTTCGCGGCCGTCGTGGCGATGCTCGCCCTCGACGAGTACCTCCGCATGGCGCTGCCCGTGCGCGACGACGATCGCGCCGTCGGTCTGCGGATCGCCGCGGGCCTGGCCGCCGCCGCGATCGTGGTCGCCCCCGGGGTCTGGGGCGTCGCCGCCCTGGTGCCCGCGCTGGCGGCCTCGGCGGTCGTCGTCTCGTTCGTGGTGCTCGGCCGCACCGCTGCGCTCGAGTCCGCGGGCCGGCACCTCGGCGTGGTGCTCTCGGGCCTGGTCTACGTGCCGGTGCTCCTCGCCCACCTGCCGCTCATCAAGATCGGCGGCGAGCCGCACCTGCTCGTGGTCACGCTGTGCACGGCGTTCTTCGCCGACACGGTCGCGTACATCTTCGGCCGGCTGTGGGGCAAGCGGAAGCTCTACCCCGCGGTGAGCCCGAAGAAGAGCGTCGAGGGGGCGTTCGGCGGCATCGTCGGCTCGGTCCTCGCGACCGTCGGCGTGGGCTCGCTGTGGACGCTGCCCGATCTCCCGATCGGATCCGCGGTCGTGCTCGGCGTGCTCGCGAGCGTCTGCGGTCAGGCTGGGGACCTGGTCGAGTCGATGATCAAGCGCACCTACGGCGTGAAGGACTCGGGCAAGCTCCTGCCCGGCCACGGCGGCATGCTCGATCGCATCGACGCGCTGCTGTTCGTCTCGCCCGTCGTCTATTACTTCACGATGCTGACCGGCTGATGCTCACCGGCCGGCGGATGCATCGCGCTCAGCCGCGGCCGGCCGGCAGCGCCTTCATGCTCTTGCGCTTGGCGTAGTAGTAGCCGCCCGCCGCGGCGCCGCCGAGCACGACGATCGGCCAGAAGAAGGTCGCGACGACCGCGGTCGCCACGCCCGAGCCCAGGCCCGTCACCGCGGCGGCCGCCACGGACTGTCCCGTGGACGCCCGCTTCTTCCGCGCGAACAGGTAGGTACCCGCGGCCACCGCACCACCGACGAGAAATGTGATCACCATGGGGTCCTCCGGCTGCCGAGGGACCAGTATAGGCGACATTTCATTTCTCGCCCGCAACCGCCGACCAAGGCGGTAGACGGTCGCGGGTCCGCGCCCCATACTTTGCCGCCTTGAGCGAGCCCGAAGCACACGACGAGGCGGACGCAGCAGGCGACGCCGCCCCCGAGGACACCAGCCCCGAGGGCGCCGGCGCGGCGCGCGAGGGCGGACGTCGGCGTCGACGTCGACGCCGCGGTCGCGGTCGCGGTGGCGAGGGAGCGACAGCGCCCGACGCCCAAGCGGCGGGCGAAGGCACGACGACGACGGACTCCGGCGCCACACCGAGCGCGGGCGCACCCGCTCGCCCGGCGCAGGGATCCACCCACGCGCCGCGGCCGAGCGCAGCGCCGCGTCCCCAGGCGCCGCCGGCCCCACGACCGCCGTCGCGCGACGCGGCGGCCTTCGCCTCGCTCACCGCGGGCCTCTTCAGTCACCTCGACGATCGCCAGGTCCCGTGCAAGGTCGACGGCTGCGTCCGCACCTGGACGTGGACCGCCGCCGAGCAGATCGAGTCCTTCGGACAGCCGCCGCCCAAGCGCATGTGTGCCGAGCACCACGCCGCGATGCACACCGTCGCCGACCGCGAGGTCCGCTGCAGCAACCCGTGGTGCCAGCGCACGTGGACGTGGACGAAGTCGGCCCAGCTCGCGCAGCTGCAGCGTCCCGGGGCCAAGCCTGGCAACGACGAGGCCCCGTCGCGCCCGTGTGATCACTGCGTCCGCGAGGAGCGGGAGCTCGGCGACGCCCACGTGCCGTGTCGCGTCGACGGTTGCCGCAACACGTGGACGTGGAGCCGCGACGCGCAGCTCAAGCACCGCGCGTGGATGCGGCACACCCAGGCCAGCGCGCCCGTGGCCGACCGCGAGGGCGAGCGCCGGGGCAAGCGGCGTCGACGGGGCCGCTCGCAGGGCGGCGTCGACGGTCCGCCGCCGCGCATGTGCGAGTCGTGCCGACAGCGGCTCAACGCGCTCGTCGATCGCGAGACGACCTGCAGGGTCCACGGCTGCACGCGCACCGTGACGATCGATCGGGAGAGCCAGCTGCGGGCCTGGGTCGCGGCGGGCAGTGACGCGGTGGCCGGCGAGTTCGCCCTGCCCAAGCGGATGTGCGAGGTGTGCCGGGAGTTTTGTCGGCTCCACCACGACCGCGAGGTCGCCTGCGGGCGGCCGGGCTGCGATCGCACGTGGACCTACAAGACCGGGGCGCAGCTCCAGGCCTTCTTGGCCGGTCGCTTCGAGGATCCGCTGCGGCTGTGCGCCGAGGATCTCGCGAGCGGCCACGCTCGGCTCGACGAGACGATCGAGGGCGTCGAGGTCATGCCGTGCATCGTGCCGATGTGTGAAGGTATCTGGCACTACGTTCCGGGCATGGAGATCGCCGCGAGTGACGACGGTGATCAGCCCGTCGACCGCATGTGCAACGCCCATCGCCACGAGCGGGGCGCGGCCGAGCGCCCGCTCGTGCAGGCGCGTGCACAAGAGGATGCCGCGCGCGACGACGAGCACGGCAGCGACGACGCGAACGAGGCAGATGTCCCCGCATCGATCCCCGACGACGCCGTCGACGACGCGGTCGCGTCCGACGACACCTTCGACGAGGCGCTCGCACCCGACGACACCGCGAGCGAGGGACCCCCTTCGATTTGAAGACTTCTTGACCAACGCGGCGAAGAAGTGGGAAGGTTCGACGCGCGCACGCTCCCGGCTCCTCCGACCACTCCCGCGACTCCTTCGACCACTCCCGCGACCCTCCGGCGTGCGCCCCAACTTCCAAGACCCGGTTCGTCGTGAGACGAACCGGGTTTTCCCGTTCTGGCAGCGCATCGGCGCGCAACGAGACCGCGTCCGGTCCATGACGTCGGCGCGCCGCTCGGGTACCATGGGGTGACGATGGCCAAGGCGCCGCCCGACACGCGCGTTCGCGAGGTTCGGCCGATCTCCGCCCCCGGCCCCGGCGAAGTTCCGTGCCTCGAGATCATCAGCGGCCGCAGCAGTGGCCGGGTGTTCGCGCTGCGTTCGCCGGTGACGACCATCGGCCGTGACGTGACCTCCGACGTGATGCTCGACGACGACGGCATCTCGCGGGCCCACGCCCGCCTGCACATGGCCGACCCGCTGTGGATCGAGGATCTGGCGTCGACCAACGGCACCTACGTCAACGGGGCCCGCGTCGGGCGTTCCCGGGTGCGCGAGGGCGACCGCCTGCAGTTCGGCCCCAACGCCCTCGTGCGCCTCAGCTACTGGAGCACCGATGCCTTGGCGAAGGCGATGGCCGAGGCCGCGACCACCACCGGCGAGGCGATCGCCCCGCTGCCGCTGTCGGACCGCGAGCTGGAGATTGCCCGGCTCGTCAGCGAGGGGCTCACCAACGCGGAGATCGCCACCCGGCTCACGATCAGCGAGCGCACGGTGACGACCCACGTCGCCAACATCTACCGCCGGCTCGGGGTTCACTCCCGGGCTGCGCTGACGCGGCTGCTCCTCGAGCGCCGCGGTCGCTGAGCGACGACGAGCGCGGCGCTGAGCAACAGGATCCCCGGCGTCGCCGGGCCGCGCGACGACGTGCAGCCGCAACCGCCGGCGTCGTCGTCCCCGGCGCCCGGCCCGGTGTCTTCGCCGTCGGTGCCACCGTCGTCACCGCCCGCGGTCGTGTCGGCCGAGCCATCGCCACCGCCGGTGCCGTCCCCGTCGCCGCCGCCCTCGGCCCCGTCGCAGGTCTCGTCGGGGGGACACTGCGCGTCGTCGATGAGGAACACGACGCCGTCGCTGCCGAGGACCATGAAGATGTCGCCGCGCACCGGCGTGCCGAGCGGGACGCCGTCGACGCTCGCCTGCGGCCACGTCTGCGCGTCGCCGGTCGCGACGTGCCAGCGCTCGCGCACCGCCGCGTCGGCGAACGATCGCTTGCGACCGCCGTCGATGAGCCACAGCGCGTCCTCGGGATCGTCCTCGCCGCGCACGATGAGCGGCATGTCGGGCAGCGCGGCGCCCTCGTCGATCGCGGCGATCGTCGCGTCGTCGGTGGGCACCGCGTCCCAGAACGTCGACAGCGACCACGCCGCGAGGGTCTCGGGCCCCGCGATCCGCCGACGCACGCCCGCAGGCGGCGCCGGGGGATCGCACGCGAAGCCACCGGGGCTCGCGTCGAGCTGCGGCGCCTCGCCACCGTCGGTGTCGACCGCGTAGATGTAGACGTCATGGTTCGCGCCGTCTTGGAGGCTGCGCGGGATCCCGATCTCGAAGCCGTGATCGCACGAGCCGAGCGCGTCACAGAGATCGTCGCGCGGGACGTCGGCGACGACGGTGATGCCGACCGCCTGTGGATCCTCGGCGGGCCCGCCGAAGTACGCCTGGATCTCGACGGGCGTCTCGGGGGCGTCGGGGTCCTGCGCCCAGCCGCGGATCGACGCGCAGTCGACCGCGTCGACCGGCCCCGCCGGCGGCTCGTTGCCGAGTCCGGTGAGTTCCTCGTACGCGCGCACGAGCGACATGTAGGGGCTGACGAACACGAACCCGACGCCCGCGACGTCCTGCTTGATGTTGAAGTGCAGGTGGATCGTCGTCGGGGTGCCGCCGAACTCGTTCGACACCATGCCGATCTGATCGCCGCGCGAGAGCGCCTCGCCCTCGCTGACGCCGATGTTGCCGCCGTGCAGGTAGTCGAAGCGCGTGCCGTCCGCGGACGTGACGTAGACCGAGTAGCTGCCGATCGACGTGACCGTGCCGTCGTCCACCGACAGGTACGGGTGCGCGAGCGCGTCGCACGTGGAGGGGCGGATGTCCTGCCCCTGGTGCCCGACGCCGGCGGGACACAGCGGCATGTCCCACGAGCGCGTCTCGCAGTAGTTGTCGCGCCACGGGTAGCTGTAGTTGGCCGCGTCGCACTGCGAGCCGCCCGGGCCCTCGGAGCCGCCCACACCCCACACCTGCGAGTTGGGGTACGACGGCGCGTCCTGGATCGGGTAGCGCATGCCCGGTGCGTAGACGGTCTCGTCGGCGGCGCCCTGGCCCGAGCCGTCCACGAGGTCACCGGCGGGCATGTAGAAGGGTTCGGCCGCGGCGGTGCGGGCGACGAGCAGTGCCGCGAGCGCCAGGCCCGTGGTCGGTGCGAGCGTGCGGCGGTTCATCGCGCACCTCCCTTCGCGGCGACGAGGACCAGGGACTCGACCCGACCCAGGATCTCGGCCTCGTCATCGCACCACGGCACGACACGACGATCGCACTCGACCTCGAACGAGTACGCGACGCCGTGCTCGATCCACGACGCCGACCAGATGTCCTCGTTGCGGGTGAGGAAGCCGCCGTCGGTCCGCATCGGGTGCGTGGGCTCGGTGGTGCGGACGTGGGGGTGCGCGCGGGCCTCGCCGCTGCCGTGCGTGTGCAGGAGATAGCCATCGCCGTGGACGGTGAGCGCGTACCATCGCGGACCGACGCTCGCGGTGGTCTTGGCCCCGTTCGGGAGCTCGGGCGGCGCGAGGACGGGGATCGGGGCGGCGTCGAGGCGCTCGCGGATCTCCGTCGGGTAGCGCAGGCGGGCGACCGCGTCGGTGCGCGAGGCATCGGGCCACGCGATCGCACGCTTCACCCGCTCGCCGCCGATCACGGCACCGCGCTGCGTCGGGCGCGGCGCCTCGGCAGTACGCGAGGTCTCGACCCCATGGGGTTCGGTCGTGGTTCCCGGGGCACCGCAGGCGGCGGTCGCCAGTGCGCCAGCGAGTGCCGCGGAGTGCAACGCACGGGTCGGTCGCAACGCTCGGGCAGGTCGACGTCTCGTCATGGGTGGGGGGCTCCGGGCCGGGGTCGAACTACGATAGCGCACGGCCGCCGCCGCGATGGGCCTGCGCCGCGCGCCTCTGTGCCTCGAGGTGCGCGCCGCTACGCACCGTTGCGTAGATGGGCGGGCGCCGGCGCGGGTACGATGGCCGACGGTGGCCACCGCGAGTTCCAACACAGGCGTCGCGCTCGTTATCGCAAGCCGGCCGAGGGCGAGGCCCAGCGCGCTCGCGGTCGTCCTCCTCGGCCTCGGCTGCGGCGGCTCCGACGAGACGAAGATGACGCAGGCGTGGAACCCCGACGACGGTGGCGAGTCGTCGGCGGCGGTCGAGAGCTCCGAGGGCGATCCGAGCGCGAGCACGCCCGGCCAGTCGAGCGACGCGCCGATGCCGTGCGACGACGTCTGCGAGACGCCGCCGAACGATTGCCAGCTCGCGCCGGGCACCTGCGAGGACGGTGCGTGCAACTACCCCGCTGCGCTCGCGGGCACGCCGTGCACGACGGGCTGCACCTCGACCGGCTACTGCGATGCGGCGGGCATGTGCATCTGCGCCGAGTCGTGCGCCGACACCTGCACCGGCGGCCCCAACATGACCGCCGCGTGCGACGACACCGGCCTGTGCGTGCGGACCTGCACCGCGCCGTACGACGACTGCGACGGCGATCCGAGCAACGGCTGCGAGGTTCCGGTCGGCGTCGCGCACACGTGCGACGTCAATGGTTTGAACCCCGATGGTGGGTGTTGGACCGCGTACTGCGGTGAGGCCCAGGGCGACGGCGTGTTCAACTTCGGCACGTATCACTGCGTGGACTGCTCGACGTGCGGGACCACGGACGGCGGGCAGTGCCGTTGGTGCAACCACGACAGCGGGACGTGGTTTCCGGCGGAGGCGTGCGAGTGTGGGGAGTATTTGGACGCGGTGTGCGGGCCGGCGTAGGCGGCGGCGTCGACACGCCCGGGGCGTCGCGTGGATGACCCACGCCGTGCCGGATCCAGTCTCAGTCCTCGACGTGCAGCGTGTAGGTCGCCGCAGTCTCGAACTGGGTCGCGTCTCCGTCGCAGATCCGCCCGCCGAACTCGAGCGTGTAGTCGCCCGGCGGCAGGGGACGCAACAGCGCGTAGTGGCCATCGGCCCAGGTGGTGCGTGGGCCGGCCGGCAACCCGAAGCCCGAGGCGAAGTTGTCGTCGAGCACCTCGATCTCGAACGGCTCATCGACGCGAACGTAGAGTTCCTCGTCCATGCTCTCGAGGTCGGGCAGGAGATCCTGGCCGTTGATCCGCAGCGTGAGCCCGCACGTGTTGGCGCGCCCCGTGTCGAAGAAGAGGTTCGCCCGACCGGCCCAGTACTCGATCGGGCGCTCCTCCGTGATGTAGAGGTGTTGCAGGGCGTACCATCGATTCACCAGGGGGAAGAACAACCGTTTCCCCGCGGGGATGGTGCACTCGCGCTCGACGGGACCACCGCTGGTGCCGGCGAGGAACCACGTCTTCCCGGACTGACCGTTGGCGCAGGCGCTGCCGTCGGGATCGAGAACCGGGCCGGCGCTCCACGCCTGCTCCAACGCCCATCGAACCCAGCCCTCGGTGGCCTTCTCGTACTTCGCGACTGCGGCGTCGTCGTCCTGGTGGACCAACGGATCGTCGTCGCAGGCAGGGAGCGCCACGGAACGTGTCAACGACTTTGAGACAGGGGAGAAGGGAATTCTAAGTAGCGATGCAGGCAGGTGCGGCTGCCTCAGCGAGGGCGACGGCCTCGGTGTCGATCGGGTTGATGTGGACGACGTCAG
>JBIJCC010000003.1:0-228697 GCA_044344875.1 Nannocystaceae bacterium
GACACCGAGGCCGTCGCCCTCGCTGAGGCAGCCGCACCTGCCTGCATCGCTACTTAGAATTCCCTTCTCCCCTGTCTCAAAGTCGTTGACACGTTCCGCCCGGCCGAACCGCTCGAACAGGAGGTTCGCGCCGGCCTCGTCGGCGTCCAGCATGCGTCGCGCCCCGGCCTTCGCGGCGTCGTCGAGCTCGCCCAGGGCCGCCCGCGCCGCGGGCGTCAGCTCCGCCTGCCGAGCGAGGCGCCGCGGGTCCGCGTGCGGATCGATGTCCGCCCGGTCGACGTGCTTGCCGTTGCGCGTCGTCCCGTTCGAGCCCGGCCCATCCGGCAGGTCGATGTCCTCTTCCGGATCGCCCAGCCGTCGCAGCCGCGTCGGGTCGAGCCGCAGGCGCTCGAGGTCCTCGACGTTCGCCTTGGCACCGACGACGACGAGCGCCCCGACGGCCGCGAGCTTTCCGAGCAACACCGCCACCTGCGTGAGCCGCTCGAAGGGATCGAGCGTCCCGTCGCCGAGCACCCCGTTGATCTTCGCCAGCGCCTCCGCCGTGAACAGCACGCCCTGCAGGCCATCCGCGACGATCTGCCCGACGAGCGACATCTTCAGGACCGAGGTCCCGGTCCCGACCACGAACGCCTCGCGAAGGGCGATCTTCGCCCCCTGTCGCCAGATCGACGCCCCGCTCGGCATCATCAACAGCGACGACACGATCCCGAGCAGATCCATGGCGGTCGCCATGGGATCGGAGACCTCGTGCTCGTGGCGCGTCGCGATCCGAACCGTCGACGCCGCCGCGCCCGCGATCGCCGACGTCCACAGCAGCGCCGCGACCGCGCGTGAGCCCGGGACCGGCGCGGCGAACAGCATCAGCGACGCCGTCACGGCCGAAGCGAACGCGACCCCGTCGAGCACCGCATCGGCGTCGATCGGCGTCCGCGTCTCGAACCGCCCCGCCAGCGGCAAGCCCGACGTCGCGGCCGCCAGATCGATCGCGAACTCCTCGTGCAATCGGCCGGCGAGCGCCGCCGACAGTCGCCCACTGCTGGCACCGTCGACCAGCACCTCGGCGACCGCCGCAGGCAGCTCGAACCGCACCTCGCCGGGCGGATAGCGGCTATGTCGCTTCCAGCGGAACAGCGCGTGCGCCAGGGCGCTCGCGGTCGTCCCACCCGACGCGCCGTAGCGGCCGGAGTACGCGCGGTCGTTCGCGTCGGTCCAGTCGACGATCTGGACGTTCACCCCACCCTCGTCGGCGAACCCCTCGAGGCGGCTGACCGCGGGCTCGCGACCGATCGCGACGAAGACCTCGAGCACGACGTTGTCGACACGGGCGTGGTGCATCGCCACGATGGCATGGCGCCGGTGCCCCGTCCGCCGTTCGATGGGATCCAGCCCCAGGGCGAGCTCGTAGAGCTTCGTCCCGTACTTCGTCTGGCGCTCGTGCACCTGTCGATAGGTCGTGCGCGCGTCGGGATCTTTCGTCGGATGGGCGCGCTCGAGGTGTTCCGCGAGCCCGAGCACGCGGAACACCTCCATCGCCGCGCGCTCGGGCGTCGTCACACCGAGGGCAGGCGTCCCCGCCGTGCTCGCGAGGGCGTTCGCCCACCGGAGTGACGACCACTGCATCTCGGCCTGGGCCGCGTCTTCCTCGGCGGTGAGGACGACCTGACTGGAGGTGACGACCTGGATCTTGTTCCCCCAGGCCGGCGGCGACTCGATGAAGCAGCGGACGACATGCACGCCCGGGCGCTCCCACGTGACCGAGACGTCGTAGCGGTCGACGCCGAACTCCCGCTCGAATCCCACCGTCTCTCCGGCCCGCTCGAGGTGGAACGTGCGCTCGGGCAGCATCACCCAGCGCACCCGCGGTTGGACCACTCGGTCGTCGGTGTACGGGTGCCCGAGGGTGTACTCCTCGGTGATCGCCCGCTCGGTCGCGGAGACCCGAGCGTCACCGGCATGGCCGGGGGAGATCACGTTCGTGCGGACGAGCGAGTAGACGACGCGCGCGCCGACCTGAACCCCCGCGGTGCGATCATTCGAGACGATCGCGTAGGCCGGCTTCGGTGGGAGCGTCATGGATCCCCCCCAAAGACCGTCTCGTACTCGGTGTCGCCGGCGAATCCCGCGGCGCACAGCAGGTAGTCGATCACGAGCTCGTCGGTGGTGCCCTTCGCCAAGGCTCGGATCGCCGCGCCGAGGCCCTCGGGCTGCCCGTCGCCGAACCGCTCGGCCCACACGCGCGCGACCGCCCCGATGAGCGCGGGCGAGCGCTCGAGCAGGGGCAGCACCGGCGCCGTCGCGCCTGCTCGAAGCGCTGCATCGCACCGCGAAGCCCAGATCTTGGTCGTGATGTCGTCGTGATCGAGCCAGTGGATCCGGAAGTCCCCCGCGAGGACGTCGTCGACGAGGGCGTCGCCATCGGGGCCCAGCCACCCGTAGCGCACGCGGATGCCGAGCAGAACACGGACACCGAGGTGATGGTCGAGGCTGCGCAGCTCCTCGCGAGCGAGGCGTCGACGGGGCGCAGCCTATCCTCCGAGGGATCTGAGCTGGATCGTCACGTCGGCGGAACTCGATGCGCCGTGGGCGACGTGGAGCCAGTAGCGTCCGGGGAACAGCAGGACCGTGCCCGAAGACTGCTCGGTAGTCGCGCCGACGAGGGGCGGAGACACCCCATCTTCATCGAAGCAATTGCCCGAGCACGACGCGAGCGAGACCGTCGCCGGTTCGTCGCTCGCGATCGAGAGTTCGAACGACCCGGTGGCCTCCACCTCGAGCGCACGCAGCGTCCAGACGGTCGGCTCGGCGCCCCTCGGGCCAATCACGTCGGGCTGGTCGCAGTTCAGGGCGATCGTGTCCTGCCAGAGTCCGGGCTCGATCCATGGTGAGACCGCGAGATCGCCGCATTCATAGTCGTAGTACCGCCAATGAGGTGTCGCGCACGGTGAGAATGTCTCATAGTCGGAGATCGCATCGTCAAGGGATACCTCGAAGACCTCGCGAAATGCGGCGTCTAGAGAGGCTTCGTCACGGCCGCTGGAAGTGGCGAGAAGCGTCTCGTAGGCCTCCAATCCGTGCGCCTCGACGAGGTAGCGCGAGAAGCGACCCGCTGACTGGTATCCGTACCCAGGCACGTCCCCGCCGACCATGTCTCGGATCGGCACGATCGATGTCGTTGTTGGGCCGGAGATCGAACCGAATAGCTCGGCGGCGCCTTCTCTGATGAGGGGGTGGCCAGTTTTTGCATCGATTTCGACATGAACGATCTCGTGCTCGAAGGGTATCAGCGACGAGTAGATTGGATTGCTCGGCTCCGATGGATACGCACACCCGGACCATCCGCTCGGGCACGGCGATTCGTCGGCGTCCTCCGGCCCCAGCCAATAGAAGCGGTGGTGCGTGGGCGAGCCGTGCTCGCCCACGCGTCTGCGAAATGCCGACAGCCACGCTTCTGTATACGGAAACGTCCCTTCGCATGCGACCAGGCCGTCGCTCGCCCAGACGTCGAAATTGTCGCCCTCGTAGAGTGGCGATCCGAACTCGGGCAGGGCGTCCTCGCTGCAGCCGGATAGCGTGATGGGGAGCATCGCGAAAGTCGCGAGAGCGACGATGTCCTGCAACGCGCGGACCGACTTGGGCATGGCATGGCGCATGGTCATCACCTACTCGACGATGACCTTGATCTGATGCGTGGCGCGCCCGCGTTGGTAGGCGAGGCTGAACGCGCGATCGATCCTGGTGCCGTAGAAGATGTCCACGGTCATGTCCGCAATCGCGTCCAGCGTGGCAAGTGGGGCGCCATTCGCGCTCAGGATGACGTCCCCGGGGCGTAGTCCCATTTGAGCGAGCACGCCCGTGCTCGTCATTCTCGCGATCGAGTAGTGCCCCGTGGTGGTGCGGGTGAATCGGGTGTCGTCACATAGCGCCAGCGGATCGCCGTAGTGCTCTGCGATCTCACCCGCGATTGCCAAGTCGAGGTACGCCACGCCGCGCTCGAGTAACACCGCATCCCGTGGGTCCCATGCGCTACAATCATACTCCACGACGCCAGCGTCATCGGCACCGCCGGTCTGATCGCCGCCACCCGTGTCGTCCGCACCGCCTCCTCCAGCGTCCCCGCTGGTGTCGGGATCGCCCGTCGGATCGATACCTTGGCAAGCCAAGAGGAAGTCCGCACACGCGGTGGCCTGATCCGCCACCTCGGGGCCCAGGCAGAGACCACAGGTCGGGCGCCCATCTTCGTCGTAGTCCTTGTAGCAGAAGCTCTGCCCTGGCTGGCACCACCCGCACCCCACCGTGCATTCGCCACCGTCGAACTCGTAGCTGCCGACCCAGTCGGCCGACGCGCTGACGTTGACGAGAACGCCGCCCCCTACGCCCGCCGCCGCCACGGGGTCGTCGACGAGTACGACGTTACCACCCCCTTGGTCGTAGTCCGCCAGGAAGTACATGCCGGGGAGGCAGATGTTGGGAAGTTCGGCTGCGGCCTCCAAGCACGCCGCCGCGCCACCGTCGGTACCACCTGGATCCTCCACGGGAGGTTGGTCGTCCGTGAGGTTGCACCCCACCAACGCGACCGCGCAAGCCCACGCGCCGACCAGTCTACGGATGCCTCGTCGCTCGTCGCTCGTCGTTCGTCGCTCGTCGCTCGTCGTTTTCTGTTCTTTACTCTTCGTCATCACTCGATCCTCGAGACGGCGATCCCCGAGCTGTCTTGCGCGGCGCTACGCCCATCTACGCCTGAAGTCGTACCGCCCGAGTTGATGAGCGTCAAGTAGAAGGGGCGATTTGTCGGGTGGCGGTAGACGTTTAATGACCCTTTGGGACATGGAGCGGGGCCGGATTGGCTATTCGGCCGCGGCCGTCGGGCGCCGTGGACTTCGGGCTGTTCCTCGACGACGATGGCGACGCCGTGCTGCCGGCGGCCGAGCCCGATGCGGGCGATTCGAGTTGTGCCGACGACGTATGCGACGGCGTGCTGACGTGCATGTCGATTCGAGATCGATGACGCCGGCGTCAGCGACGCGGCGCTCGTGCTGAACCTGACGCACACCGAGTGCCCGTGACGGGGCCGCTTCGATCCACCGACGGTGTGCGCGACGGAACGAGTCGGCGTCGGTGTCGCCGAGGGCGTTCGCAACGTCGTGGACCCCCTCGTGTTCGAGCCGGGCGATGGCAGCGTCGTGCAGCGCGAGGTCTAGCACCGCCTGGAACGACGTCGCCGCGGCGGCGAGGCGACGCCGTACTCGACCGCAGCGCCGAGGCTCGCGCTGCATCGATCGCGCGACGTCCGATGCGGTGCGTCCTGACCGGGGGGCACGCGCGTGGCTGCGAGCCGCTCGGACGTCTGGGCGGTGCAGGAAGGCGAGGACGACCGCGACGGCGAGCGTCTCGACGCATGGCGGGGCGCGGATCCCCGCGCAGCTCCACGACGACCCGGGTTGCTTTGCCGTGACGTTCGAGGTGCTGCGCCGTCGCCCGGGCTCGTCCCACACCGCGGGTGCGGGGATCGACGATGCCCCGCCCGCGCGGCGCACGGCTGCGACGACCGGCGACGTCGCCGAGGTGACCAACGGGGCGCAGGGGCATGCGTGGGTAGTGCCGCGCGGCGGGCGACGGATTCACGTGCCTCGCATCACGCAGTGCGTGCAGTACACTGGCGGAGGTCGTGGCGGTGGAGGAGTCATCCGGGGATGCGACGCAGCCCGCCTTCAAGGCGACGTTGCCGGCGTCGTCCGCCGACACGCTCGCGCCGGCGTCATCCCCCGCGTCTGATCCGTCGTCGCCCGTCGCCGCGATCGATCTCGCCGCGACGCAGCCCGGGATGCGCCGCGCGACGACGGTGCTCGCGGGCCGCTACGAGCTCGGTGCCCGCATCGGCGCCGGGGGCATGGGCGTCGTGTGGGAGGCGCAGGACCTCGCGTTGCCGCGGCGCGTCGCCGTGAAGATCATCCACCCCGGCGCGACCGATCCGAGCGCCGCCACGCGGCTGCGTCGCGAGGCCGAGCTGCTCGCCACCGTCGAGCATCCGCACGTCGTGCGCGTCCTGGACGTCGGCGAGACGGCGCCTGGCCGTCCGTTCGTGGTGATGGAGCGCGTCCGCGGCGTGTCGCTGTCGGCGTGGATCGCCGAACGCGGCCCGTTGGCGTGGCCGCAGGCGGTCGACCTCGCGGCGCAGATCTGCGAGGGCCTCGCGGCCGTCCACGCCCTCGGCATCATCCATCGCGACCTCAAGGCCTCGAACGTGCTGGTGGCCCACGACGCGCACGGCCGCGCGTGCGCGAAGATCATCGACTTCGGCCTGGCCAAGGCCACGGTGGTGCTCGACCGCGTCCGGGTGCCGACGCGATCGGGCGAGGTGTTCGGGACGCCGGCGTACATGGCCCCCGAGCAGGTCCGCGGCGATGCCCTCGACGCGCGCGCGGATCTCTATGCCGTCGGGGTCGTGCTCTTCGAGATGCTCGCGGGCGCGCGCCCGAGCACGGCCACCAGCGTGGTCGAGGAGCTGTACGCCCAGCTCTTCGTCGCGGCGCCGCGGATCTCGACTCGCGCGGTGGACGTGCCCCCGGAGCTCGACGCGATCGTCGCCCGCTGCCTCGAGAAGGATCGTCGCCTGCGCTTCGCCGACGCCGACGCCCTGCGCGGTGAGCTGCGCGGCGTCGGGACCCGCGGTGGCACGCGCGTCCCGACGCCCGCGCCGTCGACGGGACCGCATCGGGTGCTGCTGCCCGAGCCGACGCTCCCGCGCCCGCGGTCGCGCGCGCCGTGGATCCTCGCCGGGCTCGCGGCCGCGACGCTCGTCACCCTCGCCGTCGTGATCCCGCGGCTGCGGGCCGACGGCGGCGCGCCATCGGTGCCCGACGCGTCGGAGCTCCCCGTCGCTGCACCGCCGCCGTCCGAGCCCGCCGCGCGCCCCGAGCCCGCCGCGCGCCCCGAGCCCGCCGCGCCGCCGACCTCGGCCGTCGTCCCCGCGCCGGCGCCCGCGATCGTGCCGCCCGCGACCCCGTCGCCGGCGAAGCCCGAGCCCGCGCGGGACCAGCCCGCGCGACCGCGTCGCCCACCGGCGCAGGCGAAGCCGGGGCCCGACGCCGCGCCGGACTCCGCCCCGGCCAAGGAACCACCGCCGAGCGCAAAGCCGAAGCTGGGCCCCGGCGGCACGTTCGAGGATCTGTTCTCGGAGTGACCCGCGCCGGACGTCAGAAGCGGCCGGCCAGGGCGAAGGATCCGCCCGACGGCCCGAGGGCCGGCGCCACGCCGAGGCGGGCGCCGCGGCGCTTGGTGCCGAGGACCAGCATCGCGATCCCCCCGGCGAGGAGCACGGGCGCGACGATCCCCATCGCGATCGCAGCGGCGTTGGCCCGATCGCCGCGCGCGAACTGATCGGCGCGGCCCTCGGCGTCCGCACGATCGAGTCCGCTGATGTCGTCGGCGCGCTGACCGATCACGAGCGACGCGACCAGGCCGCCCGCCGCCGCGACGCCGAGCCCGGTGACGACGCCGCCGGCGATGACGAGTCCACGACCGCGGGTCAAGGGCGTGGTGTCGGCCGTCGTCGGTTCCGTCGTGGGCGTCGGGTCGGGTCGCGGCGGCGCGACCGGCTCGGGCGCCGGCTCGGGCTCCGGCGGTGCTTCGGGCTCCGTGGGCCCGAGGGCTTCGGCGATGCGCGCGTCGAGGGCGGCGATCTTCTCGCGCACGCGCGTGCGCTCGACCTCGGCGGTCGCCGGATCGGCGCCGTAAAGCTCGTCGATCGAGCCGTCGAAGCGCTCGAGCAGGATCTTCGCCTGCTTGAGCTCGGCGACGTCACCGCGCAGCTCGAACAGCTTCTCGCGCGCGGCCGCGATGTTGTAGAGGATGAGCGGCCGATACGTCGCGCTCTTGGGCTCCTTGGCCGGCAGCGCCGCGTAGGCCCGGGTCCACGCCGCCACGGCGCCGGCGTAGTCGGCGGTGTCGAACAGCGCCTGACCCTCGGCGTGGGCCGCCTTCGCCTCGGCGAGGGGATCGACCGCGAGCTCGGGGGCAGGGGCGGCCGCGTGGACCTGCGGCGTCGCGCCGAGGGTGCACGCGAGGATGCCGGCGACGAACCGTGGACTCACCCCCATAGCATCGCTCCAACGCCGTCGGGTCGCCAAGGGGAGGTCGACCGGGGTCATTGCGCGAGGCTCACGATCAGCACGCGGGCACCCGGGACCACGAAGCCGAAGTCCGCGATCGCGACCTCGAGCGCGCCGTCGAGGTCGAAGTCCGCGACCGCGTGGCGCGACCCGGCGGCCATGGGCACGTCGAGGGGCACCTCCACGATCTCGATGCCGTCCGCGAGTTCGGCCCCGTAGAGCACGGCGGGGAACGACCCGTCACCGGTGGGGATCGTCGAGTCACCGCTGCGACCGACGACGATGTCGTCGAAGCCGTCGCAGTCGAGGTCGGCGGCGGACATCGAGACGAGGCCCTTGCCGACCGTCAGGACCCCTTGGGTCGGGGTGGACTCGATCCACGGGGTTTCGGCGTTCACGCCCTGGAACGAGAAGATCCGGACCGTCCCGTTGGTCGAGGTCTCCTCGGCGTCCGCGTCGACGTGCCGCTCGCCGACCGCCAGCTCGACGCTCGCGTTGCCGATGAAGTTGCCGATCGCCATCGCCCAGGGCGACGCGAGATCGACCGGGAGTCGCAGGTCCATGGGTTCGACGAGCTCCGGTCCGTTCCCCTCGTCGACGACCCGGAGCACGCGCACGCGGTCGGTCGCGGCTCCGAACGCCGCGTTGCGCCCCTGAGCGACGAGGATCAGCGGGCCGTCGACGGTGTCGAAGATCACCGTCTCCCAGGGCTCGTCGACCGCGCTCGTGAGCGTCGGCTCCGCCGTGAGCACACCTTGCGTGTTGACGAAGAGCTGCGCGCCAGCGTCGATGCCGCCGACTGCGAGCACCACGTCCGGGTAGAACGACTCATCCGCGACGAGATCGCCCACCGCGAGGCTGAACCCGGTCGCGTGGCTCGCGATGGCATCGCGTACGGGGAACGGTTCGTCGGCGAACGAGTGGATCACCAGCTCGGGGTTCTGGCTGGCCACGACGAAGTCGGTGCCGCCCATGCAATCGAGGTCGGTGGCGACGACGTCGTACGGCACGTCGTTCGGGCCGTCGCCGACGGCGCGCGGGGGATTGGGGTACTCCGTCCAGCCCGCGAGGTCGCGGTTGAAGAAGATGTGCAGACGCCAGGTCTCGAAGTCGATGAGCGCGAGGTCGGATCGCGCGTCGCCGTCGAAGTCGCCGGTGACCACCGACGACGGTCGGGCGATCGGGTAGACCGCCGTCTCGAGCGAGCTCACGGTCTCGACGCGGAAGTTGCCGCGGTCGGTCCGTCGCGCACCGGGGGTGCACAGGGGGATCGGCGTCGGCTGGCACGACGGGACGTCCCCCGTGGTGCCGCTGCCCGTCGAGGTCGCGGTGGTGTCGCTGCCCGAGGACGAGTCGGGCGACGATGTCGACATCGACGCTCCGCTGCTCGAGTCGGGCAGGGTCGTGCCCGCGGAGCTCGTCGGCGTGGCGCCGCCGCACACCCCGTCGAGGCAGGCGATGCCTGCGCCGCACTGCGCATCCTCCGTGCAGGGGAAGCCGGTGGCGTCACCGCCGTCGAAGCACGCCCCCGCACCGAGGCCCACGATCACGAAACCCAAGCGACGCACCCCACGAAGGTAGCATCGAAGCGAGGTGGGTGGCGCCGCGGGCGGGCGGGGCGACAGGGCCCTCGCTCTTCGGCTATACCGCAGCCGTGGACCTCCTGCGTCCCCGTCGAACGCACCTCGGGCACGTGCCCTCGGCGTGGCTCCGACCGCGACGTCGCGAGGTGGTGCTGCGCCTGATCGTCGTGGCGATCTACGGCCTGAGCCTGGCGACGATGGGGCGGTCCCTGGAGCCCTTCGACATGCGGGTGTTCTATCTCGCGCGCGATGTCGTCGGGATCCTCGAGGCCATGGGCGAGGCCGGGCGCGCCGAGTACCGCCTGTTCGCGATCGCGGACCTCGGCTTCATCGTCGCGTACTCGGCGATGTTCGTGTCCTGGACGAAGTTCCTGCGGGTGCGCGACGGGCTGCCCCGCGCCTTCCACCCGGCGCTGGCGCTGCTGCCCGCGATTCCGGATCTCGTGGAGACCGCGGGGGCCCTCGTGCTCGTGGGGCAGTTCCCGACCCCGAGCACCGCGTGGACGATCGCCGTCGCCATCGCGACCCCGTTGAAGTGGCTCACCGTGCTCGGCATGATCGCGGCCCTGCTCTGGGGCGAGCGCATGCGCTGGCACCACCGCGACGATCCGCGCTAGCGGGGCGTCGGGGGTTCCCCCGGTGCTCTGCGGTGGGCGATGTCCGACAACCGTTTCCGACGTCCCACTGATTTTCGCGGGTCTCCGATCCCGATCGACGACGAAAGGCGTACGCCCGCCCAGACCGATGTCACCATCGGACGCTTGCCCATGGAGACGAAACCCTACGCCTCGCCCGCGCCCGAACCCGAGCTGCCGATGCGCTGGGCCGATGGTTCGACCGCGCGCCCCGGGCAGACGCTGCCGCCGCCACCGGCGTTCGGCACGGTGTTGCCCGCGCCGCCACCGGGCACGCGCCGCGCCTCGGCGGTCCGGGGCGCCGTCGTCGGTGCCGTCGTCGGTGTCGCGGCCCTGGTCGCGCTGTTGCTGTTGCTCCGGCCGAAGACGCAGGACGCCGCGTCGACCGCGGCGGCCGCGGTCACCGATGCGGCCCCGAGCTCAGAGCCCGTCGCGGTGGCCCATCCCTCGGCCCCCACGCCGCCGCCGACCCCGTGCCCGTCGAACATGGCCTACGTGCCGGGCGGCAAGTTCTTCATGGGCACCGACGCCGATGATCCCGTGCTGCAGTCGGCTCGGCCCGCGCACGCCGCCGAGGTCGCGCCGTTCTGCATCGATCTCCGCGAGGTCAGCCTCGGGGATTACCGCCAGTGCTCGACCAAGGGCGAGTGCAAGCGGGCGTTCCGCGAGAGCGAGTGGCCGCGGGGGCAGACGCCCGAGGCCGACTGGACGCTGCAGAAGGCCGCGCACTCCGAGCTGTGCAACGAGACCCGCGACGATCGCGATGCGCACCCGGTGAACTGCGTCGACTGGGCCCAGGCCAAGCACTACTGCGAGTGGCGCGGGGGATCGCTGCCGAGCGAAGCGCAGTGGGAGTTCGCGGCGCGGGGCTCCGATGGTCGCGTCTACTCGTGGGGCGACGCGTTGCCGTCGCGCGCCCACATGAACGGCGCCGGCCCCGAGTACCTGGCGTGGCGCGCGAGCAAGGGGCTGCCCGCCCACGCTGCGCTCTACCCCGACGACGACGGCTTCATCGGCACCGCGCCGACCGGCAGCCTGAAGGACGGCGTCACCCAGTACGGCATGTTCGACATGGCCGGCAACGTCTTCGAGTGGACCGCCGACGAGTACCGGCCGTACCCCGGCGCACCGCCGGAGGCGGCCGCGACCGCAGCCGGCCCCGCGCGCCGCGTGATCCGGGGCGGCGCGTTCAACAGCTTCCAGCCGCAGTTCGCCGATCCGGCCCTGCGCTTCCCCCAGGCCGAGGACGCGCACACGCACGGCATCGGCTTCCGCTGCGTCACCACGCCCAAGGCGTGACCCACCTCGAGCTGCTTCTTCTCTTCGAAACCGGGACACCAACTCCATGCAACGCGATCGCTGGCTGACCATCCTCGCCGTCCTCGGCACCACTGCGCTCCTCGGCTGCGAGAAGAAGGACTCGCCCGCGACCGAGGTGCCCGCCGCGTCGGCGCCGAACGGCGGCGCCGAGCACAGCTGCGGCCAGGGTGGCTGCGGTGCGAAGGCCGACGCCGACGCCGACGACGCGGACGATACGGCAGCGCCCGCCGATGCGGCCGCGCCGACCGACGCGGCGGCGCCCACCGACGCGACCGCGACGGCCGACGCTGCGTCCGCCGATGCGGCGACGCCCGCGGTCGCAGCCGCCGAGCCCCCGAAGCCGAAGGCGAAGGCGAAGCCCAAGAAGAAGAAGACCGCGAAGTCGAAGGGCGAGGCCGCCTGCGGCGAGGGGACCTGCGGCTAGTCAGCGAGTCGGCGACTCGCTCGCCCGCGCGATCCCGTGCAGCGCGCAGTAGACCGCGTCGCTCGCCTCGAGCTCGCGCAGCCGCTCGTCGACGGTCATGCGCAGCGACGCGGCGAGGAGCTGGGCGTCGATGCCCAGCTCGAGGAGGTGACGCCACTCCTCGAGGTGCGCGTACTCGGCGGGGAGCGGCGCCGCGAAGTCGCTGTCGGGCGAGTCCACGCGCCCAAGTGTAGCACTCACGGCTCGACGACCACGAGGCCGTCGTCCTCGGTCGCCTCGGCGCCGGGCTTCTTCATCGCGGTGGTGATCGGGCTCCCGCGCTTGCCCCGGATCCTGCCCTCCGTGACCATCACGGGGATCGGCTCGACGAGCTCGTACTTGTAGCCGCGCGAGCCGATCTTCATCGTGTACGTGCGCTCGTCGACCTCGAGCTGGCGGCGCACGCCGACCTGCGCCTGACCGAGGCGCTGGTACGCGCGGTGCTGCAGGATGAACGAGAACATCCGCACCGCATCCATGTTGTAGAGCCGGTGACAGCCGTGGGAGAAGCGGCGCAGGATCGACATGTAGTCGACGCTCCCGTGGGTCCGGATCGAGTTGTCGTACTCGGAGGTCACGTTGCCGGCCTCGTCCTTGTTCTCGCGGATGTGATACGCGGCGACCAGGCCGTACGCCGAGCGGTAGCCCGGTCCGATCTCGGGGTAGTTCACGTCGCGGCGGAACTTGCCCTTGCGCCAATAGCCCTTGATCAGCTCGGCGGGTGGCGTCGTCGCGGGTGGGATCCACACCGGCGCGGCCATGATGTCCTTCCACACCCGCGCGCCGACGTCCGAGTTCTTGTACTTGAGGACGACCTCGCCCTCCTCGAACTCGTTGCGCCACGAGCCGATCGTCGTGCGCCAGTGGACCAGGGGGATCTTCTGGCCCTCGTAGTTCACGTACAGCGTGAGGTGGGGGTAGCGCTGCCGCGGCTGGGCCTTCTTGTTGCCGAGCTCGTCGTAGGGGAAGTCGTACCAGATGTCGCCGCGATCGATCACCGTCTCGAACTTCATCTCGGCGCCGTAGTACTCGGGCAGCGCGGGGAGCTTCACCGCGACGAGCAGCTTGGCGAAGGGCCCGGTGTCGTCCTTCGCGACGCTCGCCCACGACGCGATGGTCTTCTGTGCGGCCTCGGGCGTGGCGACGCCGAGCTCGGTGACGGCCGCCGCGGTGAACTCGGCGACCAGATCGCGCAGCGGCTGCTCCGTGCCGCCCTTGTCCTTCCAGCGGAAGTCGGGCTTCCACGCGCCGGCCGAGCCGTCCTCGACGATGCCTGCGGCCGACACGACGCGCTCCTCGATCATGCGGAGCAGGCGACCGTGCACGGCCTGCGCCGGGGTCTTCGCCAGCATCGCGACGTTGTCGGCCTTGAAGTGGCCCCAGCCCATGATGTCGTGCTTGCGCTCGAACGCCGCGAGCGCGTGGGTGGTCTCGGAGTCGAACACGCCGTACTCGACGGTGCCGCGGCCGCCGTTGCTGCCGTACATCCGCTCGCAGACGAAGCGCTTCTGCGCGTTGGCGATGACGTCGACCTCGGTCTGCGCCGCGCGCCACGTGCGGTAGACCGCCTTGGTCTTCGGGTGGGTCGCCGCGGCCGCGAGGCCCTCGGGCGTCGACACGTCGAGCTTGGCCTTCTTCGCCTTCTTGAAGAACGCGGCCTTGGCCCAGGTCGCCTCGCGCACGCGCTTGGACTGCGACGACTTCGAGTACGTGATCGTCCCGTCGAAGTTGGCGAACGCGCTCGGGTCGTAGCCCTCCTTCGCGAGGCACGGCTCGACCTCGGTCGCGAGCGCCTGCCACTCGGCCCAGATCACCGAGAGCGTCGGGGGGATGCCGTACAGCTCGAGGTAGTTGCGCTCGTGGGGATCGAGGGGCTCGCCCCACTGATCGCCCCTGTCGTTGGCCAGCGCGAGGTAGCGCTCGCGGTAGTCGTTGGGCTGCGTGTCCGCTTGGCCGGGCGTCTTCTCGGTGAAGATGTACGGGGTCCACGTGTCGCCGAGGTCGACGACCGTGAAGCCGGTCGCCTCGGCCTGGCCGATGTCGACCGCGCGCGGTGTCCCGGCCTCGAACCGCCACGCCGAGCCCGCGGGGTGCTCGCGATGGCTGGTCTTCCCGATGGGTCCGAGCTTCACCGGTGCCGCGGGCTTGCCGTCGGGTGAGGTCGCGGTCCCGCCGTCGCCGCCGGAGGGCACGGCCTCGGGATCTTCACCGCGGGTCGTCTGCGAGCAGCCCGCGCTCCCGACCGCGAGGGCGAGGAGCACCGCGCCGACGCGCCCACCGAGACCCGCCGCTGCGCCGCGAAAACGCCCGAACTTCCCGCCTGCGTGTGCCACCGTCACGTGATCCGATCCTAGCCGCTGGGGTGCTGACGCGCCAAAGCTCGGCCAAAGTCCCCACGCCTCGGGGCGGCGGTGGCCCAGCGAAGGACGGCCCAAATCGCCTCAGTCGCCAGGGTTGGGGAACTTTACAAGCCCGGCGCGCCGTGACACCGTCCGGGGGTCACGATGCGGCCGCAACACGTTCTGCGTTTCCTTCTCGTCAACGGTCTAGCGGTCGGTCTCGGGGCGACCGTCGCGACGTCGTGCATCGCCGTCAACTACCCGACCGTCGCGTTCCGGTGCGACCCTCGGCAGGGCGACAACTGCCCGGACACGCACTTCTGCTGCTCCGACGATCCGTCGACGGCGGACGGCAAGCTGCCGGCGTACATGGGCAAGAACATCCCCGGCTCCTCGACGCCGCTGTACGCCGACACGGCGAACCGCGCGGGCACCTCGGGCATGTGCGTGAACACGGACGACATCCCCGCGGGCCAGGGCCTGCTCGATCCGGCCGCGGCGAACTGTCCGATCCCGTGCAACCCCAAGTGGGACGCGGGGGATGTCGCCGCCGTGTGCGGGCCGGCGCGCGTGTGCTGCCAGACGGTGGAGCTGGAGGACAAGGACTGCGTGCAGGAGGACGGTGTCTGGCGCGCGGTGAGCGGGGCGGACATCGGCGACAAGGACGTCGTGCCCCTGACGAACTGGAACAACGTCGCCCACGCGACCCACCAGGATCCGAACGGCACTGTGTGTCTCGCGCTCGCGGGCGGTGACCCGAAGAGCACGACGTTCACCGAGTGCATCACCCACCTCACCGTCGCCGATCAGCGCGGCTTCTGCATGGGCCTGCAGGCCGGGCAGCAGTGCCCGACCAAGCAGCCGACCTACGTCGACGCGTGCGCGGCGAAGAACGGCACGCCCCCGCCGGCGGGCGGCTGAGCCCCGTCGTCTCTGCCTCGCCGCGCGCGTGATCGAAAGACCGATCTCCGTATGCCGGGGTGCTAGCCGCCTCAGGCCAGCACTCGGCTCCACAGGTTGTACGTCCGAGGGAGATCCAGCAGGGTTCCCGCGGCACGAAATGTCTTCGTGTCGAAAGGGAAGCAGGAAGTCCAATGTCTCAGCACAATACTGGCCGCACGCTGGCTCGCCTCGTGGTCGCGGGCCTACTTTCGGCATGTGATCCATCGGAGGGGCAAAACCAGGACGAACCGCGCGAGGGAGAGGAAGACTTCACGCCAGACGACCATGCCGAGCATGAGTCGGAGGAAGGCGTCGCGCGCCGTCTCGAATCGTCGACCGACCCACTCGCGACCGACGCGCGGGGCTCGCGGGGACCAACCTCTAGTCCCGCGCCGCGGGGTGAGCCGGACGAACTCGTGCTCGAGGTTCCCACGTTGGAGTCGGCGCCGTCCTGTGGGCTCGGTCGCGATGCGCTCAACGCGTTCTCGTGCAACTGGGAGCGCGCGGTTGCGACTAGCGGAGTAAACGCCCAGCTCTTCTGCGATGCCAACGAGAACGTGGTGTCCGGCGGCTGCGTGTCGTCTACTAGCACGCACAAGCTGGTGTCCACGTACGCCGTCGAGGCCAGCCTCGACATCGTCGATGATGAGGAACTCTTCTTTTCTGGCACCGGGTGGAACTGCCAGTGGGACACCGCCGCAACGATGGTCAACACGCACACCGTCCTGATCCTCTGTTGCCCGAGCTTCGCTGCGGCTGAGTGCATCTAGGACAGTCGGGAAGGATCGCCCCTGCACCCGGGGGCGATCTGATCTCCGCTGGCATGCATCGGCGCTCCCTCACCCGCCCGCGAGCTGCACGAACAGCTCGCGCGCGCGCACGATCAACCCGGGCAGCGCCGCGATCCCCTCGATCGCCTCGTCCCCACGCGCCCGGATCTCCCCCGACGCGGTCACACTGACGACCTCGCGGGTCCGCGGCAACACGATCCACACCGCGTCGACGCCGACGCCGAGGTACCAGCTCGCCTTCTCCCGGAGCAGCGCCTCGGGCTCGTCGGTGCCGGCGACCTCGACCGCGAGTACCGGTGGGTGGCGACGCAGTCCGCCCGTGTGCGCGCCCACGTCCGCGCGGCGCCAGATCGCGGCATCCGCCGCCCGGGTCGCGCCCCCCAGCCGCATGCCGGCTTCGTTGGTGCCGAGAACGAACTCGGGGTGGGCGCGGACCCATGCGCCGAGCGCGATCACGACGTCGGTCACGGTGTCCTGCTGCTCGTCCGCGCACGGAGGGCGCGCGACGAGGTGATCGTCGACCCACTCGAGCCGACCCACGATCTTCGGCCAAGTCTCCGGTCGCGCGGGGTCGACCCGAGCATCACCCGCGATCACTCGACCCTCGTCCCGTGGTCCGACTGACACGCGATCACCAGGGTGACCGCGCCCTTCGCCGCGAGCAACCCACCCGCGGACGTGGCGCCGCCGGAAATCCTCCGCGCGTCGTGCGGGCCCTCGGAGGGCCCCCTAGGGCCCTCCGGCCACCGCCGTGCCGCCCTAGCGCACGCCCGCGCGCCGCGACCCCGGTTGCGACCCGGCCCAGTTCCACTACATTCGGGCCCCCGGTGCGGCCGACGCACCGGCCTCCTCCTCCTTCGGGACCACGATGTCGCCCAGTTCACGCAAGCCGACTCCGACACCTTCGACGAACGGGCGCAGGTCCGATGGTGCTGCCAAGGCGAGCGCCAAGGCCGAGACCAAGGCCGAGGGGACCAACGGCAAGCGGCGCGTCGTCGCGGCGCCCGTCGTCGCGGTGAGCAAGCCGGCGGCCAAGCCTGCGGCGAAGGCCGCGGCCAAGGCCGCCCCCAAGGCCGCCAAGGTCGCCGCGAAGGTGGCCAAGACCCCGGCGCCCAAGGCCGGCAAGGCGGCCGGCAAGGTCTCCGCCCGACCGGCCGCAGGCGGCGAGCTCGAGGGCATCACCGACGAGGAGCTCGCAGACGTCGACGCCCCCGCGCGCCCCTTCAAGCGCGGCAACGGCCGGCAGCTGGTGATCGTCGAGTCTCCGGCGAAGGCCAAGACCATCAACAAGTACCTCGGCGCCGACTTCGTCGTGCACGCCAGCGTCGGCCACGTCCGCGACCTGCCCGAGAAGTCGCCC
Organism: Nannocystaceae bacterium; assembly: GCA_044344875.1. Classification (GTDB taxonomy): domain Bacteria; phylum Myxococcota_A; class Polyangia; order Nannocystales; family Nannocystaceae; genus Xiheibacterium. Next base: position 17,542 of record JBIJCC010000003.1, read on the forward strand.
AAGGGCGAGAAGCAGCCGGTCCCGGGCGTCGACCTCGAGCGCGACTTCCGGCCCACCTACGTGGTGCTGGCGGGCAAGCAGAAGACGGTCGCCGAGCTCAAGCGCCTGGCCAAGGACGCCTCCGAGGTCTGGTTCGCAACCGACTTGGATCGCGAGGGCGAGGCGATCGCGTGGCACCTCGCGCAGGTCCTCGGCATCAAGCCGTCGGCGGCCAAGCGCGTGGTCTTCAACGCGATCACCAAGACCGAGGTCCAGCGCGCGTTCGCCCACCCGCACCCGATCGACGAGGCCAAGGTCAACGCCCAGCAGGCGCGCCGCATCCTCGATCGCATCGTCGGCTACCAGGCCTCGCCGCTGCTGTGGAAGAAGGTCGCCCGCGGCCTCTCGGCCGGCCGCGTGCAGTCGGTCGCCGCGCGGCTCATCGTCGAGCGCGAGCGCGAGATCCGGGCGTTCGTGCCCGACGAGCGCTGGGAGGTGTCGGCGCTGCTGACCGCCGCGATCAAGAAGTCCGAGGCCATGGGCAAGCAGTGGCTCGCCCTGCTCGACGAGAAGGACGAGCGCGGCAAGGGTCCGACCGTCAAGGTGAAGAACGCCTGGCTCGGCGAGCACGGCGGCTTCGAGGCCTCGCTCGTCGAGGTCGGCGGCAAGAAGTTCGAGCTCGGCTGCCCCGCCGACAAGCCCAAGGATCTGAGCGCGGACGTCCGCAAGGTCGCGCTCGCCGTGGGCCTCGTCGCGCCCGAGGTGACCACCGTCGAGGATCCGTCGGGCAAGGGCCCGGCCAAGTTCGTCCGCACGGTCACCGGCAAGGTCGGCGCGCACGTCCGCTACCGCGTCACGAACATCGAGACGCGACGCACGAGCACCAAGCCGGCGCCGCCGTTCATCACGTCGTCGCTGCAGATCGCCGCGGCCAACCAGCTCGGCTTCACCGCGCAGCGCACGATGCGGGCCGCCCAGGCGCTGTACGAGGGCGTCGAGATCCCCGGCGAGGGCCAGATCGGTCTCATCACTTATATGCGCACCGACTCGGTGAACCTCGCCGAGGAGGCGGTCACCGAGGCGCGCGGCTTCATCGGCAAGATGGGCCCGTCGTACCTGCCGGCCGAGCCGCAGCGCTACAGCTCGTCGAACAAGGACGCCCAGGAGGCCCACGAGGCGATCCGTCCGACGTCGGTCGAGCGCCGCCCCGAGGACGTCGCGTCGGCGCTCACGCAGGATCAGGCGCGGCTGTACGACCTCATCTGGCGCCGCTTCGTCGCCTGCCAGATGATGCCCGCGCAGTGGGACTCCACCGCGGTGACCTTCGAGCGCAGCGACGAGAAGACCGGCGCGGTGCTCCGCGCCACCGGCCGCGTGCTCGTGTTCGACGGCTTCTACCGCGTCGCCGGCGTGCCGCTGGCCTCCGACGAGCAGACGCTGCCGACGCTCGCCGAGAAGACCGAGACCGCGGCCTTCGCCATCGACGTCGAGCAGAAGTTCGGCAGCCCGCCGCCGCGCTACACCGAGGCCTCGCTGGTCAAGACCATGGAGTCCGAGGGCATCGGCCGCCCGTCGACGTACGCGTCGATCATCGGCGTCATCCAGGATCGCAAGTACGTCGAGCAGGTCGAGCGGCGGTTCTTCGCCACCGATCTCGGCGAGGTCGTCACCGACAAGCTCATCGAGGCGTTCCCCAAGCTCATCGACGTCGGCTACACGCGGCAGATGGAGGCCGAGCTCGACAACATCGAGCACCAGGACGGCGACTGGGTCGCGATGCTGCACGCGTTCTACGGGCCGTTCTCCCGCGCGCTGGAGACCGCGCACGAGGACATGACCCACGCCAAGGCGGAGATCCAGCCGGCGCTGTGGAAGTGCCCCAAGTGCGGCAGTCGGACCTGCTACCGCTTCGGTCGCAACGGCCGCTTCCTGTCGTGCACGACGTATCCCGAGTGCGACTACTCGGCGCCGATCGACCGCGAGGGCCGGCCGCTGCTGCCCGAGATGGTCGACATCGCGACCCCCGAGGACGGCTCGCAGATGGAGCTCCGCAACGGCCGCTTCGGCCCGTTCCTCGCCTCGGTCAACTATCCGAAGACCAACTTCGTGCTCAACCTCGACAAGAAGGGTGGGGTGAAGTTTCCGTCGCCGCCACCGCTGGTCGTCGAGGAGCTGCGCTGCCCGAAGTGCAACTCGGCGATGAACCTGCGCCGGGGCAAGCGCGGGCCGTGGCTCGGGTGCTCGGCGTTCCCGAAGTGCCGCGGTCGCATGGCCTACTCGAGCGTCGACGAGGCGCTGCAGAAGAAGCTCGAGAAGCTCCTCGACAAGCACGACAAGGACCACCCCAAGCTCGAGATCAAGTCGATGTCGGGCAAGCCGATCATCGAGGGCACGCCGGTGGCGTCGTTGCTGTCGGCGGGTCGCGTCGTCGAGCTGCAGGTGCACCCCGAGGCCGCGAAGGAGCTCGGCGTGCCGGTCGCGGTGCCGCCGGGCAAGCGCGCGAAGGCGTGAGGTGGGGAGCGACCCGCGAGCAGCGGGCTCACGCCTGCTCGCGTGCGCTAGACTGAGGATGGCCTGCAACGATCGGCTCTTGCGGCCGAGTTGGCTGACCAGACATCCGGAGGCATCCATGGTCCGTCCCCACGCGTTCTCGCCGATCTTTCTCATCGTGGCCTGTTACTCGCCCAACGTCCCGGTCACTTCGGGCGCCGGCTCTGAGGACAGCGGTGCCGGATCGACCGGCGAGGGAGGTACGAGTGGTCCGGTTGGGACGATGGGCTCGGACGCAGCGGACGCCTCCAGCGGCCTCGGGTCGGAGACGAGCCCCGAATCCTCCGGCGGGCCCTTGGTCGCCGTCTGTGGAGATGGCCAGGTCGAGGGCGACGAGATCTGCGACGACGGGCTCAACGATGGCGCCTACGGCGGGTGCGCGCCGGACTGCACGAGCCTCGGGCCGCACTGTGGGGACGATGTCGCTCAGGCGGTCGAGGACTGCGACGACGGCAACTCGACGAACGGTGACGGGTGCAACAACGATTGTGTCGAGAGCGGCACGACGCTCTGGACGCGAACGCACGACGGCGATGCGCACGAAAATGATCACGCGAACGGCTGCGCGTTCGCTCCGAATGGTGACGTCGTCGTCGTGGGCGAGCAGGGCGTGGACGCCGAGGCAACGGAGTCCTGGATCCGGCGGTACACCGCAGACGGCGACGAGGTGTGGACGCAGACGTTCATTGTGGGCGGCAACTCCACCGCGTATGGCGTAGGGGTGGATGACGTTGGTGCGACCTACGCGTGCGGGGGACACCAGATCGGACAGACTTGGACGATCTGGGCGCGAAAGTTCGACGTCGACGGCGCTGGCATCTGGACCCACACCTACGACGGTCTTCCGAGCGGAATGGACCAGTGCCGCGACGTTGCCGTCGACGAAGACGGTGATGCAGTTCTCGCGGGCATGTATGCCACTCCGAGTGACAGTCTCGACATCTGGATCCGGCGGCTCGACGGCGACGACGGTGATGAATTCTGGACTCGGACCTTCGATCACGAAGGAGGCCCGGATGATGCCCGCGGCGCGGCGTACACCGCGGATGGGTTCGTCTATGTGGGTGGCAAGCAAGGTATCGCGAATGGCAGCCAGACCTGGCTGAGGAAGTACGACGCCAACGGATCCGTGCAGTGGACGCGCAACGGTGGGATCGGCGGCTGGGGGGCGATCGAGGGCGTCGCCGCGGACGCGGCCGGCAACGTGTTCGTCGCGGGTCGCGAGACGGGAACTCCACAGGAGGTGTCCACCATCTGGCTCGCCAAGTACGACGCGAACGGCGAGTTGCAGTGGTCGGTGGACGAGGACTTTGGAACGCTCGACAGCGGGTTCGGGGCAGCCTGTGACAGCGACGGCAACGTCGCGGTGGTCGCGACAGCTGCCGACGGGATGTATGCGGCGTGGGTCGCGAAGTACGACGGAGATGGGACGATGCTCTGGAGTCACTTCCCCCACGCTGGGATCGACGAAGTCACGGCGAGCTTCGCGTTCGGCGTCGACATCGACAGTGACGACAACGTGGTGGTCGTCGGCGCCGAGGAGCGACCGAACGCGGGGCAGGCCGACGTCTGGGTTCAGAAATTCGCGCCGTGAAACCCACCATCGTACCCGAGCACGGCGGTGGCCAGGATCCGGCTGGTCGCGACGCGGAGAGCCTGCAGGATCCGGCCGCTCGCGATGCCGGTTCGCGTGTGATAGCGTCACCTGCGTGCAACATGCTCGCGTCGTGATCCTCCATTCCTGTCTGGCGCTCCTGGCTTGCGGAGCCGACGATGGTGAGACTACGGGAGTTGCCGACGACACCAGTGGGGGAGTGACAGGCGCCGCGACCACGTCCGGCTCTGCTTCGACCGCGGACTCGACCGGGACAGCGACCGGCTCGGTCACGACAGACGTGCCGAGCGACGCGAGCGATGGTGAGACGACTGTCGCCGGTGAGTCCACCGGCGCGCCCGGGGGCGCCTGCGACCCCGCCGTCGACGATACCGCTTGCGACACCTGCGTGAAGGGCACCTGCTGCCCGCAGCTCACCGCGTGCGAGGCCGATCCCGACTGCGTGTGCTTTCAAGAATGCGCCGGCAGCATGCCGCCGAGCCTCGAAATCCCCATGGTGTGCGGGGACATGTGCAGCATCGACACGCCCTTCGCCCACCCGACGGTGGGCATGGTCCTGTCCTGTTCAGCGGGCTGTAGCGACGACTGCCTCTGATCTTCGCGTCCCGTCTCTCACGGCATCCAGGTCGCGCCGTCGGGCGTGCCCTCGGTCAACCACTGCACCAGCAGCGCGCGGTCGGCCGGGGGCATCGCCTCGCCGCCGCCGATGTCGCAGGACGCGGCGAGCGGCATGGAGTCGCTCATGAGGTACATCAGCGTGAGCTCGCGCAGCGGATCGCCCGCGACGTTGTACGGGGCCTGGAAGCCCGCGAGCGTCGCGATGTCCTGCGTGCCCTGGTAGTCGGAGACGTCCGCCGTCGGCATGTCGACGTAGTGGCAGCCGCAGTTGCCCGCGAGGATCGTGCCGATGTCGGTCGGGATCTGGCCGGCGCCCGAGCCCGCGTCGATCGGGTTGGGTGCGCCGGGCTTGATGTCCTCGATGCCGCAGGCCTGGATCATCTCGCCGGTGCACCCGGCGCCCGTCCACGTCGTGCAGTCGGGGGCCTCGGCGGTGAGCCAGTCGACGAGCGTGGCGGTGTCGGCCGCGTTCATCTCGACGCAGTGCGGATCGCCCGGCGGCATGGCGATCGGCGGGCCGCCCATGACCCGCGCGAGGGTCACCGCGTGGAAGGGGGTGCCGCCGGCGTTGGTCTCCTGGAAGCCCGCCCACGTCGCGATGTCGAGGGGCAGCTGCTCCTCGTTGTAGTCGATGTACGGCGGCGGCGTCGCGTAGTCGTTGGTGTAGTGGCAGCCGCAGTTCTCGGTGAGGATCGTCGCGATGTCCGGCGGGATCTGCATCGGATCCGTGCCCGAGACGATCGGGTTCGCGGCGCCGGGGCTGAGATCCTCGAGCCCGCAGCTGCGCAGGGTCGATCCGGTGTCGGTCGATCCCGACCCCGACTCCGCCGTGCCACCCGTGTCCGCGCCCGCGCATTCGAACACGCCGCCGCCGATCCACGTGAGGATCGTGTTGATGTCCTCGACCTGCGTGGTGTTGCTGGGCGAGTACCCCTGCGGCATGCGTGTCCCCGTGATCGCCGCGGTGGGGTTGTCCATGATCTTCTGCGCGAGGTAGCTCCCCGCCGTGTTGCCGAGCTCGATCTGCGGGAGCGGACTTCCGGCCGCCGGGGCTCCGATCGCAGCGGCGCTCTGGCCGGCGTCGAGCGCCAGACCGCCGCCCGCCGCCCCGCCGGTATGGCAGCCCGGTCCGCAGCTGCGGTCGAACGCCGCTTGCACCTCGGCGGGGACGCACGCGTCCGATCCGCCGTCGATCGGCTTCAGCTGCTCGCATGCAGGCACGAGCCCACCCACCATCATCATCATCGCCGCGCGTCGCATGATCGTCTCGCCTCGCATGATCGTGTCGCTTCGCATGACCTTCAGGCCCCGCCCTTCCCGGACGTCTTCGCCTTGCGCTTCGCCTTCGCGGCGTCCACTCGGTTGCCCATCGTGAAGTTGCGGCCGAGGTTGAAGCCGAGGAAGAAGTTGGCCTTGTGGAAGGGGTTCTTGCTGTCGACGCCCTCGGTCTTGAACGGGTTGCCGCTCTGACCGCCGGGGGCGGCGAGGTTGGTGTGGATCTCGCGGTTGTTGGTGAAGAACACCTGGAAGAAGTGCTTTCCGGTGGTGTACGAGCCGCCTAGGCCCCACGCGCCGATCTTGCTGCCGGTGGGATCCGCGTCGCCGCCGCGGTAGTAGAACTTGTTCGGCGTGCCGCCCGAGGGGATCGGCAGCATCCACTCGAGGTCGATGCCCCACTGCTTGCGCTTGCCGAGGTACACGCTGGTCGCGAGGCCGATCGCAAACGTGTCGCGGGTGTCCTTCACCAGCACCGGCCCGTCACCGTTCTTGTAATCGACCGTCGGGCGCGGGTTGTGGTTGGTCCGCAGGTGGTAGCCGAGCGTCAGCATCGTGGCCCACCGCTGGAACCACAGGCGCGACAGCATCGCCATGAAGTTGCCCGACCACGGGTTGGCGACGTCGAAGTCGCGGAAGAAGTCGACCGACGCCATCATGCCGAACGACACCGGCATGCCGGCCTCCTGGCGCACCGGCACGTACTTGGTGCCGAGCTCCCAGGCCTTGCGCGAGTTGCCGCGGCGCAGCCGGACGTCCCAGCCGTCGAGGATGCCGTACTGCAGGCCCATGCTCATCACGACGCCGGCGTCGAGACCGAACGCGCCGCGCTCGGTGCCGATGCGACCGAAGCGGTGATCGATGCGGTACTGCAGGACGCGCTTGCCCAGCGTCGAGGTCGTCGGCAGCACGATCTGATCGGTGCCGTGGAAGGGCTTGGGCGTGCGCTTGGGCGGCTCGGGGCCGGTGCCGTCGCCGGACGGCTCGCCTCCGCCGCCGGGCACCGCAGGCGCCGTCGCGTCCTTCGGCAGTGCGGCGATCCACTTGCGCACCGCCTCGAGCTGATCCTTCGCCAGCGGATCCATGCCCTCGGGCATGAGCCCGCCCTTCATCGCCGCGGTGCCGTAGAGCTTGTCGATGAGGTAGCTGGCGTCGGGGTCGCCGGGGACGACGAGGACCTTGTCGACGACGACGGACTTCTTGCCGATGAGCGACGTCAGCGGCGACTCGAGGTCGAGCTCACCGGGATCGGTCGGGTCACCGCCGGCCGAGTGGCACATGGTGCACGCGTCGTCGAAGATCGTGCGCACCGCGGCCTCCAGGGCGGGATCTGGCGCTGCGGACGGGGGTCCGGTCTCGGGGCCAGAGACGAGCACCAGCGCGAGGGAAACCGCAGGAACCATTGCGGGCCGAGCATACGTCAGGTGCGACCGCTGGGATACGGCCCGGGCCGTCTCGGGCGGATCTTCTCGGGCGGACCTGGGGATCCGTTCCGGCCATTTCGTTACACTGTCGCTCGCAATGTCGACCGGCCAACGATGCAGCGACTCTCCATCTCCGTGCGGCCCCCTCGCGAGCACGCTCCTCGCGCTGCTCGTCGCGTGCGGTGGTGGCAACGAGGGCAAGCCCGTGCCTGGCGGTGAGAAGCCGCTGCCCGCGAAGACTGCGGGCGCCGACCCGAAGATCGAGGCGAAGGTCGACGAGAAGACCGACGCGAAGACCGAAGCGAAGGTCGAGCCCGCATCGGACGCGAAGGTCGAGCCCGCACCGGACGCCAAGGCGGACGGCGGCGGCGAGGAGGCCGCAACCGACGGCGCGAAGGCCGACGGTGGCGGTGCTGCCGACGGCGGCGGCGCAGCGGATGGTGGGACGCCACCCGTGGCCGATCCCGCGGCGCTGCAGAACGAGATCAAGGGCAAGAAGACGACCGACGAGCGCGCGATGGCGGCGCTCGCGGAGCTCGAGGCCAGTGGCGCCAAGCTCCGCGACGTGGCCAAGGCCGCGAACGCCCGGGGCGAGAAGCTGTTCGAGGATCCCGAGCGCGCGAAGACCTTCTTCGAGTGGGCAGCGGCCAAGGATCCGAAGTATCCCGATCCGCTGTTCAACCTCGCCAAGCAGACGGCCAACGCCGGCGAGGTCGACGCGACCCGCGAGTACCTCAAGCAGGTGAAGGCCCGCGGCGGCAAGAAGCTGCTGACGCAGGTCGACTTCGATCCGATGTGGGAGATCGTCAAGGACGATCCCGAGGTCCGCAAGCTGCTCGAGGGCTGAGGCGCGATGGACACCGCGCGCATCGGGGTCCTGTTCGTGTGCCACGCGAACCTGTGCCGCTCGCCGCTGTGCGAGGGCATCTTCACGGACATGGTCCGCGCCCGGGGCCTGCTCGATCGCTTCACCATCGACAGCGCGGGCTGCTGGGCCGACGGCGGTCAGGCGCCGCACCCCAACTCGGTCGAGATCGCCGCGCGCCACGGCATCGACCTGACGCACCTGCGTTCGCGCGGCGTCGAGCCCGACGATCTGCACCGCTTCGATCACATCCTGGCGATGGATCGCGCCAACCTCGACGACCTGCAGCGCCTGCGGCGGCTGTCGGCGTTCGGGCCGGTGCAGCCGGGCAAGGCGAAGATTCGACTGCTGCGGCACGTCGTCGATCCGAGCGCGCAGGGCCCCGCGGCGGACGTGCCCGATCCCGTGCGCCGGGGCCTCGACGCGTACGAGGCCACGTTCGCCCTGCTATCGACGGCGTGCGTGGCCCTGGTCGACGAGCTCGTGGTCGGCGAGCTTCGCCGCCCCTGATCGCTCGATCACGGATCGCCCGAGCACGGATCGCCCGCGCTCACGCGGCGCGGCGCGTGCTGTCGTCGGACCACCACGCCGCGCACCGCTGCAGCCAGCGCTCGGGCGCCGCCGCGGCCAGGGCCCAGCGGCGCAGCGCGAGGTCGGGCTCGCCGCCGTCGCGCAGGTCGGCCATCGCGCCCTCGAGGGCGAACGCGGGCACGATCGGCGGTGGCGCGCCGGCCAACGCAGACCAGGCCTCGTGGTCCGCGGCGGTCAGCTCCAGGACGGTCGGGATGCCCTGCGCGAGCGCCTCGAGGCCCGTGCGGCCCAGCCCGTCGTCGCCGTCGAGGACGAGGTGGGCGCGTCGGCGTCGCTGCAGCGTCGCGACGTGGGTCCGTCCGGTCAGCACCTCCAAGCGGACGTCGGGCAGCGACGCGGCCGCACGTTCGGCCCGTTCGACCATCGCCTCGAGTCGCGGCTCGTCGCGCAGACGCGCGGCGCAGCTCGCGAAGACGATGCGCTCGGGGGTGCGTGTGCGGGCCCGGGTGCCCGCCGCCGTCGGCTGCCAGGGCGCGCGCCACAGGGGCATGAACGGCGCGACGAACTCCGCGCCCGGGACCATGTTGGGTCGCGTCGCGAGCAGCGGCCAGCCGTTGCGCATCGCGAGTCGGGACAGTTCCCGCGCCATCGTCGGGCTCGGTCGCTCGTCGACCTGCAGGCTCACGCGGACGCTGCCATTGTCGCAGCGCGAGGCGACCAGACCGTCGAACAGCTCGACCTCGCTGGGGAGCAGATCGACGAGGTGGAACGCGTCGGCGGTGCGCAGTAGGTGCTGCAGCTCCTGGCCGCCGTCGAAGACGTCGGCGATGTCGACCGGCCAGCCGCGTGCGGGATCGAAGCCGAAGCTCACGACGCGGGCGTCGGCGAGGCCGCGCTGGCGGAGCACGCCGGCGAGGTGGAACCATGAGCCAGCGACATCATGACGGGCGAGGACGACGAGTCGCACCGGGTCTTCGTAGCGCGTGGCGTATGCGCGGCCACCGATGCCACGCGGGTCGATGCGCGGCATGGCGCCTCGGCGCGCGGGCACGACGCGACGGGGGCACAGGACGGGACGCAGCGCGCTCGTGATCAGGGCTCGATGGCCACGAGCGTCTGGTTGCGCGCGACGTCGTGGAAGATCTGCTCGGTGTCGGAGGCGGGCCACACCACGCGCACCTCGGGGATCGGCGCCTCGCCGTCGCCGAGCCCGAAGTGGGCCGTGCGCTCGCCGTGACCCATGTAGTGCGAGCCCACGCCGATCTCGCGCATCTGCCCGGGCACTCCGGGCCCGAAGCGCAGGTAGACGCGGGCGCCGAGCCCGTCGCGGTTGCTCGTGGTACCCACCACCCGCACGCGCAGCCAGTCCGCGGCCTCGGCTCCGTCGTTGCGATAGAGTTCGGGCGCGTCGCCCGTGTTCGATACGAACAGGTCGAGGTCGCCATCGGCGTCGTAGTCCCAGGTGAGGATGCCCCGTCGTTGCCGCGGTGGCCCGAACCCGACCGCGTCGCTGACGTCGAGCATCGGCCCGTCGCCCTCGTTGCGCCACAGCTTCAGCGGATCGTCCTGGTGCACGAAGATGAAGTATCCGGCGCCGGCGATGAGATCGAGATCGCCGTCGTTGTCGGCCTCGAAGAACGCCGCGCCCCAGCCCCAGCCGTTGTCGCCGACGCCCATCTCGACCGCGACCTCGTCGAAGCTCCGGGCACCCGAGTTGCGGTACAGGCGGTTGTCGTGCGGGGATTCCTCGTTGGTGATCGAGGTGACGTACCAGTCGATGTCGCCGTCATTGTCGTAGTCGCCGAGCGTCGAGCCCATCCCGTTGGCCTCGATGCCCACGCCGACCTCGTCGGTGCGATCGGTGAAGGTGCCGTTGCCGTCGTTCCAGAACAGCCGTGAGGTGCCGTAGTCGGCGGAGATCGCCAGCTCGGGGTAGCGATCATCGTCGAGGTCGACGAATGCGGCCGCGAACGCGTAGGTGCCCGGCGGCGTGTCGGGGGCGAACGCCCAGCTCCCGTCCATGTCCACGCCCGCCGACTGGGTCACGTCCTCGAAGCTGCCGGGCGATGCGTCGCCGAGGTTCCGCAGCAGCCGGGCGTGGGACGGGTGCGCGCCGATCTGCGCAACGACGGTCCACTCGCCGACGTAGACGTCCAGGTAGCCGTCGAGGTCGAAGTCGCCGAACGTCGGGGTGGTGCCGATGTGCAGCTCGCCGGTGTCGATCGCGGCGCCGCGCGCCACGGCGTCCTCGACGAAGTGGCCGGTACCGTCATTGATGTACAGCCGATGCGCGTACGAACCGATGGTGGCGACGAAGAGGTCCGCGTCGCCGTCGTTGTCGATGTCGCCGAAGGCCGCGCCGGCCGAGTGACCGATCTCCGTGAGGCCGGCGGCGGCGCTCACCTCGAGGAAGGTGCCCGCGCCGTCGTTGGCGAAGAGCAGGTTGCTGCCCTCGGTGCGGGTCACGAAGAGATCGAGGTCGTCGTCGCCGTCCACGTCGGCCACCGCTGCCCCCGCGATCTCGCGCTCGGGCACGCAGAAGCCGAAGTTGCCCGGACCGAGCTGATCGATGAGGCAGTGCGGTGCCTGGTGGACGACGCCCTGCACGTACCAGACGCCGGCGTCGTCGGTGACGTCGGTGAAGTGGGGTAGGGCGGGATCGAAGAGCACCTCGCCCGAGCTGCTGCTCGTCTCGGAGGTGCCGGGGTCGGCGGCGCCGGAGCTCGAGGAGCCCGCGCCGGTGCTCGCACCGTCCCCGGACGATCCGGCGCTCGCATCCTCCCCGGACGATGCGGTGTCGGACCCCACGCCGCCGGTGGTGGTCGCGATCCCGGTCGACGCGATCGGGTCGGCCGTGGCGCCCGCTTCGGTCGCCGCGGTGCTCTCACCGGCCGCCGATTCGCCGGAGCTGCCCGTCGTGGTCGCGCCTCGGCTGGTGGCGCCGTCGTCGACGGCGAGGGCGCCGTCGTCACGGCATGCGGGGCCGAGCGCGGCTGCGTGGACGGCGAAGGCGACGGGGCCGAGCCCCCGCACCACGTCGCGTCCCCAAGCGGCGAATCGAGCGGCCCGCATCCACACCCCGACTGCGATTGTCCCACGCGCCCCCGCAGGGCGGCAAGGATGCGCCCGTGGGCGCCCTGGGCGCGCGATCCCACGAAACTTGCGGGCCCAGCTTGCGCCGTGGTCGCGGACGTTGTTCAGATACGCCTCACCCGATGCCGCTGCACCGCTTCCTGCGTTACGTCGCACCGAACCTGGTCACGGCCCTGGGCATGTGCTTCGGGTTGATGGCGCTCGTCGCCTGCTACGAGCACCGCTTCGTCGATGCGGCGTGGCTCACGATCTGGGCGGTGCTCACCGATCGCCTCGATGGCCTGGTTGCGCGGTCGCTGCGGGCGACCAGCGACTTCGGCGTGCAGATGGACTCGTTCGCCGACGCGCTCAACTTCGGCATCGCCCCGGCGTTCCTCGTCTACGTGACGCTCGAGGACGCGACGCCGGTGGGCTTCGCCGACGGCACCGGCCGCGCGGTGTTGATGGCGGCGTGCGGGCTGTGGGCCCTCGCCAACATCTTCCGCCTGGCCAAGTTCAACGTCGTGGCCGAGCAGCCCGACGCGCCCAAGGTGTTCTTCGGGGTGCCGACCACGCTCGCCGCGGGCACGCTGGCGATGTGGTACCTCGTGCTCGCCAAGTACGCGGGCCCCGACTCGCCGATCCGCTTCGAGGCCTTCGGCGGGCCGAAGCTGCTCGGTGACTGGACGGTCTCCCCGGCGGTATGGAGTTACGTGCCGGCCGTGATGATCGCCGGGGCGTTCCTCATGGCGTCGAACCTGCCCATCCCGAAGTTGCACGCGCTGCCGAGCCGCGCCCTGACCTACGTGCTCATCGCCGGCGTGCTGTCGGGCTACATCTGCGGGATGATGCGGACGCTGCCCGAGTACATGTGCCTGCTGCCCTCGGGCTGGCTGGTGTTCTCGCTCGCGTGGAGTCAGCTCTCGGAGCGCGCGCGCGGGATGAGCCCGCCGCCGATCCTGCCGGACCCGGGCCCGCTTCGCCGCCGCACCCCGTGAGTCCGACGGGCGCCGCGATCAGACCGACGCGGCCGAGGCGACGTCGGCGGTGCTGGTGGTCGCCGGCGTGCGTCGCAGGAAGCGGATGCACGCAGGGACGAGGCCGGCCGGCACCAGCATCACGAGCGACGCGAGCCAGGCGAACGCGGCGCCGTGGACGATGAGCCCGCCGTGGGGCGACAGCAGCAGGTAGCCGACCGGCGGCGCACCGAAGGTGCCCATCGCATCGGCGAACGCGATCAGGCCCGCGCCGCCGAGGGCGAACGCGCCCCACGTGCGTCGGGCGAGCAGGCCGCCGAGGCCGAGGGCGCCCAGCGCCATCGCGGTGATCTGGAACGCGTCGGGCCGCGGCGCGAGGCCATAGAGGATGAGAAACGGGATCGTGCTGCCGGCCGACAGCGTCGCGCGGCGCATCAACAGCAGCGACTCCTCCTGGAAGTTCCACCGCTCGGCGGTGGACTCGGAGTGCTCGTAGCGCGCGGCCATGCCTTCGCCGAGGAGGAACACCGCGATCGCGAGGTGGGTGAAGCCGAAGAACGCGATCATCGGCTCGAGGCCGACCTTGAACAGCACCAACAGGAGCAGCGAGCCGAAGTTGCCCACGCCCATCGCGAACCACCGCGCCCAGAACCACTCGGCGCCGAGGCCGATGAAGGCCAGGCCGTAGCACAGCGCGAGTCCGAGGTAGGCTGCGAACATCTCGTCGGGCCCGAGCCACGCCGTCATGGCGAACTGGGTGACGTAGAAGCCGAGCAGGAGCAGGGCGAGGGCGCGGCGAAGTCCGACCATGGTGGTGCATTCGAGCCTACGCCGGGCCCCGGGGCCGCGCAAACCCGCGCGAACGGCCCAGCTCGGTCCACCGACGGGTCGCGCGCGTCAGCGATCGGGTCGCACGCGCCGTGGGACGGTCCGTGGCGTCGATCGTGAAAGCCCGTCGCTGGCCCTCGCGTTGTACGATGCGTGGGCATGACGACGATCCCTCGGGCGTGCGGTCGGAGCGTCGGGCCTGCGGCGCGGACTGCGGGCCGGGGTCGGCTCGCCGCGCTCCTCGGATCGCTGCTGCTGGCGGCCTGCACCAACGGCGCGGCGCCGATCGCCTCCGTCCCGCCCTCGGGCCGCGGTGGCGTCACCTTCATCGCGCCGCGCTGCGCCGAGGTCCGCTCGTGCCTCGTCGGACAGGTCACCGCGGTCGACACGTCGGCGCCGCTGTCCCGCGCCGCGGTGTTCCTCGAGCGGGACGATCGCGACGGACCCGGTGTCCGCATCCTGACGCTCACCGACGAGCAGGGTGTGTTCACGGTGGTCGACGCGCCGACCGGCCGCTATCGCCTCGCGATCTACAAGGACGCGCGCCGACTCGAGGCCCGCGGGCTCAAGCTCGGTGAGCCCGGCACGACGCTCGTGCCGGTGCGATTGCCCGCGAGCTGAGGCGCCCGTCGCCGCAGCTCCGGGGTGAGCCGCCCGCGGCGATCAGCCCCAGCGGTAGAAGCCCTCGCCGCTCTTCTTGCCGAGCTTGCCCTCGGCGACCAGGCGACGCAGCAGCGCGGGGGGCTTGAAGTGCGCGCCGTCGGGCAGCGCGGTGCTGAGGTACTCGGCGATCGACAGGCGCACGTCGAGCCCGACGAGATCGGTGAGCCGCAGCGGGCCCATCGGGAACCCGTAGCCGAGGGTCATCGCCTTGTCGATGTCTTCGGCCGAGCCCACGCCCTGCTCGACCATGCGGATCGCCTCGAGCCCGATCACGAGGCCGAGACGGCTGGTCGCGAAGCCGGGTGAGTCGCGGATCGTGATGCACTCCTTGCCGAGCGCGGCGCCGAAGGCCGCGACGCGCCGCACGACCTCGGGCGAGGTGCCCTCGGCGACGACGATCTCGAGCAGCTTCATGATGTGCACCGGGTTGAAGAAGTGGGTCCCGATCACCCGCTCGGGCCGGGGCAGGCCGGCCGCGATCGCGGCGATCGACAGCGAGCTGGTGTTGGTGCCGAGGATCGCGTCCGGGTGGGCGGTGACCGCCGCCCTGCCGAGCACGTCGTGCTTGAGGGCGAGCTGCTCGGGCACGGCCTCGATGACGAGGTCCGCGTCCTGGGCGGCGACGCCGGGGTCGGTCGCGGTGCTGAGCCGGGCGAGGGCCTGCTCGCGGGCCTCCGGGGTGACCTTGCCCCGGTCGACCCCAGCCTGGAGGTTGGCGGCGATCCGGGTCATGCCCGCGGCGACGCGGGGTTCGTCGATGTCGAACAAACGCGTCGTGAAGCCGGCGGCCGCGGCCACCTGGGCGATTCCGTGCCCCATCGTGCCTGCGCCGAGAACCGCGACCGTCGAGATGCCTTCGAGTGCGCCCATCGGCCGGGTTATGCCACGATTTCGGCGGGCCGCGACGGCGGGGCTTCGGGAGCCCATACGGGGCCGCGAGGGGGCGCTTCCCCTGCGGGGCACGTTGGACATACCCTCGCGTGAAGCTCGCCCGGTTGCGGGCGAATCGAGTTCGACGTGAAGCCGCGCGGGGACATCCCGATCATCATCTGTTGCGCCGAGGACGATGAGCCCGTCCTCGCGAAGGTCGTAGACGAGCTGCGCCGCGAGGGCCTGTCGCCCGAGCTGGTGCCGGGGATCGAGTTCGACAGCAACCTGCTCGCCGCCGCGGTCGATGCGGCCGCTGCGGAGGCGCTGTTCGTGCTTTGCGGCTCGGTCGCCCTCGACAAGGCCGCGCTGCGCAAGCTCACCGGTCTGTTCTCCGCCCGCAGCGGTCCGGGTCAGCGCATCATCTCGACGTCGTTCACGCCCTCGCGGCCCCTCGCGGTGCTGCCGGCGATCCGCGGCGCGCTCAAGGAGATGCGCCTCGCCGACGAGCAGGCCTCCGCCGCCGAGATGGACACGCCGAGCACGGCGCACCTGCGCGACGTCGTCGAGGCCTTCGTCGAGCCCGCGGTACCCGCGACGCCGCGCGCGCCGACGCGCCCCGAGCCGACGCCGGTCGCGAAGCCGGTGACGCATCCGTCGGAGTTCCCCGGTCGACCCTTCGAGGTGCGTCCGCCCGCGAACCTCCCCCCGGCCCCGGCGCGCGCATCGGGGACCGTCGCGCCGGCGGCCACGCCGAGCGTCGCGCAGGGATCCGGCGCTCGACCGCTGCCGTCGCGACCGGTCGCCGACGGTGCGCCGCAGGCCGTCATCGACGACGACGTCGGGCGTTCCCTCGAGCAGCGCCTCTCCGGTGTCCCCGCGATGCCGGACTCGATGGTGTCGACCGATCCCGAGACCAGCGGCGTCCGCTTCCCCCGCGATGGGCGGATGGGGGCGGCCCCGCGGACGCCGGTGTTCGACGAGCCGCGGGGCAATCGCATGTTGCTGGTGTTCGCGGGCGTCGGCATCGCGGGCATCGTCGCGCTCGCGCTGCTGCAGCTGCTGCAGCCCGCCGCGCCGGAGCCGTCGGTGCCGGCGAAGCGCGGGCCACCCCCGGCCGCGCCGGCGAAGCTGGAGGCGAAGTCGCCCGTGGCACCGCCAGAGGTCCCGCCGGTGACACCGCCCGACGCAGTCGCACCGACGACGCCGACGACGCCGACGACACCGACGACACCGACGACACCGACGACGCCGACGACGCCGACGCCCAGCGGCGGTGACGTGCCCCCGGCGCCCAAGCCGGTGAGCAAGCGCGACATCGGCATCGCCGCGCTCGAGCTCGCCGTCGGCGAAGGGCGATTGCAGCGCCTGGGTTCGCTGTGGATCGCCCGCGCTGGCGACGAGGACGGCACCTGGGACGATGCGCAGCGGCGGTGCCACGGCAAGCGCATCAACGGCGTGCAGGGCTTCCGCCTCCCGGGGGCCCGTGAGCTCCGCAAGCTGCGGGCGGCGAAGATCGTGTCGGCGGGCAGCTACTGGACGCGCGAGACCATGGGCGACGAGGCGATGGCCTTCGACGCGGCGACCGGCGCGACGAACGTCTTTCTCACGATCGAGCCCAACGGCCGGGCGCTGTGCGTCCGCGTGCTGTGATCGCCGCTCGGCGAACGTCACCGCTCGACGAGCGTCATGGCTCGGCGATCACCACAGCTTGACGATCTTTGCGCCGCGGTAGTAGTGGCCGAGGATCTCGTCGTGATCCTTGCCGGCCTTGGCCATGCCCATCGCGCCGTGCTGACACAGCCCGACGCCGTGACCGTGTCCGCCGCCGACGAGCACGATGCCGCCGCTGCGATCGCGCTCGGGCTCGACGATGAACAGCGAGCTCTTGAGGCCGCCGAGGGCGCGGCGGATGCGGAGCTCGCCGTGCAGATCCACCTCACCACGCTCGGCGACGACGCGTAGGCCGGTGGCGCGACCGCTCTTGCCGCGGCTCAGCACTTTCAACGAGCGCACCGCGCCGAGCTCCGCGTCGAGGCCGGGCTTGCCGGCGAGGCTGCTCGGATCGAGGACCTCGCGCCAGCGGTACGCCGTCCCGCTGATGTCGGATCCCGGCGCGCTGAAGCTGCGCGGCGCGCTGCGCAGGAAGGCCTCGATGTTGGCGGCGGTGATGCCCTTGGCGAATTTCTCGTCGAGCAGCGGATCGGCGCGCCCCCGGAGCTGGGGATCGGCGGCGCTCGGCCAGACCACGTCGTTGTCCTCGCTGTGCCCGCCGCAGTTGGCCGAGTACACGGTGTCCACGAGCTGGGTCTCGCCCGGTCGCATGGCGATCGCACCGATCGTCGCGCGCACCGCCTTGTTCGTGCGCTCGTGCTCGCGGATGCGTCCGGCGTAGACCTGGCAGTGCTGCTCGCTGCACAGCAGGAACGGATCGTCGAGGTGGCGGGTGCCGATCTTCGCGAGCAGCTGCCCGCGCGCGGCCACGGCCTGGGCCTGCAGCGCGGCCATCGGCCCGGAGGCGAAGATCTCGGCCGGCACGAGGCCCGACAGCAGGTCGGTCTCGCCGACGAGGTTGACCACCGAGAGCGTGCCGTGGCGATCGACCGCGACATAGATGCCGCCGCGATACTCGCGGGACTCGGTCTTCGGCGGGCCCGAGCCGGTCGACTCGATCGGCACGTCGTGCACGGTGACCGGGCCGCCGTCCTTGCTCGCGAACCACAGCACGCCGTCGGCGGTCACGCGGATGCCGTGCTCGGCGTCGTGCGCCCGCAGCGATCCGTGGCCGCGCTGCTCGACGATCGGGTGCAGCTTCCCCAGGGCGCCGTTGCGCTGGCGCAGGACCTCGGCGCGACGACGCGCGTCCTCTTCGCTGCTGTGGCGATCGGCGACCAGCAGGACGCGACGGTTGTCGAGCACACGCCCAGCCACGCCGAACACCGTGCCGACCTCGTGATCGGCGACGTCGAAGCCGCGATCCTTCCAGCGCTTCGCGGCGCCATCGATCGCGGTCATCGCCGGGCCCGCGAGCTCCTCGAGGACGACGGCGAAGCTCTGCTTGGCCGCGTGCCCGCGCTCGAGCGTGATGTCGAAGCGCGTGCCGCCCTCGATCGTCGTGCCGCCCTGGCCCGAGGGGAGCACCAGTAGGCCGCCCGGGGCGCTGATCCGGACCCGCTCGACGTGCTGCACGATGCCGACGGTGATCTGCGGCTCGCCGCGATCGTTGAAGTGGAACTGGTTGCTGTAGAGCAGCTTGATGCGATCGGCCAGGCTCGAGTCCGAGGCGTGGGCACGTCCGGGCCACAGCAGCGTCGAGAAGGGGGCCAAGGTGGCGACGGCTGCGGCCTGGCGCAGCCAGTCGCGGCGGGTCGGTCCACGGCCGGAGACAGTGCGTGCGGAGGCCATGACGACGGTGTGCCGGACCGACCGTCGATTCGTCGAGTTTTCGGCGTTCAGGCCTGGGCGGGACGCACGGGGCCTCGGACCGACGGTCGCGGGGCGTTGCGCGTGATGTACAGCAAGTTCTGCAGGTTCACGACGAAGTGCAGGGCCACGGCCGCGCCGAGGTTGCCGGTCGCGAGCGTGATGCCGCCGAGGACCGCGCCGATCGCCAGCGAGCTCGCGGTCCACGGCCACAGCGCGCGCTTGGGCGGGATGTGCAGCAGCGCGAAGACCAGCGTGCTCGGCCACAGACCCCACGCGTCGAGCATCGCGCCGCGGAACAGCAGCTCCTCGCCCAGGGCGCTCGTCGCAGCGAGCAACACCAGCTCACCGGGCTCGGGCCGGCCCAGCAACGCGCGGAACTCCGCGTGGAGCTGGGGCAGCCACGCGAAGCGGCCCTCGAGGGCGCGGAACATCTGCACGACCACGAGCCCGAGGCCAACGCCGACCGCGGGCGTCCACAGCACCGTCAGCCAGTCCTGGTCGGGCTCGACGCGCCAGATGTCGTTCGAGTCCTGGGCGATCGCGTGCCAGAAGAATCCGACCAGGCCGACCGCGCCGTAGAACGTCATCACCGTGCGTGCGCGCGCGGGCGCGTCGACCGGTGAGTGGTTCGCGTGCACACCCACGACCTGGCAGCATAGCGGGCTGCGTTGGCGGACCGCAACGCGGCCGGGATCGGGCCGCCGGTTTCGCGCGTCGTCGGACGCCGCCGTGGCACCCGGTCGATCGGGGAGGTTCGTCGCCCTGCGCCCGTTGGGGGCTGTGTTGGCGCCGGTGCGTCAGGTCGGCGGGGGATTCGGGCACGTGCCGGGGGAGGGTGTCGAGGTCACGTCCCACGCGTCGCCGCCGGGGGCGACGGCGGGGTCGATGCGCGCGTAGGACTGGCCGGCGCTGCCCGCGGGCACGTCGAGCACACCGGGGATCCCGGTCTCGTCGGGGAGCTCGGCGACGTTGCGATCGCCGTAGATCACGGCATCGATCGGGAGACTGTCGAGATCGATCTCCGCCGCGGGTACGTCGAACAGCGCGACCGCATCGGCGGCGCCGTTGGTGGTGTTCTGCAGATCCGGCGCGAAGTCGATCGCCTGATCGAAGACCGGATCGGCGTTGCTCGCCGCGCTCATCGGAACGCCGACGACGAAGCACCCGCCGGCACCGACCGTGCCGACGAGATCGAGGGCGTCGGCGTAGGTCTCACCGCCCCACGCGAGGCTGTATCCGTCGAGTTCGATGTCTTCGTCGCAGGGGTTGTACAGCTCGACCCACTCGAGGCCGTCGTCGAGCGTGTCGGGATCGTTGAAGACCTCGTCGAGCAGGAGCCGACAGGGCGCGGGCGCGTCGCCGGTCGAGCTCGAGCTCCCGGCGGTGTCGGTGGTCGTGCTCCCGTCGGGGGTGGTCGTCGCGTCGACGTCGGTGGGATCCTCCGCGGTGGAATCCGGCGCACTGGGATCATCCGTGGTGGACTGCGGCGCGGTCGTGCCCGTCGCGTCGCCGTCGCTCACCGACGTTGCGGTCGTGCTCGGCCCGTCGCCGTGCGTCGTGCCGAGCTCGCCCGAGGTGCCCGAGCCGACGCTCGACGGAGCCATCGCCTCGACGGGCGAGCCCGCGCATGCGGACACGAGGACGGACGCGCAGAGCAGCGCAGAGCAAAGGGGGTGGGAAGCCGAGCGCCGCACGACGGGACTCCAGTGGCTCGGCATCGCCGAGGGACGGGCTCGGCACGCCGAGGGGTCACCGGGGCGGGCCGGTCGGCCCCCAAGGCGTCCGGTCCATCCAGGTGAGTGCCAGCGATTCTCGAAGTGCGAAGGGGGGGACTCGAACCCCCACAGGTTACCCCGCCAGATCCTTAGTCTGGTGCGTCTACCAATTCCGCCACCTTCGCGTGGGGGCGCAATGGGTAGCATGGGGCTCGGGGCGGATCAAGAGGGTTTTTGAGGGGGACGGAGTCGGAGTCGGGCACGGGCAGGGGCACGGGCAGGGGCACGGAGCCGCTTCGCGGCTAGCTCAACATCTCCCCCACCTCATGCAACCGCAGCACGTTCACACTGCCGCGCTTCTTGATCGGCTGGGCTGCGGTGATCACGACGCGCTCGGTGATGTCGAACAGACCCTTGGCCACGATGGCGTGGTCCATGTCGATGAAGAGGGTCTCGCCGTCCTCGGAGGCGGGCGAGAACAGGATCGGGATCACGCCCCAGTACAGCGCGAGCGTCTGGTAGGTGTCCGGGTTCGGCGTGAACGCGTAGATCGGCATCCGCGGGCGGTACTCGCTCACGAGTCGGGCCACGCCGCCGGAGACCGTGTACGTGATGATCGCGCGGGTCTCGGGCCACGCCTCGGCCGCGTTCACGGCCGCGAACGCGATCGCGTTGGTGGTGTGGCCGAGCTCGAGGTCCACGCGCTTGGTCGACCAGGCCCGCGGCGCCTCTTCGGTCGTTCGGATGATCTTGTCCATCGTGCGCACCGCGAGCACCGGGTGCATGCCGCTGGCGGTCTCGCCCGAGAGCATCACCGCGTCGCTGCCGTCGAGCACCGCGTTGGCGACGTCGGAGGCCTCGGCGCGGGTGGGCCGCGGCTTGCGGACCATCGACTCGAGCATCTGCGTGGCGGTGATGACGAGCTTGCCGTAGCGGTTGGCCGCCTCGATCGCCCGCTTCTGGATGATCGGCACTGCCTCGGGGCCCATCTCGACGCCGAGATCGCCGCGGGCGATCATGATGCCCTCGGCCGACTGGATGATCTCGTCGAGACACTCGATCGCCTGGGGCTTCTCGATCTTGGCGATGAGCGGCCGCATGCGCCCGGTCGCACGCATGATCTCGCGGGCCTCCTCGAGGTCCTGGGGCCGGCGCACGAACGAGAGCGCGACCACGTCCACGCCGAGCTCGAGCGCGAACGCCAGGTCGGCGCGATCCTTCTCGGTCATCGCGGGCACCGGCAGCTCGACGCCCGGCAGGTTGATGCCCTTGTTCGACGACAGCACGCCGCCCTGCAGCACCGTGGTCACGAGCACGTGGCCCTCGGCGCGGTTGGCCGTGAGCTCGATGTTGCCGTCGTCGACGAGGATGCGATCGCCGGGCTGCACATCGAGCGTCAGGCGCTCGTACGTCGTGGTGACCCGCGCCGTCTCGCCGTCCTGTGCGACGACGTCGTCGGGGTTCGTGCTGATGTAGAGCCGGTGGCCCGCCTCCAGCATGTAGCCCTCGCCGGGGATCTTGCCGACGCGGAGCTTGGGCCCCTGCAGGTCGGCGAGGATCGCCACGGCGACGCCGCGTCGGCTCGCCTCTTGCCGCACCGCGCGATACGTCTTGGTGTGGACCTCGTGGCTGCCGTGCGAGAGGTTGAGGCGGCAGGCGTTCATCCCCGCGTCGATGAGCGCTCCGATGATCTCGGGGCTCGAACTCGCAGGCCCGAGCGTGCACAGGATCTTGCAGCGCCTGGGGGGTGGCGTGGCGGAAGAGCTCATGGGCGGAAGCATGCCGATTGCCGGGCCCGCGCGCCACAACGTCGCCCGGCGACGGTCGTCACAGCCGGGCGTCGAGCAGCGCCTCGAGGTCGGCGGGCTGGACCACCGCATCGTCCACGACGTAACCGGGCGTGCCCTTGATGCCGCGGTCGCGGGCCTCCTTCGCGAAGGCAGCGGCGCGGGCCTGGATCGCGGGGTCGTCGACGCAGGTCTGCAGCGCGACCGGGTCGAGGCCGACGTCGTGCGCGGCTGCGCCGACGTCGACTGCGCGCTCGCCGGAGCCGTGCGCAAACAGCCAGCTGTCCATCTCCCAGAACTTGCCGGCGTCGCCGGCACACAGCGCCACACGCACCATCTGGCAGCCCGACATCGCGCCCTCGGTGCATCGCAGTCGCGGCTGCTGGTGTCGGACGACCCGCAGCGCGCCGGGGTGCGCGGTCGCCTTGCGGATCATGCGGGCCGACGCGATGCGGCAGTGGGGGCACGCGTAGTCGGTGTACTCGTGCACGACGACCGCGGGTTGCTCCGCGCCGATCCACGGATACCCGGCCTCGTCGACGCCGTGGGGCAGGGCCACGCCGCGGGTCCACAACACCGATGACCAGTACACCGGTGCGAGCAGGCGCACGGCGATCCACAGCGCGCCGGGGATGGCCACGGCGGTGACGATGTCGCTGCGGGTCGTCGGGGCGAGCTGCGTCCGCCCGAACCACGCGACGACGAACAACGCGACCGCGACGAGGTGGACCCCCTCGCAGAACAGGCACACCGCGCCGACGTGCAGGAGCTCCTCGGCGAGCAGCGCGATCGAAGCCACGGCCGCGAAGCCCGACAGCGGCACCAGCAGCCGCGAGCCCCGCCAGGCAAGGAGCATCAGGGCGTAGAACCCGAGCGCGCCCCAGGCCGGCAGCGGCACGCCGAGGAACACCGAGAACCGCGACAGCGTGACCGCGTTGCAGTCGAACGTCTCGCCCACCGAGCAGATGCTCGACGCGGTCGGGGCCAGGTACGTGCGCACGTGCAGGATCTGCAGGACCCCCGAGATCATCAGGCCCGCGAGCGCGAGCCCGGTGGCGAGGTTGCGGGCCCACGGCCGCGGAGGCGCCGACGCGACGTCCATGGCGCGGATGCTGGCACGGCCCGGGCGCAGCGGCAACGCGGCGCGAGCGGTGCGGATCACTCGGGCGGGGCGAGCTCCAAGAGCAACGGGCAGTGATCGCTGGTCCCGACGATGTCGGGGTCGGGGTGGGCGTCGGTCGTGCGCAGCGGCGCGCAGCGATGGGTCGCGCAGGCACCGAGGGCGCGTGCGGTGACGTCGGCGCCGTCGAAGCCGCGGACGAACGCGAGGTCGAGCAGCGTCGGCTCGAGCCACGCATCGCGCCGCGCGCCGTCCCAGTAGGCCGAGCAGCCGTCCGCCGGATCGACCGGGCGCAGGTCGAGGTGCGCGAGCACGGCCGCGAGGGCCGTCCGCTCGTCGGCCGCGGTCATCGCGTCGGCACCGGTGGCGTTGAAGTCACCGACGACGACGAGGTCGCGATCGCCGGCGCCGGGGCCCGCCAGTGGGAGCCGGGCGATCAGATCGACGAGCGCGGCCCACTGCAGGCGCCGCATCTCGAGCCCCGTCGGTGTCGCCTTGAGGTGGACGACGACGAGATGGAAGTCGCGTCCGGCGGCGCGGATGTAGCTCGACACCGCCGGGCGCACGCGACCGCCGAGCTCGAGCGCGTCGTGCTCGACCAGCGCGGTGCCGTCGGCATCGGGTCCGATCGCGATGCCGAGGGTCTGACCTCGCGCGCCACCGCGCTGCGACAACGCGGCGGCGTGCTCGGGCACGAGCGCCGCGAGGGCCCCGGCGTCACGGACCTCCTGGATCGCCACGACCTGCGGGGCGGCGCGCTCGATCCAGCGCGACATCTTCGCGACGTCGTGATCCGCGGGGAAGTTCTCGAGGTTCCAGCTCAGCACCCGCAGCACGCCCGGCGGTGGCGCGTGGTCGCACGTGATGGGCTCGCCGGTGACGACGCGGTGGACGGTGACCGCGAGCACGACCACGCCGAGGTGGATCGCCCGGCGGACTCGAGTGCGACGCGACACGCGGGCCGACGTCGACCCGAGCCGTGACGCGTTGCTCGACTAGCCCTCGAACTCGAAGTGCGTCAGGTCGACGTGGACGTTGCGGACCAGGCTGACCACCGCGGGCTTGCCCGCGGCGTCGGGCTCGAGGTCGCGGAGCTGGGCCGTGTACACGCCGGACAGCAGCGCGGCGCGCTTGCTGTCGTGGACGATGCTCGAGCCGATCACCAGCGTGCGCGCACCACCGGGCAGCGTGATGCCGCGGCCGCCGCGGCCGAGCAGCGCGATCGAGGGCCCGCCCGGCTCGTCGGCGAAGGGGGCGTCGACATATAGATCGGCGTGCGGCACCGAGTCCGCGGCCTGCGTCAGCTCGATCTCGAGGCGCGCGCCCCAGGACCGCCGCAGCGATCGCTTGCGGATGCCGTCGAGCAGCAGGCCGGCATCGAACTCGTAGACGCCATCGGGGTCGAGTCCGCCGATGCTGAAGATCGGCATGCTCACGGTGTACGTGGGCCGGAAGGTCTCGGCGTCTGGCGGCTCGCCCGAAGGGGCACCGACACCGAACACGATCCGGAGCGCTGCGAGCTGCGGTGGATCGAACATCTGCGTTCCAACCGTGCTCGGCAGGGGGGCGGTCGCCTCGGCGAGGCGCGGGACCAGGACACGACGCGACATGGCGTCAGGCTATCACGCAGACCCGGGTGCGGGCCGCCGTGATCGTCACGCGCGGTGGTCGATGTGGAGCTTCTTGCGCTCGCGACGCTTGCGGCGACGCTCGGCCTCGCGGAGCTTCCGCTTGCCCTTCACGCTCGGCTTCTCGTAGTGGCGGCGCCGCTTGATCTCGCGGAGGACACCCTCGCTGGCCATGAGGCGACGGAGCTTGCGGATCGCCCGCTCGACGCCGCGGTCGTCGACCTTCACCTCCAGCGGCCGACCCTGCACGGGCTCGTACTGGCCGCGGTCGTTCGTGATGACGGTCGGGGTGGCGGGCGTGGGCGTCTCGGGCGTCGACATCGAAGGGACGGACATATAGGAGAGGCATCCCTGTGGGTCAACCCCCCGGGGCCTCGGCCGGCCGCGGGGCGGTGAGGGCGGTCTCAGGCGGCGACCCGGCGGGCGGGGCCCGGGCTTCCGGCGGCGGAATCCGGCGCCGTTCAGCCCCGGGAGCCGCCCATCGCGGCGATCCGGCCCCCGTCGACGACCATGCAGGTGCCGGTCACGAAGGGGGCGTCCGCGAGGTACAGCACGGCACGGGCGATGTCCTCCGGGGTCCCGATGCGCCCCAGGGGGATCTGCTGGACGATCAGATCCCGCGCCGGGCTGCCCTCGGCGTGGTGCTCGTCGGTGGGCCAGGCCACGGTGCCGGGCGCGACCGAGTTCACGCGGATCGGCGCGAGCTCGGTCGCGAGGGCGCGGGTGGCCATCTCGAGCCCGGCCTTCGCGACGCAGTGATCGACGTAGCCGCGCAGTGGGTGGAGCCCCGCGACGTCGACGATGTCGACCACGCTGCCGCCCGCCGCCGACAGCCCAGGCGCGAGGTGCCGCACCATCGACAGCGGCGCGACGAGGTTGGTGGCGAGCACGCGCTCCAGATCGGCGTCGTCGCGCTCGAGGAACGGTCCGCGCTCGAAGCTCGCCGCGCTGTTGACCAGCAGATCGATGCGCCCGCCGGCGGGCCCGCTGCGATCGAGGATCGCGGCGCAGGTGCGCTCGCGGTCGGCCGCGCTCGCGAGGTCGGCGGCGAGCAGGCCCAGCGCCCGATCGCCGAGCTCGGCGGCGAGCGCCCGCGCGGCGTCGATCGAACGGTGATGGTGGATCCACACCCGCCATCCGGCGGCGGCCAGGGCGACCACGATGGCGCGCCCGACCCGGACGGCCCCACCGGTGACCAGGGCGACCTTGGAGTTGCCGGGCGCGTCGTCCATCTGCAGGCCGCGAGCCTAGCACGCGTCGATTCCACGGTGAGGGCCACGTTGACAGCGGCGCACCGCTGGGCCAGCGTGTTCGGGCGGAATCCGTCATGACCGGCAAGGCGCTCACGCTCAAGGACATGACCGATGGCAGCGGCTGCACCGCCCGCACCGTGCGGTACTACGAGCGCGAGGGGCTGCTGCGGGCGACGCGGACCAGCGGTGGCCATCGCCTGTTCGCGCCGGTCGAGCTCGAGCGGTTGCGGTTCATCATCCAGCTGCGCGAGGCGGGGTGGGCCCTCGACGAGGTCACCGAGTTCCTCGCAGTCCGCGAGCCGCCCAAGTCCGATCTCGACGCGTGGACGCAGTTCGATCGTCTGCTCGCGCTGCAGATCGAGCGGCTCGAGCGGAAGATCGAGATCCTCGGCCAGCTCCGCGCCGACCTCGGGCAGACCGCCGCGCTGCTGCCCGTGTGCCGGGAGTGCGTGCACCGGCACGACGCCGCGAGGCGACCGGACTGCGGCGAGTGCGAGCGCATGCCCCCGCTCGCGACGCTGCCGGCGAGCTTTCGCCTGAGCTGGCGGGCACGCGAGCTCGAGGCGGCGGCGTTCGACGAGCCCGACGCCGACCGGCTGCCGCACGCGCTGGACACCGATGCGGACGATGCCGACGCGCCCGGGTCGCTCCCGGTCGATCCCCGAGACGAGGCCGCGCAGTGACAGGCCCCAGCGGGGACCCGGCGGCGTTGCGCGAGGCCGTCGGCGCGCTGCTGCGGGCCGCTGGCGCCGACCCGACGACCGGCGACTTCGTCGGCACCACCGATCGCGTGGCCAAGCTGTGGTGCGCGGCGTTCCTCGCCGGCAACGCGATGGACCCGGCCGAGATCCTCGGCGCGCCGGTCCTCGGCGAGGCCGCCACCGAGATGGTCGTCGTCCGCGAGCTGCCGTTCTGCGGCATGTGCCCGCACCATCTGTTGCCCTTCATCGGTCGGGCCACGGTGGCGTATCTCCCGGGTGACAAGCTCGTTGGTTTCGGTCGGCTCGGCGATCTGGTCCGCTGCTTCACCGCGCGGCTGACCCTCCAGGAGCGGGCGTGCAACGACGTGGTCGACGCGATCATGGCGCACCTCGGCGCCCGCGGTGCCGCCTGCATCATGGTCGGCGAGCACGCGTGCCTGCGCATTCCCGAGCAGCGCCACGCGGCCGAGGTGGTGACGGCGTCGTTTCGCGGCGAGTTCCGCGAGCGCGCCGAACTCCGCGATCGCCTGATGCCGCGCGCGTGAACTCCGACACGGAGCACGCGGCCGACGGATCGAGGAGTCGCGCCTGCGCAGCTGCCCCTCGGCGAGGATGACAGGCGTCGGCGCGGACGCAAGCGCTCGCCGGCGCAGGTGCGGCGAGCCTTCGAAAACGGCGTTGCGATCCGGTCGCGGCCCGCGGCGCAGCGCCGCGGCGCGAGCGGCGATCCGAGGCGAGGGCGCACCCCGATCGCGGTTGGTGCTGGGCGTTCGCCGGGTTTGCGTCTACGCTAGCCGACGGCACCGATGCTCGACGACGTCGAACTGGCACCAGAGGCGCTCGCCGCCCTGCCGATCTTCCCGCTGCCGAACGTCGTGCTGCTGCCGGGGATCGTGCTGCCGCTCAACGTCTTCGAGCCGCGCTACATCGACCTCGTCGATCATGCGCTCGCGAGCCACCGCCACGTCGGCGTGCCGCTGCTGCTGCCCGGCTACGAGCGCAACTACGAGGCGAAGCCTGCCGTCGAGCCCGTGTTCGGCCTGGGCCGCCTGCTCTCGCACCAGCGCCTGCCCGACGGCCGTCGCTTCATTCGGCTCGAGGGCATTCGCAGGGTCCGCACGGTCGAGGAACTCCCCTGCGTCACACGGTTCCGCCAGGTGTCGGTCGAGCTGCTGCCCGAGGATCCGCCGGGTGACGCCGAGCAGATCGAGGTCTTGAAGGCGCAGCTCGAGCGCATCGCTCGCTCGCTGCCGGGGGACGATCAACAGCTCCTGGGCTCGGTGCTGATGATCCCCGACCCGCGCGTGCTGCTCTACGCGATCGCGGCGATCCTCCCGACGTTCGGTTGCCTGCCGACGCAGGCCGAGGGCCACGCGCGCTCACCCCTGCTCGAGGTGCAGCAGCGCTGCCTCGACGCCGCGAGCGCGGACCAGCGGACCGAGTGGTTGCTCGAGTGCAGCAAGAACATCTGCAACGAGCTCCACGACAGCGGGAGATTCCCGCGCTCGATGTTGAATTAGCTTTCGGGAGGACACTGCCGCGTCCTCCCCCCGCGCCGGCGAAGCCGTCGCGGGGCCCCCCTCCTTCCATCGCTCCGCTCCTTCGCGCTGCGCGATCGGAGGGGGGCGGTTCTTCGCGCTGCGCGATCGGAGGGCCGTGGAATTCCGGGAGCGCCCGGGGGCTCGGGCTATTCGACGGTGCGCAGGAGGCTGCTGCGCTTGGGGCCGGTGGCGCTGCGCATGCTGGCGCCCAGGGCGGCCTTGGCGGCGAGCTCGAAGAAGGCCTTCGCGACGTCGCCGTCGGGGGCGTCCTCGACGACGGGGCGACCCGACTCGCCGCCGTAGGCGATCTTCGGGTCGATCGGGATCCGCGTGAGCAGCTCGACGCCGAACTCCTTGGCCAAGCGGTCGCCACCGCCGGCGCCGAAGATCTCGGCGCGGTGACCACACGACGGGCAGCAGTAGATGCTCATGTTCTCGGCGACGCCGAGGACCGGCACCTCGAGCTTCTCGAACATGTTGATCGCCTTGCGCACGTCGATGAGCGCGACCTCCTGCGGGGTCGTGACGATGACGGCGCCGGTGATCGGGATGAGTTGGCAGAGCGAGAGCTGGGCGTCGCCGGTGCCGGGCGGCAGATCGACGATGAGGTAGTCGAGGTCGCCCCAGCGCACCTCTTCGAGGAACTGCGTGAGCAACTTGTGGATCATCGGGCCGCGCCAGATGACGGCCTTGCCGGGCTCGACGAAGAACTCGACGCTCATCACGGGCAGGCCGCGGTACAGCGCGGGGGCGATGCCGCCGCCCTCCTCGGCGGTGCTCGCCTCGCGCTGGGCCTCGCCGAGCATCTTGGGCACGCTGGGGCCGTAGATGTCGGCGTCGAGGATTCCCACGGAGGCGCCCATCTTCGACAGGGCCATCGCGATGTTCACGCTGACGGTGCTCTTGCCGACGCCGCCTTTGCCGGCCGCGACCGCGATGACGTTCTTCACCGTGGGCAGGCGGTTGAGATCGGCGCGGGCGGGCTTGAACGGCACGCGCAGGCGCCACTCGATCGCCAGGCCATCGAGCGCGAGCGGTCCGAGCGCGGTGCGGATCGACGCGTCGAGTGCCCCCTGCAGTGGGTAGCCCGGCGAGATCACGTGGACGACGAGCGACGCGGTGCGCTTGGCCTCGTCGGCCTCGACGCTGGCGAGCTGGCCGGAGGCGACGAGTGCAGTGCCCGTCGCCGGGTCCTTCACGTGGGCGAGCGCGGCGCGGATCTGGTCGGTGAGCGTGCTCATGGCGGTGCCCGTCGCGCGCCCGCGGGCAAGGGGCGCGCGCGCGGCCGGACATGTAGCACCGCGGCGCGGCGCAAGCTACCCTTGCGTCAGCTTTCGGAGGCCCCACTCGCCATGGCCGTGCTCGACGTCGTCAAATATCCCGATCCGCGGCTCCGCGAGCCCACCTTCGACGTCGAGGTCTTCGACGACGCCCTGCAGGAACTCGTGCGCGATCTCGCGGACACGATGTTCGCGCTCAACGGGGCGGGCATCGCCGCGATCCAGGTCGGACGACTCGAGCGGGTGTTCCTCATCGACGGTCGCGTCGCCGGTCGAGAAGACGACGAACCGGTGGTGTTCGTGAACCCGGAGATCGTCGAGGACGGCCGCGGCATCTCGATCTCCGAGGAGGGCTGCCTCAGCTTCCCCGGGGTGTTCGTCGAGGTGAAGCGCCCCCGCTGGGTCCGCGTGCGCGCGAAGGATCAGCACGGCCAGGAGTTCGAGATCGAGGGCGATGGCCTGCTCGGACGCGCGCTGCAGCACGAGCACGATCACCTGACCGGGCGACTGCTCGTCGACATGGTCGGGCTCGTGAAGAAAGAGATGATCAAGCGCAAGATGAAGCGCTGGCACTCCGAGAACGACGGCGAGGCCGACGCGCGGGACGAGGGCTCGCCGGTCATCGTGTGAGTCCGTCGGCGAGCGTCGTGGGCCGGCTGCTCGTGCTGTGGCTCGCAGCGCTCGCGTGGTGGCCGTCGGCGGTGCGCGCAGACGACGACGACGACCTTCGCTTCGCCGTCGTCGCGCAGGCGCTGCCGGCCCGGCTCTGCGCCGCGGAGAAGCTCACGGTCGACGTCGCGCTGCGCAACGACGGCGCGCTGCCGTGGAGCGACGTCGCGGGCGACCGGCTCGCGTACCACTGGCTCGGATCCGACGGGAGCGTCGTGGTCCGCGAGGGGCGACGATCAGGCATCCGCGGGGTCGTGTTGCCCGGGCGCACGACCGAGGTCCGGGCGCGGGTCGACGCGCCGACGGAGCCCGGCCGCTACACGCTGGTGTGGGCGATGGTCCGCGACAAGGTGCGGTGGTACCCCGAGCCCGACGCGAACCACCGCGTCGCGGTCGAGGTGGTCGCCGGCTCCGTGCCGCTGGCGTTCGCGGCGTCGCTCGACGGCGTGCCCGAGATCGCGGCCGGCGAGACCGCGAGCGTGGCGGTGCGGATCGAGAACCGCGGGTGCGCGGCGTGGTCGTCGGCGTACGGCGACGCGCTGGCGTATCACTGGTTCGATCGCGACGGTCGCGAGGTCGTGCACGAGGGACGGCGCACTCCGCTGCCTTCGGTCGCCCCGGGGGCCACGATCGAGCTGCGCGCGGATGTCGAGGGCCCGCCCGCGGTCGGCGCCCACGTGCTGCAGCTCGAGCCCGTGCGCGAGCCCCTGGCGTGGTTCGGCGCGCCGGCCTCGGGCGCTGCGAGCTTCGACGTGGACGTGGCGTCGCCGTCGCTGGCGTGGTCGCTGCGCGCAGGCACGACGCCGACCCGCGGGTTCGCCGGCGCGACGCTGCAGGTACCGCTGCGCCTGCGCAACGAGGGCACGCAGACGTGGTCGCCGTCCGCGGGCGATCGCCTGTCGTACCGCTGGAGCGCCCCCGAGGCCGAAGGCGCTTCGGTCCCCGAGGGCGTGCGCACGCCGCTGCCCGGCGAGATCGAGCCCGGCGAGGAGGTCGAGCTGCAGGCGACGCTCGAGCTGCCGAAGCAACCCGGCCGCTACACCGTGCGCTGGCAGCCGGTGCGCGAGGGTGTGCGGTGGTTCGGCCCAGCGATCGACGATCCCGACGGCACCCGCGACGCCGTCGTGATCGATGTCGGCCCGCCGCAGCTCGCGTGGACGCTGCTCGAGGCCGACATCCCGGCGCGGCTGTGGGCGAGCCGCACGGCGCTGGTGCGGGTGGTCGTGCGCAACGACGGCGGCGAGGCGTGGTCGCCGGCCCGGGGTGATCGACTCTCGTATCGCTGGTCCGACGCCGACGGGCACCACCGCGGCGGCGAGGGCATGCGCTCCGATCTGCCGTACGAGGTTGCGCCGGGCGAGTCGGTCGAGGTCAGCGTCCGCGTGCGCGCCCCCGACGAGATCGGCGAGGCCGTGCTCGAGCTCGGCATGGTCCGCGAACACGTCGCGTGGTTCCCCGCACCGTCGAACCCCGACGCCGCGCGGCGACCCGTGCGGATGGTGCGGTGGGGGCTGCTGCTCACCGCGGCCGCCCTCGCGGCGCTCGGGATCCTCGGCGTCGCGGCGCGGGTGTCGGCGCGGCCGGGGTTCGTCGCGGTGGTGGTCGAGGCGTGGGCCCCCGCCCACCTCGCGGTGGTCGTCCTCGGCCTGGGCGAGCTCTTCGCCGACCTCGCCGGCATCGAGGCGTGGACCGGCGCCGCCGGGGTGTCGGCTTCGGCGGCGGGCTGGGTCGCCCTGCCGCTGGTCCTCGTGCCCCGCCGTTGGCGACGGGGCGCCGCGGCGACAGGCATGCTCTTCGCGTTCGCCCTGGCGCTGGTCGACCTCGGCTACCTCGACTTCTTCGGATCGATCGTGCCGACCTCCGCGTTGACGGCGGTGCACCACCTCGGGGACGCGCACGCGACGGTGTTCTCGCTGTGGCACCCCGAGTACCTCCAGCTGGCGTGGCCGCTCTTCGGGGGCATGACGCTGTTCGGTCTGGCTCCGCCGTCGACGACCACCCCGCGCCCGGGCGCGCGGTGGTTGGTCGCAGCGATGCTCGTCGCGTGTGCGCTGCCCTCGATCCGCGGCCTGCTCGAGTTCGCCGCATCACCGATCGGCACGCGGGTGTTTTCCGAGCGCGACAACGTCGGCCGCCTCGGTCTCTGGAACGCTCACCTGTTCGAGGCCAGCCGCCAACTCGGGCGCTGGCTCGGCGTCGACGCGCTCTCGGACGCGCAGCGCCGCGAGGTCGACGCCTTCTTCGCCGCGCGCAGCACCACGCGACCCGTGCCGAAGCCGCCCGCGTCGCCGCCGAACGTCGTGGTGATCCAGGTCGAGGCGATGCAGAGCTGGGTCATCGACGCGCGCATCGCCGGCGAGCCGGTCATGCCGTTCCTCGCCGCGGCCGACGGCGACGCCCAGCACTTCACCCACGTGTTCG
The DNA here is from genome assembly GCA_044344875.1 of Nannocystaceae bacterium. Taxonomy (GTDB): domain Bacteria; phylum Myxococcota_A; class Polyangia; order Nannocystales; family Nannocystaceae; genus Xiheibacterium. The sequence goes on from JBIJCC010000003.1 coordinate 50,347, forward strand.
ATCAAACCGCGCAGGGACGCACCTCCGACGCCGAATACCTGGTGTTGCAGTCGAATCACCCGCTGCGCACCGGGGCCCTGGCGTTCCTGCGGGCCGACGACACGTTCGACACCATCGCGCACCACCTCGCGGCGACCGGCTACGACACCCTGTCGGCGCACCCCTACGCCCGCGGCTTCTGGAACCGCGCGGTCATCCACCCGCGCTACGGCTTCGCGGCGTCGATGTTCCGCGAAGAGATCGGCGACGGTCCGATGGTCGGCTGGGGGCTGTCCGACGTCGAGTTCCTCGGGCGGATGGCGGGGGTCCTCGCCGCGCGGCCCGAGCCGTTCTTCGGCTTCTTCATCACGCTCAGCCTCCATCATCCGTACGTCGAGTTCCCCCAGCGCCTGGCCGAACTCGAGCTCGGCGCGCTCGAGGGCACGTCGGTCGGCAACTACCTGCAGGGCATGCGGCACGCCGATCGGGCGCTCGCGGCGTTCTTCGCCGGGCTCGAGCAGGCGGGCCTGGCCGAGCGCACGATCGTGCTGGTCTACGGCGACCACGTCGCCGGCCTGCCGTGGTCGGACGAGGTGTCGGCGCTGGCGGGGATCGACCGTTGGGATCCGACGGTGCCGATCCGCAACCACCGCGTGCCCGCGTTCCTGTGGCGGCCCGGGGCGCCGGTGGTCGGCCGCGACGATCGCATCGCGGGGCAGATCGATCTCGGGCCCACGGTGCTCGACGCCGCGGGCGTCGCGATCCCGACCTCGTTCGTCGGGCACTCGCTGCTCGAGTCTCGACCGGACGCGATCGTGGTCCTGCCCGACGGCACCGCGCTCGCCGAGGATCGGATGTGGATCGCCCGGGGCCGCGACGCCATCACCGGCGGCGGCTGCTTCGATCGCGACGGTCGGGCGCGCGCGCGGGCCGACTGCGATGCGCTGGCGCAACGGGCGGCGGACGAGCTGTGGGCCTCGCGGGCGCTGCTCGATCATGATCTGTTCCGGGCTTCGCCGTCGCCGCGCTAGGGCCGCTGGAGTGAGCCGCGCGCGGGCCCGGCGACGGCCATCGGTGGGTGGCTTGCGTCGCCTCGCCGATGCGGACACGCTGGGGCCGACGTGCGTGGGACGGGCGGAATGGGCAGCGGCATCCTCGGGGCCCTCGTGCGCGCGGCCGCGGCCCTGGTGCTGTGCAGCCTCGCCGCGTGCAAGGACGGCGGCGAGCCGCCGCAGCTCGAAGGCATCGATGATCAGCTCGCGGCGGTCGGCACCGAGCTCGTGATCGATCTGCGCGCGGAGGATCCCGATGGCGACACCGTGGAGTACGGGTTCTTCGCGGAGATCGACGGCATCCAGTCGGCGGCGTCGATCGCCCGCCGCCCCGACGGCGCGGGCGTGTTCCGGTGGACGCCCGACGCGGACGACGTCGGCCTGTGGTACTTCGATTTCAGCGCCAGCGACGGCGAGCGCACCGATACGGTCACCGTCGCGATCGACGTACGCACCACCCTCGGCGAGGGGACGGTGCCGGTGTTCCGCGAGCCGCTGGGCTCCGGCACCACGCTGGATCTCGAGCAGAAGGCGTGCGTCGAGTTCCCGGTGGTCGTCGAGGACCAGGACGACACCGACGTGGTCCTCGCCCTCGAACCGCCGGGCCTCGCCGGCGCCGAGCTCACCGTCGAGACCGGGCTCAGCGCGGGGTTCCGCTGGTGCCCGTCGAAGGATCAGACCGCGGACGAACGCCATCCGATCGTCCTGTCGGCGAACGACGGCGAGCACGCCTCGACCCTCAAGAACTTCCTCATCGTCCTGCGCAAGCCGCCCAAGCCCGACTGTCCCGGTGAGGCTCCCGTCATCGAGCACACGGCGACCGACCTCGAGACGGTGCTCGACCTCGATCTCACCGCGCACATCCACGACGATGTCGGCCTCAAGCAGGCGCCGCTGCTGTACTTCACCCTCGAGGAGCCCCACGTCCCGGTCGACTTCTCGGCGCTCGACGTCGTCGAGATGACCCTCGGCGAGGGCGACATGGTCGACGGCACGTGGCACGCGGCGATCGCCAACCCGGTGGCCAGCGCCCCGGAGGGGACGTCGGCGCCGATCTGGTACCTGATTTCCGCCGGAGACAACGACGACGTCTCGGGGGACTGCGATCACGTCACGGACGCGCCCGAGGACGGCCTGTTCGCGATCCAGGTGACCAACACCGGCGGCGGTGGTCTGGTGATCTGCGACGGCTGCAGCGCCGACGCGCAGTGCGGCGGTGCCGACGACCTGTGCGTGCCGCTGGGCGTCGACGGCTCGGCGTGGTGCGGCACCGACTGCGACGGCGACGACGACTGCGACCTCGACTTTCGCTGCGATCCGGTCGAGTCCGTCGACGGCGTCGTCGCCAAGCAGTGCGTGCCGGTGTCCGGCGCCTGCGAGGTCGGACCGGCGCCGTGCGAGGACGACGCCTTCGAGGAGAACGACACCCGCCCCCAGGCGCTCGCCAAGCCCGCGGTCGATCCGGACGCGTACACCGATCTCGTGGCGTGCGGCGACGACGACGACTGGTACCGCGTGGTCGTCGACGGGGACACGACGCTCGGTGCGGTCGTCGATGGTGGCGCGGCGAGCAATCTCAACGTCGGGATCTACGACGCCGTCGGGGTCGCCCTCGACCTGGCCGAGGGCGCGAGCTCCTCGGAGGTCGTCGAGACCTGCGTCGGCCCCGGCACCTACTACGTCCGCGTCTACGCCTTCGGCGGCGCCGACAACACCTACGATCTCCTGATCGACGCGACTCCGGCGGCGTGCGAGGCCGCCTGCGTCGAGGACGACCTCGAGCCCGACGACACCCTCGAGGAGGCGACGTACGCCGAGGTCTTCCCCGACGGCTACACGATCGCCGACCGGACGTTGTGCTCGGACGACGACGATTGGTACGAGATCCATCTGCTCGACGGCGAGTTCATCGAGGTCGATCTCACGTTCGTCGATGACGGGCCCAGCGAAGACCTGGACCTGCACTTCCACGACGCCGACGGCGTGGACCTGACGCCGTGCACCGAGGAGATGCCGGCGACGTGCACGGCCGCCCAGGGCCAGAGCGCCGACAGCAACGAACACTACGAGTTCACGCTGGACGACCCTGCATGCGCGAACCAGACGTGCACGTACTACGTCCGCGTCCACGGGTGGTCCGGGTCCGAGAACGACTACGACCTCGCGATTGCCTGGACCGGCGCCTGACCATCGGAGGGGGGCCGCGCGGATGCGCGCGTATCCGCGGCCACAACCCTTGCCAGGGGTGCAACTGCCGTGGTCACCGGGATCGCGCCAGGACGGCCCCGCAAACCGGCGAAACCCGTGGGATTTCGTCGGTGTCATGCAATGAAGTCGTGGCACGCACATTGCCTCACGGGGCGGCGCGTCCTGGGCAAGTCGCCCAGGCAACTCGCCCAACCCCGAGGTCCCCATGCGTTCTGCTCTCTCGTCGTCGTCGTCGCTCCTCTGGCTCTGTGTCCTGGCTGCCCCCGCCTGCGACGACTCGGGTTCCGACGGTGACGCGCCGGTCGTCGACAACCGCAAGGGCGTCTACGACTACATCCTCGGGTTCGATGACGCGACCGGCGAGGCGATCCGCGGCGGCTCGCACAAGGTCGCGACCTTCGACGACCAGGGCAAGCGCGAGGCGATCGACAACGCGAACTTCCCCCAGCGACTCCACCCGGACCTCACCGCCAACAGCGTCTACCGCACGTTCGATGCGGCGCTGACCGAAGGCCAGACCACGTGGCCGGTGTTCGCGTCGACGTGGTGGCCGCAGGCGCGCAACGGCACCGCGTGGCGCTGGCAGCCGGGCGCCAACCAGGACTACAACAACCTCACGGATCGCGATCGTCTCTCGCCGATGGAGAAGTACGATCTGACGTTCAACCCGGGGCAGACGCGTCAGGTCGAGGCGGTGTCGCACTGCAGCTTCCCCGACGCGCAGAGCAACCCCACCGGTTGCACGCGCATCGAGCACCCGGCCGTCACCGTGGCCGGTCCCGCCACCGAGTGGGAGCTCGAGAACCAGGGCCAGTACCAACAGTACGAGCCCGACAGCTGGTGGGGTCACTGCAACGGCTGGGCCTCCTACGCGACGAGCGAGCCGCTGGGCTTCCCGCGCCGCGACGTCCGCGTCCGCTTCGAGAACGATCGCGTCGTCGAGTGCACCGGCGCCGACACCCAGGGCTGCGTCCTGTGGCGGATGGCGGACATCGAGGCGATGATGACCGAGCTGTACTTCAGCGACGAGGCCACCTTCAGCGGCCGTCGCTGCAACACCTCGCCGGATGACATCACCCGCGACGGTGACGGCCGCCCGACCGACGTCGCGTGCCGCGACCTCAACCCCGGCTCGTTCCACACCGCGATCGTCGGCATGTTCGGCCGCGGCGCCCGCAACCTGGTGACCGGCGAGACCGGCGGACGCCCGGCGTTCGTCATCGACCACAACTGGGACCACGAGATCTGGAACTTCCCGGTCGTCGGGTACGAGATCCTCGAGCAGGCGGACGTCACCGAGGCGCAGGCCCAAGAGCTCGTCGGTGCCACCGGTTCCGACTACCAGTGGAACGCCTCCGCCGTCCGCTTCCGCCGGATCAAGCTCGAGTACCAGATGGTCTCCGACTCCGTCGGCCCGGCCGAGTTGCTCCGTCGCGCCGACACCCGCGACATCGCCCCGGTCCACGTCGAGCTCAACTACGTGCTCGAGCTCGACGCCAATGATCGCATCCTCGGCGGCGAGTGGATCGAAGACCCGACGGCCACCGTGGGTGAGGACAGCAAGCAGCTGCACCCCGACTTCATGTGGATGGCGCTCGATCACCAGGGCCCCGGCGAGGGCACCGACGACACCGGCGGTGACGACGACAACCCGTTCGTCTCGTACAACCGCGCCCGCGCGCTCCTGCAGTGCGCCAACGATCCGACCACCTGCGCGCCCGCGGGCGGCGGCGGTGGCGGTGGCGCGCCGCTGCTCGACCTCGTCGGCGACGTCGCTCGCAACGCGGTCCGCAGCTACGACACCGGCCTGGTCCAGCCCGGGACCTACCGCGTGGTGATGTCGCACGACCCGGCCCGCACCGGCGGCGACGCGGATCTCTACGTCCGCGTCGGCTCGGCGCCCACGACCAGCGCGTACGACTGCCGCCCGTTCTCCGACGGCAGCGACGAGGAGTGCACCGTCGAGGTCACCACCGCGTCGACGATCTTCATCCAGGTCCACGGCTACGGCATGGGCACCAACGCGTTCCGCCTCGTGGTCGAGGGCGGCGGCGAGACCCCGCCGCCCGCGGCGTGGTCGGGCCTGGACGAGAGCGGCACCGTGACGAGGAACCAGGAGATCCGCTGGGCGACGCCGGAGCTCGCCGCGGGCAACTACCGCTTCGTGATGACCGGCACCGCGGACGCCGATCTGTACGTGCGTCGCGGGACCGCCCCGACCACGACGACGTTCGACTGCCGGCCCTACGCCAGCGGCTCCGCCGAGAGCTGCACCGTGACCCTCGCGGCGCCCGCGGTGGTGCACGTGATGGTTCGCGGCTACGCCAACTCGTCGAACTTCCGCGTCGTCGGCAACCGCGAGTGAGCGGCAGAGGGGCGCATGGGGCTCGCCCCGTGCGCCTCGGCCCGATCGCCGTCCGTCCGCCGCAGCCTCTGCGCGTTGGTCGGGCGGCGAACGGGACCTATGCTCGGTTGATGCCGACGTCACCGACCCCCGAGCCCCCGGGCATGCCCGCGCCGACGCCGGATGCTCCGCCCGCGCCGGCGCCGGACGAGACTCCGCCGCCGTGGCCAGAGCAGCCCGAGTTCCCCGAGCCCGACACCGCGCCGGAGTTCGAGCCGAACACGGATCCCGAGTTCGGCTGATCTCGCTTCAGGCGGGCTCGAAGAAGTCGAGCACCTCGGCCTCGAGCGATCGCCCGCCGGCGACGTCGTCGGGGAAGCCGACGTGCCCGCCGCGATCGAACCACCGCACATCGAGGCGCGGGTGGGGGACCTGCAGCGATGGCAGGACGGTCGCCGCGGTGACCATCGGGTCGTGCCGCGTGCCGAACCACCCCGCGCGCACGCGCAGCTCGCCCAGGCGCGGCCCGACCGACGCGCGCGCGTAGTAGTCGTCGGCCGAGGTGAAGCCGTGCCGCGGCGCGACGACGGTCTCGTCCCAGCCGCGGATCGTCGTCACGCGGGTGACCACGTCGAGCGGCGCCACCACCTCGCGTCGCCGCGCGACCTCGCGATACATCCGCACGAGGCCGCGCAGGATGTGGTGTCGATATGGCCATGCGCGGCGGCGATCGATCGCGGCGGCCGTTGCCCCGAGATCGAGGGGCGAGCACACGGCCGCGATCGCGGCGACGCGCGGATCGAGATCTTCGGTGCCGGAGCGCAGCGCGACGTGTCCACCCAGCGAGTAGCCGAGCACGAAGATCCGCTCGAAGTCGCGGCACGCCGCGATGCTCACGTGCAGATCGGAGGTCAACGCCGCGTGGTAGTAGTCCTCGCCGCGGCCGTCGGCGCCGCGCATGTCGACGCGCAGGCACGACCAGCCGCGCGTCGCGATCGCGTGGGCCGCCCGGTGCATGTAGGGGCTGTTCCGGTCGCCGCCGAGCCCGTGCACGACGACGACGAGCGTGTCGGGGGCGGCGCGTCGCAGTCGGCCGCCGAGGCGCACGTGGCCGTACTTCGGCTCGCGGACCTCGAGGCTCCACGCGCCGTCGGCCGGGGCCGGTCGCGGTCGCAGGCGCGCGCCGAGATCGGCGGCGATGGTCCAGTAGTGCCCCGCCGCAGCGTCGCCGAGGCTCACCGGGCCTCGAAGCAGCTGCGGCCCGGCTGGCACTGCTCGGGCACGCACGGCGCCTGATCGGGCCCCGTCACGAATTGCGTGCGCAGGCAGTGATAGTGGCTCGAGCGCGACGTCGCGTAGGCGTCCGGCGTGTCGGGCCCGTAGACGTGCAGCGCCTTGGTGCGCAACGATCGGCACACCGGTCGCTCGTGGCGCTCGGCCATGGTGGATTCGTCGTCGAAGGTCGGCATCGCGTTACTCCGGCAGCGGTAGGGCGGTGAGTCGGTGCAGGGCCTCGCGCAGCAGGCCCGCGACCAGGGGGATCTTGTAGCCGTTGTGCTCGAGCGGCTTGGCCTTCGCGACCGCGGCGGCGGCCGCCTTGGCGAACAGGTCGGCGCTCGGGGCCTGCCCCTCGAGCACCGCCTCGGCCGCAGGCGCGCGCCAGGGGATCGGCGCGACGTGCCCGAGGGCGACGCGGACCTCGGACATCTTGCCGCCGACGAGCCGTGCGCGCACGGCCACCTCGCCGAGCGGCCAGTCGTGGGAGGCCTTCTCCTTGACCGCCGCGTACGTCGAGCGCTGATCGGCGCCGGGCTCGGGCACCTCGATGGCGACGATGATCTCGCCGGGTTTCAGGGCGTGCTCGCGCATCGGGTCCACCGTCGGGAGTACGAACAGGTCCGCGATGGGGATCCGCCGCTCGGACGCGCCGGTCGAGACGACCACCGTCGCGTCGTGGGCCAGGAGCGCCGTCGCGAGCGTCGAGGGGTGCACGATGAAGCTCGGTCCGCCGCCGAGGATCGCGTGGTAGCGATTGTCGCCGGTGAGGGCGAAGCACTGGCTGCCGCCCTTCTTCAGGCACTCGAGATCGACGTGGCGGTAGTACCAGCACCGCGGGCGCTGCAGCAGGTTGCCGCCGAGGGTCGCGGCGTTGCGGATGCCCGGCGTCGCGGCCGAGCCCGCGGCCTCGCGCAGCGCCGAGAAGGCGACCCCGGTGTCCTCGAACTCGGCGAGCTGCGCGAGCGTGACGAGGCTGCCGAGCGACCACCCGCCGGCCTGCTCCCGGATGCCCCGCATCGCTTCGCCGATCTCGCCGCCGACGGCCCGCAGCTCGACGAGCTCGTCGGGCGCGTCGAGGCCCTCCTTCAGCTGATCGAGCAGATCGATGCCGCCCGCGCGGAAGCGGCGGGTCTGCGGGGCCTTGGCCACGCGGAGGCTCGCGGCCTCGAGCGTGGGCAGTCGCACCAGCGTGAAGCGGTTCATGTCGGGGTTCCTCCGGTCGGGATCACGCCGAGCGCCGCGAGGATCTTGGCGGGCGTGATGGGTAGGCTGCGCACCGGCACGCCGAGCGCGTCGTAGACGGCGCACGCGATCGCGGCGGCGGTCGGGATCGTCGAGGGCTCGCCGATGCCGATGGCGCCGGTGCTGTTGTTGCCGGCGAAGACGTCGGTCATCACCACGTCGATCTCCGGGATGTCGCGGGCGCCCGCGATCTTGTAGCTCTCGAGGTTGGGGTTGAGCATGCGACCGAAGTCGCGGTCGAGCACGCGCTCCTCGAGCAGCGCGTAGCTGGTCCCGAGGATCACGCCGCCGTTGATCTGACTCCGGCACGTCAGCGCGTTCATCACCCGCCCGCAGTCGTGCATCGCGAGCACGCGCTTGGCCCGGATGACGCCCGTCCAGGTGTCGATCTCGACCTCCGCGAACTGCACGCCGGCGATCTGCTGCATCGGCTGGCCCGAGAACTCCATCGGGTGCGCGCCGTAGGTCTTGCCCCGCGTGCCGGTGGTGACGATCGCCTCGCCGGGCATCTTCTTGCACAGCGCCTCGAACGTGAGGACCTTGCCGCCACCGTTGGCCTGGCCCTCGGGCCCCCACACGACTTCGGTCGGCGGCACCCCGAGCAAGTCACTCGCGAGGCCGAGCAGCTGGGTCTTGGCCAGCTCGCACGCGTTGCGCACCGCGGGCGTCACGCTCGACGTCGTCGTCGATCCGCCGCTGCCGACGCTGGGGCCGTACTCCGACCGACCGATTCGGACGGTGATCGCACCGATCGGCCGGCTCAGCACCTCGGCGGCGACCTGCGCCATCGCGGTGCCGATGCCGGTGCCGATGTCCTGCACACCGTTGTCGACCTTGATCGATCCGTCGCGGCCGATGGTCACCGTCACCGTGACGCCGGGCCGACCGAAGTCGCCCCAGATCGACGCGGCCACGCCGACGCCGGTGCGCATCCGCGTGCCGCGGGCGCGCGCGGCCTCGGAGCGCTTGCGGGCCTCGGCCCAGCCGAAGCGCGCCGCGCCCTGCTCGAACTGCCACTTGCGCACCGGATGCTCGTCGTGGCGGATCCGCAGCGCCAGCGGATCGGCCTTCATCTTGCGCGCCAGCTCGTCGATCGCGAGCTCGACCGCGAACGCGCCCTGCGGGTGCCCCGGGGCGCGCATCGCCGTGCCCGGGCCGGCGTTGGTGTAGACGTCGCTGGCCTCGACCAGCACGTGCGGGATCTTCGTGTAGACCGAGAACGCGTTGCGGCCGATGCCCGCGCCGGTGCCGATGCCCGCGGTGCCGAGGCTGCGCACGTGCAGCGCGACCAGGTGGCCCGACGCGTCGGCGCCGAGCTTCACGTCCTGGTGCGCGTCGGGGCGGTTGCCGGTGCACACGTGCTCCTCGTGGCGATCGCACATGAGCTTCACCGGCGCGCCGGCCTTGCGCGAGAGTTCGCCGGCGATGAAGCCGAGCCGCGTGCCCGGGGCCGAGGCGCCGAACTTGGCCCCGAAGCCGCCGCCCAGGAACTCGGTGATGACGCGGACGTTGGCCGTCGGCACGCCGAAGATCTCGGCGAGCTCGTCGCGTACGCTGAAGATGCCCTGCGTCGAGCACCACGCGGTGATCTTGTCCTTGGCGTCCCAGCGCACCACGATGCCGTGGGTCTCGAGCGCGCTGTGGGTCTGCACCTGCGTGCTGTAGGTCGCCTCGTGCACGACCGCGGCCTTCTTGAACGCCTTGGCCGGATCGCCGCGGCGGCTGTCGGGCATCTTGCGGACGTTGCCCTCGCCGCCCTGCGCCCCGCCGACGCCGGGCTCGTCGCCCTCCGTCTTGCGCTCGCGCACCACGCCTTGATGGACCGCGGGCGCGCTCGGGTTCGCGGCCATGCGGGCGTCGACGACGAAGGGCAGCGCCTCGTACTCGACCTCGATCGAGGCGAGCGCGTCGCGGGCGAGCTCGGGGCGCTCCGCCGCGACCGCGGCGATGTCCTGGCCCGCAAACAGGATCCGATCGCCGACCTCGGCGATCGTGATCGCGGCCTTCACCCCCGGGGCCTTCGCCGCGCCGCCCAGGCCGATCTTCTTGATCCGCGCGCAGGGCAGGGGACAGCGCAGCACCGCGGCGTGGAGCATCCCCGGCAGCGCGATGTCGTGGGTGTACTTTGCGCGACCCGATACCTTCAGGTGGCCGTCGATGCGCGGCACGGGCTTGCCGACGACGACCAGGCGGTTGTCGGCGTCCCACGGGCGGGGCTCGCCCGCGGGGATGTCGGCCTCGATCTCGGTGAGCTGGTCGGCGAAGCCGACGGTGATCGTCTTGCGTGGCATCGGAGTCAGCCCGCCTTCGTCGCGGACGCGGCCGCGTTCGGGGTGGAGGCCTTCGCGCCCGCGACCTCGAGGACCGCAGCGACGACGTTGGGATAGGTGCCGCAGCGGCAGAGGTTGCCCGCGATCGCGTCGTTGACCTCGGCGCCGGTGAGCGTGCTCGCCGAGCCGGCGCGGCGGCGCAGCAGCGACGCGCAGCTCGTCAGCATGCCCGAGGTGCAGAAGCCGCACTGCAGCGCGTCGTGGCGCACGAACGCGGCCTGCAGCGCCGAGAGCTGGTCGCCCTCGCCGAGGCCCGCGACCGTCGTGACGTTGGCCCCCGCGACGTCGTGCGCGAGCATCATGCACGCGTTGCGCGGCCGGCCGTCGACGAGCACGGTGCACGCCCCGCACGCGCCGCGATCGCACACGAGCTTGGGCCCGGTGACGTCGAGGTCGAGGCGCAGGGCCTCGAGCAGCGTGACGCGGGGCTCGACATGGACCGTGACGGTCTTGCCGTCGAGCGTGAACTCGACGGAGGTCGCGTCCGGTCCGATCTCGGCCGGCGCGTTGGCGTCGGTGATCGCGGGCGCGCTCGAGTCGGGTCCGTTGGGTTTGGTGCAGCTGGCCAGCACCGAGGCCGTGCCGGCGCCGCGCAGCAATCCTCGGCGCGTGAGCGTGGGGCTCGTCATGGTCGAGGAGGCTACCGCGGGACGTGCGGTCGGACTCCGACCGCCGCCCGCGCCGCTGCAATCGCCGAAATCCGTCGCTGGAGCTCCTCGGCCCCGGTGCCGTCACCGACGGCGGCGAAGTTGTTCCGGGCGATCTCCGCGGAGAGCTCGGGGTCGGCCTGGACACTGCGCTCGATGAGCGCGGCCATCACGGGGTCGTGGTCGAAGCGCTCGCGCAGGCGATCGCGCGCGGTGGCCTGCGCGGCGCGCCGCGCCTTCTCGAGCACCTCGGCGTGCACGCACTGGATCACCGGGTCCGGCGTCCGGCGCAGCCGCGGCACCAACGAGTCGGGCGACAGTCGGCGCTTGGCCCCCGCGTCCGCGGCGAAGCCCGGGTGGAACGCGACCATGAAGAAGCGCGGGCCGTCGGTCTGCTCGTAGGCGGCGCGCAGCTCGGGCACGAACGTCGCGAAGGTCTCGGCGTCGTTCCACGGGTGATCGGGCGGGACGACGAAGGTCGGCAGGAGGATCTCGGCGTCGGGGGACTCGCGCACGACGGCGAGCAACGTGCGGGCGACCGCGGCGGGATCGAGGGCGCCGTCGACCCACCACAGCGGCCGGTGCACGCGGCCCTGCTCGCGGCTGCGTCGGGCGAACGGACACAGGCCGAGGTGCTCGACCACCTCGGTGAGGTAGCGGTCGTGCAGCGCGTGGATCACCGCGGCGACGGGCCACGGATCAGCACACGGGGTGTCGTGGCGGCGCGCACCGTTCATCGGGGATGGGCGGAGCATAGCCCGGCTGGGTCCCGGCGCACGAGCGGCGGCGCGGGTACACTGCGGAGCCGGTGTCGATCTCGATGCAATCGCCGCGCGCGGTCGAGGCCCCGGTCACGGGCGTCCTGCCGTGGTTGGTCGCCGCGTTCGCGCTGCAGCGGCTCGTCTATCACCTGGTCTACCTGCGCGACGTGCCGTTCGCGGTGGCGACGATCTCCGACGGGCGGATCTATGAGCAGGCCGCCGCGGATCTGGTCGCCCACCCGCCACTCGGCGCGGCGCCGTTCTACCTGCAGGGGCTGTACGCGATGCAGCTCGCGGTACCGATGGCGGTCGGCGGGCTGGCGCTCGCGCTGCTGGTCCAGCTCGCGATCGCGGGCGCGAGCTGGTGGGTGTTGCACCGCGCGATGCGGGCGATGTTCGGGGCGCGCACGGCCGCGTGGGGGCTGCTGCTCGCGCTCGCCCACCCGCCGCTGTCGTTCTACGAGAACAAGTTCCTGTCGGCGTCGCTGACGGTGACGTGCTGCATCGGCGTGGTCGCGGCGATGGCCTGGGCCGAGCGCCGGGCCGGCGTGTGGTCGGCGCTCGCGGTCGGCGTGGCCCTGGGCCTCGGCGTGCTCGCGCGACCGAACCTTCTGCTTGCCGCGCCGGTCTTCGCGGTCGCGCTGGCCTGGCCGTCGCGCGCGTCCGGTCGGTGGTGGCGGCCGCTGGTCGGCTTCGCGGTCGGCATGGCGATCACGCTCGGCGCGATGGCGTGGCGCAACGCGGTCGTCACCGGCAAGCCGACGTTCTTCCCCGCCCACGGCGGCGGCACGTCGTTCTACATCGGCAACAACGCCCACGCGAACGGGGTGTGGAACGCCGCGGGCCTCTTCAGCGGCGACGTGGCGCGCGAGTCGGAGGAGTACGCGGGCGCCGATCGTCCCGGAGATCCCGAGGAGGTCGCGCAGATGGGCGACGAGCTGTACCGCCGCGCGTGGCAGGAGATCGCCGACGATCCGGGGCGCTGGATCGGCCTGCTCGGGCGCAAGGCCTGGCTGATGCTCGGCAACGACGAGCTCGCGCAGGACTTCGACGTGCTCGGTGAGCGCGAGATGATCCCGTGGGCGAACCGCGTCGCGGTGCCGTTCGGGGTGCTGCTCGGCCTCGCGATCCTGGGCGCCGCGGCGTGGTGGCGGGACCGCGAGCAGCGGCTGCGGCTCTTCTGGGTCGTGGGGCTCGGGGTCGCGACGATCGCGGGCAACCTCGCGTTCTTCACGTCGTCGCAGCACCGGCTGCCGCTCGCGATCCCGCTGGTGCTCCTGGCGGCGACCGGGGTGCGGCGCGTCGGCGTGTTCGTGCGCGATCGCGTTGCGTTGCGTTCGAGTCGGATCGTGATCGGGCTCGCCGTGCTCGCGATGGTCCAGGCGATGTGGCCCCGCAGCAAGCAGCGCGAGCCCTCGGCGGTCCACTACTACAACCTGGCGCTGGCCTTCGATCACGTCGGTGAGCCGACGACCGCGGCGGCGGCCCTCGATCGGGCGCTGCAGCGCGCGCCCGATCAGCCGCTGATGCTGCTCGAGCGGTCGATCCTGCGGCGCCGTGCGGGCGACTTCGAGGGGGCGCAGTCGGACCTCGATCGGATCCTGGCGACGCCCGGGATCCCGGCGTGGGTCCGGGATCGGGCGATCCTCGAGGTCGAGTCGGTCGCCTGGGTGCGCAACGCCGCGGCGCCGGGGTCCTGAGCGGGATTCTCGGCGGCGCTGCGATCCCGATCGCCCCCCACCGGCGTATCGTCGGGAGCATGCGCGTCCTCGCCCGGTCCACCGTGCCCTTGCTGCTGGTCCTCGCCTGTGATTCCGCGAGCGAGGACGAGGCCGCCGACGCCGCGGGCCCGGTCGCGCGCGACTGCGCGATCGAGACCCGCGCCGACGACTACACCCTGGGCATGCAGCGATCCGGTGAGCGCCTCTCCGTCGCGATCCTCGACGCCACGCCCGCGCCGCCGTCGCGCGGCGACAACACCTGGCGCGTCCGCGTGCAGGACGATGCCGGCCTCCCGCAGACCGCCACGATCGACGTGAGCACGTTCATGCCCGATCACCAGCACGGCTCGTCGATCGTGGCGCAGGTCGAGCCGGCCGACGTCCCCGGGGAGTTCGTGATCACCCCCGTGGACTTCTTCATGCCCGGGCTGTGGGAGGTGACCCTCGACCTGCAGCAGGAGGACGGGTTCGAGGACGCGGTGGTCTTTCGCTTCTGCGTGGACCCGTGAGCGGCGCAACTACTCGCCGCACTCGCAGGCGCCGCACTCCATCGAGATCGCGCAGAAGCAGCTCGCACTCATCACGCAGGCCCCCTCGAGGTCGGTCATCTCCGCCGTCTCCGGGGTCCACTCGATCTGCGTCGCGGAGACCGTAAACGTCGGCACGCGGGCCTTGATCGCCGCGGCGTCGTAGAGCTCCTCCGCGGCGAGCTCGTCGACGAGCTCGAAGGGGATCGGCCGCAGGTTCACCTGCATGACCGCGCGATCGACCGCGCCGTCGACGTGCCAGGTGCGCTCGCGCCACGTGGTCTTGTCGTACCGCAGGCCCGCCTCGGCCGCGACCGGGAGCAGGTTGCTCTCGATGTCGGCGATGTCCCAGAACATCGACGCGGGCTTGCCGTCCACGCCGAAGCCGCGGTCGCGGAACATCCACAGCGTCGGATCGAGGAGCTCGGCGGCGTCGATCGATTCGTTGCTCGCGACCACGCCGGTCGTCACGACCGGCGACTCGCCGTCGAAGGCCTCGAGCTGGACCCACGCGCGGCGGTCCTGCGCAGCCCCGCTGGGCCAGAAGTGGCCCGCGGCCTCGTTGTGCAGCCACACGACGACGTCGGTGCCGCCGCCGTCGGCTGGCCGCACGCAGAGCCCGGCGCACACCGCCGGGGCCCGTTGCTCCTCCATCAGCGCCAACTGCTCCTCGACCAGGGCCGGCCCGAGCTCCGCGTCGGGGAAGTCCGTCAGCGCGATGTCGACGCCGACCATGCTGTGATCGCGGAGTCGCCGGGTCTGCACGCCGTCGAAGTCGGCGATCGGCGAGTTGCTCCCCGGCATGTGGCAGCCGGTGCAGGTGTTCGCGTAGTAGTTCTTGAGCGCCGGGTTGTCGGGGCTCGGATCGTCGTAGAACGAGCTGACCCACTCGGCGTACGTGCGCTCGAGGTGGACCTCATGGTTGTTGACGATGTCGTGGCAGCTGCCGCACATGTCGCCCGAGGCCAGCACGTTGTCGTCCATCTCGGGCGCATAGGCGGCGTCGTGGAACGGGTTGGGCACCGGGTCGGCGTACTGCCCCCGCATCACCGAATCGAGCGCGAGCTTGATCGGGTTGTTGTGCGTGCCGCCGATGGACTCGACGTTGTGGCAGAAGTAGCAGGTGACGCCCTTCATCGCCTGCGGCAGCTCGTCGAGGTTGAGCCCGTCGGTGGTCTTGCCGAGCGCCACGGCGACCGGCGCGTGGCAGCGCACGCAGAAGTCCCCGAGCTCGCCGCCCGTCTCGCGCTGGCCACGGGCGTTCATCGCGATGAAGATCGGGTCGTCGGCCGCGTACGCGTGCATGCTGCCGAGCCACTGCCGGTAGTGCTGCGGGTGGCACTCCTCGCACGAGGCCGGATCGAGCATCTCCTCGCTGGGGCCGCTCTGGGCCTCGGCGGCGCAGGCGAGGCCGACCAGGGCGAGGCCGACCGCGGCGAGGCGGACGGCGGCGCGCGGAGGAATCGTCCAGCACGAGGTCGCGCGGTTCATCGTTGGGCTCCGTTCTCGATCCACTGGGCGACGCTGCAGATCTCCCCCTCGGAGAGCGACGTGCCCACGGGCATTCGCAGCACGTCGTCGTCCACCAGCAGGCGCACGACCAACGAGCTGCACGCGGCGTCACCGGCGACGACGAAGGTGTCGTCGCCGCGGTCCTGCAGCAGGCGGGCGTGCGTCGCGTCGGCGTCGTCCACGAACAGCCCGTGGGCCTCGGCCCCGGTGGCGTCGGCGTTGCCGTGGCAGGAGCCACCCCCGGTCGCGCAGCTCGGCATCAGGGTGCGGGTGTACACCTCGTCGAAGCTCGGTGTGTACAGCGGCGCGCAGCTCGACGGCGAGACCTCGACGCACGCCGGCGCCTCGGGGGTGTCATCGTCGGCGCCGCCGTCGCAACCGCCGAGCGCAGCGACCAGGGCCAGCGCCGCGATGGGGCGAGGGCCGCGGGCCCGGGGCGTGCAGCGGTGCATCGCGGGGGAGCTTAGCCGGTCATGTGCAGATCGTCAGATCGTCCGCCCACGTCCCACTCGACCGCGGCCACGACGGGCCGCCGTGGTACGTTCCTCGGCATGCGCCGCCTCGGTCGTGCCGCGATCGCCCTGGCCTTCGTCGTCGCCGTGGGGGGCGAGCGGAGCGCGTCCGCCGCCAACGCCGCGAAGCCTCGGGTTCCGGTCAACTGGTCCGCGGCCGCGTGCGCGACGATCGTCGATCGCTCGGCGACGCCGATCGTGCACTTCGACTACACGGTGCCCGAGGAGGACGTGCCCGAGGTCCGCACCGCCGACGAGGTCGACGACAGCCGCACGCACCAGTTCTTCGCGTTCCGCAAGCAGGACGCAAGCGACCTGTTGCCGACCTGGATCACGCACGCCGACATCATGCGCTCGTCGCTGGTCGATCCCGAGGTCGTCGAGGCCAACATCGATCCCGAGGACATCCTCGAGGACACCTCGCGCTTCGCCGCCGATGATTGGGTTCGCATCACGGCCGACGACGCGCGCGTGCCGATCTCCGATGCGCAGGCGGCGATGGGCGTCGACTGGGACGTGAGCGCGGTGGCGCCCGGCACGTACCAGATCTACGGCTACACCTGGGAGCCGGTGCGCAACCTGTGGAGCCAGCGGGCCGGGTTCGTGAAGGTCATCGCGAGCACGGCCGAGGCCGCCGCCGCGGGCCCGTCCATCATCCTCGAGCGCGACGAGGCCCAGATCACCGCGGGCACACCGTACACCGTGCCGGGTTGCGTCGACGTCAGCCCCGGGTCGGTGGTGAGCGTCGAGTGGGGCGAGGTCGTCGGCACGATGATCCCGACGTGGGAGTTCGCGCTCATCGATGCGCCCATCGACGGCGGGCCGCTCGCCCTCGAGTTCGTCGCGCCCGACGAGGCCGGGGGCAAGACCATCAAGCTGCGCGCGACGGTGACCGACACCGAGGGCCGCTCGTACACGGCGTACTCGCCGACGGTGCTCGCGGTCACACCGAACCCCAACCCTGGCTCCGCGGACGACGGGGGCGGCGACGACGGTTGTGCCATCGCGCCGCGGCCCGGTGCGCCGGCGTGGCTCGTCCTCCTGCTCCTCGCCGCGCCGTGCCGCCCGCGTCGGCGCGGCCGAGAACCCTGACCCATGCGACGCACACCGACCCCGATGCCGACCTCGATCCCGAACGCGCTCGTACTCTCGTTGCTCGCGTGCGCGTGCGCCAGCGACGACGCCGACGAGGGCAGCCTCGCCGAGACCACCGCGGCCGCCGATACCTCCGGCACCGGCACCGGCGGTGACACCTCGAGCCTGCCGACCGAGGGTCCGCTCGGCTGCCCCGTCGGCGAGGCGTGCACACTGGTCGTCGTCGCCCAGGCGTTCGACGATCGCGTCGAGGTCTTCGCGCCCCGCGGCGCCGGGCCGGTGTACCGCGGCGCGATCGACCTCGACTTGAAGCCCAACCCGATGGGCGACAACTCCGGCGACTTCCTGGACGAGCCCTACGGCATGGTCCTCGACGACGTCGGGCTCACGATCACGGTCGGGCACTACCCGGCGCGGGACCATGGCTCGCTCTTGGTGTTCCCCCACGCCTTCCTCGCCGCGCAGCCGGTCGGCGCAACGGTGCCGATCCCGAGCTACTTCGACGGGGCCGCGTTCGTCGATCCGGTGCGATCGATCGATGCGGCCGCCGAGGAGGCGATCTTCATGCTCGGCCATCGCAGCGGCCGGCAGCTCGTCACCGTGTTCGCCAACGATCTGTTCGCCCTCGAGACCGAGTGGACCAACCCCGGCGAGATCCTCGTCGTCGATCCGGCCACCGGCGATGTCGGCCGGCGATCGCTGGCGAGCCTCGGCATGGGGTCCTGCCTCGGCGCGTGGAGCATGGTCGCGATCGACGACGACCACATCGCCGTGGCGTGCGACGGGGACGAGGGCGCCGCGGTGCTCGATGTCTCGTCGGTCGGCGAGGGCACCGTCGCCGACGCGGCGGCGGCCCTCGACGGCTGCGTCGCCGACACGCCGTTCCCCGACAAGCGCGTCCGCTACCTCGCGCCCGATGGCCTCGGCGGGTTCCTGCTCGCCGAGAACACGCCGATCGCGACGTTCGAGCCGGGTCGACTGTGGCGCTTCGACGGCGCGTGCCAGCAGCTCGGCACGCCGGGCGAGATCCCCGGCGAACTCTGGGAGGTCCGCGAGATCGTGCCGCTGCCGAGCGACGTCGGGGCGCGCTGGCTCATGGCGACCGGCCGCACCGACGGCCGCGGCATCCACGTCGTGCGCGACGGCGACACCGGGGCCGAGATCTGCAACAAGCTCGACGACCTCGAGCCGTGGTGGACGGGCACCGATGGCAGCGACGTGCACCCGTACGCGCTCGGCCTCGATCGCGCGGGCACGGGCCTGGCGATCGGCGCGGGTCCGCCCGAGCCGGCCGACGACGCCGCGGGCTACGGGCGTGTGTTGTGGGTCGAGCTCGGCGGGGGTGACCCGTGCGAGAGCTCGCCGGTGCAGAGCGCGGTCGATCTGACCGACGAAGCGCCGCCGGTCGCCGCCGACGATCCGGCGACCTGGCGCCGCGGCCCCAACGTCGTGCTGGTGAAGGACCATGGCTGAGCCCGGGCGGCGCCGCGGCCTGTGGCTGCTGCTCGTCGCGGTGTTGCTGCTGCTGCTGCTGGTCGGCGTGCTCGCGGGCCTGCGCCCCGACCTCGGCGCCTACGCGACGTGGGAGCAGATCGTCGTGCACGCGGTGTGGGCCGTCGCGACCGCGAGCTTCGGCGTCGGGTCGTTCCACGCGATCGTCGGAGCGCCGGGGCAGGGGGCCTTCCGCGCGGTGCGGACCCCCGTCGGTCTCCTCGTCGGTCTCGGCTCGGGCCTCGCGTATGTGCTCGGCGCGTTCCTGCTGCACCTGTCACTGACGTACGAGCGCACGGCCGCCGCCGACGACCGTGCGCACGACTGGGACTGGGATTGAGCCTTCGACGTCGGCGTCACGGCGCGCAGCAGATCGAGACGATCAGCGGCGTGCGGGTGAGCTCGACCTCGGGCAGGCACGTCAGCGGCTTGGGCACCGCACGCATCGCCTCGTAGGGGCCCGTCGGGCACTCGAGCGGGCTGACGGTCTGCGCCGGGAACGTCGAGCAATCGGGGGTGTCGTGCAGCTCGAACTCGATGCCCATCGAGCAGTACTCGGGCGTCGTGCAGTTCTGGCACGCGCCGTCGCAGTTCACGCGGTTGCCCGCGACCGGGCCGTTCTCGAAGCCGGTGGGGCAGGTGCCCGCGGTGCCCTCGGCGAACACGCACACACCCTCGTTCGGCGGCGCCGCCGAGCAGCCATCCTCCGGGATCGCGCAGCTCCACACCGACGGTGCGAGCGGGGGCACGACGGGCGCGGGGACGGACGCACACGCGCCCAGCGGCGCGGCGGTGGCCTCGAACGATGGGACCGGGGTCTCGAACGGCATGCAGCCGCCCTCGTAGAATCCGAGCGCTGCGCCCTCGCAGTTGGAGAACATCGACACCGCGCAGAGATCCTCGGGCGGCGCGCTGCACTCGCACGCGCACGTCGTGGTCTCGATGTCGAACTGACCGACCGACGACCCGACCGTCCCATCGCCGCAGTCGGGCGGCGTGCCGATGTTGCCCGCGAAACCGTACATCAAGAACGGTCCCTGCCAGCCCTCGGGCGCCACCGGGGCGTCGATGACCTCGCCCTCGCAGGCCGAGTCGCCGCTGCTCGAGTCGGGGTCGGGCGCGGTCGTCGTCGGATCGGGATCGGTCGTGACGTTGGTCGTCTCGGAGCCCGTCGACGTCGTCGGCGAGGTCGCGGTGAAACCATCATCGCTGGAGTCCACCGAGGTGCAACCGACAGTGACGCAGTACAGGAGGACCAACGAGGGAATAGGAAAAGTTGAAGCGCGCACGCCCTGCGGAGACTAGCCGCGTTTTCGGTGGCCAGCCACGTTCTCGACGTCAGCGCCGCGGCCGCCGGCTCGCGTCGACACGGGCGCCCGCGGCACCGAGGGCTTCCCCGGGTCCCCGCGAGGCGACACGCACCGACGCGGCTCAACCGGCGGGCGGATTGGTGACCAGGCCCAGCCCTGCGCCGGTCATGTCCGAGTACGTGTAGGGCTGCACGAGGCCCGGTGTCGTGGTGGTGCTGTAGTTGCCCGGATCGACCTTGTACGCCAGGTTCGCGCCCTGATCGGGGACCCAGACGAATCCGTCGACGTCGATGCTCACCCCCACCGGCGTGCCGCAGCCCGGCAGCGCGATGTTGGGGTTCACGACGGTGCGGTTGTTGGTGTCGAACTGCACGAGGGCGCACGGCGAGTTGGCCGCCGCCCACGCCGTCCCGCTGCGATCGATCATCAGGCCGCGGAGCGTTTGCGGTCCGAGGGGCCCCATCACCGGATAGACGTCGAACTGCGCGGTCGCGGGGTCGAAGTGCATGAGCTCGCCGTTCAGACCGGCGCTCCAAGGGTGTCCGTTGGCGTCGACCGTCATGCCGTAGGGGTAGGCGTCCGCCGGGACCTCCCACGTCTGCACGCCGAGATCGTCGCCGTCGATCCGCACCAGGGGACCCGCGAGCCCGGTGACCCACAGGTTGCCGTCGCCGTCGGTGGCGCCGCCGTACGGGCCGTAGGTCTTGCTACCGGTGACGTCCCAGCCGGGTACGACCACCTCGTCGAGCTGAGCGCCGGTCGCCCCGTCGAAGCGGCGGAAGTAGGCGGTGTTCGCCTGTCGCTCCCACCAGCCGTTCCACACCCGATCGTCCGTGAACGCGCAGGGATCGTCGGTCCCCCCGGAATCCCACGCCGTGGGTCGCGGCCCCTGCGTGTTGTCCTGGTCGGGGTACGGCAGCGTGACGTGCCAGAGCATGCACTCGTCGCTGCCGAACGGCAGGACGTTGGTCGGACCGGTCGAGGTCTCGATCGTCCCGTTGCCGTTGGCGTCGACGCAGCGCTCGTCGCGGGAGGCGAACTTCGTCAGGCCGCCGGCCCGGTTGGCGACCGCGACGTCGCCCTGCAGGTTGACCGAGGTGCGCGAGGGATCGTCGAGGCCCTGGGTCGGCCCGGTGTAGTAGCGGCCGAGCTCGACGCCGGTCTTGGTGTCGATCTTCGACACCGTGCCCTCGGGCGAGTTGGCGATCCAGATGATGCTGTAGTCGTTGCTGCCGCCCATGCCCATGGGCCCGCCGCAGTCGCCGCCATTGCCGGCGAGATCGGTGCCGCCCACGTCGAACTTCCCGTCGCCGTCGTCGTCATCGTCGTCGTTGGTGTCGCTGATCGAGCCCGCGGAGGTGTCGACGTTGATCCCGGTCAGCGAGGCCGAGGCCGAGGCCGAGGCCGAGGCCGAGTCGGACGGTCGCTCGTCTCCGCCGCCGCAGGCGAGCGCGGAGGCGAGCGCGGCGAGGAACGACGTGCGATGGCGCATGCGTTCGAGCATACCCCCGGCGCCCGCGCCGACAAGGATCGGCGCGCGCCCGCGTTGGCATCTGACGGCGCGGTATGGCTCACCACGCACGAGTCCCGCGGCCGGGCGCAGGCTCGTCGCGCACGTGGGCTGGGATCACCCCGCGTCGCCTGATACACCTCGGCCGTGGACCCGATCATCGCCCCATCGATCCTCAGCGCCGACTTCGCCCGCCTCGGGGAGCAGGTGCGGATGATCGACGAGGGCGGCGCGGACTGGATCCACGTCGACGTGATGGACGGTCGCTTCGTGCCGAACCTGACCATCGGGCCGCAGGTCGTCGCGGCCCTGCGCCCGCACACGGCGAAGCCCCTCGATTGCCACCTGATGATCGAGGAGCCCGAGCGCTACGTCGAGGCGTTCGCCAGCGCCGGCGCCGACGTCATCACCGTGCACGTCGAGGCCTGCCGGCACTTGCACCGCAACCTCGAGCAGATCCGCGGCCTGCGGCACCACGCGGGCCGCCGCGTGCTCGCGGGCGTCAGCCTCAACCCCCACACGCCGCTGTCGGCGATGGAGGCCGTGTTGTCGCTGTGCGACGTGGTGCTGGTGATGTCGGTCAACCCGGGGTTCGGCGGGCAGTCGTTCATCCCCGAGATCCGGCCCAAGCTCCGGGCGCTCCGCGAGCGCATCGATGTCCTCGGCCTCGCGACCATCGTGCAGATCGATGGTGGCATCACGGACGCCAACGCCGAGCCTGTCGCGTGTGATGGCGCCGACAACATCGTCGCGGGCAGTGGCGTGTTCCGCCACCCGACGCTCGCGCCCGCGGGTGCGATCGCGTCGCTGCGCGCGGCGGCGGCCCGCGGCATCGCGGCGCGCATGCGGCCGCTGGGGCGCACCGTGTGAAACGGCGTCTCGGCGCAGCAGACGCCCATCCGCGCGGATTCGACACCCGCGTCGACGTCCCGTGACCCACGGTTCACCGGGCCGTTCCGCGGGACGGATGACGTGACGTGACGCCGACTCTCGACGGTTTCGGCGCTTGACACTGCGACGGGCCCCGCCGTCTCATGCGGCACCTTGAGACGCCGCGCGACCGTTGCCCACCTGTTGTTGTTCACCGTCTCGACGTCGGCCTGCGGCGACGACTCCACGGCGACGTCGTCGGCGGATTCGTCGAGCTCCGGCGGCATGACGTCGTCGCCGACGAGCACCGGCGCCGACACGACCGGGTCGACGTCCGTCGATCCGGATACGTCGGCGGGTCCGACCTCGAGCCCCGAGACGACCGCGGACTCCTCGGGCAGCTCGGGGAGCAGCGGCGGTTCGACCGGGAGCACGGGCAGCAGCAGCAGCAGCAGCGACGGCGGCAGCAGCAGCGACGGCGGCACGGACACCGGTGGGCCCGTCGATCCCGGTGAGCTCATCGAGTGTGACAACGTCATCCCCGCCGCGCCCGACGGCGCGGTCTGTGGCGTCACGCCGGGCAGCTCGACGCTGCTGCTGCGCGGCGTCGTGCTCGCGGGTGCCCGCGTCTACGAGGCCGGCACGGTGCTCGTCGACGGCAGCGAGGCCAACGGCCGCATCCTGTGCACCGGCTGCGACTGCGCCGACGACCCGGCCGCGGTCGGGGCGACCGTGGTCGACTGTGCCGAAGGCGTCATCTCGCCCGGCCTCATCAACCCCCACGATCACATCACGTTCACGCTCTCCCAGCCGCAGAGCCACGCCTACGAGCGCTACGACCATCGCCACGAGTGGCGCCTGGGCCAGAACGGCGCCACCGAGCTGAACACCTTCCCGGGCAGCGACTCGACCCAGGCCGGCATCCTCTACGGCGAGCTGCGGATGTTGCTGGGCGGGGCGACCAGTGTCACCGGATCCGTCGGGGGCAACGACGCCAGCGGCCTGCTGCGCAACCTCGACGCCGCCGCGATGACCGAGGGCTTGAACGGCGTCGACGTCAACTACCGCACGTTCCCCCTGGGCGACTCGGGCGGCGAGACCGTGCTCGCCGGCTGCAACTACCCCGCGATCGACGGCACGTTCAATCTCAACGACGACGTCTACCTGCCCCACATCGCCGAGGGCGTGAACGTCCGCGCCAACAACGAGTTCCTCTGCATGTCGGGGGCTCCGGGTGGCGAGGAGCTCATCGCACCCAACACCTCGGTCATCCACGGCATCGGCCTGCTCGCCGAGCACGTGCAGGTGATGGCGGGCGAGAACGCGGAGCTCGTCTGGTCGCCGCGGTCCAACATCGATCTGTACGGCATCACTGCGGACGTGCCGACCTTCCGCAACCTCGGGGTCGCCGTTGCGCTCGGCACCGACTGGACCGCGTCGGGCTCGATGAACGTCCTGCGCGAGCTCAAGTGCGCCGATGCGCTGGATCGCGACCACTACGGCGACATCATCCCCGACCGCGATCTGTGGCTGATGGCGACCTACTGGGCCGCGCTGTCCCAGGGCGCCGACGATCAGATCGGGCTCATCCGCCCCGGCCACATCGCCGACATCTCGATCTTCGACGGCTCGGTCCACCCGCAGTACCGCGCGGTGATCGACGCCGGCGTCCAGGACGTCGCGCTCGTGCTGCGCGGCGGCCAGCCGCTGTACGGCAACGCGTCGATCGTCGAGGCGCTGGTCGACCCCGCGGACCTCGGCGGCTGCGAGACGCTCGTGACGTGCGAGGTCGACAAGCGCGTGTGCGCCCAGCTCGACTCGGGTCTGTCGATCGCCGGCATCCAGGGAGCGGTGTCGGCCCAGTCCTACGATCTGTTCTTCTGTGACGATCCGATCGGCGAGCCCAGCTGCGACCCGGCGCGGCCGATGGAGTTCCCGGCCGCGCCCGACGTCGAGGACGTCGATGGTGACGGCATCGCCGACGCCGACGATCTCTGCCCGACGGTGTTCAACCCGATCCGCGCCCTCGACGGCGCCTTCCAGGCCGACGCCGACGGCGACGGCCTCGGCGACAGCTGCGATCTGTGCCCGCTGGAGAACGGCGAGGGCTGCACCCCGCCGAACCTCTACGACCGCGACGACGACACCGTCATCGACTTCGACGACAACTGCCCCGATATCGCGAACGCCGACCAGGCCGATGCCGAGGGTGATGGCGTGGGCGACGTCTGCGACGTGTGCCCGAACAGCCCGAACCCGGGCGGCAACGCCTGCCCGGCGTCGATCTACGAGATCAAGGACGGCACTGTGCCGCTGGGCAGCGCGGTGATCCTCGACAACGTGCTCGTCACCGCCGCGGCGCCCACCGCCGGGTTCTTCGTCCAGGTCCACCCCGACGACGCCGAGTACGTCGGGCCCGAGTTCAGCGGCCTGTACGTCTACCACGCCGGTGACGGCTTCTCGCCGCAGCCCGGCGACCGCGTGGACATCGGCGGCAACGTCGCGGACTTCTTCGGCCAGATCGAGCTGGTCGCCACCAGCGACGCGGTGGTCCAGTCGAGCGGCAACGACGACGTGCCGCCGACGGTGACGACCGTCGACGCGATCATCGAGGGTGGCGTGGATCAGGAGGCGCTCGAGGGTGTGGTCGTCACGATCGCCGAGCTCGAGATCTCCGACGTCGCGCCCCCGGGCGGCCCGGGCGACAACATGGCGCTGAACGAGTACGAGGCCACCGGCGGCCTGCGCATCAATGACTTCTTCTACGTGCTGTCGCCGGCGCCGACGCTGGGCCAGGTCTACCCGTACCTGTCGGGCGTGGCGCGCTGGGCGAACGACTTCACCAAGCTCGAGCCCCGCGGGCCTCAGGACATCCCCAGCACGCTCAGCGGCTTCGGCCCGGCGCTCACGTACCTGGCCGAGGGCTCGGTCGGCGTGGTGCCGACGCCGACGCTGCAGATCACGATGTCGAACGTCGTGCAGGACGACACGCTCATCGATCTCACCTACGACTCGCCGGCGACGCTCTCGGGCCCGGCGCAGATCACCGTGTTCGCCGGCGAGCAGACCGCGGACGTGCCCCTCGACGGCGTCGCCTCGGGCTTCGGCGGCGTGACGGCCAGCTTCGACGGCACCGATCTCGACGTGGTCGT
Organism: Nannocystaceae bacterium; assembly: GCA_044344875.1. GTDB lineage: Bacteria > Myxococcota_A > Polyangia > Nannocystales > Nannocystaceae > Xiheibacterium. Next base: position 75,888 of record JBIJCC010000003.1, read on the forward strand.
GCGGGTGTACGACGACGCCGAGCAGCGGACCCCGAGCCTGAGCCCCGATCCGCTGCAGCTCGCGATCGGTGCGTCGGGCCCGATGACGGTGACCCTCGACATCCCGGCGCCCGCGGGCGGCCAGAACGTCGGCCTGTCGCTCGCGCCCGGTGGCCTCGCCAGCGTGCCCGCCAGTGTCCTCGTGCCGGCCGGCGCGCTGTCGGTGGACTTCGACGTCACCAGCATCGCCGGCTCGGGCTCGGAGACGCTGACCGCCGACATCGGCGGGACGTTCGACACCGCGAGCATCGAGATCGTCGACATCCCGGTGTTCGACGACCTGCGGATCGTCGAGGTCTTCTACGACCACGGCGGCGAGGACACCAACCTCGAGTGGGTGAAGCTCTACAACGGCACGCCGGGCACCGTGGATCTGGCCGACTACACCCTGGCGTGGGGCGGCGTGGACTTCACCTACGGCACGCTCGCGCTGGCCGGGTCGCTCGCCAGCGGCGAGTGCTTCCTCGTCGGCGGTCCGAACGGCACCGTCGCCAGCGGCTTCCCCGGCGCGGTGGCGTTCGACCAGGCGATCGATCTGAACCCTGACGTGCAGAACTCGGGCGCGACCGCGGACGGCGTCGCGCTGTTCGACGTGGCGCCGGGCCTCATCAACGCGGGCACCATCCCGGTGCATGCGGTGATCTACGGCGGCGCGAACGTCAGCGGGCTGCCCGACGAGGACGGCCCGGCTGGCAACGTCGACGTCGCCGACGCGCCCTCGGACAGCTCGCTGCGGATGGCGGAGAACAGCACCTGGGCGATCAACCCGGATCCGACGCCGCTGCAGTGCCTCCCGCTGCCGTAGTCGCTGCGCTTGCGCGCCCCGGGCCCGGGGCGCGACACTGGGTTGTGCTCGCGGCCGATGGTCGCGAAGGCTCTCTGCGCCGTCAGGATGGCAGCGCGCAAACGCCGATGCGTCGGTCGTCGACCAGGCATTGCTCGAGGCCTTGGCCGGGCGCGAAGAACGGCACGCAGTCGGGCCCCGGCAGCAACGCGCCGCAGGTGTCGGGTGCATCGAGGTCGCAGAAGGGCGTGCAGCAGCGCTCGGCGTCGCAGCCTGGGACGGAGGAAGCTGCGGCGCAGTGGGTGCCGGGGTCGCACGCGTTGACGCGTGCACACGCATCACTCGCGGCACCGAGGTCGCCCGAAATATCGTTCGTACAGACGAACGAGGACACCCACGCGACGCACGACTGGCCGGCACCGCAGTCCTGAGCCAGCGGCGAGCAGGGCGCAGCGCAGAACGCAAGCGTCGGGTCCGAAATGATGCAGTCGGAGCATGGGTCTGCGCACGTCGGCGAGGCGTAGGTGCCGAGGCAGAGCGCGTGGCACACCGGACCCGAGTCATCGCCGGACGCAGCGTGCCAGCACATCGCCCGGGCCTCGCACTCGTCGACGAGGCTGTCGTCGACACCGGCCACGACGCAGGGCTCCCCGACCGCGCGGGGCTCATCGACGATTGGCGAGCAGCGCGTCGCGTCCCAAGTGCCGTTGCGGAGCGCGGAGATGCACTTGTGCCCCGGCGGGCAATCCTGCGTCCACAGATCGCAGGGTGCTCCGGCCTCGCCGACATCGGGCTCGTGGATCACCCCCGCGCCGGGCCCGGGGTCGGAATCCTCGCCGACATCCGTGGTCGTGCTCGTCGTCGAACTCGCGGGGTCGACGGAACCGGAGGACGTCGCGCCGGACGACGTGCCAGTCGGGGCAACGACGGGCGCCGAGCCGCATCCAGCGCCGAAGACCCCGGTGACGAGCACGATCGTCCGTGACCGCACGGAAGCAGTGTGGCCAACCACGAACCGCCGTGCAAGGCGCCAGGTGAGCGTCCGGACGCACGACGGGCGAGCAGTCGGTCCAGTGCGTGGCTGAACGCGGGCCTGAGGCTCAGTCTGCACGATCGAATCGCCGAGGTCGCGGGCGCCCGATCCGCTTCTCGGTCAGCCGATCGAGGTCAGCGCGCACCAACCCGTCCACGAGGCCCGACTCCTCTAGCCACAGCCAACAGTCGAACGGGGTCTCGACCCGTCCGGGGCCCAAGTGCAAGAGCCCAGAGAGCGTAGCTCGGCCGTCCATCGTGACGAATACACCGGCTTCGAACTCGGTGGCGAGGAGCGCGATGGAGGCATCCTCGCCGACGTTCGTCCTCGACTCGGAGGACTTCGGACGCAGCTGGTCGGTGTAGAACCGCTGAGCAGCCGACCCGATCCATAGCGAGTGCTGTCGCACCCACGGGATACCGTCGGCGCCACACCGCGAGAGGAGGTCGCGGCCGCGGTGCGAACCGGCCGTCTCCTTCGCGACCGCGTCGACAACATGCAGGACCGTGCCGTTCCACGTCCACGGACGGGACGTCCACGCCGCAGCCAGGATGTCGAGCGGCCCCGTGTCCAGGAACGTCCACCTCATGCGAGCGTCAGGAGCTCTTTCGCACGTCCGCTGGAGATGAGGCCGCCGCGGAGCGCACGAAGTACGAGGTCCTGGACGAGTCCGGCGACGAGGCTGGTCGTGTCCACGTCCAGGCCTTGATCCCGCGCGTCGTCACGGACGATGTCCGGCTCCCACGCCGCCGCCTCACAGGCCCGGCGCGAGACGTCGCGCCGGAACGCGGTGTCCGACACGAGCTCCTCGGCCGTGGTGCTCGATATGAACCCGCAGTTCTTGGCGTGCCAGATCGCGCCCTCGGCCATCAGGCCCCAGCGAACGGCGATGGTCCGCACGACGTCGTCGGGTGGTGCACCGACGAGCGCCTCGCGGAGGCTCGAGGGCGGGGCGAGGAACGCGGGCGCGAACGCGTTGGCGCGTTGCTCCACTGCGCCGACATAGGGCGTCGGTTGTCGGGGCATCGAAGGCAGGACCGCCTCCCCGGAGTCATGCAGCAGGTGGCTCAGCTCGTGTGCGAGCACGGCTCGACGCGCCACGCGCTGTGCCGAGCGTTCGGTCGCGAGGTTGAGCAGGACGATCGGCATCACGCCGGGGCCGACGATGCTCACGGCATAGCGGGCGAGCGAGTAGAACGAGACGTGAGCCACATGGACCCCGAGGTCCTCGAGTGTCTTCTGCACGGAGACGAGTGCGGCATCGCTGCGGAGCGCCGGGTGGGCGAGTGCCAAGTTCTGTCGCGCCTGCTCGCCGAGGCGGTACCCGAGGCGCCATGGTTCCTCGGCGTCGATCGGGGTGAGGTCCCCGCGGAGGTCGCCGAGGGCAGGTGGCGGATCGCCCACGAGCTCGCGCAGGAATGCGCCGGTTCGGCCGAGCTCGGCCGCGACCGCGAACAGCCGCGCGTCGTGGGGAGAGACTGCCTCTGCCTCCTCTCCGGCATGGGAGAGGAACCACCCCGGCATGCGACGCGCGTCCGGCAACGATTCGCCGCGCAGGATCACCGCGGGGTCGAACGCCAGCGCCTGCCCGAGCGCCTCCAGGGTCGAGATGCTGACCTCGGCATCGTCGCGCTCTGCCGCGGTCACCTCGACCGGCGATAGATGCGAGAGCCGCCCGACTTCCTCGACGGAGAGACCGAGCCGAGCTCGGCGTTCGGCGATCTGCCGACCGATCACCCGTCAATCCTAGCACACCGGCCCACGCGCCCCGCAGCGCGTCCGCGGGGGATGCAGTGCCTCCCGCTGCCGTAGTCGCTGCGCTTGCGCGCCCCGGGCCCGGGGCGCGACACTTCGGGCGGCATGGACAAGACGTACCCATCCGCGGACGCCGCGGTGGCCGACATGACCGACGGCATCACCCTGCTGGCGGGGGGCTTCGGGCTGTGCGGCAACCCGGAGAACCTCATCGCGGCGGTGCATCGCAAGGGTGTCCGTCAGCTGTCGATCGTCTCGAACAACTGCGGCATCGACGGGGTCGGCCTCGGCGTCCTGCTCGACGCCGGGCAGGTCGCGAAGATGACGTCGTCGTACGTCGGTGAGAACCGGGCGTTCGAGAAGCTGTATCTCTCGGGGCAGCTCGAGGTGGAGCTGGTGCCGCAGGGCACGCTGGCCGAGCGCATCCGGGCCGGCGGCGCGGGCATCGGCGGCTTCTTCACGCCGACGGGGTACGGCACGCCGGTCGCCGAGGGCAAGGAGGTCCGCGAGATCGACGGGCGCTGGTACGTGCTCGAGAAGCCGATCCGCGGCGACTTCGCGATCGTGAAGGCGTGGCGCGGCGACACCCACGGCAACCTCGTGTACCGGGCGACCGCGAACAACTTCAACCAGGCGATCGCGACCGCGGGCCGCATCACCATCGCCGAGGTCGAGGAGCTGGTGCCCGCCGGCGAGCTCGACCCCAACTTCATCCACACCCCCGGCGTGTTCGTCGACCGCATCGTCCTCGGCCACGACTACGTCAAGCCCATCGAGTTCCGGACCACGCGTCCGTAGAGGCGAAGCACCATGCCGCTCTCCCGCGAACAGATCTGCAAGCGCGTGGCCCTCGAGCTGCGCGACGGTGACTACGTCAACCTCGGGATCGGGATGCCGACGCTGGTGGCGAACTACGTGCCGGCCGGCATCGACGTGGTCTTCCACAGCGAGAACGGCCTGCTCGGCATGGGCCCGTTCCCGACCGAGGCCGAGGTCGACCCCGATCTCATCAACGCCGGCAAGCAGACGGTGACGGCGGTGAAGGGCGCATCGTTCTTCGGCAGCCACGACAGCTTCGCGATGATCCGCGGCGGCCACCTGGCGCTCTGCGTCCTCGGGGCGATGGAGGTCAGCGAGCACGGAGATCTGGCCAACTGGATGATCCCCGGCAAGAAGGTCAAGGGCATGGGCGGCGCGATGGACCTGGTCGCTGGATCGCGGCGCGTCATCGTGACGATGGAGCACACGAGCAAGGACGGCGCGCCGAAGATCCTGCGCGAGTGCACGCTGCCGTTGACCGGCAAGCGGGTCGTGCACGAGATCGTCACCGAGTTCGGCTACTTCCGGGTCACCGACACGGGGCTGGTGCTCGAGGAGATCGCGGCCGATGTGACGCTGGACGAGGTACGCAGCAAGACGGGGTGCCCGTTCCGCGTGGCGGAGCCGCTGCCCACGATCGCGGTGTGAATCGCAGCGGACCTGGGGGGCGGCGCGCCGAGGTCGACCGCGCTCGCCCCACCGGTCGAGCGCTCACGCGTCGTAGGCCGCGATCGACACCACGCTCAGCTCGCACCCGGAGCCGGGAACGTCGATCTCTGCGGTGACCACCCGGCTCGGATCGCCGGTGCTCGATGCCGCGTACAGCATCACGAAGGTGCAGAGTCGGGTCGCGGGCGCCCTCAGCTCGATCACATGCATGCGGTCGGGCGTCGCAACGTGGAGCCCGCGGAACACCACGCGGACGGCGGGTTGATCCGGCGAACGTCGGAGGTCGACGGCGACCAGGAACATGACCGGCAGCGGCGAGATGTTGGCGAACAACACCGCGGCGCTGGGGCGGTCAGCATCTGTAGAGGGGTTCGAGAGCTGCAGCGTGGCGACGGACATCACCACGAAGCTACCATGCGCCGACCGGACGACGGCCGGACGACGGCCGTCGGATTCCGCTACACTCGCGGCCGCCATGGCCCGACGACTGACCCTCCGTCTGCGTGCGCTGTCCGGGACTGTCGAGCGCTTCTACGCGTTCGTCGACTGCAAGAAGCGGATCGTCGCCGATGGGCTCGGCGAGGCCCGCTGGACCGGTGATGTCGACGATGACGAGATCACGCTCAAGGTCCGCGTGTTCGCGGTCGGCCGCGCGAAGTATCGGATGAGCGTCGACCTGCCCGGCGTCGCCGACGATCAGAACCTCGAGCTGTGGACGGACGACGGCTACGGTGAGGTGGAGCTCAAGATATGATCGACGCGCTGCTGTGCGTCGTGCTCGGGGCGGGCCAGCTCGCGGGTGCCCAGGATCCGCTGCCCGATCGCGGGACGACCGAGCCGCTGCCGCCCCGCGATCCCCGTGACCCGCCGGACCCGCTGCCGGAGCCCGAGCCGGACCCGGAGCCTGAACCGCTTCCGGAGCCGGATCCGGAGCCGGATCCGGAGCCGGATCCGGAGCCCACACCGACGCCGACGCCGTTGCCCGACGACGGGTCGACCCCGCGTGCACCGGGGCGCGATCGGCTGCGCGGCGCGCCGAACGTCGACATCGACGTGACCGGTCGGAGCTCGACCGTGTCGCTCGGCGGCGACCTCATCATCGCGCCGAAGTGCAAGGGCGACAGCTTCGGCTGCAACGGCGGACGCATCGGGTTCCAGGCCCGCTTCCCGGTGACGCAGGAGAGCCCGACGGGCACGAGCCGCGCCAGCGTCGACGCGCTCGGCGGCTTCGTGTCGAGCTGGCGCGTGGGTCTCATCGGCGAGTACCTCCGCGACGCGACCGGCATGGACGGCCCCGCGAAGGTCTACATGGTCGGCCTCGACGTCGACTGGGGCGTGCAGACGTTCCGCTACTTCCCCGAGGCCGACGCGCGCCAGGTGAAGACGACGCGGCACTCGATCAAGGGCATGTTCCGGTTCCTGGCGTACATCCACCAGCCGCGGCGCTATCGCATCGCGCCGCAGTTCATCGCCCGCTACGACCGCAACTGGGCCGGCGCGAACCCGGTGGGGATCGTGGTGCCCGCGGCCGACGACGGCGCGCCCGACACGACGGTCGACTCGGTCGTCGCCGGCCCGCAGACGCGACCGGTGATGACGTTCACGCTCCCGGTGCCGTTCACGATCCAGCGCGGCAAGAAGGTGCTGCCGCAGCTCGGGTTCGGCCCGACGGTGCGCTACGCCGTGGCGGGAACGCCGGGCGGCTACAACCCGTTCGGCGGCGGTCACACGGTGCGCGGCGAGCTGTGGCTCTACTGGTTCCCGACCGGGCAGGAGGGCCTCGACGTGCAGAAGACCAACGTGCGCATCGGCGTCGCGCCGTACATGGACGCGTTCGTGGCGGGGCGCGCGGCCGGGCAACCGACCACGAACTTCGGGGCGCTCGTCGAGGTGCGCGTCGGCGTACGCGGGTACGAGTACTGACCGGCGGGGCGCCCGTCACGGCGCGACGTGGCGATAAACCCACATCGTCGGCTCTTGGGTCAGGAACAGCACGACGCCGTAGGTCGACACCGGGATCGCGACCTGGAGACCCGCCGGCGCCGTGTCGCTGACCTGCGTCCACGCGTCGGTGTTGGCGTCGTACTGGTAGAGCACGCCGGCCGGCGCATAGGCGAGGAAGCGCCCCGAGATCGGATCTGCGGTGAGGATGCGGAACGTCTGCGGGTCGTCCGGCGATGGGTGGAACTGGCGTGGCGGCGCGGCGATCTGGCTCGCCGACCCGGTGGCGTCGAGGAGATACAGGGCGCTGCTCCCGTTCCCGGCCCCGAACAGCACCTCGCCGACGGGGGCGCTGTAGACCGCGTAGTTGTGATAGGGGCCCATGGGGTACGAGCCAGGGAGGGTCGTCCATTCGGCGGCGCCGTCGTAGAGCACGCGTGCCGTCTGACCGGCGCAGTCGACGTAGACCAATCCGCCGAGTTCGGGGAAGTACTCCAGGGCGGTCGCGATGCAGCCCGCCGCATCGCCGGGGAGCGCGGGCGCCTGATCCCACTCGGAGACGATCGGCGAGGCGACGCGCGTGCGAAGGACCGCGGCGCTGTTGAAGGTGCGAAACCAGTAGGTGCCGGTCGTTGGATCGAGCGCATTGTGGCCGTACGCGTGGGTGGCACAGGCGTAGGGGTTCTCGGGGTCGGGCGGACACCACCACGTCGGGTTCGGTGGGCGGAACCAGGTGTTCTCCGAGGCGCTGAACGCGATGAACTTCATCTCCGACAGGTGGCCTCCGCCGGAGAACAGCGCCTGACAGGTGTTCGGATCCCACACGCCCTTGTCGGAGAATTGCAGGATGTGATGACCGCCACCCGCGTCGATGAGCGCGGCATCGAGGCCGTCGGTGTCGAGCTGCGTGAACGCGCCGGGTTGGAGCGACGCTGCGAGGTCCGCGAGTGCACCGCCGCCGCAGTCGGCGGGCGGCACCCATCCGGTGGTGGTGTCATCGCTCGCGGTATCGTCGACGCCGCTGGACGCGTCGGCGGAGGAGGTGTCCACGGGCGTGGCGGTTGGATCCGTGGCAGGCCCGGAGTGGGAGGTGCTGGCCGTTGCGTTGGAGGTGGAGCCGTCTTCATCGCCTGGCTCGGAAGTCGACGGATCCGCGGCGGACGCGTCCATGGATCCCGACGGATCCGCCGCTCCACAGCCGCAGGCAAGGACGAGGGCGCAGACGCGAACCATGGGAGAACCGGGTCAGCAAGACGTGTGCCGTGACGAACCCGCAAGTTCCGAAGAGAGTCGGCGGGTCCTGCCCCCCCATGCGCCGGCAGGGTGCACCCGACCAGGTCGTGATGCCCGGCGTGCCGCTGGAGTTCGACAACTCCCTCGTCCGGTGCCCTTCGTTGCGTCATCCGGCCGCACGTCACGACCCGCGGATGTGCATCGGCCGAGGCGGCGGACTGTGGCGGGCTCGGTGTGTGTAGCGCGACCGACGGAGTCCACGAGGGACGGGGCTTTGCGCAGGGCGTCGGACGTGCCACGTTCGCGAGGCATGCTGCCCGGCCTGGCCGCGTTGATCCACCCGCATCCGCTGCCCCGCTTCGTCGAGAGCGTTCGCCGCGACGAGGCGTTCGCGATCCATGGCGTCGAGGCCTCGCGCGCGGAGTTCCGCGCCAGCGGGCGGTTGTCGTCCCTCGACGCGCTCCTGGGCGCCTGGCCCGATCCCGTCGACGTCCACCTGCCGGGCGTCGCGGACGAGGCGGCGTCCGTCTCCGCATCCCCGCGCGACGCGGCGAAGATGTTCGCCGCGGGGATGGGCCTGCTGTTCGACGAGGCGCAGCGCCATTCACCCGAGCTGGTGCCGTGGCTGGACGCGATCCGGATCGAGCTCGGCTTCAGCGCGCTGACCCACCAGCGGTGCCTGCTCTATGCGTCGCCTGCGGGCAAGGGCACCGCGCCGCACTTCGATCAGAACGTCAACGTCGTGGTCCAACTCGAGGGCACCAAGACCTGGTGGCTCGCGCCCAATGCCCACGTCGAGCGGCCCATGACGCGCCACACGATGGGCCTGGCCGTCGACGCCGAGCTGCAGTCGTACGCGCGACTGCCGATGCCCGAGCACATGCCCGAGGATCGGGTCGAGATCGTCCTGCAGCAGGGCTCGATCCTGTTCGTGCCGCGCGGGATGTGGCACGCCACCCGCGCCGAGACCGACGCGCTCTCGCTGAACTTCACCTTCAGCCCGCCGACGTGGATCGATCTGCTGACCGCGGCTCTGCGTGGCCGCCTCGCGCTCTCGAGCGAATGGCGGCAGACCGCCACGGCCGAGGGCGCCGCGGAGCTCGAGGCGTTGCTCGGCGAGCTCGCCGTCGATGCACGCTCGTGGAGCGCGGCGGACATCCTCGCGGTGACCGAGGGTGGGGCCGACCCCGGATCGGATTGACGTCGGGCGTCCGTCGGGCCCCCGCAAGCATGCAGGGAGCGTTCGCCACCTCGCATCATCGGCACACCGATCCAACGATCGTGATCCGTCCGTGCGGACGCCCAACACGCCGTCAATCCTGCGATCGCAATCGTCGATGCGACGTCGCTTTGTTTGATGCGCGGTCATGGGCGCGGCGTCTCCACGCCGCCATGACGACCTTGGATAGAACCGTCGCCGCCGAGCGACTCGTCGCCGCGCAGGCCGAGCTGAAGTGGCTCATCGCCGAGACGGCCCTCGACGTCGCGGGGGTGTTCGACCCCACGCCCGCCAGCGATCTCGCGGCCGCCGCCCTCGCGCTGCATCGCGGCGATCTCTGGGGCGCGGGGCTGAGCATGCTCGGCGTCGTCCCCTACGTCGGCGATGCGATCGGCAAGACGAGCAAGGGCGCGCGCCTGGCCCATCGTGCGGCCGCGGTGCGCCGTGAGATCGAGACCCTCGTCGAGCAGATGGCGAAGAACCCGGCGGCGAAGGCCACCTCGCACGGGCCGTCGGGCTTCGCCCTCACCGACGGCGGCATCCGCCGGCTCTCGCGGGACCTGCCGCTGCCGACGTGGGCGACGGAGTTCGGCGCGTGGAAGAACAAGCGCGTGCTCGATGCGGGGGCGGGTGGTGGCACCTTCGTCCGCGAGCTCCGCGAGTCCGGCGTCGACGCGTACGGGATCGATCTCGTCGCCGACACCTTCAAGAAGGCGGGCATCAAGCACAACGATCACTTCGTGCAGGCGAGCGCCGATCGGATCCCGATGGCGGACCGCGCCTTCGATGCGGCGTGCTCCAACTGGAGCGTCTTCTACTACTTCGATCGCATCGAGGGCGAGGTCCGTACGGCGAAGTTCCTCGCGGAGATGGTGCGCGTGGTGAAGGCCGGCGGCGAGATCCGCCTGTTCGGCGTCGACCCGCGTGCGGCCGCGATCATCGCCCGCTCGGGGATGGTCCGGGTCGAGCGCGCCGCCGCCGAGGTCTCGGGCGTCGTGCCGGTGATGCTGCTGCGCGTGGTCAACTGACGCGTCGTCGCCCGCGATGCAGGTACTCCGCGAGGTCGCACAGGGCCCGCAGCTCCGCGAGCGCGCGCGCGGCCGCCTGGTCGAACGCGGTGGCTTCTGTGGGGCGCTCGAGCGCGAGTCGGGCGTGCGCCGAGTCCACGGACTCGGGGACGTACCGCGACCGCAACCCGGCCAGGCGGGCGCGCACGAGGAGCGGATCGAGGCTACTCGTCATGACCACCCTCCAGGCGCTCGATGTCTGCGAGGTCTTGCGAGCGGCCGGCGAGTCGCTTCATTCGCAGGAGCGTCGTCCGAGACACGACGGCCAACGGGCCCTCGGGCAGGGAGACCTCGATGCGATCGTCCAGGGACCCCTCGACGGTCGTGAGTGCCTCAGCAACGGCGTGCAGCTCGTCGACGAGGTTCATCCAGGCAGTGTATCAACTCGCGCCGCACGTCGCGTCACCCAGGCCAGGCGGCGCGCAGGGCGTGGGCGAATCCCCGCGCGTCGGCGAAGCGGTCGGCCGGCGCCTTCGCCAGCGCGCGCTCGACCGCCGCGGCGAGGCCATCGGAGACGACGGATGCGGGGAGGTACTGCCGCAGCGGGATCACCGGCGCGGTCGCATGGGCGCGGAGCCACATCACGGGGCTGTCGCGCCAGCGCTCGCGGACGACGCTGACCGGGTCATCCGCGACGAAGGGCACACGGCCGCTGAGCAGCTCGTAGAGCATCATGCCGAGGCTGTAGACGTCTGCCGCGGGCGTGAGCGCGTAGGTCTCGAGCTGCTCGGGCTGGGCGTAGTGCGGGGTGCCGACGAGCATGTGGCCGACCGTCGCGTTGGCGCCGACGATCCCGCGCGAGTCGAACGAGCGCGCCAGACCGAAGTCGAGGATCCGCGTGCGCGCGTCGGGATCGACGAACACGTTCGCGGGCTTGAGATCGCGGTGGATGATGCCGAGGTCGTGCGCCTCACACAGGCCCAGGCACGCCTGGTAGATGATGTGGGCCGCCCACACCGGCTCGAGCGGCATGTCGAGGTCGTGGAACTCGTCGAGCGGCTTGCCGTGCAGCAGCTCCATCAGCACGTAGACGTGCCCGTCGCTGCGCAGCCCGCAGTCGAAGATGCGGACGACGTGGGCGTTGCTCAGGGAGCGCAGCACCGTCACCTCGCGGAGCGTGCGCTGGGCGGTGTCGAGCGAGCGCACCGGCTCGAGCGAGAGCTTGAGCGCCAGCGGCTCGGCGAACCGCGGGTCGCGGACCTTGTAGACCTGGCCGAAGCCCCCGCTGCCGAGGACCTCGAGGATCTCGAACTCTCCGTAGGTCTCGCCCGGCTGGAGCTCGAGGGCCATGGGGTCAGTCCTTCCACTCGGCCCAGAACACGTTGGTGTCGCCCTCGTGCTCGGCGTTGCGGTTGCTCGCGAACACCAGGTGCTTGCCGTCCTTGGTGAACATCGGGAAGCCGTCGAAGGACGGGTTGTGGGTCACGCGCTCGAGCCCCTTGCCGTCGACGCCGATGATGTAGAGATCGAAGTCGCGGCCCTTCTCGTCGTGGGCATTGGACGCGAAGATGATCCGCTTGCCGTCCGGGTGGAAGAACGGGCCGAAGTTGGCCTTGCCGTTGTTGGTGACCTGCTTGGGCTTCGTTCCGTCGGCATTGCTGACGAAGAGCTCGAGCCGCGTCGGGCGGACGAGGCCCTGCTCGATGATCGCCTTGTACTTGGCGAGCTCCTCCTTGCCTTTGGGGTGGTTGGCGCGATAGACGAGCTTCTTGCCGTCGGGCGAGAAGAACGCCCCACCGTCGTAGCCGGGGGTCTTGGTCAGGCGCTTCAGATCGGAGCCGTCGATCTTCATCGAGTACAGCTCGGGGTCGCCGTCGCGGGTCGACGTGAACACGATGCGATCGCCCGTGGGGGACACCGTGGCTTCTGCGTCGTAGCCCGGCCCGGTGACGAGTGGCTTGACGTCGCTCCCGTCGGGCGCGGCGGTGTAGATGTCGAACTCGGGGTACAGCTTCCACACGTAGCCGAGGCTGCGATCGGGCGGCGGCAGGCAGTCGTCGGCGGCCGCGTGGGTCGACGCGTAGAGCAGCCGCGTGTCCCCGGGCAGGTAGTACGCGCAGGTGGTGCGGCCCTTGCCCGAGCTGATGCGGGTGACGTCGCTGCCGTCGGTCCCCATCGTGTAGATCTGGTCGCACTTGCCCCCGTCGCGCGTCGACTGGAACACGAGCTTGGTCTCGTCGGTGCTGAGGTAGGCCTCGGCATTCTCGCCGCCGAAGCTGAGCTGACGCAGCGGCCCGAGGTGCGTCTCCTCCGGGAGCGGATCGAGGACGACCACGCGCGGAGCCGCGGGCTCGGGCGTGACCGGGTCGGGCGGGGTGCTCGGCGGATCGGCCGTCAGCGTCGGCTGCGGGGGCAGGGGCGTGGGATCGGAGACCGTGGGCGTCTGGCCCGACTTGTCGCACGCAGCGAGGGAGGTGAGCAGGGAGAGCGTCGCGAAGCGGGCACGCATGGACCGCCCGAGACTATCATCTCGGGACATGAGCGGACCGGCGAACTGGCGAACCCTCTCGGAGCGACCACTGGCGAACTATCGGGTGTTCGAGGTCACCGAGCTGCACCGGCAGCGGGCGGACACGGGGCAGGCCCACATGTTCTATCGGATCGAGTCGGTCGACTGGGCGAACGTCATCCCCATCACGACGACCGGCGAGGTCGTGATGATCCGGCAGTTCCGCCAGGGCGCTGGCTGCGAGACGCTGGAGATCCCCGGCGGCATGGTCGACGAGGGCGAGGACATCGCGGCCGCCGCGGCGCGCGAGTTGCTCGAGGAGACGGGGTACCGCGCGGGGAACGTGATGGCGCTCGGGTCCGTGTTCCCGAACCCGGCGCTGTTCAGCAACCGCATCCACTCCTTCGTCGCGACCGGGTGCGAGCGCGTGGCGGAGATCGCCAACGACGCCAACGAGGAGACGACGATCGAGCTGGTCGCGCTCGAGGACATCGATCGACTGCTGCTCGAGGGGAAGATCGATCACGCGCTGGTGATGGCGGCGTTCCACTGGTGGCGGCTGCGGGGTCAGCCTCGGTAGCACTCCGGTTCGGGCCCGCTAGAACCGCTGCTGCACCGACACGCCCGCGAGGCCGCGGCCGAACATCGGTGCCCACAGCAGCGCGCGCTCGCGGTTGAACTGCTCGTGCTTGCGGCGGTACGACTCCGAGAAGCCGAGCATCGCGGCGCCCGCGGCGACCAGCGCCGCGCCGATCGTGCGCGTGGTGAAGCCCATCGCCCGCGCCCGACCGGCACACTTGGCGTCGTCGCACTTGGCGAGCACGCCCCACGATGCCGGCCCGAGGGTGAGCCAGGTGGCCGCGCCGACGGCGATGAGCCCCACGCCCGCGCCGCGCAGCTTGGGGATCCGCTTCGACATCCGGCCGGCGAACACGTCGTCGTAGGCGATGCGCTCGGCGCGGAGGATCGCGCCGGCGGTGGCCATGCCGATCATCGCGACCAGCGCCAGATCCGAGTTCACGCGCAGAGCGATCACCGGCAAGACCCCCGGCACGCACTTGATGATCGCGTTGCCGACGTCCTCGACGTCGCTGTCGTCGTCGAAGGGATCGGTCATCGCGGCCTGCTCAGCGGCGGGCTCGATGCAGCGGCGCTTCACGATGATGTGCGACGCGATCTGTTCGGCGAGCGCCACGCCGAGCATCACGCCCGCGCCGGTGAACAGACCGATGCCCTTGTACGGGGGCCGCAGCGGCGGCGGCATCTTCTTCACCGGCGCGTCGTCGTCGCCGCCCGGCAGACGATCGCCGCGCGAGCGATCGTCACGCCCACGATCGTCGCGCATCGGCGGTGATGCGCCCGCGCCGTCGCGCGGCGGCGGTGTGTTCGTGGCGGGCTCGGGCTGCGGCGGCTCGGCGTTGGGCGGCACGAACGTCGGCGTCGGCACGTCGGTGGTGGTGGTCGCAGACGGTGCCGGGGTCGTGGCGGGCTTCGACGACGCGTCGGGGGCCGGCGCGGTCGGCTTGGCTGGCGCGGGCGCCGAGGGCTTCGCGGGCGCGGAGGGCTTCGCGGGCGTCGGCTGCGTCGGGAGCTTCGCGGTCACCGGATCCGGTGCTGGTGCGCCCTGGCCCGGCATCGGCGGGAGCTTCGGCGGACCGGCCATGACACTGGCGAGCGCCAGCGAACCCCAAAGCAACACCACGTCGGACACTAACAGGGGACGCGCACACCGGCCAAGGACCCTGGGGTGCATCGCGCCTCGAATTGCGCGGCCATGGGGCCGGCGGCAAGCTCGCAGGATGCCGGGCACCCCGACGATCGACGGCGTGATCAACCTGCTGGGGCTCGAGGCCGCGGCGCGACCCCACCTCGAGTCGGCCGTCCACGACTACATCGCCGGGGGCGCGGCCGACGAGCTGACGCTCGCCGCCAACCGCAGCGGTTTCGATCGCCTCCGCCTCGCGCCCCATGTGCTCGTCGACGTCGCGCGACGCAGCGCGCAGACGGCGGTGCTCGGCCAGTCCCTCGCGGCCCCGTGGCTGGTGGCGCCGACGGCGTTGCACCGCCTGGTCCACCGCGATGGCGAGCTCGCGACGGCCCGCGGCGCCGCGGCGTTCGGCACCACGATGGTGCTCTCGACCCTGTCGACGACGGCGGTCGAGGACGTCGTGCGCGCGGCCGAGGGCGCGCTGTGGTTCCAGCTCTACGTGTATCGCGATCGCGGCGCGAGCGAGGACCTCATCCGTCGGGTCGAGGCCGCCGGCGTGAAGGCGCTGGTCGTGACCGTCGACGCGCCGCTGCTGGGCCTGCGCGAGCGCGACGGTGCGCACCCCGTCGCGCTGCCGAGCGCGTTCGCGGCCCCGAACGTCCGCGCCGATCAGGTGATCGAGGGCGGCGACCTGGCGACGACGTTCCTGCGGCTCGTGGATCCGGCGCTGTCGTGGCGCGACCTGGCGTGGCTGCGCAGCTGCACGCGGCTGCCGATCCTGCTGAAGGGGATCCTGCGCGTCGACGATGCGACACGCGCCGTCGACGAGGGCATCGACGGGATCGTCGTGTCGAACCACGGCGGTCGCCAGCTGGACGGCGTGTCCGCATCGATCGACGCGTTGGGTCCCATCGCGCGCGCGGTCGAAGGCCGCTGCGCGCTGCTGATGGACGGCGGGGTGCGTCGCGGCACCGATGTGATGAAGGCGCTCGCCCTGGGCGCGGACGCGGTGATGCTCGGCCGGCCGATCCTGTGGGGACTGGCCGCGGCGGGAGCGAAGGGCGTGCACGCGGTGCTCGGGATGTTGGCGGCGGAGTTCGACCTGGCGCAGGCGCTGTGCGGATGCCCGGACGTGGGATCGATCTCGCGGGACATCTTGGCGGAGTGAGGGCGAGTGCTACGGTCCGGTCGCGTCAGCGATGACCTGCAGCTCGACGAGATCCGTGCCAAACTGAGGGGCCTCGATCCTGCGGCCGAGCGAGTCGCCATGACCATCGCCGAACAGATGCGCCGCGAGGGCGCCGCCGAGGGACTCGCCGAGGGACTCGCCGAGGGACTCGCCGAGGGACTCGCCGCTGGCCGTGTCCAGGTGCTGACGAAGCTGCTGACGCTCAAGTTCGGGGTCGTGAGCCCGGAGCAGATGGCGCGCGTGCAGGGAGCCACCGCCGAGCAGCTCGACCGCTACGTGGAGCGGGTGCTCACGGCGGAGACGCTCGACGCCGTGCTGGCGGAGTAGTCGCAGCGTCGATCCGACTCTCTTCCCTCACCCTCGTGCTGTCGCCGACTTCATCGGTGTCATCGAGGTCGACACCGCGGCGCTGTTCACCGACGTCAGCGGTGTGCCGATGCAGGCGATCACCGCGGATGTCACGGACGTCGTCGCGTCGCCGGCCCGAGTGTGATGTGATCGGGCACCTGTAGCGTGTCGATGGGTCGAGGCCACCATCGACCCGCGCAGGCGTGTCGATGGTGGCGCTCGCATCGGTAGGGTCGCGCAGGCCGTCGGAGACGTGAGTCAGCCGAGGCAGCGGTTGTCGACGCAGACCTGGCCGAGGGCGCAGTCCTCGTCCGCGAGGCACTCCGCGACGCACTCGGGATCGAGCTTCGGATCGCACGCGCCGCCGTCGGTGCCACCGCCGTCGGTGCCACCGCTATCGGTGCCACCGCCGTCGGTGCCGCCACCGGGGCCGCAGAAGCCCTCGCGGCAGCTCTCGCCGACCGGGCAGTCGGCATCCTCGACGCACGCCTGACCGGCGCACGCGGGGTCGATCACCGGGTCGCACGCCCCGCCGTCGTCCTCGGCAACGCCGGTCTCGCCGGCATCGCCTGCGCCGCCCGAGCAGACGCCGTCACGACACGCCTCGCCCGCGGGGCAGTCGGTGTCGTCGACGCAGGCGCCGGCGCCATCGTCGGTGGCGACGCCGCCTTCGGTGCCGACGTCCGTGCCGCCCTCGGCGTTGCCCTCGGCGCCGTCCTCGGCGTCGTCGTCGGCCGGCGCCTCGGTCTCGCCGATGTTCGCGATTTCGGGGTCCCCACCGGAGTCCTTGGACTCGTCACACGCCGTGGGAACGAGCAGCGCGAGCACACCCAGGGTCCAGGCCAGTTTCGAAGTATGAGTCATGGTTCAGCGGTCTCCTCGGTCCCCAGATGCCGAGCGGGGGAGGATCCGTCCCGGAATCGTCGGGGGGGCCGCAGCCCCGCTCGCCGCGTCTCTACCGCCGATCCCCGATCACCGGAAACCGCACCCGCGCGTCCGCCACCACCCCCGCGTCCACCTCCGCGACGATCATCGTCTCCTGCCCCGCCGCCGTCGCGACCAACTCCCCCCACGGATCCACCACCCGCGAATCCCCCGAATACTCCAGCTCCCCGCCGACCCCGCAGCGATTCACCGCGACCACATACGCCTGGTTCTCGATCGCCCGCGCCAACCCGAGCGCCGTCCAGTGGTGCCGCCGCCGCGCCGGCCAGTTCGCGACCACCACATAGCAATCCGTCGCCTTCGCGGTCGCCCAGAACTCGTCGGCGAACCTCAGATCATAACAAATGAAGAACGTGCACCGCACGCCCTCGATCTCCACCGTCAGATACGAATCCCCCGCCGCATAGTGCTGGTGCTCGCCCGCGAAGGTGAACGGGTGGATCTTCCGATACCGGTGCTCGACCCCATCCGGGCTGCATACCACCAGGGTGTTGTACGGCCGCGGCTCGTCGCCCGAGCGCTCCGGCACGCTCCCGCAGATCCACATCCCGGTCTCCCGCGCCTGCTCCTTCAAGAAGGTCGCGCTCGGGCCACCCACGGGCTCGCCGTTCTTCGCGGTGTCCATCGAGAACCCGCACGCGAACATCTCGGGCAGCACGCACAGGCGCGCGCCCGCGGCCTTCGCCGCGGCGATCCACGGCCGCGCGCGGGCCATACTGGCCTCCGGGTTCTCCCACACGGTATCGAGCTGGATTCCTGCGACTCTCATGGCGTCTCGACCTCCGTGCCCACGGCGCCCGCGAGCTTGCCGATGTTCTTTCGCAGCCGGGCCAGGCCCTCGTCCAACACCGCGTCGGACTTGCAGAACGCCCAGCGCACCAGGTGCTTGCCCTCGGCCTTGTTGGCGTAGAACGCAGAGTTCGGGATCGCGGCGACGCCGACGGCCTCCGGCAGCGCGCGGCACATCGCCATGTCGTCGTCGAAGCCGAGCGCCCGGATGTCCGTGCACACGAAGTAGGTCCCCTGCGGGACCAGCACCTCGAAGCCGACGCTCGCGAGCCCCTCGCACATGCGATCGCGGCGCGCCCGGTACTCGCGCACGAAACCCTCGAAGTAGTCGTCGCCGGCGACGAGGCCCTCGGCCAGCGCGAACTGAAACGGCGTGCCGTTGCAGAAGGTCAGGAACTGGTGGCTCGTCCGCACCGCGCGGGTCAACGCCGGCGACGCGCACACGTAGCCGATCTTCCACCCGGTGAACGAGAAGGTCTTGCCCGTCGACGAGATCATCACCGTCCGATCGCGCATGCCGGGCAGGGTGGCCATCGCCACGTGCTCGCCGTCGAACACGAGGTGCTCGTAGACCTCGTCGGTGATCGCGAGCAGATCGTGCTCGACGCACAGCGCGGCGATGCCCTCGAGCTCCGCGCGCGTGAACACCTTGCCGCAGGGGTTGTGCGGCGTGTTCACCAGGATCGCCCGGGTCCGCGGGCCGATCGCGGCCCGCAGCGCGGCCAGATCGACCGCGTACTCGGGCGCGCGCAGCGTGACGACCTTCAGGCGCGCGCCCGCCATCGCCACCGTCGCGGGATAGCTGTCGTAGAACGGCTCGAAGGTGACGACCTCGTCGCCCTCGTCGAGCAGCGAAAGCATCGTCGCAGCGATGCACTCGGTCGCGCCGTGCATCACCGTGATTTCGGTCTCCGGATCGAACGACAGGCCATAGAAGCGCGCGCGGTGCTGGGCGATCGCCGCGTTCAGCACGGGCATGCCGTGACTCCGCGCATACTGGTTCTTGCCCTGCTCGATCGCCGCGATGGCCGCGCGCTTGAGAAAGTCGGGCCCGTCGAAATCCGGGAAGCCCTGGCCCAGGTTCACGGCCTGGTGGCGGGCGGCCAGCGCCGTCATCTCGGCGAAGATCGAGGTCCCGAAGCCCTGCAGCTTGCGGGTCAAGTGGGGCATCGGTGCCTGGCTCATGGGGCTGGCGAGTGTGGCACACTCCTCGCGCCCATGGCCACGCAGCAAGGTCCCTCGACGCCCCCGAGCCCCTCGTCCGCCGCCGGCACCGCCGGCGTCCAGCCTCGGATCGCGACGATGGCCGCCGGCCTCGTGGGCTCGGAGATCCTCAAGATCGCCGCGGAGATCCGAACGCGTCAACGCGAGGGCCAGGCGATCTGCAATCTCACCGTCGGCGACTTCGCCCCGAGCCAGTTCCCGATCCCGACCGCGCTGAAGGACGGCATCGTCGCCGCGCTCGAGGCCGGCGAGACCAACTACCCGCCGTCGTCCGGCGTGCAGGAGCTCCGCGAGGCGGTGGCCCGCTTCTACGCCCGCGAGCTGAAGCTCGACTACTCGCCCAACGCGATCCTCATCGCCGGCGGCGCGCGGCCGCTCATCTACGGCACGTACCGCGCGGTGGTCGATCCGGGCGACAAGGTCGTCTATCCGGTCCCGAGCTGGAACAACAACCACTACTGCCACATGGTCGGCGCGCGGGCGGTCGAGATCGAGTGCGGGCCCGAGTCGCTGTTCCTGCCCACGCGCGACGCGTTGATCCGCGAGCTGAAGGACGCGCGCCTGCTGTGCGTGAACTCGCCGCTCAACCCCACCGGCACGGCCTTCAGCGCCGAGTCGCTGCGGGCGATCTCCGAGGCGGTCGTCGAGGAGAACGAGGCCCGCAAGCGCACCGGCGCCCGCCCGCTGTACATGATGTACGACCACATCTACTGGATGCTGTGCGTCGACGGGGTCGAGCACGTCACCCCGGTGGGCCTGGTGCCCGAGGTCGCGCCGTACACCGTGTTCATCGACGGCATCAGCAAGGCGTTCGCGGCCACCGGCCTGCGCGTCGGTTGGTCGGCCGGGCCGGTCGACGTCATCGAGCGCATGTCGGCGCTGCTCGGCCACGTCGGCGCCTGGGCCCCGCGCGCCGAGCAGGTCGCGACCGTGCCGTTGCTCGACGATCCGACCACGATCCGCGCCTACCTCGACGGCTTCCGCCCGGCCGTCAACGCGCGGCTCGCCGCGCTGCACCAGGGCTTCGAGGCGATCCGCGGCCGCAGCCCCGCGCTCGCCGCGATGGTCGAGTCGCTGCCGCCCATGGGCGCCATCTACCTGACGTGCCGCATCGCGCCGTTCGGCATGCGCACCCCGGCGGGCACCGTGCTGAAGACCAACGAGGATGTGCGGGCCTACCTGCTCGAGGCGGCGAAGTTCGCGGTCGTGCCGTTCCAGGCCTTCGGCGTGCGCGGCGACACCGGATGGTTCCGGCTCAGCGTGGGTGCGGTGAGCGAGGCCGAGATCGCGGACGCGATGCCGCGCGTCGGGGCCGCGCTCGCGGCCCTCGGCTGACGACGCCCCGCGCGAGGCCGAGCACCCCCGTGCTACGCTCGGCGCGGGGGTCGATGGGCATGCGCAGGGCTTGGTTTGCGGTGGTGGGGTGCGTGGGCGCCTGCGCCGGATCGCCGGCGGAGTCGATGCCGACGACCGGCGTCGGCGGCTCGGCCGAGACCTCCTCGGGCGCCGACGCGTCGACGGGCGTCGACGGCACGGCGAGCGCGGGCGGATCGATGTCGACGGCGGCCGACACCACGATCGGACCGCAGGACGACACCGGCCCCGCGGACAGCACCGGCGATCCGAGCCTCGGGAGCAGCAGCGGCGCGGTCGATCCGACCACCGACGGCGGGTCGAGCACCGCGGCCGAGGCGTCGTCGAGCGGCGGTGCGCCGCCCTCGGTGTGCGACGGGCCCGTCGCGGCGCTGTGCCCCTGCCTCGCGACGTCGTGCTGCGCCGTGCTCGAGGCCTGCGAGGACGATGCGGAGTGCGGGCCCTACGTCGACTGCGTCGAGAGCTCGCCCGATCTGTTGTCGTGCTTCCCCAGCGGCGTGCCGAAGGCCGGCGCGCCGATCCTCGACTGCTTCACCAACACGTGCGGCTTCAGCTGCTGAGCGCCGCGGGCCGCCGCTACGCGCGGCGCGGCAGGCCGAGCACGTCGGCCATGTCGTAGAGCCCCGCGGGGCGTCCGACCAACCATCGCGCCGCCCGCAATGCGCCGCGGGCGAAGATGCCGCGGTCGGTCGCGCGGTGGCTGAACTCCAGCCGCTCGCCCTCGCCGAGGAACAGGATCGTGTGCTCGCCGGCGCTGTCGCCACCACGCAGCGCGCTGATGCCGATCTCCTCGGTGGTGCGCTGGGTCTCGGTGGTGTTGCGCGCCCGCACGGCGACGTCGTCGAAGTTGCGCTCGGTGGCCTGGGCGATGGCCTTGCCGATGCGCAGCGCGGTGCCCGAGGGCGCGTCGCGCTTGTGCCGGTGGTGCAGCTCGAAGATCTCGGTGTCGAACTCCGGGCCCAGCGCGCGGGCGGCCATCGCGGCGAACTGGGTGAGCAGGGTGATGCCCACCGAGAAGTTCGCCGCGCTGACGATCGGGATCTCCTTGCCGGCGCGCTTGAGCAGCTCGCGGGTCTCGCCCGAGATGCCGGTGGTGCCGAGGACCAGCGGGACCCCGAGCTCCACGCAGCGGGCGATGTTGAGGTCGGTCGCGCCCGGCAGCGAGAAGTCGACCACGATGCTGCCCCGCGGCGGGCGCAGCTCGTCGTCGAGGAACACGCCGCTGTCGGGCATGCCGCACAGCCTGGCTGCGTCCTCGCCCATGCCCGGCGACTCGGTGCGATCGACCGCGCCGGCCAGCGTCATGTCGTCGCTGTCGAGCACGGCGCGCAGCAGGGTCTTGCCCATGCGGCCACGGGCGCCGACGATCACCACGGAAACGAATCGGTCAGTCATCGTTTGTCTCCTCGTCCGAACGTGTCCTCATCCGAGCAGGCCGAGCGCTCCGAGCTCGCGACGAATCGCGGCGAGCTCGGGTCGGTCGTCCGCCAGGGGGACCAGGGGGGTGCGCATCTCGCTGCCCATGCGGCCGAGCATCGCCATGGCGTGCTTCACCGGGATCGGGCTGGAGGTCGAGAACAGCGCGCGCGTCAGGGGCAGGTGGGCGTAGTGACGGGCGCGGGCGTCGGCCCAGCGGCCGTCGCGGGCGGCCTCGCACAGCGCCACGAAGATCTCGGGCACCACGTTGCTGCCCACGGAGATGACGCCGTCACCGCCGACGGCAAGGAACGGCATCAGCGTGAAGTCGTCGCCGGAGATGAGCGCGAAGTCGGGGCCGCACAGCTCGCGGATGCGGCTGGCGCGGGTCATGTCGCCGGTGGCTTCCTTGACGCCCACGACCAGCGGGTGCTTGGCCAGCTTGGCGAGCGTCTCGGGCAGCAGGTCGACCCCGGTGCGGCCGGGCACGTTGTAGGCGACCAGGGGCAGCCCGACGGCGTCGGCGATCTCGGTGAAGTGGGCGACCAGGCCCTCCTGCGTCGGCTTGTTGTAGTACGGCGTGATCTGCAGGGTGCCGGCGACGCCGAGCTCCTTGCACGCCCGCGACAGCTCGATCGCCTCGCGGGTGGAGTTCGAGCCGGCGCCCGCGAGCACCGGCACGCGGCCCGCGGTCGCGCGCATCACGACCTCGATGACGTGGATGTGCTCGGCGTAGGACAGGCACGGCGACTCGCCCGTCGTGCCGCAGGGGACCAGCCCGTGGATCCCACCTTTGATCTGCGCCTCGACCAGCTGCACGAGCGCAGCATCGTCGACGCGACCGTCGCGGAATGGAGTGACCAGGGCCGTGAACGCGTCGCGGAACATCATGCATCGCCTCCGGGAGAAAACCGAAGGCCAGCCTATCATGCCGCGCGGCCGCGAGGGCGCACGACGTGCGTCCCCTCGCGCATCCGAACGCGCCTTGCGCGGGCGCGGTTGAGCCGATCGGCGCGCGGCTGGTAGTCTCCGCCCGCCATGACGCAGTCCGGTTTCACTCGGCGACGCGCACTCCTGGGCACGGCGGCCGCAGCGACCGGGACGGCCGTGATCGGCACGACGGCCCACGCCGCCGGCCCCGAGGTGCGGTGGAATCCGACCTACAGCGGCGGGCCCGAGCGCACCGCGTCGGCGCCGGGCCGCGCGGGCGTGGACTACCAGCCGGTGTCGACCCCCGGCGGCGCGACGCTGCCGTTCTCGATCAAGAAGGGCGTGAAGGTCTATCACCTCGTCGCCGAGGAGGTGGACCACGAGTTCGCCCCGGGTCTGCGGGCGAAGTGCTGGGGCTACAGCGGCCACGTGCACGGCCCGACGATCGAGGCGGTCGAGGGCGATCGCGTCCGCATCTACGTCACCAATCGACTCGGTGCGCCGACGACGGTGCACTGGCACGGCGTGTTCTTGCCCAACGGCATGGACGGCGTCGGCGGCCTCAACCAGCGCGCGATCCGGCCCGGCGAGACCTTCAAGTACGAGTGGACCTTCCGCCAGCACGGCACGTTCATGTACCACTCGCACCACGACGAGATGACCCAGATGGCGATGGGCCTGACCGGGATGATCGTCGTGCATCCGCGACGACCTCCGCCGCAGTGGAAGGTCGATCGCGACTTCGTGATCATGCTGTCGGAGTGGAAGATCGTGCCCGGCGCGGGCCGGCCCGATCCCAACGAGATGACCGATTTCAACGTGCTCACGATGAACGCCAAGGCGTACCCCGGCACCGTGCCGCTGGTGTGCAAGACCGGCGATCGCGTGCGCATCCGGCTCGGCAACCTCGGGCCGATGGATCACCACCCGATCCACCTGCATGGGTACTACTTCAAGCTCGTCGCCACCGACGGCGGCCGCATCCCCGTCAGCGCCCAGGTGCCGGAGACCACGGTGTTGGTGCCGGTCGGGAGCACGCGCGACATCGAGTTCGTCGCCGACGCCCCCGGGGACTGGGCGATGCACTGCCACATGACGCACCACGTGATGAACCAGATGGGTCATCAGCTGCCGAACATGATCGGCGTGCGCAAGGGCAAGCTCGACGCCAAGGGTGGCAAGCTCGTGCCCGGATACATGACGATGGGCGAGACCGGCATGGGCGAGATGGCCGAGATGGGCATGGCGGTCCCCGACAACAGCCTGCCGATGGTCGGCGGCAAGGGGCCGTACGACAGCATCACCATGGGCGGGATGTTCACGATCGTGAAGGTCCGCGACGAGCTCGTCGGCGACGGTGATCCGGGCTGGTACGCGCTGCCCCCCGGGACCCAGGCGATCGCCGCGACCAAGGCCGAGCTCGCCGAGGACGGGATCGATGTCTAGTCCTCGCCGTGCCTTCGTCGGCGTCGTCGCTGTCGTCGCGCTCGCGGGGTGCCGCGCTCGACTTCCCGCGGAGCCACCGGATCGCGACGCGACCGCGGCCGACGCCGCGATCCCGGCGTGGTCGCCCCCGCCCGACGCAACTCGCACGTCGGCGTTCGCGGGCGAGCGACTCGACGCGTCGGGTCACGCGCACCACGGGCACGGCCACGGCGCAAAGGCGGCCGATCCCACGACGCCTGCGCCCGAGGCGGTGTCGAAGTGAAGCGCGCGCTGGTCGGTGTCGCCCTCGTGGCCGCGTGCGCGACGACGAAGCCCGATCGCGTACGTCGACAGGTCGCCGAGGATGTCGCGCGGCGGGCCGGCGTCGCCGATGCGATCGCGATCCGCCAGGACGCACGGGCGCGCGCGGCGGTGCGCGAGCGCGTCGGTGATCTGCTGGCGAAGCCGCTCACCGTGGACAGCGCCCTCGTGGTCGCGCTGCTCAACAACCGCGACCTCCAGGCGACGCTCGAGGAGCTCGGCGTGGCCCAGGCCGAGCTCGTGCAGGCCGGGCTGCTCGAGAACCCGGTCATCGGGGGCGAGCTGGTCAACTCGACCAAGGGCAACGGCCTGGGCGGCGCGCTCGCCCTGTCGACGAGCCTGCTGAGCGCGTTCCTCATCCCGGCCAAGCGCCGGCTCGCGAAGGCCCAGCTGCGCCACGCGGTGCTCACCGTCGGAGGTGCCGCGCTCGCACTGGTCCGAGACGTCCGCGTCGCCTACGCCGAGGTCCAGGAGGCCGCGGTGTCGCGCACACTGCAGCGCGAGCGGGTGCAGCTCGCCGAGGTCGCCGACGAGCTCGCGGCGGCGCAGCGCGAGGCCAGCAATCTCACCGCGCTGGATCGCGAGCGCGTGGCGGCGGCACTCGACGCCGAGCGGCTCGCCCTGGTCGACGAAGAGGTCGAGCTGGTCGCGGCGCGCGAGCGGCTCACGCGGCTGCTCGGTCTCTGGGGGAGCGCGGCCGGCTGGACCCTGGCGAGCGAGACGACGCCATTGCCCGCGGCGGAGGCCGATCTCGGCACCCTCGAGCAGCGCGGTGTCGCACAGCGCCTCGACGTCTCGGCGGCGCGCGTGGAACTCGAGGGCATGGAGCTGGCGCTCGCGCTGCGTCGCCGCGGCCTCGTGCCGCACATCGAGGTCGGCGTGGGTGCGCACAACGAGGTCGGCAAGCACGAGGGTCACGAGTGGGTGCTCGGGCCGAGCCTTTCGATCGAGCTGCCGATCTTCGATCCGGGGCGAGCCGACTTCGCGCGGCTGCGCGCGTTGGTGCGGCAGGCCGAGCACCGACTGCAGCAGCGCGCGATCGAGGCCCGCTCCGAGATCCGCGAGCACCGCGAGCGCCTCATCGCCGCCCGGCGCAAGGTCGAGTACCTGCGCGAGACGGTGCTGCCGCGGCGCGTGACCATCGGTGAGCGTGCGCTCGAGCAGTACAACGGCATGCTCATCGGCGCCTACGAGCTGTTCGAGATCCGCGCCGAGCAGAACGACACCCGACATCAGTTCGCCGAGGCGCTGCGCGAGTACTGGACCGCGCGCGCGGACCTCGAGCTCGCCGTCGGCGGGACGCTCGCCGAGCCTGCGGCACCGCGGCCATGATCGCGTCGCTCGTGCACGCAACGCTGGCGTTGGGCCTCGCGTTTGCGGGACCGCGGGGCTACGCCGGGCCGACCGACGTCGTTGCGCCGACCCTCGCCGGCGGCGGCGCGAGCGTCGAGCCGCCACCGCCGCGGCCGGCCGCTTCGCCGCGCGGGCGACACAGCCGGCAGCGCGTCCCCGACTTCGGCCGTGTGCGCGCGCGCTGGGCCCTGGACGCGACGATCACCGCGGGTGCCGGGATTCCCGTGCTCGTCCTCAACCGCTGGGTTGGACCACAGCTGGCCAGACCGGCGCTCCCCACCGATCCGCCGGAGCTCGGCCGCGTCGACGCGATCGCGTCGGGCCGCTACGACCCGCGGGTCTCGACGGCGTCGGACGTCATGGTTGCCGTCGCCATCGCAGCCGCGCCGCTGGTGTCGCTCGTCGACGGGCACTGGGCGGCGCAGTCGGCCGCTCCGTCCGCGCGGCGCCGCGCCTTCGCGAAGAAATGGGGCACCGCGGTGCTCGTCGAGGCCGAGGCGGTCGCGATCGCCGGCCTCGTCACCAACGTGATGAAGCACGCGATCGGGCGGCCGCGGCCGTACACCACCTTGGCCGAGGCCGACGTCGCCGCGCGGGACCGCGACGAACTCGCCCACGACCTGCGCGCTGCAGATCGATCGCACTCGTTCCCCTCCGGGCACAGCACGCTGGCCTTCGCCGCGGTCACGTCGCTCGCGACGGTCCTGACGCTCGACGCCCCGCCGACCCGGCGGGCGAAGGTCGCGATCGCCCTGGCGTGGTCGTTGGGGCTGCTCACCGCGGGCACGACCGCGGCGCTGCGCGTGGTCGCGGGCAAGCACTACCCCAGCGACATCGTCGCGGGCTCGGCGATCGGCGCGGCGGTTGGCGTCGCGACGCCGCTGCTGCACGCGCGCCGTCGGCTGCTGCGATTCAAGTAGCGCGGCGACGTCGACGGCCGACGAGGGCGGCGAGTCCGGCCCAGCCCCACGTGGCGCCGATCGGAGCGGCGGCGCCACGGCAGCCGCAGCCGCCCGCACCGTCGTCGTCGGCCGGCGAACCCGAGCTCGAGCCGGTGCCGCCGCCGGCGGTCGCCGTGTCGACGCCCGAGGTGATCGGGCCCGCCGTGGTCGCGTCGGGATCCGTGGTGCCCATCGTCGTCGGGCCGGGGCCGCCGCCGCTCGAGTCACCGCCGCCCTCGGATCCGGTGACGTCGCCCGAGCCGCCGCCCTCGCTGCCCGTGCCGGTGGTCCCGCCGCCCGGATCGAGCTCGGGGTGCACGTCCTCGAGGCTGTCGCCCTCGACCGCGTCGTCGATGTAGATGACCGGGACGTCGGCGAACTCGATCTGCCCGCGCAGCAGGCCGACCTGCGTGAAGTGGTCGTTGCCGTCGGCGAGGGTCTGCGCCGCCGCGGCCGTCACCACCGGGTCGCCGTCGAACCACACGTCGACGCGCCCGACGTCGACGCTGGTCGACCACGTGATGCCCATCGCGATGCGGTGCCACTGGCCTGGCGTCGCGGCGCCGTCCTGCTCCCACTGCACGACGTTGTCGGGGCGGCGCGTCGAGAATGTGATGCGCTCGCCGGCGACGTCGAACGCCATCATCTGTTGGAAGCTCTGGTTCGACTCCCAGTAGCCGATCTGCTGGGCGGGATCGACGGGCAGCGCCTCGGGCAGGTAGAAGCTCCACGCGAAGTACGTGGTCTGGCCCTCGGCGGTGCGCCCGGGCGCGGGGGCGTGCTGCAACTCGACGCGCTTGAGGCCGTTGCCCCACACCGCGTCATTGTGGAGCTCGATGCGGCCGGCGTACGTACCCTGGGCGACGAGCTCGGTGTCGGCCTGCGAGTAGGTCATCCCGTTGACGTCGGAGTTGAGGAGATAGCTCCACTGCGACAGGT
This sequence comes from Nannocystaceae bacterium, assembly GCA_044344875.1. Taxonomy (GTDB): domain Bacteria; phylum Myxococcota_A; class Polyangia; order Nannocystales; family Nannocystaceae; genus Xiheibacterium. Next base: position 103,798 of record JBIJCC010000003.1, read on the forward strand.
CACCGGTCTCGAAGTCACCCACCCAGACGGGCGCGGCGTGGGCGGTCCCGGGGACCGCGAGGGCGACGACGAGCAGGGACGTCGGGACCAGGACGCAGGCGACGCGCATGGTTCATGCGAGCATCGAAGCGCCGCGGCTGTCAAACCGACCGTCGCCGAGGCGTGCGGCGTCTGGACGCGGGCTCAGGGTCAGGCCGGCCACGACACCGGTCGTGCGACCGCGCGGACGGACCAACCGTGGGCGTCGACGATGCCGATGCAGGCGCTGACCGATCCGCGCGGGAAGGGCAGGGGGCACTCCCAGCTGCCGAACGCGGCGCGGGCCCGCATCGAGGTCACCCACGTCGCAGCGGTGCGCCCGGTCTGCGTGCTCGCGACCACGACGACGTGGCACGCGTCGGCGTCGCCGAGGGCGGTCCACTTGATCGACAGCCGATCCGCCGCGTCGTCGTCGACCAACGTGATGAGCAGGCTCGCGTCGCTGCGGGCCTGCAGTCGGCGGACGAGGGCGAGCGCATGGCCATCGAGCGCGTCGCGGCGCAGGCACGCGTCGAGGACCGTGCGTGCGCGATCGAAGTGGCCCTGGCCCATGTAGAGCCGCGCCAGCGTCGGGGTCGCGAGGGGATCGCGATCGGTCATGGCACCTCCGCGGGCGCGGGGGCCGGGAGCACCCCGTCGGCGTCGGCCGAGCGCAGTCGTGCGCGGGCATCGGCGACGTCCCGGTGGATCTGCGCGACCAGGGCGTCCTTGCCGTCGAAGCGCTCTTCGCCGCGCAGGCGGGCCGCGAACCACACCTCGAGCTCGGCGCCGTACAGCGAGTCGCCGAGGTCGCGATCGAGCACGTGGACCTCGAGTCGGGGCGCCCGGGCGCCGGCGAACGTCGGGTTGACCCCGAGGTTGGCGACGCCCGCGAGCGGGGCATCGAGCCCTGCCGGCCCGCGCACGACCGTGAGCCACACCGCGTAGACGCCGAGCGCGGGCATCAACGCGCCGGGGGCGTCGAGGTTCGCGGTGGGGAAGCCGATCGTCCGCCCGCGGCGGTCGCCCTCGATCACGGAGCCAACGACGGCATGCGGACGTCCGAGCATCGCGGCGGCCGCCGCGACGTCGCCGCGCACGATGGCCTCGCGGATCGCGGTGCTGCCGATTTTCGCCGCGCCGCCGATGCGGACCACACCGTCGTCGGACCCGGGCGCCGCGATGGGATCGACGACCTCGACGACGATGCCGTTCTCGGGCAGGCGTCGCTGCAGCATGGCCGTGTCGCCGCGTCGACCGGCGCCGAAGCGGAAGTCCGCACCGACCACGAGCGCCGTCGGCCGCAGCGGCACCAGCCATGCATCGATGAAGTCCTCGGCGGATTGTTTGGCGAGCGCGGCGTCGAAGGGCAGCAGCACCAGCGTGTCGACGCCGAGCGCGGCGGCGGTGCGCTCGCGCTGCGCCGCGGAGAGCAGCAGCTGCAGCGGTCGATCGGGGGCGAGCACGCGCTGGGGGTGCGGATCGAACGTCACCAGTCCGACGTGGGCCCCATGGCCGCGCGCGCGCTCGATGAGCGCACGGTGCCCGAGGTGCAGACCATCGAACGCGCCCATGCACACCGCGGTCCCGGGGAGGAGCTCGGAGCTGTCGCGGCGGATCTTCAGACGTCGCATGGCGGACGCGCGAACGCCCTTCACCGAGCGTGCGCGCGGCAACGTACCATGCGATCTGGGGCGGTGGTACACTCGCTCGCGCTCGGTGCAACCGCAGGTCCAGCCGCGAGCACCCGAGTTCGCCCCGCGTCTGGCGTTCGTGCTCGCCCTCGCGTGGGTGGCCGTCGGCGCATCGCCGGCGAACGCGTGGCTCGACGCCGGTGAGCTCGGGGCCGCCGGCTTCGAGCTGGGCGTGATGCATCCGCCCGGGACGCCCGGGCTCGCCGCGCTGCTGCAGGTGGCGACGTGGATCCCGCTGGGTCCGATCGGCTGGCGGATGGCCCTGGTCAGCAGCGTGGCGGCCGCGGTCGCCGCGGCCGTGACGATGCGCCTGTTGCAGCGCCGCGGCGTGCACCCGTTCGTGTCCTGGGGCGCGCTGGCGTGGTTGTTCGCCGGCCTGACGCTGCTGCGCCACGCCCGGGGCGTCGAGCTGTACGCGCCGCAGCTCGCCGCGATCGCCGTCGTCGCCGACGGCTTCGATCCGGCCCGCGATCCGGCGCGGGATCGGGCCGGTCGACTCGGGTCGACGCTGTGGGCGACGTTCGTCGCGACCTGGTCGATCTGGGGCTTCGCCGAGCTGCGCCTGTTGCTACCGCCGCTGCTGCTCGCGGTGTGGATCTCTGCGGTGCGGCACCGTCGGCCCTACGCCCTGTGGGCGCCGCTCGTGGTGGTGTTCGCGTCGGCGTGCGTGCTCGCGATCCCGCTGGCCGCGGCCCGCGAGCCGGTGACGAGCTGGGGCGATCCGCAGACATGGTCGACGATGATCGACCACGTGTTGGCGCGATCGATCCGTACCGCGTTCGCCGACGAGATGTTGCCCGCGTCCTGGGCGATGTGGCTGGCCAACGCCGATGGCGCGATCGCCCGGCTCGGCGAGGACCTCGGCCCGTCGGGACCGATCCTCGGTGCGGTCGCGCTGGTCGCCGTGTGGGTGGGCTCGACGCGACCCGCCGATCGGCCCGCGATCGCGACGGTCAGCGCGTGGGGCCTCGGCTCGCTCGTCTACGCCGTCGGCATCAACCCGATGGGCGGCGTCGATCGACAGACCGGGCTCGTGCTCGCGTGGTGCGTCGTGCTCCTCGTCGCGGTGGTGCTCGATCGTCCGCTGCAGACCCGGCCGCGCCTGCGCCAGGCGGTCCTCCCGGTGGTGTGGACGGTGCTCGTGGCCCCGGCTGCGATTCGATCCTCGGCCGACTTCGGGAGCCTGCCGTCGTGGGCGCCCCATGCGTGGACGCGCGGCGCCCTGGCGCAGCTGCCACCTTCGACCCTGCTGCTCACGCAGTCCGACGATCTCAGCGCGGGGCTGACGTGGGCGCGCGTGATCGAGGGCGCGCGGCCCGACGTCACGACGTGGCCGGGTCAGCACCTGCACCGACCGCCGGGCCCCGGGCGCCGCGCGGAGGATCCGGCGCTGTGGCGGGCGGTCGCCGAGGCCGGCTCCGAGGCGCGGCGCATCGAGGCCGCGATCGCCTCGCACGACGGACCGGTGGCCCTCGAGCACGCGGGCTCCGGCGTGTTCGCGGCGGTGCGGTTCGACGGGGCCTTCGCCGGACTGCCGCTGGCGATCGCCGACACGAGCCCGCCGGCGATCACCGAACAGATCGCCGCCTGGCTGCCGCGCCTGCCGTGCGCCGAGGATCGCCGTCGACTCGCGGTCGCGGTGGCCGAGTGGGCCCGCGGGCACGTGCGGCGCGGGGGCGACCTCGGCGAGGCTGTCGCCGCGCTGCAGACCACGCTCGTCGACGTCGATCCAGGGCACCCCGGGTCGATGATCACGCTCGGTGGTTTGTTCGATCGCATGGGGGATCCGGCGTCGGCGATCGAGTGGACGCGCCGCGGGCTGGCGGCCGATCCGACGCGGCAGGTCGCGCTGCTGAACCTCGCGCTGTATCTCGCCCGCGATCCCGACGCCGATGCGCGGGGTCGCAGCGCGGCGCTGGCCGAGGCGACGGCGCTGGCCGAGCGCGCCGTCGCGTTGCGTCCGTGGCGGGCCGAGGCGTGGATGCGGCTCGCCGAGGTGCGCGCGGCTGCGGGCGACGTGGCGGGCGCGAGCGCGGCGCAGGCCCAGGCGCAGGAGGCCGCGCAGGGCGCCGCGCAGCGCGGAGGATGAACGCGGTCGGCGGGGACGCGCTATGCTCGGTGCCGTGGTGATTCGTCGATCGAGCATCCTTTCGTGGGTCGCGCTCGTCTTGGTGACTGCGGCGGCCGGCTGCGGCGAGAACAAGCGCGACGTGTTCTTGCGCGGCCTCGAGATCGAGAACGCGGCCGAGAAGGGCCCGTGCCGCCTGCACTACGCCGAGAACGCGCAGGCCGCTTCGCTGACCGGCGATGCCGTGGCCGATTGCCTCCGCGAGACGGAGCGCGCCATGGTCGAGTACGACCGCGCCGCCGCCCTGGGCCTGAGCAAGGATCCCGAGTTCATGGAGGTCTACGAGCGCGCGACGGTTCGTCGCGGTCGCCTCGAGAGCATGCTGAAGCACGTCCGCGCGATGGAGACCAGCCAGATGGTCGACTCGCGCTGACGATGCGCGGGTGCCGGGTGCCCGCGCAGAATCATCGACTCGGGCGGACGATGGGCGGTGTCGGCTACGGCAGCGCGCCGGCGGCGATCCACCGCGCGATCATGACGTAGTCGGCGTACGGGAGGCCGCCCTCGGGTGGCATCGCGTCGCCGAGGATGCCCTCGAGCGGCGCGCCATCGTGGTCGCGCACCAGCTTCTGCACGAGGAAGCTCTCCGAGGGGCGGCGCGGCGCGACCAGGGCGAAGCCGGTCTCGCGCGGGCGCGCGTCGAGGACCAGGGCGTCGTAGGCCCGCGCTGCGTCCCGCAGATCGATCCGTCGCAGTGCGAGGTCGTCCGGGTCGCGGTGACAGCTGCAGGTCGGGCGCGCGGGGTCGAAGAGCTGCCCCGGCGCGAACAGGTCGGCGAGCGTTGGACCGTCCGGTCCCGACTCGGCGCCGTCGGTGTCGCCGATGTCGTCGGTGTCACCGGTGCCGTCGGTGTCGCCTGTGGTGTCGGTGTCGCCCGTGCTGTCGGTGGCGTCGCCTCCGGTGCCGTCGTCGGTGCGCTCGGGGTCGGGCGCGTCGTCGACGGTGAACTCGAGGTAGTAGCGCATGCGGCTGCCCTCGGGGGTCCAGCCGGGCTGCTCGGTGTCGAGGATCTCCCCGTTCCACCCGCTGACCCGCGGCACGAGGCGCAGCCGATAGCGCAGCCCCGCGAACAACGGGGCCTTGGGTCGGACCGACATCACGCTGCCGCTGCACCACGGCGCGGTGGCGTCCGCGGCCACGTCGACGCCGCCCGGGTCGGTCCACGGCAGCAGCTGCACCGAGGTCTCCGAGTCGATGGGCGTCTCGCCCGAGCTCATCGTCGCGTCGGTGGGCGCGATGCTCCGCGGGTCGACGGTGTGCGAGAAGCACAGATCGATGGCGGCATCGGGGTCGACGCCGTGGGCACCGGCGTCGGGCACGGTTCGCACGATCACGAGGGCCTCGTGGTCGGGGGCGAATCGCTCGGTGTCCGAGACCCGCGTGCACGACGCGAGGCCCAGGCCGAGGGCGAGCGTTCGCCACCGCGCTGTGCCGATCCCGACCACGCGAGGGCAGCGTACCCGAGTTGACCCCCAAGCCAGGCCCCTGATATCGTCCGCGCCGCGAAATCGCCTTGCGATCTCGCGAGGGAAGCTCGGCGGGTCGGCCCCGCGAACCGTCGAGTCCGACCGTCAGCGACAAGGAGCCCGCGGTGACCGCCTCAACGAATCAGCGCTGCCCCTCTGGCCTGCGGCGCACCGAGTCCTGCCTTCGGCGCCTTGGGCTCGCCCTCGGCGCGGTCGGCGTCGTGCTGTCCCTCGGCTGCGGTCCGTTCGGCTACCTGAAGAAGGTCGCGGTCGATGCGAGCCGCGCCGTCGGCCAGGCGGAGAAGGCGGGCGCCAAGGAGTATGCCCCCTACGAGTACTGGGGCGCCGTCACGTACCTCGAGCAGGCCAAGGTCCTGATGGCGTACAGCGAATACGATCGCGCCTTCGACTACGGCGACCGGGCCAAGCAGCTCGCCGAGGAGGCCAAGCAGAAGGCCGCCCGTCGCGAGGCCGGGCAGATGCGCGAGACCGCGGACGACAAGGCGACCAAGGACGAGAAGGCCTCCGCCGGCAAGGCCTCGGGCACCGCGGCGCCGACCAAGGGCAAGGCCGAGGTCGGTGGGTCCATCGGGGGTGGGAAGTGATCGCGCGCGGCGGGTTCGCCCTGGGCCTCGTGCTCGTCGGGCTTTCGGGCTGCATCGGCCAGAAGCTCTTCGGTGAGGTCGAGGGCACGCAGACCGAGCTGCAGCGGGCGATCCGCGACGGCAGCAAGGCCATCAACTGCGCGCCCAAGGAGACCGCGATCGCCGAGGCGAACATCAAGTTCGCCCAGGACGCCCTCGAGCGCGGCGAGTACTTCCGCGGCAAGGAGCACGCCGACATCGCGGCGTTCAACACCGAGCGGGCGCGCAAGCTGACCAACCCAGAGCGGTGCCGCGATGCGCCGACCGGCACCGTCGGCGACAAGGATGGCGACGGTTACGACGACGAGGCCGACCAGTGCCCGGACGACCCCGAGGACTTCGACAGCTTCGAGGACGACAACGGTTGCCCCGACGACGACAACGACAAGGACAAGATCCTCGACGCGTCGAAGTTCATCAACGGCAAGTGGATCAACCTCGACAAGAAGGATGAACGCGACTGCCGCAACGAGCCCGAGGACTACGACCAGTTCGAGGACGAGGACGGCTGCCCCGAGCCCGACAACGACCAGGACGGCATCCTCGACAGCCCGGATCAGTGCAAGAACGATCCGGAGGACATCGACAACTTCGACGACGAGGACGGCTGCCCCGACGCCGACAACGACAAGGACAAGATCTGCGACCCCTGGGTCGTGGAGAAGGGCCTGGACTCGACGTACGCCGAGCTGTGCAAGGGCAAGGACCAGTGTCCCGACAAGCCCGAGGACTACGACGGCGATCGCGATGACGACGGCTGCCCCGATCTCAAGGCCGAGTTCGACGGCTGCTCGGTCAAGATCCGCGAGAAGGTCTTCTTCAAGTTCAACAAGTGGGACATCGACCCGCGCAGCTTCGAGCTGCTCGACGACGTCGCCACCGTCATGAACCAGGTCCCCGAGGAACTCCACTTCCGGGTCGAGGGCCACACCGACAGCAAGGGCGCGGACAAGTACAACAAGAAGCTGTCGCAGAGCCGCGCCAACGCGGTCGCCGACTACCTGAAGGGCAAGGGCGTGAAGAGCAACCGGGTCGAGCCGGTCGGCTTCGGCGAGGAGCGCCCGATCGACAGCAACAAGACCAACGATGGTCGTGCCCGCAACCGCCGCGTGGAGTTCAACGTCTCCAATGCGGACTGCAAGCGGAGCCCGTGACACCGTGATGCGGAGCAACACCACTTTCGCAGCCCGTCTCCGGGGCCTCGTGCTCGGCCTCGCGGTGGGCTTCCCCGTGTGGTCGGCGGGGACGGTCGTCCACGCCGGTCCCCGCGACGAGGTCCGCAACGCCTACGCCGGCGCCCAGGACCAGTTCAACAACCTCGACCTCGACGCCGCGCTCGCCTCGCTCGACGCGGCGGTCTCGCGGGCCGAGGGGGCAGGGTTGGGCACCGACCCCACGCTCGGGCCGGTCCACGTGCTGCGCGGCGGCATCATCTTCTCGAACACCGGCAACCGGGCGCAGACCCTCGCGGCGTTCAAGCAGGCGGTGGCGTGCGACTTCAACGTCGTGCTGCCGATCGAGCTGCGCTCGGCGGACCTGCAGAAAATCCTCGAGGAGGCGCGGCGCAGCACCGCTCGCCCGAGCAACGACGCCTTCGTCCACACGCCGCCGCCGTACGGCCGCGGCGGTGACATCGAGTTCACCGCGCTCGCCAACCTGCAGCTGCCCGACCGCGCGCAGATCGTCCTGTATTGGCGCAAGGCCGGCGACAACGGTGAGTTCGTCGGCGAGTCGATGACGACGTTCGGCAACTTCGGCACGTTCACGCTGCCGGCGGCCAAGCACGGCGACGCGCCGCTCCAGTACTTCTTCTACGCCTTCGATGGCACCGGCAAGCAGACCCTCGCCAACCGCGGCGACAAGGAGCGGCCGCTGCTGCTCGAGCCCAGCGGCGACGCGGCCGTCGTCGCCGACGGCAACGGCGATCCGACGCTGCCGCCCGAAGACGGCGGGGACGAGGGCGGCGAGGAGACCAAGCCCAAGAAGCCGAAGAAGCCCAAGGGCAAGAGCAAGCTGCCGCGGGTGTTCATCAACCTCGGCTTCGGTACCGGCGCTGGCATCGCCCGCGGGACCGCGGAGCTGACCTACCAGCAGTTCACGCCCGGCCCCGGCAGCAGCACGTACCTCGTGCGAGAGCAGGCCTGCGCGGTCGAGCGGTGGTTCTCGGCCAGGGCTCCGCTGGCGCCCGATCAGGTGACCTTTGGGCAGCACCTCAGCACGATCTCCGCCGTCTCGGGGGCGCTGCCCGGGGACATCGCCGCGCTGACGGCCGCCTACGACGCCGACTACTGCAGCGCACGGCACCCGGTCACCACCGGTCTGGCGAGCGCGCCGTTCCACATCGCGCCGGAGATCGGCGTGCGCGTCAGCAAGAACATCGTGCTGTCGCTGTTCGCCCGCCTGCAGGTCGTCACCGGCAGCAAGGTCTTCACCGAGGATCCGACGAAGGAAGCCAGCGACTCGTTCCTCACGGACGTGCGCTCGCCCAACCCCACGGGCGTCCAGCGCAAGCCGCCGTTTTCCTGGGCCATCGGCCTCAAGTTCAAGTACTTCTTCGGCAAGGACGACCGCAAGCTCCGCGTCTACGCCGGTGGGTTCGCGGGCTACGGCTCGGCCCGTCTGCGCGTGAACATGGGCTTCTCGAACGACCGCAACGGCAACAGCGTGCCGGACGCGATCGAGATCGCCTACTCGGGACCCGCGGATCCGCTGACGGGCGAGGTCGACGTCGCCAACTGCACGCCGGTGTGGCCGTACAACGTCGGCTGCGACCCGGCCAACGACAGCGACCGCATGCTCGCCGGGTCGGTGTCCGCGAACACCAAGGCCACGGACACACGCATCGACACGGTGCGCATCGGCCCGGGCTTCGTCGGCGGACTGGTCGGCGTCCACTACCAGATCGTCGAGCACTTCGCCCTCTTCGCCGAGCTCGACGTCGGGGCGTGGTTCCCGAACACGACCAGCGCGCTGTTCGACCTGACCCTGGGGCCGAGCATCACGTTCTGAACCCTCCGGCCGCGATTGCGGGCACCATGGTCGGATGGGTGCCGCGTCGCGCGTTCGGACCTCCGCGGCCGCGGTGCTGGTGGGCGCCTGCGGCCCGGTGTCCGGTGTGCCGCTCGGGGTCGACCCGGCGGACGCGGGCAGCTCGTCCGACTCGAGCGGCGACGCGTGGCAAGACGGGGGCAGCGGCGGCGATGCGTGCACGCTGCCCACGCTCGACGAGCTCACCGCGGGCCAGCTCTACATCGATGCGGGGCCCTTCCCGGACGTCGCGCGCGGGCAGGGGCGCCAGCTCCGGCTGGCCACGGCGCCGGCCGGCGTGACCGAGGTCGTGGAGGCGTGTGTGACGTGGTCCATCGCGCCGCCGGGGGGCGGCGTCGCGGCGGGCGCGAGCCTCGGTGCGACGATCGGCGCGACCGGCTACCTCCGCATCGACGACGACGCGGAGATCGGCGCGAGCGTCGTCGTCACCGCCGACGTCGAGGACGGCCGCCGCGTGCTCGAGCTCGAGGTGATGATCTACGAGCCAGTCGTGTCGCCGATCCTCGGCGTGTGGTCGGAGACGCTGCGGTTGCCCTGCGACGGCGGCGATCCGTTCGCCCCGGTCAACCCGGTCGGTGAGCTGATGTTCTTCGACAACAGCGACTTCCGCGTGACGTGGACGCCCTTCGAGGCCTACGTCGACTATTGGGGCAGCTTCGTGCACGACCCGGCGAGCGGGGCGATCACGCTGAGCATCACCGGTGGCAACGCGACGCCGTCGGACTTCGACGGCGTCGGCTTCGCGACGGTGACCGGGGCAGGGGCGCTGGAGCTGGCGGAGATGTTCCTCGGCTCGGCGCCGGGGCGCACACCGAGCCCTGCCTGTGGGCACCGGTTCGAGTAGGGGCAGGTTTCTCACCCGCCGTCGAGCTCGGCGAGCAGCTGCTGCGCGCGGCGGATCCGGGTGTCGGCCGCGGGATCGACGATGCGCGCGCGGTGGAACGCGTACCCGGCGAGGGCCGCCGCGAGGCGCGGCGTCGCGTCGGTGCGTCGACCGAGCGCCACGAGCACGCGCGCGCCGAGCCACGCGACGTCGGCGACCTCGACGTGGTCTTGCGATCCGATCGCAGCCAAGGCGACGGCGGCCGCGTCGAGACATGCTCGGTGGCCCGCGCGGCGAGGTCGATCGCCGCGAGTTCGGTCATGGCCTCGTCGATGAGCCCCGCGCCATGCCGGACCTTGGCGCTGCCCAAGCGCCGTCGGATTTCCTCGACCTCGCGCGCGACCTCCGGTCGAGTGTGGGGGCGCGCTCGCGAGATCCGCTCCGGCGCGATCGAGGCAACCGGTCGCTCGCGGTCGAGTACGAGCGCCCCCGCGGACGAACTTGCGGTCGGCGTTCCGCTGTGGGCGGGGTCATGGGTGGAATGAAGCCCACACGTCCCCGCTCTCTGCCAAATAGTGGCCATTGCACCTCGGGATATCGCATCGGGCCTCCACTAGCTCGCGCGGTCGGGCACGCGGCTCGTCGAGGCACGACGCGCCCGAGGATGTCCAGTTCGCCTCGACACGCTCCGGGTCGTTGATGCCCGGATCGAAGGTATTCAGCTCATCGGCCCAGTCGAGCGGCTGCCCCACATCGGTGAAGCTGAAGCCATCGCCGCAGTAGTCCGCGGTCAGCATCTTGAGCGCCGCCTGCCGCTGCGCTGGCGTTGCTCCCAGACTGTCATTTGGTCCGTAGCCCAGCATTCGGAGCTTGGCGAGCGCATGACCATGGCAGGCGAGCGTGACAACGCCCGGTTGGCCGGGCAGAACGGACTTCGTGTCGGCGTCGTACAGCTCGCCGCCGAGAAGCACGATTGACGGGTAGTCAGGATCGAGGCCCTTGCAGAGATTGGGATCAGCCTCCGGATCCTCAGGGTCGACGTAGAGAAGGGTGTAGCTGGGAACGGGCTCCCCGGTCGCCCAATTGGGTGTCGCGGCGAACCGTCCGATCTCGACCTCGTATCGCTTACCGCCGCCGTCTTGGAAGATCAGGGACCAACCGATCAGTTGCCGGCCTTTGCGATTCTTGCCGTGCTTCGACGCTACAAACTGATCGCCGTCGACGGTGACGTCCCGTAGCGTGCCGTTCGGCTCGGCGATGCCGATGAGTTGGAAGCCCGAGGGTGGCGGGGCGGAGCCTGGAACGGCGAACGCGTCGAGCGCGGGCTCCCCGAGCAGCGGCGAGTTCGAGTAGCCGCACGTCCTGCACGTCGGCCCACCGTTGCGCAGCTCGTCCTGCTGCGCGTCGCCGTCCTCGGCGTCGTCCTCGAGGGTGCATCCTGCACCTGCCACCACCAACCCCATCGCCAACCACCATTGCGAGAGAACGAGAGCACGTTGCATCATCACAGTGATGGTATTGGCCGGGGGGCGATTGGCGCAAGACCCGAATCACGTCCCCGGGGAGGTCCCCGGGGACACCCGCACAACCCCACCCTCACTCGATCGACAGCACGCCGCTCGACTCCGCGTCGACCTTCGGCAGCGAGCGCGGGAACTCGATCGTGAAGGTGCTGCCGACCCCGAGCTGCGAGCGCACGCGGATCGCCCCGCCGTTCTCGTCGACGACGCGGTGGACGATCGCCAGCCCGAAGCCGGTGCCCTGATCCTTCGTGGTGAAGAACGGGTCGAAGATCGACTCGATGCGATCGGGCGGGATGCCGCCGCCGTGGTCGGTGATCGAGATCCGCGCGACGAGGGCCTCGGTCTGCACCACCACGCGCAGCGCGCCGTGGCCGTTCATGGCCTCGGCCGCGTTGCGCATGAGGTTCCACAACACCTGGCCGAGCTGCACGGGGTCGACCTCGACCTCGACGTCGGACTCGCCGACGAACTCGAGCTCGATTCCGGCGTTGTTCGGGTCGGCGGCGAACGCCTCCGTGGTCTCGCGGACCGAGCGGGTGAGATCGAGGCGCGTCGGCTCCGGCGGGCGAGGGCGGGTGAAGGCCAGCAGGTCGCGGACCATGTCCGACAGCCGTCCCGACTCGCGGCGGATGATCGCCAAGAGGCGCTTGTCCTCGTCGCCGAGGCCCGCGGTCGCGAGCAGCTCGGCCGACCCAGAGATGGCGGCCAGCGGGTTGCGGATCTCGTGGGCGACGCTCGCCGCCATGCCGCCGAGCGCCGCGAGTCGATCGTTGCGGCGCACCCGATCGCCGAGCTCGTGCAGCTGGGTGACGTCCTGGAAGTTGATGATGTGGCCGACCATGTTGCCCGCCGCGTCGCGCAGCGGCATGCGCGTGAGACCGACGCGGATCGCCCGGCCGTCGGGCAGGACGTGCCTCACGTCGACGCGGGGACTACGGTTGCGGGCGCTTCCCTGGGGCAGCCCCGGTAGAACGGCGTCGATCGACCGCCCGAGCACCCCATCGTCGAGGGCGAGGATCTCGCGCGCCGCGGGGTTGAAGTAGCGGATGCGATCGGAGCCGTCGAGCGTCACCAGGCCCGAGCTCAGGGAGCGCACGATGTCCTCGTTGAGTGCGCGGAGGTTGCCCACCTGCGACACGCTCGCCTGCAGCTGCACCGCGAGGTACGACGACAGCAGGGTGACCCCGACCAGCGCCGCGATCGTGCGCGCGATGATGAGCACCGACTCGCGCGGGGCCATCGTCCGGTAGTCACCGGCGAGCGTCAGGGGCTGGAGGGCGCCCGCGATCTCGAGGGTGCTGAGCACCGAGAAGATCGCCGCGCACGCCACCGCGGCCGCCCAGGTCTGCCGACGCCCGCCCATGGTCGCCGCGCCGAGGACGGCCATCGGGTAGAGCATGAGTAGGCCCGAGTCGAGGCCGCCCGACAGGTGCACGCCCACCGCGGCGAGGACGATGTCGATCGCGGTCTGCGTCCACGCGAACGCCGACAGATTCTTCGCCCGCGGCAGCCACCGCGCGTACGCGATCGTCAGGGCATAGCCGACGACCAGTGTGCTCCACACCAGCCAGTTGGCGCGGCCCTGCACACCGGGCTCCGTGGCGATCGCCAGGCCGCCCGAGAGCACCGTGAACAGGGCGAGCATGCCCAGCCGGAAGAGCATGAAGTACGAGATCCGACGCTCGCGTGCGAGCCGCACGCTGGCATTGGCCGGATCCCGCTGGGCGCCCGCCGGCGAACTCTCACTGCTCCCGGTGCCATCCACCGGCTCGGCGCCCGTTGGGGTCGCTTCGCTGCTCCGGGGGACATCCACCTGCTCGGCGCCCGTTGGCGTCCCCGCGCTCACTTGATGTTGCCGGCGACCTCGAAGATCGGCATGTACATCGCGATCAGCATGCCGCCGACGACGCCGCCGAGGAACACCAGCATGATCGGCTCGAGTAGCGCCGTCATGGCCGCGACCGCGGTGTCGACCTCGTCCTCGTAGAAGTCGGCGATCTTCTGCAGCATCTCGTCCATGGCGCCGGTCTGCTCACCGACGCCGATCATCTGCACGACCATCGGCGGGAACACCCCGGTCTCGAGCAGCGGTGAGGCGATGTCCTTGCCCTCGGCGATCTTCGCGCGCGCGTACATGATGGCGCGCGCCACCACGCGGTTGCCGGAGGTCTTGGCGACGATCTCGAGCCCGTCGAGGATCGCGACGCCCGACGACAACAGCGTGCCGAGGGTTCGGGTGAAGCGGGCGACGGCGACCTTGCGCATCACCGGGCCGAGCACCGGCATCCGCAGCAGCACCGTGTCCAGGGCGTAGCGGCCGCGTTCGGTGCGGAGCGCCAGGATCATCGCGACGACGAACAGGACCGCGACGCCGGTCACGATGAACACGTGGTCGGTGACGCCGTGGCTGATGGCCAGCACGAAGCGGGTCGGCGCGGGCAGGCTGCCGGCGCCGAGGTCCTTGAACATCTTCTCGAACACCGGCAGCACCTTGGTGATCATCACCATCACGACGGCGATGCCGACCACGAAGATCACGGACGGGTAGATGAGCGCGCCGCGGACCTGGCGGCGCAGCTTCGCGGCCTTCTCGAGGTAGGTCGAGAGCCGGCGGAAGATGACGTCGAGGATACCGCCGGCCTCGCCGGCGGCGACGAGGTTGCTGAAGAGGTCGTCGAAGACCTTGGGGTACTTGGCGAGGGACTCCGACAGCGACTTGCCGGCCTCGACCTCGGACTTCACGCCGGCGAGGACCTTGCGGAAGCGCAGGTTGTCGGACTGGTTGGCGAGCATGTCGAGGCACTGCACCATCGGCAGGCCGGCGTCGATCATGGTCGAGAACGTCCGGGTGAAGACGACCATGTCCTTCAGCGAGACGCCGCTGCCGATGGTCGGCAGCACGAACTCGGTCGGCTTCTTCTTGACCTTGGTGACGGTGAGGCCCTGGGCCACCAGTCGCTCGATGAGGGCGTTCTGGGTGTCCGCCGCGACGGTGCCCGTGCGCATCTCCCCGGCCTTGGTCCTCGCCTCCCAGATGAACGTCGGCATGCTCGTTGACCCTTCGCGTTACTTCGGCCGGCGCTGGCCCGGATTGAGGCTCTTGCCCGCGTCGATGAGGGACTTGAGCTCGTTGGGGTCGCTCGAGCGTCGCATCGCGACCTCGCTCGCGACCAGGCCGCGTACGACCAGGTCCGACAGCGACTGGTTGAAGGTCTGCATCTCGTGGGTGCCCTGGCCGAGCTGCATCTGCGAGTAGATCTGGTGGACCTTGGCGTCGCGGATGAGCGCGCGGATGCCGTCGGTCGGGACCATCACCTCGACCGCGAGCGCACGGCCGCCGTCGGGCCGCGGCAGCAGCGACTGACACAGCACGCCCTCGAGCACGAAGCTCAGCTGCGTCCGGACCTGCGAGTGGCGGTGGGCCGGGAACATGTCGATCACGCGGTTGATCGACTGCACCGCCGAGTTGGTGTGCAGCGTGCCGAAGGTGAGGTGGCCGGTCTCGGCCAGCGTCAGCGCGGCCTCCATCGTCTCGCCGTCACGCATCTCTCCGAGCAGGATGACGTCGGGGTCCTGGCGTAGTGCGTACTTGAGCGCGTTGGCGAACGACTTGGTGTCGGCCCCGACCTCGCGTTGGTTGACCACGCACGTGCCGTGCTGGTGCAGATACTCGATCGGATCCTCGATGGTGAGGATGTGCCCGCGCAGCTCGTGGTTGATGACGTCGATCATCGACGCCAAGGTCGTGCTCTTGCCCGAGCCGGTGGGGCCGGTGACGAGCACCAGACCGCGGGGCTTCCGGGTCAGCGAGCGCACGACCGGTGGAAGGCCCAAGGTCTCGAGCGGCGGAATCTCGTAGGGGATGAGCCGGAACGCCGCGCACGTCGCCCCGCGCTGCTGGTAGACGTTCGCGCGGAAGCGGGCCAGGCCCTTCACGCCGAAGGACAGGTCGAGCTCGAGCTCCTCCTCGAACTTGTGCTTCTGCTTGTCGTTGAGGACCGAGTAGCAGAGCTGCTTGGTCTCGACCGGGCCGAGCTTGGGGACCTTGAGCGGGACCAGGTCACCGTCGATGCGCAGCTGGGGCGGCGCGCCGGTGGTGATGTGGAGGTCCGTCGCTCCGGACTCGACCATCGCGGTGAGGAGCTGGTGGAGATTGACCGTCATGGCGCGAGCGAGACGGGACCAGGGTACCCAAATCGATCCGCTTCCGCGAATCTTGGCCCGGCCCGCGTCGGTCCGCGCTCGGTCGGGTTGGGCGGCGGGCCATCTCGGTGCGGGGGCGGACGCCTACAGGTCGGGCCCGCGGTCCGGCTGCGGTCAGTCCGAGGCGGTGACGCGGAGGATTTCCTCGAGCGTCGTCATGCCCTCGGCGACCTTGTTGAGGCCGCTGCGCCGCAGCGTGACCATCCCGAGGCGGATGGCCTCGGTCTTGAGCTCGGCCGTGGACGAGCCCTGCAGGATGAGGTCCTTCAGCGGGTCGGTGACCGCCATCACCTCGTACAGCGCCACGCGGCCCTTGTAGCCGGTGTTGCCGCACGTGCGGCAGCCGCGGCCGCGCTTGGGGGTGAAGGTCTTGACCTCGGCGGCGGTCATGCCGGCGTCGGTGAGCTGCTGCGCGCTGGCGTGGGGGTCCTCGCCGACGCAGTCCTTGCAGATCTTCCGGGCCAGGCGCTGGGCGACGATCATGTTGACCGAGGCCGTCACCAGGAACGGCTCGACGCCCATGTTCAGCAGGCGGTTGATCGTCGAGGGCGCGTCGTTGGTGTGCAGCGTCGAGAGCACGAGGTGACCGGTGAGCGCGGCCTTGACCGCGATCTCCGCGGTCTCGAAGTCACGGACCTCGCCGACCATGATGATGTCGGGATCCTGGCGCAGGAACGAGCGCAGCGACGCGGCGAAGTTCAGGCCGATGTCGTCGTGCATCTGCACCTGGTTCACGCCGACGAGGTTGTACTCGACGGGATCCTCGGCGGTGGAGATGTTGACCTCGCTCGAGTTGAGCTCCGACAGCGCCGAGTACAGCGTGGTGGTCTTGCCCGAGCCGGTGGGGCCGGTGACCAGGCACATGCCGTACGGCCGGTTGATGTTGTCCTTGAAGACCTTGAGCGGCGCGGCCTCGAAGCCGAGCTTGGTCATGTCGAGCTCGAGCTTGTCGCGATCGAGCAGACGCATGACGATCTTCTCGCCGAACAGCGTCGGCAGCGTCGACACGCGGAAGTCCATCTCGCGGTTCTTGCCGATCTTGAGCTTGATGCGGCCGTCCTGGGGCAGGCGGCGCTCGGCGATGTCGAGCGAGGCCATGATCTTGAGACGGCTCGTGATCGCGTTCTTGAGCTTGAGCGGCGGCGCCATCTCCTGGTGGAGCACGCCGTCGATGCGGTAGCGGACGCGATAGGCCTTCTCGTAGGGCTCGATGTGGATGTCGGAGGCGCCCTTGTTGATCGCGTTCAGCAGGATGAGGTTGCAGAGCTTGACCACCGGGGCCTGCTCGGCCTCGGCCTGGCTGTCGAGCGCGTTGAAGTCGTCCTCGTCGCCCTCGGCGAGGCCGATCTCCTCCATGTCGAGGTCGCCCATCACGTCGTCGTACGAGCTCAGCCGCTCGGGCTGCTCGTAGTAGCGGACGATGGCCTCCTCGATGGCGGCGTCGGTGGTGACGACGGGCTCGATGTTCAACCCGGTCAGGAACTTGAGGTCGTCGATCGCGTAGATGTTCGACGGATCGGCCATCGCGACGATGAGCGTCGAGCCGGCGCGCTGCACCGGCAGCACCGTGTGCTTGAGCGCGACCTCCTTGGGGATCAACTGGATGACCTCGGGATCGATCTCGAACTCGGAGAGGCTGATCGAGGGCACGCCGTACTGGCGCGCCATGAACTCCGTGAGCTCCTTCTCGCCGAGGATCCCGAGCTTGGCCAGGCTGTAGGCGAGGCGCTTGCCGTTCGAGCGCGTGTCGTGCTGCGCCTGCCGCAGCTGGTCGGCGGAGATGATGCTCTCGCGAACGAGGATTTCGCCGATGCGGTCGTTTGCCATGGGTCTGCCCGCTCGGGGAGGGCGCGTCGTGGGCGCGCCTCGAGAGCACGACCAGGGTACCGCAGCGCGACGGCGCGGCCCAAGCGGGGCGTCCTGGCGCGGGCGGACCGCCACGGGGCGGCCGCGACGCGACCATCGGGCCTGCGGCGGGGACCACCGCCCAACCGGGTGGGGGGTGTGCGCGTCGCTTCGCGCTCGAGTTTCCGCTATCGTCCGCGCCCCCATGGCGATGCAGAGACGGCGAACGGATGGACGCACGGGCGGCGGTGCGTCCGGCGGCGGTGCCGGTGGCGGTGCGCGGCGAGGCGGGCGGTCGAACGCCCCGGTGCGTCGCCGCATGGACGACACCGCGATCCGCATCGCGGCCCCGGCGGCCCGCGGCGTCCGCAGCGGGCACCCGTGGGTGTTCCGCGACTCGATCATGCGCGCGCCGGCCGATCTCGCCGCGGGCGCGTGCATGCGCATCGCCGACGAGGAGGGCCGCTCCCTCGGCTGGGGCCTGGTCGAGCCCGAGGGCGCCATCGCCCTGCGCATCGTCAGCCGCGACGAGCAGTTCGCGTGGAACCACAGCGTCGTCGCGGCCCGCCTCGATCGCGCGCTCGCCCTGCGCGAGCGTCACCTGGGGCCCGGCCTCGCCACCGCGTGTCGCCTCGTCCACGGCGAGGGCGACGGCCTGCCCGGCATCGCCGTCGATCGGCTCGGGGACTTCCTGCTCGTCTACAAGTACTCGCGCGCGGCCGAGGCCTGGCTCGACATGCTGGTCGAGGTCCTGACCCAGCGCCTGTCGCCGGCCGGCGTGTACATGCAGGATCGTCTGCGGCCGGTGAGCGCCGAGGATCGCCGCCCGCCGGCGTTCCACCTCGGGGGCAAGGCGGCGCCGCCCGAGTACGAGGTCGAGGAGGACGGGCTGCGCTTCGTCGTCGACGTGACCGCTCCGGTGTCGCCCGGGCTGTTCCTCGATCTGCGCGAGGGCCGTCGCATGGTCGAGGCGCTCGCGCGCGGCCGTCGGGTGCTCAACCTGTTCTCGTTCACGGGTGCGTTCGGCGTCCGGGCCGTTCGCGGTGGCGCGACCGAGGTGTTCAACGTCGACGCGGCTGCGCGCTCGCACGCGAAGTGCCGGCAGAACCTGGTCGCGTCCGGCCTCGACGCGCAGGCGTGCACGCCGCTCGATGGCGACGTCTTCAAGCACCTCGAGCGCCTGCGGACCCGCAACGAGCGATTCGATCTGGTCGTCGTCGATCCGCCGCCCTTCTCGCGCGTCGGCAGCAAGGTGTTCTCGGCGCTCCGCAACTGGGAGGACCTCACCGCGGCGATCGTCGGCGTGGTGAACCCCGACGGCCTCGTGCTCGCGGTGAGCAACGCGAGCAAGCTGCCCGAGGACGAGCTGCTGCAGGGCATCGGCCTCGGCGCCGTCGCGGGCCGCCGCGACGCGGTGGTGATCGGCGAGTGCGGTCTGCCGCCGGACTTCCCGGTCCCGCCGGCGTTCTCCGAGGGCCGCTACCTGCGGGCGAAGCTACTTCGGCTGTGAGCGCGGTCGCGCGACCCGCTGCGGCTGTGAGGGCGGTCGCGTCGGCAGTGTCCCGGTGCGGAGCTGCTCGATCCAGCGGTCGATGACGGCGACCTCGGTCGCGTGTTCGTCCTGCTCGGCGATGCGCCGGCGGAACCCGAGCAGCTCGGCCTCGGCGTTCGCGGGGACGCCCGACTCGAGCCACTGCAGTCGCGCCCGCGCCGAGTCGATGATGGCCTCGCGCAGCTCGCCAGGGCGGCCGATCACGTGGATCGCGGCGGCCTCGTCGAGGGTGCGGCGCGCCGCCGCGAGCTCGCCCCGGGCGAGCTCGATCTCCGCGCGATTGGTGAGCGCGATGGCGAAGTCGGGGTGGCCTGGCGGGCGGACGTCGGAGAAGATCGCCATCGCGCGGTCGATGAGGGCCTTGGCCTCGTCGAGCTCGCCGGCCGTGAGCTCGAGCGCCGCGCGGTTCGAGGCGACGTAGGCGAGCCCGAGCTCGCCGCCGGGACCGGCCGCGGTGAACGTCTCGCGGGCGCGCTCGAAGAAGATGCGCGCGCGGGCAAAGTCGTCGTCGCGGAGATACGTCACCGCGAGCACGTTCCACAGGTGACCGACGCCGCGGCTGTCGGGCCCGGTCCGAAGCATCGTCGTCGACAGCGCGAGCTGGACGTACATGCGCGCCGCGTCGAGCTCGTCGAGCTCCATCAGCGCGGCAGCGCGGCCGATCATGATCGAGTCGAGCATCGGGTGGCTGTCGCCCAGCGACGCACGCACGATGGGCTCGGCCTCGTCCAGGCGCGCGAGGGCCTCGATGCCGCGGTCGAGCTGGACGAGTGGTCGGGCCTCGTTCACGAGGCTCATCGCGACGTCCGGATGGTACGGCCCCAGCCGGGCCACACGGTTGCGGCGGGCGACGCGGTGCAGGGCCAGCGCCTCCTCGAAGGCGCCCCGATCCGCGAGGCGCAGCGCGAGGTTGTTGCGCACCGTGGACACCGAAGGTTCGTCGTCGGGCTGCAGTTGTAGGCGGATCGCGAGCGCTTCGCGGAGCAGCGCCTCGCCGCGCTCCTCCTGCAGGAGCGCGTCGTAGACCGACGATGCGTTCTCGAGCAGCTTCGCCCGCGAGAGCGTCTGTCCCTCGCCCAGCCGTGCGAGCAGGGACTCGCCGTGCCGTAGCCAGGTCAGGCCCGCGTCGGGTCGATCCATCAGCTCGCCGAGGAGGAACACCATGCGTGTGGCCGCCGCGAGCGCGAGCTCGTCGTGCCCCTCGGCCTCGGCGCCCCAGAACACCGCGGTGAACCCGTCCTCGGCGGCGGTGTAGCGGCCGCTGCGAGAGTCCGCGATGGAGGCGACGAGCCGCGCCTCGAGCTCGATGTCGACGAGCCCGATGCGGCGCGCGTCCTCGGCGACGCCGTTGACGATCTCCCGCGCGATGCCGTACTGCGCGGCGTCGAGGCGGACGTCGGCGACGCCCAGCGACTCGCGCAGGCGTTGGCGCTCGCGCGTGACCGCCGGGGTCTCGTTCGAGGCCGCGGCGTCGTGACACGCGTGGGGATCGACGAGCGTGGCGAGCAGCGTATCCGCGGAGTGCACCGCCTCGCGCGAGCCCTCCTCGAGCACGTCGAGCATGCCGCCGAGGCGCGCTCGGCCCTGACGCAGGCACAGCATGCCGGCGTCGAGCTCCGGGTCGACGCGGCCGTTCGCCTGCGCGGCGGTGCAGATCTGGCCGTGGGCATCGGTCCACGCCGCTGCCCAGCCCTCGACCCCGTCGCGCACCCGTGGCCACGTGTCGACCGCGACCTTGGTCTCGGAGCTGGCGAACGCCGCCGCGATCCGATCGCGGCGTGCGTCGTCCCAGGCGGTGGCGAGCTGCGCCCGCGCGTCCGGGCACGGTGCGTCACGCAGGACGTAGAGCGCGCCCGAGGCCATCGCGGCCGCTGCCGCGAGGCCGCCGAGCACGAGGGGGGCCCGTCGCGTCCGCGGAGCCGCGTGGCGCTCGAGCTCGGCGACGAGGGCGTGCATGTCGGCGAAGCGCTGCTCCGGTCGACGTCGAAGCCCGCGGAGCATCAGCGCGTGCAGGCCCGGGGGCACCGCCCGGCGCATCGCAACCGCCACGTCGGACGCATAGGCCTCGGCCCACTTGTGGTTGGCGAGGTCCTGCAGATCGCGGCCGACGAACGGGCGCTCGCCATAGATGGCCTCGTAGAGCGTCACGCAGAACGCGTACTGATCGGCGCGCGCGTCGACGGGACGGCCGGTGTGCTGCTCTGGCGCCATGTAGCTCGGCGTGCCGACGACCGAGCCGGTGCGCGTGAGCGTGGCGCTCAGGGAGTCGGTGCTGTCGAGGGCGAGCGACGGCGGCGCGTCGGTCTCGCCCTGGCCGCGGGCGAGACCGAAGTCGGTGACGCGCGCGCGACCGGTGGCGTCGAGCAGCACGTTGTCGGGCTTGAAGTCGCGGTGCACGATGCCGACGGCGTGGGCCGCCGCGAGGCCGCGGGCCGCGTCGAGCATCACGGGGGCGATCGCGGACCAGGGCCGTCGCTGACGATCGAGCCAGTGGCGCAGGTCGTCGCCGCGCACCAACTCCATGGCCAAGAACACGCCGTCGCCGTGTTGACCGACGTCGAACACGGGCACGACGTTGGGGTGCGAGAGCTTGGCGAGCGCCTGGGCCTCGCGGAGCAGCCGCGGCGCCCCACGACTGGCCTCGCCCGGGTTCGAGCGCACCATCTTGATCGCGATCCGTCGGTCGAGCCGCGGATCGAACGCGGCGTAGACGACTCCCATCGCGCCGGCGCCGATCGTGTCGACGATGATGTACGGCCCGACCCGGGTGCCGAGCGCGACGGTCTCATGGGCGTCGGCGGCGGGGCGATCGGCGGTGGTCGACTCGCCGCCGAACGAGCCGTCCGGTCGCGAGTGTCGCGTGCGCTCGTGGTCCGCCACGCGGGCTTTTCAGGTCGTCGACCCGGTCGTCGCGTCGCCCGTCGATCCGCCCGAGGGATCGCCCGTGGTCGCGTCGGTGGTCGTCGGGTCGGTGGCAGACGGATCGGTGGTCGTCGGATCGGTCGCGGTCGCCGACGGGTCGGTGGCGGAGGGATCGGTCGTGATCGGATCGGTGGCGGAGGGATCGGTCGCGCCGGTCGGATCGGTGCCTGCCGTCACCGCGGTGCCACCCGAGGTGCCCGCGCTCGCCCCCGTCGCGCCCGCGCTGGTGTCGTACGCCTCTGTGTTCGGGGACATCTCGTCACCCGTGTAGGGTCCGCCGGTCCGCGTGCACGCCCCCAGCCCGGCCGCCAGCGCCCAGCACGCCCACTCGGTTCGTCTGTGCACGACACCAGGTTAGCGGCGCGGCGATGGCCGGGGCAAGGGGCAGGCAGCCGGCGGCAAGCCTGATAGGGTCGGGCGCCATGAACGAGATCTTCGACCGGGTGCTCCAGGCGGCGCGCAAGCTCGGAGCGTCCGACGTCCATCTCAAGGTCGGCCTGCCGCCGGTGTTCCGCATCCGCGGGGTGCTGCGGACGCTCAAGGACGTCCCGCCGATGACCAGCGAGGTGGTCATGACGTTCGCGATGAACATCATGAACGACCCGATCCACGAGAAGTTCATGCGGGATCACGAGGTCGACCTCGCGTACGCGACCCCGGACGGGCTGCGCTACCGCGTCAACGTGTTCCGCCAGCGCGGCGAGACCGGCATGGTGATGCGCGTCATCGCGGCCGACATCCCCCCGTTCGAGCGGCTCAACCTGCCGCCGCGGGTCCGCGACCTCGCCCTCGAGCAGCGCGGCCTCATCCTCGTGACCGGCATCACCGGCTCGGGCAAGTCGACGACGATGGCGTCGCTGCTCAACCTCGTGAACTACGAGCGCGCAGCCCACATCATCACGATCGAGGATCCGATCGAGTACGTGTTCCGCGACCACCGCTCGGTCATCAACCAGCGCGAGCTCGGGTTCGACACCAACACCTTCAGCGCGGCGCTGCGCTCGGCCCTGCGCCAGGACCCCGACGTCGTGTTCGTCGGCGAGATGCGCGACCACGAGACCATCCAGACCGCGCTGCTCGCCGCCGAGACCGGTCACCTGGTGTTCTCGACCCTGCACACCCTCGACGCGCAGGAGACCATCAACCGCATCGTGCAGATGTTCCCGCCCCACCAGCAGACGGCGATCCGGCTGCAGGTCGGCGCCATCTTGACGGGCGTCGTCTCGCAGCGGTTGCTGCCGCGCGCCGATGGCCGCGGCATGATTCCCGCGGTCGAGATCATGATCAACACGCCGCGCATCCGGGACCTCATCGTCGATGGCTCGCGCACCCACGAGATCGTCGACGCGATCAAGGAGGGCGCGCACCCCTACGGCATGGTGTCGTTCGATCAGAGCCTGACCGAGCTCGTGCAGCGGCAGCTGGTGACGTACGAGATGGCGATCGCGGCGGCGACGAACCCGGATGACTTCGCGCTGTACTTCCGCGGGGTCGCGTCGGGGCAGCAGGGCTCGGGGCTCCAGGTCGACGGCGGGTATTAGCCTTTCCCCCCGAGACCGGCTCGGGCGAAACGGTACGCGCTGCGCGCGGATTGCCCCCCGCAAGCGGGGGGCGATCGGGTGGCGGGGGGGCGGTGGTTCTGCGGCGATCGGGTGGCGGGCCGCGGTGGTTCTTCGGCGATCGGGTGGCGGGGGGCGGTGGTTCTGCGGCGATCGGTGTGCCGGGGGCGGTGGTTCTGCGGCGATCGGGTGGCGGGCCGCGGGTGGTTTTTTCCGGGGTGGGCCGGAGGAAGGGCTTTTGGTGGTGTCTGTAGGTGCATGGGGGGCCGAGGAACGATGCGGAGCGCGCCGATGCCGTTGCCGTCGCAGACGTCGGAGATCGACACGCACCTGCAGCAGGCGGATGGGTTCGTCGCGATGGGGCAGGTCGTCCTGGCCCTCGGGATGTATCGGACCGCGGCGCTCCTCGCCGAGCAGCGCGGTGACCTGCCGCGCGCGCTGTCGATCCACGCCCGCATCGCCCGCATCGATCCCGATCCGGGGGCCCGCACGCGCATCGGCGAGCTGCAGCTCGCGCTGGGCCAGCACGCCGAGGCCGCGATGACGCTCGATGCCGTCGTCCGCGACGAGCTGCGCGGCGGTCGTTGGCCGCAGGCGCTCCACGCCGCGACGATCGCCGTGGCGGCGGCGCCGACGACGGCGCGCCGGTTCACCCTCGCCGACCTCGCGCAGCGCCTCGGCCAGGCCGATGTCGCGGTCGAGCAGTTCCAGGCGCTCGCGGTCGAGGCGTCGATCGCCGGCGACGTGCGGCGGGCTCAGTCGTTGTGCCACCGCGCCCTCGGCCTGCGGCCCGGTCACCTGCCGACGCTGCGCACCGCGATCGAGGTCCACCTGCGCGCCGGCGATGTCCACCGCGCGGTCGCGGCGATCCGCGGCGTGCTCGCGCAGATTCCCGAGGATGCGCCGGCGCTCGAGGGCATGGCCGGGGCCTTCGCCATGCTCGGCAAGCGCCAGGCCGCGGCAGAGGTGCTCCGCCTGCTCGCCCTGCGTCTGCACGGCGCCGGCCCGGCCGCCCACGATCACGCCCGCGCCCTCGTGCACCGCGCCCTGGCGTGGCACCCCGAGAGCGAGGCGCTCCGCGAGCTCGACCGCGCCCTGACCGATCGCCCCGCGCCGGTTGCCCGCGAGATCCTCGCGGAGGCGACCCGCGTGATCGACCTCGCGGACCTGGTCGAGGTCGGACGCGCCGTGCGGCCGGCGGTGCCGATCCGCCGCGCGGCGCCACCGGCCCCGCGGCAGACCGCCGCCTACGCGAGCACTGCGCCGCGTCGCTAGTCCCGGGGACGAGTCCAACGGTCCGAGCGCATCGGCGCGGCTTGCATCGGCCCCCGCGGCGGCGGCAATAGACCGCCATGCTTCGCCTCGCGATCCTCCTCACCGCCACCGTGGCCGCGGCCGCCTGCACCAAGAAGAACGACGCGCCGACGACGTCACCGGACATCGCCCCCGCGCCCGCCGACCCGGCGCCCGCCGAGCCGACGCCCGCGCCGGAGCCCGAGCCGGTCAAGGATCAGCGCACGCTGCAGACCGAGCAGTGCGAGGCCGGCAATGGCGAGATGTGCACCTCGGTCGGCGTCATGTGGGAGCAGGGCAAGGAGGGTCCCGCGGATCCGGCGAAGGCCCGCGAGTTCTACGGCAAGGGCTGCACCGCGGGCTTCGACCTCGCGTGCTCGTACTTCGCGTCGGTCCTCGACAAGGGCGTCGGCGGTGAGGCCGACGCCGCGAAGGCCCGCGAGCTCTGGGGGGCGCAGTGCGAGAAGGGTCGGCTCGAGGACTGCATGAGCGCGGCGATCTCCCACGAGGCCGCCGGCGCCAAGGAGGACAAGGCCAAGGCGCGCGGTCTGTATGCCAAGGCGTGCACGAGTGGCAACCAAACCGCGTGCACCGCCGAGGCGCGCCTGATGATGCTCGGCGAGGGCGGGTCCAAGGATCAGAAGAAGGCCCGCGCGATGTTCCAGGCCGCGTGCGACGCCGGTGACGCCACCGGCTGCTTCAACCTCGCGCTCGCGATGGAGAAGGGCGTCGGCGGCAAGAAGGACAAGGCCGGCGGCGCCGCGGCGCGCACCAAGGCCTGCTCGGCCGGCTATCAGCCGGCGTGCGCGAAGTAGCCGAGCCCGCGAGCCCGGACGGGGATCAGCGGGCGACGACCGACATCGCGGCCGCCGACAGGAACGACTGCTCGTAGTTCAGGTCGGTGGCCGTCATCGGGTGGTCGTCGAGCCAACCCTTGGGGAACCGGAGATCGACGGTGTTCCCGGTGACGACGATCTCCGGAACGATCGTGGCCTCGGGATCGCGGGCGCGGTTGAGCGTCGCCGCGAGCCGCAGCAGCACCGCGAGGCGGATCGCCGCCGGCCCGCCGTAGGTCTTCAGCTCGGCGAGGTACTCGGGCCGCAGGCGTCGCCGGTGCGCCCCGACCAGCGCCGCGAGCAGGGACTGTTGCTCGCGCGAGAAGCCGGACATGTCGCTGTTCGCGACGAGGTACTCGCCGTGGCGGTGGTAGCCGCTGTAGCTGAGGGCGAGCCCGACCTCGTGCAGGCGGGCCGCCCACGCCAGCACGAGCCGCGCCTCGGGGTCGTCGATCGCCCACGCCGCCCGGGCGCGATCGAACAGCGCGAGCGCGGTGGTCTCGACGCGCGCGGCCTGGGCCCGGTCGACGCCGTAGCGCTCCGACATCCAGTCGATCGCCCGCTCGCGGACGTCCTCGTGGGCGAGGCGGCCCAGCGTGTCGTAGAGCAGGCCCTCCCGCAGCGCCCCCGACGACGGGGCCATGCGATCGATCTTCAGGCTCTTGAACACCGCGTAGAGGATCGCGAAGCCGCCGGGGAGCACCGGGGCGCGCTCGCTCGACAGGCCGGCGATGCCCGAGAGCTTGCCGACGCGGCCCGCGACGATCATCGCGTCGCGGAGGCTCCGCAGGCCGTCGCGCGTGATGCCCTCGCCCCAGCCGTTGGCGCGGAGGATCGTGTCGATGGCGAGGATCGTCCCCGAGCTCCCGATCGCCGCGGACCACCCGGTCTTGCGGAACTTCTGCTCGATGGTCTCGAGCTCCACGCGGGCCGCGGTGGTCGCCTCGCGGAACGCCTCGCGCCGCAGCCGTCCGTCGCCGAAGAAGCGCTCGGTGTGGCTGACACAGCCCATGTGCAGGCTCTCGGCCAGTGTCGGCACGAAGCCCTCGCCGATGATGCTCTCGGTGCTGCCGCCGCCGATGTCGATGACCAAGCGTCGGCCGCCGTTGCCCCCGGTCGAGTGCGAGACCCCGAGGTAGATGAGGCGGGCCTCCTCGCGGCCCGGGATCACCTCGATCGGTCGGCCGAGGGCGGCGCTGGCCTTCGTGATGAACTCCCGGGCGTTGCGGGCCTTGCGGAGTGTGTTCGTACCCACGGCGCGGACGCGGACGTCGTCGCCCGTCGGCATGCGCTCGCCGAAGCGGCGCAGGCAGTCGAGGCCCCGCTGCTGGGCCTCGGCCGTGATGTTGTTGCGCTCGTCGAGGCCCGCCGCGAGGGCCACCCGCTCGCGCAGGCGGTCGATGATCGACAGCTGGCCGTCGGCCAAGCGCGCGACCACCATGTGGAAGCTGTTCGAGCCCAGATCGATCGCGACGAGCTGTTGCGCCTCGGCCATCGGCTGGCGCGCACACTAGCAGGGCAGGACGGTAGCGGGTACCCTGTCGGCGACGTGTGGGTTCACCTCTTGCGACATGGCATCGCGATCGACCCGGCAGATCCTGCATGCCCGACCGACCCCGAGCGCTTCTTGACCGACAAGGGCAAGGCGCGTGTGCGCCTCGCGGCGCGCGGCTTGCGGGCCCTCGGCATCACCCCCGAGGTGATCATCTCCAGCCCCTACGTCCGCGCGCAGCAGACGGCGGAGATCGCCCGTGAAGAGCTCGGTGAGCTCGAGCTCGTCACCAGCGATCTGCTGGTGCCGATGGCCGAGCCGTCGCGCATCGTCGACGTTCTGCGGGCGCGCCCCGAGCAGAACATCCTCTGCGTCGGTCACCTCCCGAACCTCGATCTCGTCACGGCGTACCTCGTCGGCGCCGACGACCCGATCACGTCGCTGAAGAAGGCCGGCTGCGCGAGCATCGAGATCCGGCACGGCCGGCCAGGCGCGGGCACCGGACTGCTCGTCGGCGTGTACCCGGCCTCGGCGCTGCGCCGCCTCGGCGGCGGCGACGACTGACGCCGTTCGCGAGGCCGGCCGCGTGACGCGACCGGCCGGGCCGCGTCACTGCACCCGCGTGATGCCCAGCGACAGATGCGAGCGGCTCGGCTTCTGGAGCACCTCGATGCGCACGCGCATGCCGTCGTCGTCCTCGACGTAGAGCACGTCGCCCGGGGCGATGCGGACCTTCTCGTGGGTCTCGTCGCCGTCGACGATGCGGAGATCCGAGACCTTCTTCGTGAGCTCCGGGTCGGTGAAGAACCCCGGGCTCGCATAGCCATAGTCGCGGACCGGGTTGCCCTCGTCGTCGATCGCGATGTCCGACTCGTTCACGAAGAACAGCCAGTCACCCTGCTCGTCGGCCGGCAGGCTGTCGATGCCGCGCACGTAGTAGAAGTCTGCAGCGCCCGCGGTGCTGTCGGTGAGCAGCGAGGCGAACTCGCGCAGCGCCTCGGGGTTGGCCTGCACGTTCTTCTTCACCTGCTCGATCATCTCGTCGGGCGGCACGCCGACCCCGACGTCCTGGATCGACATCGCGACGTCGGCCTCGCCCTCGCCGAGGCCACCGTCGTGCAGGCGCACCTGCGCGAGCTCGAGCTCGAGGTCCCAGATGTACGCGGGCGGCGGCGGCGAGCCCACGCCGTTGAACGTCTCGAGCGTGACCCAGCCGTCCTCGTCCATGCAGCCGCTGAACGCGACGACGCCGGTGCCGAGCTCGTAGTCGTTGCACACCGCCGGGACGTCCGCGACCGAGGCCTGGACCATGTCGAGGATCAGCCGCTCGAACTCCCACGGCGGCAGGTCCCAGCCCGCCGAGTTGCCCTTGGGCGCCGGCTCGCGCGACGTACCGCCGGGGATGAACGCGTCGTTCTCGATCACGCCGAAGCTCAGGAACTCGACGCTGGGATCGGGGACGAGGCCGGTCAACGTCATCCAGTCGGGGTCGGAGAAGTCGTGGATGGTCTCGATCTGGCCGCCGACGCTGTTGACGCTCGCGACGTCGACGTTGGTCACATCGACGCCCTTGAACGGCAGCGCGTTGGCGGTGACCTTCGACGTCATCGCGAACTGGTCCTCGACCACCGAGACGCCGCGGGCCTCGAGCACGAAGCCGGGGTGACCGTCGACCGGGCCGAAGCGCTCGGCCATGTCCTCGAAGTTGGTGACGACGTCGGCGAGCGTGAGCGGGATGTGGCCCGGCGCGACCGGGTACAGCCCGTCGGGGTGCTCGGCGTCGACCTTGCCCCGGCGCTTCTGCGCGTTGGGGTGGGTGCCGATCACGTTGCTCAGCATGATGTCGGCGACGACCTCGATCGGGATGAACGGATCGGTGACGCCGCGATCGAGCAGGTCCGCGAGGCACTTCGCCGGCGGGATGCCGATGGCGCCCGAGATCGCGATCAGCTCCTCGAGGTTGGTGCCCTCGAGCTCGGCGTTGTCCGGGGTCATCAGGACCAGCCGGCGCATGTTCTGGGCCGCGGGGGTCAGCGCCGCGACGTCCTCGTCCGGGAGGTCCTTCAGGGCCTGCAGCGCGTTGACCATCAGCGGTCGGGCGTCGAGGTCGAGCAGCCACACGTCCTGCAGCACGCGGCGCGGCATGGCGCGTAGCTGCTCGAGCGTGTTGGTCTTGGCGAAGCCCTTCACGTCGAACCGCAGGTAGCGAAGATCGACCTCGCGCGACTCGCCGGGGGCGAGCGCGGTCGGATCGGACGGCGTGGCGATCGAGTCCTCGCTGCACGCGGCCGCGGGGAGGAGACACAGCAGGAGCGCGCGGGAGAACACGTGGGTGCGCATGGTGGGCCTCATCCGTCGATCTTCGCGGCCAGGTGGAGCTCGATGACATCGGTCGCCGCATCGCGGACCATCCGCGCCCGGTACACGCGGCCGCCGTCGTCCTGGAAGTACGCGACGCTCTCGCCCTCGGGGACCCACAGCTTCTCGTGCGCGGTGTCGCCGAGCCCGAAGACCTCCGTCGCCGAGATCTTGTCCTCGGCGCCGAGCGCCGAGCTCGAGTAGAAGCCGACCGTCTGGTAGCCGTACGCCTCGCCCTCGCGGAGGTCGGCCTCGGCGATGAAGAACAGATAGGGCTCGCCGTCGTCGCCGCGGCGGAAGTAGAAGTCGACGGTGTCGTTGTTCTTCTTGTAGTCGCCGAGCAGGAAGTCGGACAGCAGCGACGCCTGCTCCTGCAGGTACGGGCGTACCGCCTCGGCGGCCTCGCTGCCGGTGATGCCGACCGGCACGTCGAACAGCGTGAACGCGACGTCGGCCGCCCCCTCGCCGATCGACGCGAACGGGGTCTCGTGCAGGGCGACCTGCGCGACCTCGAGGATCGTCTCCCAGACGTACTGCGGATCCGGCGGGCTGCCGATGTTCAGCGGGATGTCGTACTCGATCCAGCCCGGCGGGTTGCCGTCCTGGCCGATGAGCACCTTCGCGGTGCCGAACAGGTAGCTGCCTTCGAACGTGCGCTGCTGGTAGTCCGCCATCGCGCCGGCGGTGACGTTGTACTCGAGCAGCCACGGATCGAGGCCCCACACCGACGAGCCGCCCTGCGGCGTGCCCGGGACGTTCTGCTGGCACGGCGGATTGCCGAGGCACGACGGCACGAAGCCCACGGTCTCGGTCGCGCGGAAGCGGAGATCGACCGTGGGATTCTCGACCAGCCCCTGGAGCTGGAAGTCGTCGGGGTCGCTGAAGTCGAACTCGAGCTCGTCCTCGAAGCCGGGGCCGGTCTGATCGGCGATGACCGAGAGGAACCCCTTGCCCTGGTCGGCGTCGATGCCGTCGCACAGCCGGAGGTTGGACTTCGCGACCGCGCGCATGAGGAAGTCGGGGCCGAGCACCTCGCCGCTGGGCACGAAGCCCGGATCGATGATGCCGGGGTGGCCGTCGACCGGGCCGTAGCGATCGGCCAGGGTCGCGAGGTCCGACAGCGCGTCCTCGAGCGTGATCGCCAGCTTCGCGTCGTCCTCGACGTTGGGGTGGCTGGCGACGAAGTTCTGCTGGAACGACGCGACCAGGCCGGCGGTCGACACCACCTCGTCGGTCCGGGCGATGCCGAGGGCCTCGGACAGGATCTGGCCGTAGCCGCCGCCGATGCCGAGCGCGTCCGAGAGCTCCTGCAGCGACTCGCTCGACGTGCCCTCGACCACCACGTTGGCCGGCGTCATCGTGAGGATGCGGACCAGCGCATACTCGGCGCTGCTGCGCCAGGTGCCGTCCGGTCCGATGAACGTCTGACCGAGCGGCGTGAGCGAGCAGTCGTGGTCGGGATCGGAGTCGTCCTCGCGCCAGAACTGCCCGCAGGCGTTCTTGATCTGCTCGAGCGACTCGGTGAGCAGCGTGGCCGAGTCGACCTCGACGAGCAGGATTTCGTCCGCTCGGTCGCCGAACAGCTCGGCGACCTCCTCGCGGTTCATCTCGAGGACCAGCGGCGGCGGCGTGTCCTCGTTGAGCCGCAGCTCGAACGTCTGCTCGGGTCCGAAGGCACTCGGGTCCTCGCCGGTGACGTCGCCACCCGTCGCGGTCGCGTCGGTGTCGGTCGTGGTCGAGGCTCCGGTCCCGCCGCGGGCATCCGCACCCGTGCAGGCCGCAGCCATCACGAACCAAGAACCGAGAGCTGATCCAAGTGCTGCTCGCCGCATCGACACGTCCCCGCGTACAGCGTCGTACACGATCGCGTGGGCTGTCGAGGGACTCCCACGGGGAACGCTAGGGTGTCGGTGCCGGGGGAGGCGGCGGCGGTTGTGTGCCCGAGCTGGGCGACGGTGCGGTTCCGAGCGGTTCGGTCGTCGGCGATGCGGTCTCGGTCGGCTCGGTGGGCTGGGTCGCAGGCGCGGCGGTCGTCGTCGGCGCTGGCTCGGCCTTGCCCTTGGTCTTGCCCTTGCCCTTGGCGCCGCCGCGGCCAGCGAACTTGAACTGCCCGTGGATCGTCGCGGCCGCGAGGAACAGGCTGTACGTCCCGTTGCCGAGGTCGTACGTCGAGGTCGTCGTCGTGCGCGGCACGATGAACTGACCCTCGAGATCGGCCAGCAGCGCGGCGCGATCCGTGAAGCGATAAACGATGCCCGAGCCGAGGATGATGCGGTGGCCGTCGGGGGAGAACACGTCGAGGGTCGAGTCCGGCGACGCCGGCGAGTTGTAGCCCGCGGTGACCGACACCAGCAGCTTCTTGGTCGCGGAGATGCGGGCCGAGACCTCGGTCGCCACCGCGCCCTTCCAGTTGCGCACGAGGTCCTGATCGGCGCTGTCGCCGGTGCCGAGGGCGGGCTGCGCCAGATCGGGCGACGTCAGCCGGATGCGGATGCGATCGAAGTCCTGGTAGGTGACGTACGAGACGAACCCATCGAGGGCGAACTTCGGCGTGATCTGATAGCCCGCGCCCAGCGTGATCCGTTTGGGCAACCGCAGGCGCACGCGGGCCTTGCCCTCGAGCAGCGCGGGGTACTGCAGCCCCTGCGCCGCGAGGTCCTGCGTGAAGAAGTCGTCGTTCATGTCGAGGCGGAACTTGCCCCGGAACGTCATCTTCGCGCCGTGGTGGTACACGAGCCCGATCGAGAGCTTGTCCGTGGGCTGCAGCGCGATGCCGGCGTTGAACGACACGCCATGGGCGAACGCCTGCTTGATCTCGAAGGGGCGGGCGAGGACGTCGAGCTCGCGCACCTCCGGCGGCGCGTCGGGCCCGAAGTCGTTGTCCTGGCCGATCGGTGGGTTCGACAGCGCGTCGCCGAGCAGGCCGACCTCGCCGAAGTCCTGCACCTTCGACAGCGACATCGTGCCGAGCACGTAGCTGACGCCCGCGCCGATCGAGATCACGCGGTGCAGCTTCACCGCCGCCGCCAGCGTCGCGTGCGGCGTCGCGAGGAAGATCGATTGCCCCGCGAAGCGCTGCGGCCCGTTCTTGGGGAAGTTCAACACCGCGACGTACGGGATGCCGATGCCGAGGCCGAACACGAGCCGATCGCGGATCGCCGGGATCGCGACGTAGGCGTCGAACGCCGGACCGAGGGGGATCGAGCCGACCTTCTTCTGCTTGCCGAACTTGTTCGGATCGAGATCGGAGGTCGCGACCGGGCTCTTGAAGTCGAGGTTGTCGGCGTACTGGTGCTCGGCCCGGATGTCGCGCTGGTAGCCGATCGACCCGACGATCACGCCGAGGCCGACTTGCAGCTCGGCCTGACCCGGCTCGAGATCGAGGGCGGTGAGCCGGCCCGGGTTCCACCAGGTGGCGGCCGCGTCACGCGCCACGGGCCCCGACTGCGCGCTGCCCAAGGTCGGGGCATCGAACCCCGAGGCCGCTGCGGTCGAGGCCCAGGACGACGCGCCGCACAGGCCGAGCAGGACGGGGACGACGCGGCGCATGGGGCTGGTCCCTATATCACCAAACGCGGCGACCCCGACGGATGCCCCTCGAAACGCGATGGTCATTACTGCACAAAGCGTCGTTGATGCGAGACATGCGAGATCTGGCCGTTAGCAATTGAAGTTCTTGTCCCCGTGGGACATGGAAGCGGGGTCCATGCCGCGCTTCGCCGCCATTCTCCTGCGCTCCTGCCTCGGCACCTCGCTCAGCCCGCTGCTCGCGTGCCAGACGGAGGTGCGCTCGGCCGAGCTCGCGGAGATCCCCGTCGGGGACAGCTCGGGGACCCCCGAGCTGGGCACGTCCTCGGGGGCGACCTCCGACGACGGCCCGACGGCGCGGCTCGATGTGCCGCCGTCCGACGACAGCAGTACCGCCGCCGGCGAGGGGGCCTGCGCCAGCTTCACCGCCACCGGGAAGGTCGTGTCGAAGCCGGCGGACATCATCGTCGTCGTCGACAACTCGCCGAGCATGGTCGACGAGACCAACGCGGTGCAGGCCAACCTCAACGCGTTCTCGCAGCAGATCATCGACGCGGGCATCGACACCCGCGTGCTGCTGATGACCGCGTATCCCAACCCCGATGCTGCGCCGGAGATCGACACCGGCGTGTGCATCGACCCGCCGTTGGGCGGCGGCGGCTGCCCGCTCGAGGACGACAACCAGCCGCACTTCGCCCACATGCAGCAGATCATCGGCTCGGAGCACGCGCTGGCGAAGATCCTCTCGACCCACGACAACTGGGCGCCGATGATGCGACCGACCTCGGTCAAGCACCTCATCGTCGTCTCGGACGACGACTCCTACGTGAGCGCCGAGGACTTCGACGCGCAGTTCCTCGCGCTCGATCCGACGTACGCGGGCTACTTCTTCCACGGCATCGTCTCGACCACCGACTGCCCCGAGTCGGGGGCCATCGGTGCGCAGTACCTCGCCCTGGCCGAGATGACGGGCGGCGTGATCGGCGATCTGTGCCAGCAGGAGTTCCAGCCCACCTTCGACGTGCTGTCGACCGCGGTGACCGAGGGCACCTCGCTGGCGTGCGCGTGGGCGATGCCGGAGGCGCCCGAGGGCAAGGTCATCGATCCGACCTCGATCGAGATCGTCCTCGAGCTCGACGGTGTGATCTCGTCGCCGCCGCGCGTCGACGGCCCCGAGGGCTGCGTCGACGGCGAGGCCGGCTGGTACTTCGACGACCCCGCGGTGCCCACCACGTTGGTGAGCTGTCCGGCGACCTGCGCGGCGGTCTCTGGCGCGGCGATCGCCGAGCTCGACATCGACGTCGGTTGCGCGACGGTCCCGGCGGGCTGAGGGCTGGGACGGTCTCGGCGCCGCACGGCGTGATCCGTGCCTGGATCGAATTCCCCCGGCGTCGCACTCCCCGAGCGATGCCCACCGCCAAGACCTTCATCACCATCGCGGTCGCCCTTGGCCTTGGCGGCTGCTTCTCCCCCGAGCGCGTCACCGACCCCGAGGGCGACCCGAGCGGCGGCAAGGCAGACGACCCCGCCAGCATGGCGTGCGCCGAGCTCGACGAGCCGTGTGCGACCAACGGCGACTGCTGCGATTTCTCCGCGTCCCCAGAGGCCGGGACGGCGCTGTGCGTCAACGATGGGGCGCAGGCGCTCTGCCTCGAGGTCTGCAGTACGAGCAGCGACTGCGGCAGCGGCTGTTGTGGACGGCTCGATGGCATCACCGACTACGGCGCATGCATGGGCGCGGCGACCTGCCCCGACTTCGAGTTCGGTGGATTCTCGGTCGAGCACTGCCTCGCCGGCGTGGAGGTCTTCTGCGCCTGCGGCGATCAGCTCGGGGTCCCGTGCGACGACCAGGCGTCGTTCGAGCAATCCTGTCACGACGGCCCGAGCTCGGTCACCGCGATCTTCGACTGTTTCGCCGGGTACTCGATCAACGAGTGTGGCGCGGGCATCGACGCCTGCGGTTGAGGCTCACGGGACCGCCGGATGCGAGCCGACGGGTGGGAGCACCGGAGCGCTCGACGTCGGTGGTGGGGCGGCGGCCGGGTCGCCGCTGCCGTCGTAGTCGCGCATCAGCGCGTCGACCAGCACGCGGCCGAAGTGCAGGTACCCGAGCTTGGTCATGTGCAGGTGGTCGGCCTTGGCCAACTGCGCGACCACCCAGGTGTCCATGGAGCCGACGCCGCCCATCAGCGCGCGGGTATCGAAGAAGCCGCAGCCGCGGTCCCTCGCGATTTCCCGCTGCACCGCGATGATCTCGTCGAGGCGCGGTCGGGGGATCCATGCGCCGGTCTCGTCCTTCTCGGGGAAATCGACGGGGCCGACCAGCAGGCAGCTCGCCTGCGGCGCGGCGGCGGCGAAGCGCTCGAGCACGCGGACCAGGTTCGCGCGATAGGTGTCGATCGGCTCGTCGAGATCCATGCACTCGTTGGCGCCGTAGGCCAGCACGATCAGATCGGGGGCCCGGGCCGCGAGCGCCTCGGTCCAGCTCGGCTCGTCCCAGGCGAGCATGTTCGCTGCCCGCGTGCCGCCGATGCCGAGGGTGTCGACGACGACGCCCGGCGTGTCGCGCTCGAGCGTCGCGCCGAGCAGGCGGACCTCGCCGTCACCGACCACGCGGACGCGCAGCGGGGGCAGGGGAGCGTCGCCCGTGGGCAGCTTCGGCGTGTGCACGACGGGCTTGGCAACGCTCGCGCGGGTGCTCAGCGTGCCGAGCTTGCGATCGCCGAGCTCGAGCACGAACTTGCCGCCCTTGGGGTGGGCGAGGTAGTGCAGCTCGACGCGATCGGTGTCCCCGTACCGCGAGAACGACTCGGACGCGCCGCCTGCGATCGTCGTGGTCACGCGCTTGCGGCTCGCGCTCTGGGCGGCGCCGATGAGGCCGAGGTGACCGCCCTCGCGCAGGTTCTTCTTCTGCACGTGCTCGATCGTCCAGCCCTTGGTCGCCTGCAGCACGACCTCGTTGTGCCGGTGCCAACGCCACAGCGGCGCGGCGGCGACGAAGCCGATGCCGCCGTCGCCGAAGCGCTGCTGCAGGTAGCCGCGCAGGTAGCCGGGGTAGCGATCGACCGCGACCGACGACGATCCGTAGATCGCGACCCGGACCTTGCCGTCGGGGTCGTTGCCGTCGGCGAGCCGGCGCAGCGCGGCGTGGAATTTCGACAGCGCCGTCGAGGCGTCGGTGATCGGCACGAAGTGCACGAGCGGATCGACCGGCAGCGCCTGCCCGAAGGTCCGCGTCTGCGCATGGGCGTGGGCGGCCTGGCTCGCGGGGGTCACCACCGGCTCGGGGGCTGGCGGTGGCGTGGGCGGCACCGCAGCGGGGGTGTCCTGGGGCGGTGCGGGCGGCGTCGTTGCCGACGCGGCCGACTCTGCGGGCGACTTGGCTCCACACGCCAGGGCGAACAGCGAGGCGAGGACGACGGTGCGCACCGACGACAAGCGTAGCGCGGCGCGCCCGACCTCGCCGCTTTTCGGGCTAGACCTCGAGACCGGCGAAGTAGAACGCGCGGACCAGCCGTCGTTGGCCCTCAGGCGCGCGACCCGGGGTCGGCCCGAGATCATCGGTGACGACGTCCGCGGGGCAGCGTCCGCCGGCTGCGAGGGTGGCCAACGGCTCGACGAAGCGGGCCTCGGTGCGACCGCGCTCGTCCCGGACGTCGGCGCGCTCGAGGGCGGCGTGCGCGAGCTCGACGAGCTTCGTCGCGTAGCGCTGCAGGTGCGGCGCGCTCAGGCCGGCGTGACGCGCGTCGAACCACATCTCGGCGCGGGTCTGGGCATCGAGGCCGCCGAGCATCGCCCAGGCCTCGGCGCCGGCGTCGGCGTCGTACAGCAGGCCCTGCAGCAGCGCCGGCAGTCCGCACAGGTACTTCGACGGCACTGCATCCGCCGAGCGGAACTCGATGAACGGCTTGATCCGCACCTCGGGGAAGACGGTCGACAGGTGCGTCGTCCAGTCATCCCACGTCGCCACCTGGCGGACGCCATCGGGGGTGACGAACCCATCGCGCATGTACTCGGCGAAGCTCGCGTGGTGCGGGTGGTACGTGCCGTCGCGCTTGACGAAGAACATCGGCACGTCGAGGGCCCAGTCGACGTACTGCTCGTAGGAGAACCCGCCGCCGTCGAAGACGAACGACGGCGTCCCGCAGCGCGCGGCGTCGACGTCGGTCCACACCGTGCTCCTCGCCGTACGCAGGCCGGTGTCCCGGCCCTCGACGAACGGCGAGTTGGCGAACAGCGCCGCGAGCACCGGGGCGATCGCGTTCGCGACGCGCAGCCGCTCACCGCACTGCGCCTCGGAGGCGTAGTCGAAGTTCGCCTGCACCGTGCAGGTGCGCAGCATCATGTCGAGGCCACGGCCGCCACGGGTCGGTAGGTACGCGCGCATGACCTCGTAGCGGCCCTTGGGCATCCACTGGATCTCTTCGCGCGTGGCCCATGGGTGGAAGCCCGCGGTGAACCACGACAACTGCAGCGGCAGCGACACCGCGTGCAGCTCGCGATAGTGCTGCGTGAACTCGGCGCAGGTCTCGTGGATGTTCTTCAGCGGCTTGCCGCTCAGCTCGAGCTGGCCGCCGGGCTCGAGGGTGATCGACGCGCCGTCGCGGCGCAGCTCGATGATCTCGCCGTGCGGCCCGCGATCCGGACCGGGCGCCCACCCGAACTGCGTGCACAGCCCCTCGAACACCGCCGTGATGTCGGCATAGTTGACCGGCTCGAGCGGACCCGTCGCGCTCGGTACGCGTACGCCGAACTTCTCGAGCTCGGTACCGACGAGGTGGGTGCGGGCGTCGGGACGCTCCGCGGCGGCGAACACGTCGATCAAGTCCGAGCGTGAGATCGGCTCGTCGTGGGCGTGTTCCCTCGAGGGTTTGTTGGGCCGGTCGGTCACGTGTTCGCTCGCATGGATGACACGCATTGGCACTCGGTCCAAGCCCGATCGCCCCCGCGCCGTCGCGTGTTACGGCCCTTCGCTCACCCCGCGTGACCGCGTGTGGACACGCCAGCCTGCGCCGAGGCGACAGGGGGCTCCTTCGCTTGACCGCTGCAACCCGCCATTGTTAGCCTGCGCCGGCTCGATTTTCCACCTAGGGTTCCCGTCCCCGATGCCCGCCGCGCCCGCCCGCACCCCATCCTCGACCCCTCCGTCCTCCCACGCTGGCAGCGGTGGTTCGGCCGCTGGCTACGGGCCACGTGGTGGCACCGGCGGTGCCGGTGGCTGCGTCATCGGCCCGCGCATCACCGTGCGTGGTTCGCTGAGCGGTGAGGAAGATCTCGTCGTCGAGGGGCGCATCGAGGGCCGCGTGACGCTCGTCGGTCACCTCGTCATCGCGCCCGACGGCATCGTCGAGGCCGACGTCGACGCGAGCAGCGTCGAGGTCCGCGGCACCGTCCGCGGCGACATCGTCGCGACCCGATCGATCACGATCGAGCGCGGTGCCCGGGTCGCCGGCAACGTCCGAGCGCCCCGCGTGATGATCCACGACGGCGCCCACTTCGACGGCGCCATCGAGATGGACGTCGCGCTGCCCGACGGCCTCGGGCGTACCCGCTAGTCCCCGAATTCCTTCGTTCTGCCGATTCTCCCCCCCCGCGCCGCGACTGCCCGAGCGGCCCCGACCGACCACCCCATCAGAGCATCATGGCCAACACCGTCATAGGCAGCACCATCGTCATCGACGGCGAGATCACCGGCGACGAAGACCTCGTCGTGCAGGGGACCGTCAAGGGACGCGTCAGCCTCCGCGAGAACATCTTCGTCGAGGAGAGCGGCGTGCTCGAGGCCAACGTCGAGACGGCCACGATCACCATCCACGGTCGCGTGACCGGGGACGTGCACGCCAGCGAGCGTGCCGAACTCAAGAGCAACTGCCGCGTGGTCGGGGACATCCGTGCCCCCCGCGTCCTCATCGCCGACGGCGCGTCCTTCAAGGGCAGCGTCGACATGGACGGCTAGCGATGGCCCGCACCCCAACCTCGAGTGCGGGGCCGATCACCGGCAGCACCATCATCGGACCCGAAATCCGCGTCATGGGGCGCGTCACCGGCGAGGAGGACCTGCACGTGCAGGGCCGCGTCGACGGGGCGATCTCCCTGACCGAGACGTTGTTCGTGGCGCCCGGCGGCATCGTGGCCGCCGAGGTCGACGCGCTGAACGTCGTCGTCTCCGGCGTCCTGGTCGGCAACGTCACCGCGCGGGAGTCCGTCACCTTGCACGCCGGCGCCAAGCTCGTCGGCGACATCACGGCGCCGCGGCTCATCATCGCCGACGGGGCCGCCTTCAAGGGCAACGTGCACATGGGTGCCGCAGGCGAGGACGCGGCGGCGGCCCGCAGCGCTGCGCGTGCCCGTCCCGCCGCCCCGCCGCGCCGCGTCGTCGCGGCGCCGGCCCGCGAGACCCGGGCCGCTCCGCCCGCCCGCGCCGCGACACCGCCCCGCCGCACGCCCGAGCGCGTCGCGGCGCCGGCCCGTGCCGAGTCGCGCCCGCGTGCGGCCGCGCCGTCGGACGACGGCGAGACCACCGCCATCGTGCGCCACGTCGAGGTGCCGGCCGAGGACACCGGGCGCACCGATGGCCGGGCCGCGGAGCCCGAGGCCGCGCTCGCCCGCTTCCGCGGCGTGGCGGCGACGCGTAGCCCCGCCCGTCCCGCGGAAGAGTCCGCGGCCTCGGCGAAGAACAAGCTCCCGGCGCGGGCGCGGATCCCCAAGCCCGGCAAGCGCCGAGTCAACCGCCGCTGAACGGCAGAAAAGGCCTCCCCATGACCGTCGTGCGCACGTTCCTCACCACGTCCCTGCTCAGCCTCGTCCTCGCCGCCGGTGCTTGCAAGGAGCCCGATCCCTACGCGTTCGAGACCCACGTCGCGAACATCAAGGATCCGGCGAAGCGCGCCAGCGGTTTCACGGGCCTCGAAGAACTCGTCAAGACCGTCGTCACCTCCGAGAAGAAGGACGAGCGGCTCACCGAGTTCGTCGAGAAGGTCATCCCTGTGCTCGAGGAGGTGTGGCCCGATGCGCCGGAGCAGCACGAGAAGATCCTGCTGATGCTCCGCGACGTCGCGCGCCCCGAGGCGGCGAAGATCTGGAACAACGCGCTCGCGCTCGACGGCAGCAGCGAGGCCCGGAAGCGCTCGATGCTCGCCCTCGAGGGCATCCGCAAGGCCAAGGCGGTCGGCAGTCTCGACACGGTCCTCGAGCAGCTCGAGAAGCTGCTCGAGAACCCGAAGAACGACGATGGCGCCGAGGAGGAGGGCGGTCGCGTCCGCATCCTCATGTGCGAGACGCTCGGGGCGCTGCGCGACAAGAAGGCGATCAAGCCCCTCATCAAGGTGCTCTCTCAGCCCCGCGACAAGCAGCCGCCCTCGGTGCACCGCGCCGCGGCAACGGCCCTCGGCGAGATCGGCCAGCCCGGCGACAACGACGAGGTCGTCGACGCGCTGCTCACCGTCACGTTCCGCGTCCCCGACCTCGCGACCAGCAAGAACGTCGGCGTGCGCGCCAAGCAGGCGCTCGTCGCCATCGGCGACCCGGCGATCCCGCGCATCATCGAGATGCTCCGCGGCAAGCACGAGGAGGTCCAGAAGCTCGCGGCCGAGGCCAGCGGTGAGCAGGCGGGGCTCAACCAGCTCGTCATCGCCCAGACCGCGGCGAGCATCCTCGGCGCCATGGGCTCGCCGAAGGCCGTCGACGCGCTCCTCGAGATCTATCCGAAGAACGACTGCGTTGCCGCTGCGCCCGAGCCGAAGAAGGAGAAGAAGGAGGGCGAGGAAGACGAGGAAGGCGGTGGCGAGGCGATCGCGTTCGCGCAGCTGCGGGCCGTCGTCGCCAACGCGCTCGGCCTCATCGGCGACCCCAAGGCGACCGACGCCCTGTGTCAGTGCTCGCTGACGAGCAAGAACCCCGGCGACATGT
Organism: Nannocystaceae bacterium; assembly: GCA_044344875.1. Lineage (GTDB taxonomy): Bacteria > Myxococcota_A > Polyangia > Nannocystales > Nannocystaceae > Xiheibacterium. The sequence continues at coordinate 144,638 of JBIJCC010000003.1, forward strand.
TCGAGATCCTCGGCGCGCTCGGTCGCGTCGGTGGCACCAAGGCCGTCGACTGCCTCACCGTCGCGATCAAGACCGGCGTCTACTCCGACGACGCGGTGGAGAAGCCGTTCCTGCTCGAGCCGCGCTGGGAGTCCGCACGCTTCGCGATTCTCGCGGCCGGACCCGACGACCTGCCGAAGATCGAAGAGGCGATGACCGCGGCGGCGGCGGACGCCACCGTGAAGAAGGAGCTCGACGCGTGGAAGGGCGGGCTCGAGGTCGCGAAGAAGTGCAAGGCCGACAAGGAGTGCTTCTTGACCACGCTGCGGGACTCGAGCGCCGATTGGTTCGCGCGCGAGAAGGCGGCGTACGAGGTCGCGAAGCTCGCCGAGGGTGATCCGAAGATGGCCACCGAGATCGCGAAGGCCTACAAGGTCCGCGATCCCGACGCGCGCGTGACGATGGCGTGGCTGCCCGCGAAGATGCTCCGGGACAAGAAGTGCCCCGAGTGCGCCGCGGCGCTGCAGGCCGTGCTCGACGCCGAGAAGCTGACGACGGACGCCAAGTATCAGGCGGCGGTCCTGCTCGCGCGCGACACGATCGCGAAGCTGGGCCAAGAGGACGCCGCCGCGGCGCCCGCGGCCGCGAAGAAGTAGGGCCGTCCGCGCTCGGGGAACGCCCGCGGGAACCAACGTCCCGCGGGCATGTCATCCTCGACCATGGGTCGCTCGATGCTCGGCCGTCTGTGCACCGCGGGTCTCGTCGTCGCGGCGATCGGCTGCCGCGCGCAGACGACCGACGCCCCGGGAGATGGCGGGGCCGGTGCGATGGCGCCGACCGAGGCCACACCGAGATCGGCCGTCTCGCCCGAGGCCTTGGTCGCGGACGCCGATCAGGCCCTGGAAGAGGGCCGGGCTGCCGAGGCGGTCGCGCTCTACGGCCGTGCGCTCGCAGCGGACCCCCTCGACGACGGGATCAGCCGTGCTGCGACGTTGGGCCTCGCGCGTGCGCACGAGCAGCTCCACGACTGCGCCGCGGTGATCCGGGCCTACGACGCGTACCTCGAGCGCTTCCCCGCGGCCGAGGATCGGGTGGTCGTCCACGCCCACCGTGGCGCGTGCGAGGCCGAGCTCGGCGCGTGGGAGGCCTCGGCGGCGAGCTTCGGCGAGGTCGCGGCCGCCGACGACCAGCTCCCATCGACCCGGGTCGAGGCCCTGGCGCGGCAGGGCTACGCCCTGTTCAACCTCGATCGCTTCGACGACGCCGACGCCGTGCTCGGCCGGGCCGACGAGGTCTTCGAGCGGGCACAACGCGAGCAGTCCGAGCGCTTCTCGACCTACTACTTCGTCGGCATGGCCCGGTTCTACCGGGGCGCGATCCTCCACCGGCGCTTCCGCGACGTCGCCATCGTGCTGCCCGAGAACGTCATGGCCCAGCGCTTCGCCGAGAAGCTCGCCCTGCTGACCCGGGCGCAGGAGGCCTACAACCACGCGATCAAGGCCAAGCACATGTTCTGGGTGTCGGCGGCGGGCTTCCAGCTGGGGAACCTCTTCGGCGAGTTCTACGACGCTCTGATGTACGCGCCGGTGCCCGAGTGGCTCGACGACAAGCAGCGACGCACCTACTACGAGGAGCTGAAGAAGCAGCTGCGGCCCGTGGTCGACAAGGCGATCTGGGTGCTCGAGAAGAACCTCGAGACCGCCCGTCGGCTCGGCTACGAGAGCGAGTTCACGGCGCAGACCGAGGTGAAGCTCTCGCACCTGCAGCGCGTGCTCGGCTCGGGCGAGGCGACCCTGGGCCAGCCGCACGTCCGGCTCGCGGGGGATCTCCCCGACGCGGCCGGGGGCAGCCGTGAGGGGACCACCACTCCCGGCATCGAGGGCCCGGCGGCTGGCGTCGTGGGGGCCGACCGAAAGCTCTTCGTCCCGCCCATGTCGCCCCTCGTGCCCTGAGGGCCGCCGCGGGGACCGCCCCGGGGGTGGCATGGGGCGGCGGCCCACGCCACCGTCCGCTTCGGGTTGACACTGCTCACCCCGCGGGGATATAGACACGCCCCCGACCGCTGCGGCGGTCAAGGAGGCCAACCCACGTCTCGCTGGCGTAGCTCAACGGTAGAGCACCTGATTTGTAATCAGGTGGTTGCGGGTTCGAATCCCATCGCCAGCTCTCCGACGATGCCCCCGCTTCGAGCGTGTCCTTCACACCTGGATGGGTTCCCGAGTGGCCAAAGGGAGCGGACTGTAAATCCGCCGCGTCACCGCTTCGTAGGTTCGAATCCTACCCCATCCACCCGCCGCGGCCCGACGCAGGCCTCGGTCTTGCGGGAGTAGCTCAGTTGGTAGAGCGTCAGCCTTCCAAGCTGAAAGTCGCGAGTTCGAGCCTCGTCTCCCGCTCCGTTTTTCGTCCGCCCTCGTAGCTCAGTTGGTAGAGCGCATCCTTGGTAAGGATGAGGTCACCGGTTCAAATCCGGTCGAGGGCTCCAGGGGCTCGGGTCAGGGACCCGCAGGGCCCCTGACCCAAGCCCCTCCGTGCCCGTGCCCGTGCCCGTGCCCGGCCCCGTCGCCCCCCGCGCCATCCCCCCCGCCGGCCTGCCCGCGGGCCCCCCGGGATCGCCCTCCCCACGCCACCTCACGCCCCGCGGACGCCAACTCCCCGCATCGCCCGTCGGTGCGCAGTTGCAACGCGGAACGACTCTTGCTATCCGTTCGCACCTTCCGCCCCGAGACGAGCCATGGCTGCCGGTCAACGCATCATCATTTCCCTCGAGTGCCAGGACTGCAAGCGCCGGAACTACTCGACGAAGAAGAACCGTCGGAACAGCCCGGAGAAGCTGACCTTGAAGAAGTACTGCCGCTTCTGCCGCAAGCACGCCGATCACAAGGAGACGAAGTAGCCTCTCGTTCGGTCGGCTGACCTCCCCCGCATAGGGCGTTAGCTCAGTTGGTAGAGCAGCGGACTCCAAATCCGCAGGCCGGGGGTTCGAGCCCCTCACGCCCTGCCCGTCAGACCCGACCCCAACTACCCCATCCTGAGGGGGGCACGCCGAGGCGCTGCCCACCACCACCGTCCCTCGGGAGTCCCTTGCCATGTCACGCGCGCGCCGCACCAAACGGAAATCGACCCAGACCCGCGAGTTCGACGCGAGTCGCTGGGCGCACCTCGTCTTCGTGCTGGGCGCGTTCGTGGGCGCGTGGGTCCTGACCCACGCGATCGAGGACACCTGGTCGATCGTCTGGGCCTACTGGCCGCAGGTCGGTCGCGAGGATCCGTTCAAGGCGAACGTCGCCGGCATCGCGATCGCGATCGCCCTGACGGCGTGGGCGTGGCGCAAGCCGCACTGGTTCCAGTACATCACCGAGGTCGTCACCGAGGTCTCGCAGGTCGCATGGCCCACGAAGGCCGAGGTCCGCGTGGCCACGATGGTCGTGATCGTCATGACCCTCATCTGCTCCGTGATCCTCGCCAGCATCGACAGTGTCTGGTCGAAGGTGACCGACCTGCTCTACGGCATCTAGCGACGGGATATCCGACGACCCATGGAATGGTACGTGGTGAATACGTTCTCGGGCTACGAGAACTCCGTGAAGCGGGCGCTCGAAGATCGCATCAAGGGCAAGCCGGTGGCCGAGTGCTTCGGCGAGATCCTCGTGCCGAGCGAGCAGGTCACCGAGCGCCGCGGCAAGCAGACCGTCCGGACCCAGAAGAAGTTCTTCCCCGGCTACATCTTCGTCAACATGGAGCTGACGAAGGAGAGCTGGCACCTGGTGAAGAACACCCCCAAGGTGACCGGCTTCCTCGGCGGCAACACGCCGCGCCCGGTGCCCGCCGCGGAGATGGCCCGTGCCCTCGGCCAGACCGGCCCGGAGCCCGAAGAGACCGTCGTCGCGCCCGATGTCGTCTACAACGTCGGCGATCACGTCCGCGTCCGCAGCGGGCCGTTCGCCAACTTCACCGGCGAGGTCGAGGATGTCGACCGCGACAAGCGCAAGGTGAAGATGTCCGTTTCGATCTTCGGGCGTCCAACGCCCGTTACCGTCGACTTCTCCGAAGTGGAGCTGGTCGGCGCCTGAGCAGGTTGTCGTCATGAAGAAGGTCACCGCCATCGTCAAACTCCAGTGCAAGGGTGGCGAAGCCACACCTGCGCCGCCGATCGGTCCCGCCTTGGGCTCGAAGGGCGTCAACATCATGGAGTTCGTGAAGCAGTTCAACGCCCGCACGGCGAAGGACAAGGGCACGGTCATCCCTGTCGAGATCACGGTCTTCTCGGACCGCTCGTTCACGTTCATCACCAAGACGCCGCCCGCGTCGATCATGCTCATGAAGGCAGCGGGCATCGAGGGCGGCTCGGGAGAGCCGAACAAGGTCAAGAAGGGCAAGGTCACGCGCAAGCAGGTGCGTGAGATCGCCGAGTTCAAGCTCAAGGACATGAACGCGTTCGACGTCGAGGCAGCCGCGCGCTCGATCGCCGGCACGGCGCGCTCCATGGGCCTCGACGTAATTGACTGATTCCCCCCGCAGGCGGCGTGGGCGAAACGCTACGCGCTGCGCGCGGATTCCCCCCGCAAGCGGGGGGATCTTGGCGTCCGGGCATCCTCTAGATGCGCGGACGGGCGTTGGGGAGAGGGGTGGGGTGGTGGTCGAGTGGCCCCGCCCCGTTCGCGTGAAGTTGCGAGCAGCACACAAAGCGGTGAGGGAGGGCGAGCAGCCCGTTTGGACCTCGCAGGAGTCGTCAGACCCATGGGTAAGAAGTTCGAGAAGGCCGATTCGGCCGTGGATCCGCAGAAGCGCTTCAGCCTCGACGAGGCGTGCAAGCTCGTCACCGAGCTCGCCTTCACCAAGTTCGACTCGACGGTCGACGTCGCCGTGCGCCTCGGGGTCAACCCCAAGCACGCCGACCAGATGATCCGGTCGAGCTGCGCGCTGCCCCACGGCACCGGCAAGACCGTCCGCATCGTCGTGTTCGCGAAGGGCGAGCGGGCCAACGAGGCGCAGGCCGCCGGCGCAGACCTCGTCGGCGCCGAGGATCTCGTCGAGAAGATCCAGGGCGGCTGGCTCGAGTTCGACAACGCGATCGCGACCCCGGACATGATGGGTCTCGTCGGTCGCCTCGGTCGCGTCCTCGGCCCCCGCAACCTCATGCCGAACCCGAAGGTCGGCACCGTGACGATGGACGTCGCCCGCGCCGTCCGCGAGCTCAAGGCCGGCCGCATCGAGTTCCGCACCGAGAAGACCGGCATCATCCACGCGCCGGTCGGCAAGGTCTCGTTCGGCGCCGAGAAGATCCAGGAGAACCTGAAGGCGCTGTTCGAGCAGCTCCAGCGCCTCAAGCCCCAGACGGCCAAGGGCAAGTACTGGAAGAGCGTGACGATCAGCTCGACGATGGGCCCCGGCATCCGCCTCGACACGAACCTCGTGCAGGCGATGGTGGAGAGCTAGGAGCTCGCCCCCGGAGGGGACGAGCTCCTCCGTGCCCGTGCCCGTGCCCGTGCCCGTGCCCGTGCCCGACCCCGACCGGGGCAGGACCCAAAGTCCTGCCCCGGTCGCAATTCACGCCCCCGTGGGCTACGCTCAAAAAGCCGTGGGTCTCGCCTCCCGCCCGTCCGTCTTCGTGTACGCCGCTGCGTATGCGTACGGCCGCGCGCGGGCGTGACCTCGTGACCCCATCACGCGAGGCCGCCCGCCCGGGCGAGCCCCTCGCGTCGTGCGCGGGTGTCCGTCCGCCGGTTGGTCTCCCCCGGAGCCGACATGACCGCGCAACCGACCCCGATCCGCCACGACGCCGACTCGCACCCGAGCTTCGCCGACCCCGCCTACCGCCGTCGCCGCGACGCCATCGCCGCCCTCGCGCACGCCTGGACCCCGGGGAACCCACCGCCCCGGGTCCCGTACACGGCCGCCGAACACGCCACGTGGCGGAGCGTGCGCGCAAGCGCCGACCGACTGCACGAGCAGCACGCCAGCGCGACCATCCGGGCGGCGCAGGCCCGCGTCCCGCTGCCGCCCGACGTGATCCCGCAGCTGGCCGATGTCTCCGCGATGCTCGAGCGCGAGAGCGGCTTCCGGCTGGCGCCGGTCGCAGGCCTCGTGCCGACCCGTCCGTTCTTCGCGGCCCTCGCCCAGGGCGTGTTCCTCACGACGCAGTACGTGCGTCACCCATCGATGCCGCTCTACACGCCGGAGCCCGACGTGATCCATGAGCTGGTCGGTCACGTCGGGTTGCTCGCAGATCCACGGATCGCCGGGCTCGCGCGCGCATGCGGTGTGTACGCCCAGACCGCCGACGCACTCGCACTCGCACGACTCGAACGCGTCTTCTGGTTCGCGCTCGAGTTCGGTGCCTGCGTCGAGGACGGACGTGTGCACGCGCTCGGGGCGGGGCTGCTGAGCTCCGTCGGCGAACTCGAGCACGCGATGGCCCGGGGACGGTGGCGGTCGTGGGACCTGGAGACGATGGCGCAGACCGACTACGTCACGACCGGATATCAGGATGCGATCTTCGTCGCGCCCAGCGTCGCCGCCCTGGTGGCGGACGTCGGGGCGTGGCTGGGGCGGTGAGTCACTGCCCGTTCCACTCGCAGAACGACACACCGAGCGCCGCCGCGACCTCGTCGTCCTGCACGTTGGCCTGCGGGCACGCCTCGTCGGCGCGCCACGCCTTCCACACCAGCGGGTCGTGGGCCTGGAACACGTCGTAGCCGCCGTCGGTCGCCTTGAAGATCGCCGGCTCGACGCACGCGTCCCCGGCCGCCTCCTGCAGCTCCTCGTTCAGATCCATGATGGAGCGGTACATCTCGTCGGTGGTCGAGTTCCAGCAGCACGTCTTCGACTTCTCGTAGACCAGCTCGGCGAACACGAAGTCCTCGAGGCTGCGGTGCTCGGCGTCGACCTCGGTGCGGCTCATGCCGAACTCGGTGTCGAGGACCTCGTACAGGTCCTCGAACGCGTCCTCGCGGGCGATGCGGGCGCTGCACGACGCCGGGAAGTTGCGCAGGTGGGCGCGCTTGGTCTCGATCACGTCGAGCAACAGGTCGCGGTGCTCTTCGGGCGTGAGATCGCCGAGCAGCGCATCGAGCTGCGCGGGCCGCTCGCGGATCCGGTCGAGCTCGTCGTCGGAAATCCACGACGCCTCGTCCTCGGCCATGATCGTGTTCGACCACACGCCCGAGATGGCCTTGGTCACGCGGAAGCGCTTGAGCCCGCCGTTGAACGGTGCGTAGTCGGTGACGCCGTTGCTACCGCCACCCTCGGGATCGCTGTAGTTGCGCTCCGTGCCGGCCGGGTTGGTCCACACCGGCTGCGCCGGCGGGAGGTTGCCGAACACGCTCTCGGCCGACATGCGCCCCTCGCCGAGGGTCTCGGCCCGGATCGTGACCATCGTGTGGCCGACGCCGCTGCGAGAGGTCCGCCACAACATCACGTCTCCGGCGCGAAGCGCCTCGGGCGTCAAGTTGAAGGTGTTGCGGCTGTCGGCGAGGTTGACCGAGCCGGTGAAGATCATCGTCAGGCGGATCAGGTGGGCCGCGCGCTTGTTCAGGTGCAGCTCGTCGAGGTACGTGCCCGTCCGCGCGCCCTCGCCGATCATCGGCTGGTCGTCACCGCTCTGCACGCCGAGCTTGCGCAGCTTGCTGTCGGTGGGCCAGTTCGCCAGGACCTCCGCCGCCGACTTGCTCGAGTGGTCGGCGTAGGCCGTCGCGAACTTCGGCATGTTGTTCCAGACGCCGTCCTTCGTGCGGATGCCGAAGTGCCCGAAGTACACCGGCTTGCCGCCATCGAACGCGACCACGAAGAAGGGCAGGCCGTACCATGCCGCGAAGGTCGATCGCAGCATCAACGCGGTGTCGGCACAGTCGAGCTTCGCGGCGGCGAGGGTCTTGCCCCACGGCGTGGTGATCTCGAAGGTCTTCGCGGTGCCGTCGACGTTGTCGATCTGCGGCATCGATTGCAGCCAGGCCGCGTACTTCTCGTCCCACGTCAGCCCGCTGTCCGCGGGCCACGCGATGCCGGCCTTGCGCGCCGCCGCCGTCGAGGTGTCCTCCCACTGGTTGACGACCTTCCACGCGGTGGTTGCCGCGTAGTTGCCGTTCACCGGCAGGCCGCCCTCCGCGAGGTCGTCGTACTTGCCGACCGCGCCGCCGGGCTCGAGCTCTTCGGCGGCGTCGAGCGGATCATCGGCCTCGGACGAGCAGGCCGGCAGGGTGGAGGACGCGACGGGCAGCGCGAGGGACACCAGGGCAACGAGGGTGGGGCGACGGATCACGGGTGCAGAGTGTAGCGACCGCGGCTTCGGTTCACGTCGCGCACACCGCGGTGAGAACGGTCGTGCGCGACAGCTCGAAAGCGCGCCGGGACGACGTCAGGTGCACGTCACCGCGGCGAGGGGCAACCCGGCGAGCCATGGCCCTCGACGATGTCCGCGGAGCCCTCGTCGACGACGGCGCTGATGAAGCAGCAGCGACGAGCAGAGCCACGCTACGGCCGCGACGTCGGGGCGCGCCGACGATGTGCACGCGCAGCTCGATCCGCCCGGATCGCCCGCGCCCGGCCAGGGCGTCGTGCCGCCGCCCGAGCCCGGATCGCCCGGGTCCGCGCCGCCGCTGCTGCTCGTCGTACTGCCGCCGTCGGTGCTCGACGACGACGCGGCCGCGGGCCCGTCGCTCGAGGCATCCGTCGTGTCGGCGCCCGTCGTCGACGGGGGCGGTTCGCCCTCGCACACGCAGTAGTCCGACGCGTGGTCGTTGATCGCATCGCACGGGATTGCCTCGGCCTCCTTCGCGCACCCCGGCTCGCCCCCGAAGCGTGCGACGCAGGTCATCCCCACCGTCGCGCAGTAGGCCACGCAGCCCTCGCCGCCCATGAAGACGCCCTCGCAGCGCCCGGGGCCCTCGCCGCAGACCTCGAAACCCGCGTCGCGCAGCGGGTCGCAGCCCGATGGCGCGGGCGGCTCGCACTCGACCAGCTCGAAGGTGGTCTCGTCCGCGGCCTCGCTCTGCAGGTCGTCGGTGCCGTCGAGCTCGAGCCGGCAGCTCCCGCCGGGGTTGCACCACAGCTCGCCGAGCTCGACGCGCGTGCAGCCGTCACCGCGCTGGTCGACCGACACCGCCTGCTGCTGGCCGTCATCGCCGACCAGGAGGTAGTCGGCGTCGTCGCTGCGATTGCTCGACGCACGGAAGCTGGTGGTCACCCGGTAGGCGCCCGCGACGGCAATCGTCGGCTGCCACGTCACGCGGCCGTCGGTGCTTCCGTCGCCGACGTACTTGCTGAGGTACCGGTAGGTCCCGGCGCAGGCGTCGACGTCGTGGGTCTGGAAGTTCTCGGGGTGCACCTCGGCGTATCCCGAGTCGGCCAGGTCGTTGTCCACGACGACGACGACGCCCTTGCAGGTCCCCGCGTCGGCGTCGCGCGCGGCCCCGGCCACGCCGAGCAGCACGCCGAGCTCCACGACCGTTCGCCGGCGCACTCCCGTCGATCCTGCGCCGGGTCGGCGCCGGCCCGCAACGGCGGCGGCGGGGTGGGCCGGGCGGCGAGATCCCGACGGCGGGGGACGCGAGGTCGCCGCGGCCCCCGGCCCAGAGGCCTGCCGAACCGCGTGAGCTGGGGCACGGATCGCCGCCAGACGGCGCCCCTGGCCCCGGTGGCCCTGCCCGGCGGGGCGCCAAGGGCCCGCATTTGCCACTTCACGCGGCCAGTTGCGCGGCGGAACGGGTCTTGCTATCCGTTCGCTCCCTTCGCCAGGGGCAGGGGGAGCCGTCCCCACATCCTGGCCCGTGGGATCGACGTTCTCGAGGAGGCCGCGCACCCGAACACGCACCGCACTGTCATGACGCGCTCGAACTGCGTTCGAGCCCGCCACTCCGAGACCGCAGGCCGTCGCCGGCGCGACGCGAAACACCGAAGGCACCGTTCGGTCAGCCCGCCAAGAGTGGAAGTCGACAACCGTGCGAACGCCGTCATCCGGGGTCGCCGCTCTCGCCTTCTACGAAACCACCGTCCCTGGCCACCCGATGGCCACGCCCCTCCCGACGCGGATGGGCCTCACCCACGAACGTCCGACATCCATGGACACGACTCAAAAACAAGAACTCAGCAACAAGCTCCGCGCGGAGCTGGGCACGTGCGACGCGTTCGTGCTCGTCGAGTTCGCGGGACTCACCGTCGCAGCGATCAACGACCTGCGCGGCAAGTTCCGTGAGGCGGGGTGCACGTACCACGTCTACAAGAACTCGACGATCCGCTTCGCGGTTCAGGACACCCCGCACGAGGCCGTCGTGCCGCTCCTCAAGGGCGTCAGCGGCCTCGCGTTCAATCCGGAGGATCCGGGCGCCGCCGCCCGCGTCGCCCGGGACTTCGCCAAGGAGAACGACAAGCTCCGCGTCAAGGGCGGCGTCGCCTACGGGAAGATGCTCGACGAAGCCGGTGTGACCGCCTTCGCGAACATGCCCGGGCCACGCGAGCTCAAGTCGCAGTTCCTCGCGCTCCTCAACACCCCCGCCACCCAGTTCGTCCGCGTGCTCAATGCCGCGGCGCAGAGCCTCCTCAACGTCCTCAACGCCCGCAAAGACAAGCTTGCGGCCTGAAAGAATTCCACCATGGCAGACATCACCAAGGACCAAGTCATCGATTACCTCTCCAACCTCCCCGTGATGGAGATCGCGGCGCTCGTGAAGGAGCTGGAGGGCAAGTGGGGCGTGTCGGCTGCGGCGCCCGTCGCCGCTGTGGCCGCCGGTGGCGGCGCTGCTGCGGCTCCGGCCGCCGAGGCGCAGACCGAGTTCACCGTCGTCATCAAGAACGGCGGCGACAAGAAGATCAACGTCATCAAGGCGGTCCGCGAGCTGATCCCCGGGATCGGTCTCAAGGAGGCCAAGGACATGGTCGAGGGCGCCCCCGCCACCGTGAAGGAAGGCGTCACGAAGGACGAGGCCGAGAACATGGTCAAGAAGCTCAAGGAAGCCGGCGCTGACGCCGAGATGAAGTGAGTTTCTTCGGGGCCGGGGGCGCGCGGTCGTGCGTACCCCCGGTGCCCGGGCTGCCCGTGCAGCCCGAAGCTCGCGGACGCGACCAAGACAACTGAATCGCTAAAGAGCTGGCCTACGACGGCCGGAACCCAAGCGCGAGGGAGAGTCGATGCCACAGGTCATTCAGAACAACTTCAGGGTCCGCAAGAACTTCGGGAAACTGAAGAAGATCGTCGAAGTCCCCAACCTCATCGACATCCAGAAGCGCAGCTACGACAAATTTCTCCAGCGCGAGACGCCGACCGACGAGCGCGAGGACGTGGGCCTCCAGGCCGTCTTCAAGAGCGTGTTCCCGATCAAGGACTTCGGCGAGACCAGCTCGCTCGAGTTCGTGAGCTACTCCCTCGACCGGCCCAAGTACGACGAGGACGAGTGCCGCGCCCGCGGCATGACGTTCGCCGCGCCGATCAAGGTGGTCGTGCGCCTGGTCGTGTGGGACGTCGACGACGAGAGCGGCACCCAGTCGATCCGCGACGTGAAGGAGCAGGAGGTCTACTTCGGGGAAATCCCGCTGATGACCGAGCACGGCACCTTCATCATCAACGGCACCGAGCGCGTGGTCGTCAGCCAGCTGCACCGCAGCCCCGGCGTGTTCTTCGACCACGACCGCGGCAAGACCCACGCGTCGGGCAAGAAGCTCTTCAGCGCGCGCGTCATCCCGTACCGCGGCTCGTGGCTCGACTTCGAGTTCGACCACAAGGACCTCATCTACGTCCGCATCGATCGCCGCCGCAAGCTGTACGCCACCGTGCTGCTGCGCGCCCTGGGCTTCACCACCCAGGAGCTGCTCGACTTCTTCTACGCGAAGGAGACGGTCTTCATCGACAAGGAGGGCGGCGAGGCCAAGCTCTGGCGCGGGATCGACTACGACCTGCTCCTGCAGCAGCGCGCCGCGTCCGACATCATCGACCCGGAGACCAACGAGGTCCTGGTCAAGAAGGGCCGCAAGATCTCGCGTGCGCACATCAAGCGCATGAAGAACGCGGGCATCAAGCGCCTGCCGATGGACGTCGAGGAGCTCTCCGGCAAGGTCGCCGCCGAGGACACCATCGACGACAACACCGGCGAGGTGCTGCTGAACTGCAACGAGGACATCAGCGAGGAGCACATCTCCCGGCTCACCGAGTCGGGCGTGAAGAGCTTCCGCGTGCTGTTCATCGACGACTTCAACGTCGGGCCGTTCCTCCGCGACACGCTCCTCCAGGACAAGCTCACCGGGTCCGAGGAGGCCATCCTCGAGATCTACCGCCGCCTGCGTCCCGGCGATCCGCCGACGCTCGAGACGGCGCGCAACCTGTTCGACTCGCTGTTCTTCCGCGCCGACCGCTACGACCTGTCGACCGTCGGTCGCCTCAAGCTGAACCACAAGTTCAACCTCGGCGAGCAGCTCACGACGCAGGTCCTGACCAAGCGCGACATCCTCGAGACGGTCAAGTACCTGGTCGAGCTCCGCAACGGTCGCGGCCAGATCGACGACATCGATCACCTCGGCAACCGCCGCGTGCGTGCGGTCGGCGAGCTGATGGAGAACCAGTACCGCATTGGCCTCGTCCGCATGGAGCGGGCGATCAAGGAGCGCATGAGCATGTCCCAGGAGATGGACGCGCTCATGCCGGCGGACCTCATCAACGCCAAGCCCGTCAGCGCGGTCGTGAAGGAGTACTTCGCGAGCAGCCAGCTGTCGCAGTTCATGGATCAGACCAACCCGCTCTCCGAGGTCACGCACAAGCGGCGTCTCTCGGCGCTCGGGCCCGGCGGTCTGACGCGTGAGCGCGCCGGCTTCGAGGTCCGCGACGTCCACCAGACGCACTACGGTCGCGTGTGCCCGATCGAGACGCCGGAAGGTCCGAACATCGGCCTCATCGCGTCGCTCTCGACGTACGCCCGGATCAACGAGTTCGGCTTCATCGAGACCCCGTACCGCTCGGTCGACGGCGGCGTGGCCTCGACGGACGTCGCGTACTACTCGGCGCTCCAGGAGCAGGGCCACTACATCGCGCCCGCGAACACCAAGACCGACGACAAGGGCAAGCTCGTCAACGAGCAGGTCCAGTGCCGGTACAACGAGGAGTTCGTCATGGTCGCCCCGCAAGAGGTGACGCTGATGGACGTCTCGCCGAACCAGCTGGTGTCGGTGGCCGCGTCGCTCATCCCGTTCCTCGAGCACGACGATGCCAACCGCGCGCTCATGGGTTCGAACATGCAGCGCCAGGCGGTGCCGTGCCTGCGTCCCGACGCGCCGCTCATCGGCACGGGCATGGAGCAGCACGTCGCGCGCGACTCGGGCACCACGGTGGTGGCCGACCGCGACGGCATCGTCGAGCAGGTCGACGGCGCGCGCATCGTGGTCAAGCCGGTCTCGTCGAAGGACGAGAGCCGGTCGATCCTCGGCGCCAAGCCCGACATCTACAACCTGGTGAAGTTCGAGCGCTCGAACCAGAACACCGGCCTCAACCAGAAGCCGATCGTCCGCGTGGGCGACCGGGTGAAGAAGGGCGATGTCATCGCCGACGGCTCGGCGACCGAGCGCGGCGAACTGGCGCTCGGCCAGAACGTGCTCGTCGCGTTCATGCCGTGGCAGGGCTACAACTTCGAGGACTCGATCCTGGTCTCCGACCGGCTCATCCGCGAGGACGTGTACACGTCGCTGCACATCGAGGAGTTCGAGTGCGTCGCCCGTGACACCAAGCTCGGCAAAGAGGAGATCACGCGCGACATCCCGAACGTCGGCGAGGAGGCCCTGCGCAACCTCGACGAGGCGGGCATCGTGTGCATCGGCGCCGAGGTCAAGGCCGGCGACATCCTGGTCGGCAAGATCACGCCCAAGGGCGAGACCCAGCTGTCGCCCGAAGAGAAGCTCCTGCGGGCCATCTTCGGCGAGAAGGCCGGCGACGTCCGCGACACCTCGCTGCGCCTGCCGCCGGGCGTGTCGGGCATCGTCATCGACGCCCGCGTGTTCGCGCGCAAGGGCGTCGACAAGGACAGCCGCGCCCAGTCCATCGAGGACCACGAGCGCGACAAGCTGATCAAGGACCGCAACGACAACGTCAGCATCGTCTCGGACGGCTACTACAACCGCATCCGCGAGATCCTCGGGGGCAAGGTCACCGCGGCCAAGCTCGTCGACGACGCGGGCGCGGTGCTGTGCGACGCCGGCGTGTCGCTCAACGACGAGATCATGCTCAAGATCCCGCGGCGGTTCTGGGGTCAGTTCGCGCTGACCACCGCCGAGGACACCGAGCTGGTCGAGGCGCTGGCCCGTCGACTCGAGAAGGACCTCGACGAGATCGAGACCATCTTCCGCGAGAAGATCGCCAAGCTGACCAAGGGCGACGAGCTGCCGCCCGGCGTCATCAAGATGGTCAAGGTCTACGTCTGCATCAAGCGCAAGCTGCAGGTCGGCGACAAGATGGCCGGACGCCACGGCAACAAGGGCGTCATCTCGCGGATCATGCCGGTCGAGGATCTGCCGTACCTCGAGGACGGCACCCCGGTCGACCTCGTGCTCAACCCGCTGGGCGTGCCCTCGCGCATGAACGTCGGGCAGATCCTCGAGACGCACTTGGGCTGGGCGGCGCGCGAGCTGGGCAACCAGATCGATCGCTACATGCAGACCAACTTCAACTCCGACGTCCTGCGCAAGCAGGTCAAGAAGATCTACGAGAACCCCGAGGCCGATCGCTTCGTGGACTCGTTGTCGGACGAGGACGTGTCGCGCTTCGCGGACAAGCTGCGACGCGGCGTGCACATGGCGACGCCGGTGTTCGACGGCGCGCTCGAGACCGAGGTCAAGAGCACGCTCGAGAAGGCCGGCCTGCCCCGCGGTGGTCAGGCGATCCTGTTCGATGGTCGCAGCGGTGAGGCGTTCAACGAGAACGTCACGGTGGGCATCATGTACATGCTCAAGCTCCACCACTTGGTCGACGACAAGATCCACGCGCGTTCGATCGGGCCCTACTCGCTCGTCACCCAGCAGCCGCTGGGCGGCAAGGCGCAGTTCGGTGGTCAGCGACTCGGCGAGATGGAAGTGTGGGCGCTCGAGGCCTACGGCGCCGCCTATGCGCTGCAGGAGCTGCTCACGGTCAAGAGCGACGACGTCGTCGGCCGCATGCGGATGTACGAGTCGATCGTGAAGGGCCAGCCCACGATGCAGCCCGGCATCCCCGAGAGCTTCAACGTGCTCCTCAAGGAGCTCCAGGCCCTGTGCCTGAACGTCGAGATGCTCGAGGTCGACATGGACACCGGCCAGGTGCCGGGCACGATCCGCGAGACCGCCCCAGCCGCGGAGTAGCGCGGCGTAGCGCGGAGTAGCGCGGAGTAGCGACGAACGACGACGCCGCGGTGCCCCTCGATGCGAGGTGGGCCGCGGCGTTCGCCGTTGGTTCTCCGCGAGCCGCGGGCGCGGGCGACTACGACGGGCCCGGGACGCGGGCGTGGAGCGTGCGGATGCCCGGCGGCGCGCAGGGCAGGGGGACCGCGGGCAGGGACTGGACGAGGCAACGGGCCAAGCGCATGTGGTCCTGCTGGGTGAGGGCGCCGTCGATGCGCACGTCGTCGATGGTGCCGTCGGGGAGCAGGCGCAGGGCCACGTCCAGGCCGCCGGCCGGGGTCGCGACCTGGGTCGACGTGATGCAGCGGTGGACGACGCCGCCCTCGTTCAGGCGCGCGACCCAGGCATCGGTGCCGGGCTGCACCACGGCGAAGCCGGGGGTGAAGCTGCGGGAGTCGTCGTCGACCGCGGCGACGCGCAGGCGTCGTCCGGCCTTGCCCGCGCCGAAGTCGATCCCGGCGATCGTGCGGCACAGGCACTCGCCGTCGGCGGCGCGGGCCGAGGGGCTGTCGGATTCGGCGGTGCACCGCGCCAGCGCGCCGGTGCGATCGATTGCCGCGCGGAGCATCCACGACATGCCGACGATCGGATCGGGGTGGGCGCAGCCGGCTGCGGGGCCCTCGATCGCGGCGAAGGGGTCGCGGGTCGGTGCGCTGCGCCAGGGTCCGACGGCCTCGGGGGGCTGGAACTGGACTGGGGGTGGATGACTGGACCCGAACATGCCGAGGCCGATCGATCCGAAGCGCAGCTCGCCGAGGGTGTCGACGGCGCGGAGCCACGCCGCGGGATCCTCGGGGCGTCGCACGACGGTGGAGCTGAAGCCCTCGAGGGTCTTGCCCTTGGCGTCGAGGGTGTCGACTTGCAGCGTGCAGTGGTCCGCGTCGCTGCACGAGGCTTGGATCGCGGCGTGGGGTCGATCGGCGAAGGCGCGGCGATCGAGCTCGGCGCGCGACAGCGGAGCGCGGCAACGCTGATCATGCTCGAGGACGAGGGTGCCCGCGGCGGCGGCGGCTTCGATGCGCTCGAGCTCCGCGATCGGGATGATCGGATGGCCGCGCGCGACGAGCCACGTCGCGACGCGGCGGCGCAGCGCGGTGAGTTCCTCGGGGAAGAGCGTGGAAAAGGGCCCGTCGACGGGGAAGGAGAGGACGAGGGCGTCGGCGGGGAAGGGGGCGGGGATCGGGGTGAGGACGTCGAGCGGTGGGGGTGGTTCGGTGGGTGTCGATGTCGGCGGTGCGCTCGCGGAAATTTCTGCGGCTGGTCGGTGGGGTCGAGTGTCGGCGCGCGGTGGGGGCACGGCGGGCCGCGGCGCGGCGGGTGGGTTCGCTGCAGCGCAGGCGCTGGCGAGGCTGGAGCCGACGAGGAGGCCGGGCAGGGGGCTGCGCATGGCTGGGTGATCTTCGCATGGGGCGGAGCGCTTGGGGTGCGTGGGCAGGGCCCCGTGATGCTGTGCGCGCGGGTATCCTCGCGGACAGCCGCATGCACTCGGTCCGACGTACCGCTTGCCTCGCCGCCGTCATCGTCTCGCTCGCGCAGGCATGCGGCGAGGAAACCCAGGTTCCCGAGGTGCCCCTCGTCGTGGAGCCGCCGCGGCTGGAGGTGGAGTTCGCGGGCTGTGCCGGGGGCGAGAAGCGGGCGAACACCTGCATGCTCGGGGAGGAGCGCGCGCTGAGCCTGTGGGTGAAGGGCGAGCCCGCGACGCTGTTCGTCGACGCGACGGCGGTGATCGCGACCGCGACCGAGGCGATCGACGGGGGGTGGCGGAGCACGGTGCGGATCCCCGCGGGTGGCAAGGAGCTGCGGGTCGAGCGGGGCACGGCGACGCCGTGGACGCTGGGGTTGGTGGAGCGGCCGAAGACGCCGATCTTGGACGGGATCAGGAAGGCGCTGCCGGAGCAGAACGATCCGAAGCGGACTCCGGGCGCCGAGGCGGGGTTGAAGGCGATCGAGGCGGAGCTCGGGAAGATGAACGCGTTCGAGCGCGCGGAGGCGCTGCGGCTGGCGACGGTGTTGACGTGGGATGTCGGGCGGGATGGATCGGGGGTTGGGCGGCGCGCGTTGGCGGCGGCGATCGAGTATGGGGATGCGAGGATGATCCTCGACCGCGCGAGCATCCTCGGCTTCATGGTCGAAGAGGGTGGAGCGGACGCTCGGTGGATCACGGATCTCGAGACGCTGTATGTGGAGAACGTGGCGAGCGGCGACGGTGTCGTCACCTGGCTCCTTGACATCGGGTACTACGCGGTCGCGAGCGGCGAGACTGGGCGGGGGCTGGAGAGTCTCCGTCGAGGTGAAGCGATGGCGCGCCGCCTTGGACTGCGTGATGAGGAGCGGAGCGCGCTCGCACGGCTGGCGATCGAGCTCGGGAGCTATGGCCTCGAGGCGGAACGCGCGGCGGTGCTGGAGCGGTTCCTGTCGAGGAATGCCGCAGTGGATGCCGAGAGCGCCTGCCTGGTCGCCGTGAACAGTGCCAACGTCGCGACGTCGCTCGTCTACGGCAAGATGACCTCGGACGGAGGCCTTGATCCCGAGCCGATGTTGCGCCGGACCTTGGCCAGATTCGAGTCGGATCCCGTGCGGTGCGAACCGGGTGAGAACGTCGAGCTACTCGGGGCGTACGCCTTCGCGCATGCAAACCTCGTCCTCAGCGCGGTGCTCGACGGTCGCTGGAACGATGTCGAGGAGCGACTGCGATGGTTCGAAGGGCGGACGCTCGGGGACGTCGGCCAAGTGGTGCCCTCGGTGGCCTTGAGCCGCACTCAGCTGGCGCTCGCCCGAGGAGATGTGGCTGCAGCGCGCCGGCATCTACCGCGAGCCGGGAAGTACGGATCGCTGGTCGCATGGCGGCGGGCGATGGTCGCGGGCCACGTCGAGGAAGCCGCTGGTGATCGCGCCGCTGCGCTCGCCGCATTCCTTGCGGCCGAGCAGGTCGTCGAGCAGATGCTGACGAGCGTCGGGATCGCCGAAGCGCGCAGCGGCGGCGCCTTGGGACTGAGCGCCGGGGCGGCGCATGCGATCCGCATCCTCGCCGCCGATGGTCGACCCGGTGAAGCCTCACTCGTCGCGAGGCGCTCACGCGTCCGCGCGCTGCGTCCGGCTGGTCGTGTTGCTCAGCTCGCTAGCCTCTCGGGCGCCCAGCGCCGAGCCTGGTCCCAGGCGATCAGCGAGTACGAGGCCGCGCGCGATCAGCTTGCCGCCAATCTCACGCGCGCCTGGTTGGTCGCCGCGGACGAGCGCGCTTCGATGATGCGTGAAGAAGCCGCGCTCCAGGAGAGGATGCGCACCGCCTATGCTCGGGCCTTCGATGTCCTCGCGAAGGGCGTCCCCGCCGAGACGCGGCAGCGTCCCCCGTCAGAGGGGACGCTCAGACTGATCTTTCACCCCGCGGTGGAGGGGTGGTACGGGATCGCGTCGACGGATGCGGCGGATGTCGTGCGTCCGATCGCCTTGCCCGGAAACGAAGCCTCCTCGGACGCCGTGGCGGAGGCGCTCCTCGAGCCGTTCGCGAAGGAGATCGAGGCCGCTGCGTCGATCGCAATCCTCCCGATGGGGCCGCTGCTCGAGGTGTCGTTCCACGAGCTGCCGTGGCGCGGAGCCCCCCTCGTTGCCCATGCGCCGATCACTTGGTCGGCCGACTTCGACGGTGGGCGGCCGGAGACTTCGCGAGGCGAGCGGGCCTTGATCGTGGGTGATCCCGCGAGCCGGATCGAAGGGATTGGGCGGCTCCCGCGGGCACGGGCAGAGGCCGATGCTGCGACGAACGTCCTCGAGTCGCGAGGCTTCGCCGTGCGTGCCCTGCTCGGCGAAGACGCCACGGTCGCGGCGGTCCTCGACGGGCTTCGCGGTGCCGGGTGGTTTCACTACGCCGGGCACGGGCTCGCGAAGTCGTCCGATCCTTGGGACTCCGCGCTACCCCTCGCTGGGGAAGCGCTGCTGACCGCGCGCGACATCCTCGCGCTGCCGGAAGTCCCGAACACCGTTGTGCTCTCGGGCTGTGAGACGGCAGCGACGAAGTCTGGAGAAGCGCTCAGTTTGGCGACGACCTTCGTCCTCGCGGGCGCATCGACCGTGGTGGGGTCGACGACCGACCTCGCGGACGACGAGGCCGCGGACATGGCGAGTACCCTGTACCGGCACGCCGGTGCTGGCGAGGGGGCCGCTTGGTTCCGCGCTGCGGTACTCGATGGTCGCGCCCGCGGTCGCCCGTGGACGTCCGGGTTGCGCATCTGGTCGCCTTGATCGCGGCGACCGCTCGACGCGGCGTCGCACGTGTGGCCCGCGCTCGCGGAATGTCGAACGGACGCGCGACTCCTGCTTGCGCCGTGGGGCAAACCCGGACAAGCTAGGGCTCGGGTTCAGGACGACCTGTGCCACGGAGGGATCGAGACATGCGGAAGCGAGCGACGAAGGCTGCACGGCTTGCCGTGCTGTTGGCAGCAGGAATTGCCATGACGAGCTGCGGCACAGTGCCGCGCGCATGCACCGGCTGCAAGTACAAGTCCACGGTCACATTCAGCGGCCTACCCACCGGGACCATCACCTCGGCGACGATGGAGATCACCGTCAAACACCCCGAAGCGTGCCCCCAACCCAGTTTCCCGAACAAGTGCACGGAGAAGCTGACGTACGACGTGAAGTGCAAGCTCGGTACGTCGTCGACGCTGACGACACCGTTCTTCATCGACGCGTTGTCGACGGTCACGACGCACACCGCGAAGATCACGGTGGTCAAGGCGGGCGTCACCACGGTGCATACCGGCACCGTAGATCTCAGCTCGAACGTCGCCGGCGGCGCGGCGCCGCCGACTACCATCATCCCGACCCCGTGCCCGCCGCCCGCGTTGGATCCGTACACGGGTCTGCCGACCGTGCTGTAGGCCGCGAGTGACTCGGTGCGCATCGATCGTGGTGCGCACCGTGGGTCCCCATCGACTTCGCCGTGCTGGCGGCGTACGCGTCGCGCGTCGACCAGCACGAGGCCGTGGTCGAGTTCCGCGATCGCCTCCGCGCGGGTGGGTGATCGCGGTGGTATCTTCCGGCGGCGCATCCCGACGAACGTCGGGTACGATCGACATATGGATGACGACCGCGCAGCGCGGGCCCGCGCCCGAGCGACCTGGCCCGGGTGCATCACGACCCTCGGCGCGCCGGCCGATGCTGCGATCATTCGTCACGGAACAGCGGCGGACCGGCTCGCGATGCTCTGGCGGGTGACACTCGACGCCTGGGCGAGCGCGGGGTGGACGCTTCCCACGTACTCCCGCGCGACGATGCCGATCCGGATCGTGCGAGCAGATGATCCAGGCGCCGCCGGGGCGCCCTGAGCTCGACGAGGACACCGCCGTCCCATCCGCGTCACCGCGTCGGCCTCCCCCGCGTGACCCGTGCCATCGCGTCACCCACCCCCCCGCGCCGCTCCGCGCCGCCCCTCGAACATTCCCCGTGAACCCGCGGCGCCCCGCCGCCTCCCCGCTTGGCCCACGCCTTGCTCATGCCTGTCTCGCCGCGCGATCAGGTCGATCGCGCGGCAGGAGGCTCGAGCGATGTCGCGTCGACAGGTGATTGCCCCGCCCCGCACCGAACCCCGCGGCCAACTCGGCGCGCAGGGATCCACGCCGAACACCACGCGCTGGATCACCGCGTCGCTCGCCGCACTGCTCGTCGCGTCCGACGTCCAGCCGGCGTACGCCGCCCCGCCACCACCACCACCACCCGCCGTCGCGCCGCCGCCCTCCGCCGACGCTACGCCGCCCGCCGCCGAAACCCCGCTGCACCACTGTGACAAGCAGTCACCGTCCGCCCGCTTCCGCGTCACGCTGCCGCGCGAGGCCGAGCTCGACGACCTCGTGCACTGGATGATGAGCGTCAGCTGTCGGCGGTACGTGTGGGAGCCGGCGGTGCGCCGCGGCAAGGTGACCATCCTCGCGCCCGACGAGGTGTCGCTGCACGAGGCGACGGCGCTGTTCCATGC
This sequence comes from Nannocystaceae bacterium, assembly GCA_044344875.1. Lineage (GTDB taxonomy): Bacteria > Myxococcota_A > Polyangia > Nannocystales > Nannocystaceae > Xiheibacterium. Next base: position 165,930 of record JBIJCC010000003.1, read on the forward strand.
GGCGCTGCAGACGATGGGGCTCGCGCTCGAGCAGGGGAGCGGGTTCGAGAAGATCGTCGAGTCGGTCGGGGCTGAGGGGCGCGTGTTGCCGGTGTACGAGCCGGGGCGCGAGCCGCCGCCCGACGATCGCTACGTCACCCAGCTGATCCGCACCGACGGGCAGACCACTGCGGACATCGTCGCGCTCGTGACGGCGCTGAAGGGCAAGCAGGCCGCGGTGCAGAGCGTCGACGATCTCGTCATCGTGACCGACACCGGCGCGAACGTGCGGCGGATCCTCTCGATCGTCGATCAGCTCGCGGGGACCGAGGCCGCCGCGGCGCGGGTGTACTTCCGCCAGCTGAAGTACGCGACGGCCGACGCGGTCGCCGAGACCGTGCGGCAGCTCTTCGGCGAGTCGGCGGCGCCCGCTGGCACCAAGGCCAAGGGCAACGCGAAGAACGAGGGCAGCTCGGGGCACGCCGAGGCCGCGCGTGTCATCGTCGATGCCCGCACCAACACGCTCGTCGTCGTCGCGGAGCCGGGCGACTGGGACGTGATTCTGCCGTTGATCGACAAGCTCGACGTCGCGCTGCCCGGGGGCGGCGGGCGGATCAATGTCGTGCGGGTCGTCAACGCCGACGTCGAGCGCGTCGCCGAGGTGCTGAACGGCCTGTCCGGCGGCGTCACCAAGGACAAGGACGGCAAGACGCCGGCGGTCGTGCGCGCCCTCGGCGAGGGGCTGCAGGGCGAGATCCGCGTCACCGCCGACCCCGACACGCGCTCGCTGGTCGTGCTCGCGTCGCCGTCGGACTTCATCTCCGTCGAGCGGGTGATCCGCGAACTCGACATCGAGCGACGTCAGGTCTACATCGAGGTGTTCCTGCTCGAGCTGTCGACGGACAAGAACCTCGCGCTCGGGGCCTCGGCGCACTTCGGTCAGGCGACCGGCTCCGACAGCTCGTCGGGCGTCGGCTTCGTCAGCAGCCAGCAGGCCGATGCGAGCAGCTTCTCCCTCAGCCCCTCGGTGCTGAGCGGCCTCGCGGCCGGCGTCATCGGCCCGGCGATCCCCGGCTCTGCCGCGCTCGCCGGCGCCGACAACGACATCCCGTCGTTCGGCGTCGTCATCCAGGCCATGCAGACCGACGGCGACGTGAACTTCGTCGCCGACACGCACATCTACACGGCCGACAACAAGAAGGGGAAGATCGAGGTCGGTGGATCCAAGCCGACCCGAGGCGCGACCCAGCAGATCCCGGTGAGCGGCGGCATCGTCAACAACCAGACCATCGAGCGGCTCAAGGCGGCGCTCTCCCTCGAGGTCACGCCGCACGTCCACGACGACACCACTGTCTCGCTCGACATCAAGCTCGACAACGAGTCCTTCGGCGCCGCCGAGGAGCTCGGCATCCCGACCAACTCGCGCAAGCTCGAGCTCGAACAGGTGCTCGCGCGGGACGATCAGCCGCTCGTGCTCGGCGGGCTCGTCCAGGAGCGCGAGACGATCTCGGAGTCGCAGGTCCCCGGGCTCGGCCGCATCCCGCTGCTCGGCTGGCTGTTCAAGAAGCGCTCGCGTCGGACCGAGAAGGTCAACCTGCTGATGATCCTCGTGCCGCACATCCTGACCAGCCCCGACGACGCGCGGCGGATCCACAAGCGAAGGCTCGAAGAGCGCCTCGAGTTCCTCGAGCGCTACACCGCGTTCAAGCGCCGCGACCTCGACGCCCACGTGAACTACCGGCGCAAGGCCGGGCTGCTCGCGAGCATCGACGCCGAGGCGCGGCGCATGTCGACCGAGGCGACCGAGCGCGCCGCCGCGTCGCGCTCGCTGGAGGCCGCGCCGATCTCCGGGGACCTCGGCATGGCGCCCACGCCCGTGGTCGCGGCGCCCGCGGCCACCCCGTCGAGCGCTGCGACGCCCGCGGCCGGATCGACGGCGGGTCGGGGCTCTGGTGCGACGCGGCCGTCGAGCCCGCCGCGGGGTCCCGACTGAGGCCGATCGGCCGATCCGACCGAGGCCGAAGCGCCGATCCGAACTCTGCCTGTCACAACCGCGTCCGCGCATCTCTGCCCCTGCAGATCGACGACGCCATGGGACGAACCACGCCAAGCGACCCCGACGCGCACCTGGTGACCGGGGCCACCGGCTTCGTGGGCTCTGCCCTCGTGCTGGAGCTCCTGCGCCGCACCGACGCGCACCTCGTCTGCCTCGTGCGTCCCGGGGCGACGCCGGTCTCCGAGCGCCTGACGGCGGCCCTGCGCGCCGCGGCGGTGGCCTACGACGAGGACCCCGCAATCGTGGCGGCGATCGACGAGCGGTGCCACGCGGTGCCCGGCGACGTCGTGCTCCCCGAGTGCGGCGGGGCGCCCCTGCCTCGGTTTCGCTACGGGCAGATGTGGCACAGCGCCGCGTCGCTGCGCTTCGAGGATCGCTTCGCCGAGGAGATCGCGAGCGTCAACACCCACGGGGCCCGCCACGCCCTGGCGTGGGCCCGGGCCGCGGGCGCGCGGCAGTTCAACGACATGAGCACCGCGTACGTCGCCGGCGCGGGCATCGGCAGGATCTTCGAGACGCCCTGCCACGGGGCCGAGACCAACAACCTATACGAGCGCAGCAAGATCGACGCCGAGGCGATCATCACCGGGCAGCGGGATTTCGGCGTCCGGATCTTCCGGCCCAGCATCGTCGTCGGCCACAGTCGCACCCGGGCGGCGACGAACTTCACCGGCATGTACGGCTTCCTGCGTCAGCTCCACGCCTTCCGCGGGATGATGCGCCGCACCCAGGCGCGGCTGCTCGACGAGACCTCGCTCCGACTGCAGCTGCAGGTCGGCGCGCCGGTGGACCTGGTCCCGGTCGATCGCGTGGTCGACAACGCGGTGACGATCATGCAGTCCACCGACCCGGCCCCGGGCGAGGCGCAGTACTACCACCTGACCAACCCGGTGGCGCCCCACGTCGATCGCGTCGTGGCCCTCATGTTCGAGGAACTCGGCCTCGCCGCGCCGCGATTCGTCGACGGCGACGACGAGCTCGAGTGGCTCGACGAGCGGTTCAACCGGCGCATCGGTTTCTATCGCTCGTACATGCGGGGCGATCGCGTGTTCGATCGCAGCAACGTCGAGCGCCGGGTCGGCCGCGAGTGTACCGTGCCGTACACGATGTCCGACGACGTGCTGCGCGGGTACTATCGCTGGTACCTCGAGCGACTCGACGCGACGCGTCGGGATCTCCCGGTGAGTCGCTGAGGTCTCGATGATCGATCAGGTCTTCGTCGTCGGTACCGGACGCTGCGGCTCGACGCTCCTGTCGTCGCTCCTGCGGAGGCACCCGCAGGTCGCCAGCATCTCGGAGTTCTTCCCCTTCATCACCGATCTCGGCACTCGGGTCGCACCTGCGTTCCCCACGGGCGACGTCACGGCCGCGCAGCTGTGGGACCTGCTGGCGACGTGCCGGCCGCGGCAGAGCCTCATGCTGGCGCTCGACGTCGCCATGCCCGAGGTGCTCTACCCGTGGCAGGACCCACGGCGCCGCTTCGGTGCCGCGTCCGGGGTACCCCCCGTCGCGCAGGTGACCCTGCCGCACCTCGACGACGATCCCGACGCACTGTTCGATCGCCTGCAGCGCGCGGTCGCCGAGTTCCCGCCGGCGCCGATCGGCGTGCAGTACCGGCGCGTGTTCGACTGGTTCGCGGCGCAGCAGGGCGCGCGAGGCTGGGCCGAGCGCTCGGGCGGCAGCCTGCGCATCGCCCATCGCCTGCTCGAGCACTTCCCCGAGGCGCGGCTGGTCCACATCGTCCGCGACGGTCGGGACACCGCGTTGTCGATGAGCGAGCACACCGGCTTTCGCATGGTGTTCACCAGCGTGCAGATCATGGAGACGCTCGGGGTCGATCCGTTCGAGACCGACGCGCGTCCGTTCGAGGAGGACCTCGACGACGACCTCGCGGCGCTGCTCCCCGAGCGGTGCACGCGGGAGGCGTTCCTCGCCTACGCCACGCCGCCGCCGCTGTGCGGTCACTACTGGTCTGGGGAGATCGAGGCGGGGCTCGCCGCGATCGGCCATCTGGCCGAGGATCGGCTCCTGACCCTGCGCTACGAGGACTTCCTGGCGACGCCGCGTGACAGCGTGCGGCGCCTCGGCGCGTTCGTGCGTCGGGGCGAGACCGACGAGGCGTGGGTCGAGGCCGCGGCGGCGTCCATTCGCCCGCCGCGATCGTCGTGGCGTGGGCTCGCGCCGAAGCTCCGCGCCCAGCTCGAGCACGCCTGCGCGCCGGGGTTCCGGGCGCTGGCCGAGCACGGTATCGTCTGGCCCGAGTAGCGCGATGCAAGAGGCCTCGATCGCCGTCCTCGTCGTCGTGATGATGTTCGCGATCGGCCTGCGCACGCGTCCGAGCGAGTTCGTCGAGGTCGGGCGGCGCCCCGGCGCGCTGTTGACAGTGGTGTTCCTCAATGTCGTCGTCGTCCCGGCGCTCGTGCTGACGTTGACGACGGCGCTGGGGCTGGCCCCGGAGATCACCGTGGGGTTGCTGATCTGCGCCGCGGCGCCCGGAGGTCCCACCGGCCCGCTCTTCGCCGCCGAGGCCCGCGGCCACCTCGCGACCGCCGTGATCGCGATGGTGTCGCTGTCGATGCTCAGCGTGGTGACGGCGCCCGCCGCCCTCGCCGTGACGCTCGGGCTCGGCGCGACGCTCGAGACCGACGCGATCCTGGCGTTGGTGGGCCCGATGATGCGGACGTTGGGCGGGTTCCAGCTGCTGCCGTTGCTCGCCGGGATGGCGCTGCGACGCATTCGCCCGCACCTCGCGGATCGCCTCGCGATGCCGGCGAGCCGCGTCGCCAACGTGCTCTTGCTCGCCGTGATCGTGGGCCTGCTCGTGACCAAGGGCCGGGTACTCGTGGACGTCGGCCTCGTCGCCGTGGCGCTCGCGGCGGCGATCGTCCCGGCGTGCATGGCCCTGGGCCTCGCCGTCCCGGGCCCGGCCGCGCAGCGCCGCAGCTTCGCGATGGTCACGGGGGTCCGCAACATCTCGCTGGCGCTGCTGCTGGGCGCCGCCTACTTCCCCGCGCCGCTCACGGACGCGACGATCCTGGCCTTCGGACTGTTCTGCATGCTGTTGCCCTTCGCGATCGCGCGGCTCGTCGGGCGCCGCGGCGCGGCTGCCGGCGCCGCGTCCTGAAATGGACGTCCCCCTGCACGGTGGGCCGCGACGACGCTATCGTGATCGACGATGGCCACGCACCGCTTCGTCCTGGTCGCTGTGATCCTCGGCCTGCCCGGTTGCAGCGACGATGGGACGCCGGCCGACGATCCGTTCGGTGACGCCGCGTCGGCCGAGGGCACCGCGGGCGGGCCGACGACGGCGGAGGCGCCGACGGGCACCGACCCGAGCAGCGCGAGCGCGAGCGCGTCGGCGACCGCCGCCGACAGCAGCACGACCGATCCGTTCAAGTTCGACGTCGGCACCAAGAACGACGTGCCCGGCGGCGCGTGCAACGTCGGCGACGAGGACTGCGGCTGCACCGCGGTCGACATCCTGTTCATCGTCGACAACTCGGGATCGATGCAGGAGCACGCCGCGCCCACCATCGCGGCGTTCAGCACCTTCGTCGACGAGATGATCGCGACCGTGCCACCGGGCACCTCGCTGCACGTCGGCGTGACGCGGGCGACGGGCTTCTTCGATCCCGGCAACTCCGGCGGCTGGGGCAGCGGGGCGTGCGAGGGCTTCTCGGACGGCGCGTGGAATCCCCCGGACGTCGCCGACAACGGGGTCAACGGTCAGCAGGGGCGGCTGTACGAGCACGAGGGCGCGCGCTACTTCGAGATCGCGACCGACCTCGATCCGCAGCCGCTCGAGGACTGGTTCCAGGGCGCGCTGACCGGGGCGATCGACGGCGGGGCGCCCCACTCCAACAGCGAGACGGTCGTCGCCGGCGCGGCGTACCCGTTCCACCCGGCGAACGCGGCGTACAACGCCGGCTTCATGCGCGAGCAGGGCGTGCTCGTGCTCTTCCTGCTGTCCGACTCGCCCGACCTGTCGCCGGCCGCGGTGCCGACGTCCGACTTCGTCGACATGGTCAGCGACGCGAAGGCCGCGTGCGGCGACATGTGCATCATCACGACCGGTGCGATCGCGGGGCAGTGCTACGACAACCCGATGAACACCAACACGCGGCTGACCGACTTCATGAACGGCTTCGGCCAGCCGCCGCCGTCGTGGATCAACCTGCAGTTCGGCATGGTCCCGGACTTCCAGGGGGTGCTGAGCGCGGCGCTGGCCGACGTGATCGGGTCGACCTGCGAGAACATCCCGCCGGCGGGGTGACCGAGGGGCGGACGGCCGCCGGAGGTCGTCGACGGCGCTCTGGCGGGGTTTCTCGAAAATCGTCACCGGCCGCGGGACACTTCGGACCGCGGTGGCAACAGGGGACGGACACGGGATGCCGGACACCCAGGGGCATGGTCAGGACCGCGGGGCGGCGATGGTCGACGGCGCGCAGCTGCGGTGGCTGCACGCGCTCGCGCGACGGCTCGCCAGCAGCGAGGCCGACGCGGAGGACCTCGTGCAGGAGACGCTGCTCATCGGCCGCGATGCGCCGGGGGTCCCGAGCGAGCCCGGCGCGCTGCGCCGGTGGCTGGGCGGTGTGCTGCGCAACCGCGAGAAGATGCAGCGGCGGGCCGAGGGACGTCGGCGCCGGCGCGAGGCCGAGGTCGATTCGGCGGAGCGCGGCCTCGATCCCGAGCAGGCGGCGCATCGCGAGCGCGTGATCGCGTCGCTGCGCGAGGCCCTCGACGAGCTCGACGAGGACGAGCGCGCCCTGTTGCTGACGCGGTACTGCGACGATGTGCCGGCGCCCGAACTCGCGGCGCGCCTCGGGATCCCGGCGTCGACGGTGCGCACGCGACTGGGGCGCGCGACCAGCCGCATGCGCGCGCGGCTCGACGAGCGTTGGGGTGGAGACCGGCGCGGTTGGGCGCCGGCGGTGTTGGTGTCGCTGCCCGTGCGTCGCACGGGCGTGGGGTTGGGTTGGTGGGGAGGACTGTGGATGGCGAGCAAGCTGGTGAAGCTGTGGGTGGTGTTGGCGGTCGTGCTGGCGGCGGGCGGCACGTGGTGGATGACGGCGCGGCGCGGGGCGATGCAGGAGGACGCCTCGGCCGCCGGTGCGGCGCGGACCGACGATGCCGAGCTCGCGGCGCGCCTGCAGCAGCGTCGGGGCGCGAGGCGGACGGTCGCCGACGGGGTGCTCGAGGGCGTCGTCGTCGACGCGACCAGTCGCCTCCCGATCCCGGACGCCGTGGTCGCCCTCGCGCCGCGCACGGGCGCACCGGTGGTGCGTGCCGATGGCGCGATGATCCCCCACGCGAGCAGCGACGCCTCGGGCGGGTTCACCATCGACGCGCCCGAGGGCGAGTACCACCTGACGGCCGCGGCGGCCGGCTACGTGCCGACCGTGATCGATCGCGTGGCGATCGGGCCGGACGGCGAGCGCACGACCGTCGTCCTGCGCCGCGGCGGCACGCGGGTCGAGGGCACGCTCACCGACATCACCGGCGGTGAGATCGAGGGCGCCCTGGTCGTCGCGCGCCCGGCCACCGGCCGCCGCTCTGGGGTCGAGCACGCCGGGATCGTCGCGCTCAGCGATGCGGAGGGTCACTATGTGCTGTCGCTCCCCACGCCCGCGGGAGGGACCGGGCGCTGGGTGCTCGAGGCCGGGGGCGACGCGTATGCCCGCGAGCTGCGGCGGGTGTCGGTCCGTCGCGTCGCCACCCGTGTCGACTTCCAGTTGGTGCCGGCCGCTGCGATCCACGGCCGCGTCGTCGACCGCGCGACCGGAGCACCCGTCGCCGACGCAGCCGTCGCCTTCGAGCGGTACGTGAGCAGCGGTCGGGGCTACTCGTCCGAGATGGCGAAGCCCGACGAGATGGCGCGCACGGGCGCCGACGGTGGGTTCGTGCTGCGAGGGTTGTCCCCCGGGAGCTACAGCGTGTTTGCGACCGCGAAGTCGCGGGCGTCCATCGTCGAGGCGGTGGTGCCGGTCGCGTTCGGCGAGCAGGTCGACGGCGTCGTGGTGGTCGTCGATCCGGCGTTCGATGTCTCGGGCTTCGTCGTCGACGCGGCCGATCGCGAGCAGGGTCTCGGCGGGGTGAAGGTCGGCGCCATGCACTCCCGGCCTGCCCGCCAGTGGACCGCGACCACCGACGCGTCGGGCTACTTCGAGCTCCACGGCTTGCCGGCGGGCAGCGTGTCGCTGGCGTTGCAGGGCGAGGGCACGGTGCCGAGCAGCCTCGAGCACACGCTGCGCGTCGACGGGGACGAGGGTGCGGCGCCGCAGATCTTCGCCCTCGAGCACGGGGCCACGGTGCGCGGCCAGATTCGGCCGGCGTCCCCCGCCACGGTGAAGATCGTGCCGCGCCCCCGCACCGGGGGCTTCGAACTCCTCGCGCTGCACAACAAGGTCGCCGGAGCGACGGCTCGCGTCGCGGACGACGGCACGTTCACGATCACGGGGGTGGCGTCCGGCGAGTGGCGCCTCGAGGCCGCGGGCGACGACGGGAGCGCGGGCGAGGTGGAGATCGCGGTGACACCCGAGGGCGTCGACGGACTCGATGTCACCCTCGTGCCCCGGGCGATCGTGACGGGCGTGGTGCGTGATCGCGAGGGGCGGCCGTTGCCCGGCGTGTCGGCCGTGCTCGCGCTCGATCGCGATCTTCCGCTGTATCGGCACCGCGGCTCCCCGGAGGACGGGGTGATGACGGACGCCGAGGGTCGCTTCGAGATCCTCGGCACCGCACCCGGCGACTGGGCCGTGCTGCTGTTCAGCGATGCGGGGCAGGACGTCGCGCCGATCGGCGAGGCGCCGCGTGTAGTGATCCGCGAGGGCGACACGCACGTGGAGATCGAGGTCCGCGCCGAGCTGCCGCGCGGGCGCATCACCGGGATCGTCGTCGACGCCGCCGGAGCGCCCGTCGCCGACGCATGGGTCGACGCCGAGCCCGGCGCGCGGCCGACGGTCACCGACGCCGAGGGGCGCTTCGCGGTCGAGGGACTCGCCGACGGTGCGTACTCCATCCACGCGCGGGCGGGCGACGATGGTGCGCGCGGGATCCTCGAGGAGGTCGCGCCCGGCAGCGACGTGCGCGTCGAGGTCGAGGTGCCCGCGGGCGTCCACGGGACCGTGACGATGGATGGCGTGCCGGTGCAGCGCTTCACCGTGACCATCGGCGAGGGTGGCCGCCCGCGGACGTTCCTCAGCCCCGAGGGCACCTTCGACATCGATCGCCTCCGCCCGGGTGAGCAGAGCCTCGCGATCGCGGCCGACGTCGGCGCGGTCACGGTGACGAGCACGCTGCGGCCGGGCGAGACCACCACGGTGGCGGCGTCGCTCGGCGCGTGGGGCCGCGTCACCGGCCGCGTGATCTCGGCGGTCGACGGCGAGCCGCTTGCAGGCGTGGAGATCGGCGTCGAGAGCAGCAGCAGCACGCGCGGCGACGTCCAGGGGGCCATGCCCGCCCTGTTCGGCGGCGATCCGAGCACCGACGGCGCGGGGCGGTTCGAGGTCGACGGGCTCGGGCCTGGCGCGATCGAGCTGCGGTTCCACGTCGGGCGCACGACCCGGGGCGGCGAGGCCCTCGGTCGCCACGCCGCGACGCTGGGTGCGGGCGAGACCCTCGAGCTCGGGGACGTCGTCGCGCTGCCGCCTGTCGGCGTCGCCTCGGACGCGCGGGGCTGGCTCGGGTTCGAGGCGCGTCTCGCCGTCCGGCCGGACTCGAGCCGTGCCACTCGCGCGCTCGAGGGACGCGACGCACCGCGTCACGTGTGGGTTCAGTCGGTCGCGCCCAATGGCGCCGCGGCGATCGCCGGCGTCCGCGTCGGCGATCGCATCGATGCCATCGACGGCCTCGACGCCGCCCGCCTCGGCGCCGCGACCGTGCTCGACGCGCTGCGACCGGCGCGGCTCGAGGTCGGCACGACGCACGAGCTCACCGTGTCGCGCGACGGATCGCCGCTCCGGTTCTCGATCGAGGTGCGGCCGCTGTGACGGGCCGTCGGACGCTGCGCCTCACGGCAGCGTCGCGATGCGGCGCCACAAGGCCGTGGACCCCACGCGCGGCTCGGTCATCACGTACGCCGCGCTCGCCGTGCCGTCGCAGTGCAGCACGATCGCGTCGCCGTCGCGCACCAGCCCGAGCGCTTCGACATCGGCGTCGGGATCGAGCCACGCGAACTCGGGGATGCCATGGCGCGCCGCGAGGGCGCAGGCCCGGGCGCGCGGCGGCAGCTGGGCGATGACGCGGCCGTGGACGCGACCGCGCAGGTCGATCGCCGTCGCGCCGGTCGCGAACGACAGCCGACCGACTTCGGTGGTGAAGACGCGCGCGCCCTCGGGTACGGACGGCGCCGTTGCGGGCGGCTCGAGACACCCGCGCGTCGAGGGCCAGGAGAGGGCGAGGTGCGCGACGCCGACGACGAGGCCGAGCTGCCAGAGCCGTCGACCGCGGCGCCGCTCGAGCCGACGCGCGAGCCCGCCGGTGTGCCGCTCGACGACCAGCGCGACCGACCACGCGAACGCGAGCGTCGGCAGCAGCACGCGCACGGCCTCCTCGGGGGCCTGGCCACGCAGCGCGCCGACCCACAGCGCGACGAAGATCGGCGCGACGCCGAGGCTCGCGAGGCGCCGCATCGGGTGTCGACGCACGACGACGATCGCGAGCCCGACGGCCCCGACGAGCCACCAGGGGTTGAGCGTCCACGCCGACGCGACGAACTGGGCGGGCCAGTGCCACGCGGGCACGTGCCCGGCGTCGGCGACGATCGCGTCGGGGACGAGCGCGCCGAGGGAGATCCGGGTCCACGCCCAGACCGGCAACACGATGGCTGCCGTCGTCGCAACCGCAGGGGCCCATGCGCGCCGATCGATGGCGCGAGCGGCCAGCAGTGTGGCGACGCCGATCGGCGCCGCGTCGATGCGGAGCACCATCGGCAGCGCCGCGGCGACGCCGAGCATCAGCACGCGCTCGGACGTCGTGCCGGGGCCGAGCCAGCGATCGATCGCGGCGCCGCAGAGCACCGCGGCCGCGACCATCGCCCCGAGCTCCGTGCCGTCCTGCAGCGAGAGCACCGCCGCGGGCGCGGCGAACGTGAGGACGACTGCGGCCGCGATCCGGCCGTGCGTGCGCGACGATGCCGAGGGGCGGGCCAGCGCGCCGACGAGGATGAGCGTCACCGCGCTGCCGGCTGCCGACAGCGCCTTCGCCAGCGCGGGCCAGTGCTCCCGCGGCAGCCATGCCCCCACCTGCGCGAGCAGGAGCGTCCACGGCGGTGATCCGGTGCCGACGCTCGGCGCGTCGGCGAGCACCGCGAAGCGCCCCGCGTCCACGAGCTGCGCCGCGTAGCGCAGATGCATCGCGGCGTCGTCGTGCAGGTGTGGCCACGCCAGCAGCGTGGATGCCGTCCACGCGGCCGCGAGCGCGGCCCACCACCAGCGGCCACCCAACGGTGCCGCGCCCTCGGTGGTCGTTCCCACATCGACGGAAATGGCCCGGCGGACGACGATCCGTGATCGTCGGTCCGCGGGTCCGCCTCCATCATGCGGCAGCGACCACGGCGGGTCGCACCGAGGCAACCCCGAGGGCGTCGGCCAACGCCTGATCCCGGACGATCCGCCGTCGCAACACCAGCGGCGCCCCGATCGCGCGCAGCACCACATGCGCGCGACCCCAAGTCACGACCTCCACGGGGAGATCCATTCGCAACGCAGCTCCCTCGATGTCCACACTCAGCACAGCACGCGCCCCGACGCCGAGCTGCTCGCCGGCCGGCGCCGCGTGGGCCAGCTGGAGCAGGCGTGCCCCCAACCCGGTCAGCGTCGCCGCGTACTGCCGCCCCGCGACCCGCAAGGTGACCCGATGGGGGCCGGCCGAGGCGGTGCCTTGGGGGAGCGAGCGGGCGAGGAGCTCATCGAGTGCGGAGGTCACGGCGATTCTGGACTCCCGGTAGAGCACGGTCCGTGCCAAGCGGTGGATTGGCGGTCTGGCGCCGATCCGGCCCTGGCTGGGCCACGTCGGCGCGTTGAACTCCTCGACTGAACGACCGCAGATGACATTCCTTGCAGCCGACTCGCGACGATTTGGCGCTGGACCGTCGATGGGGTGACGGCCGGTGGATCGCGCGCGTGGACCGACGGAACTCCAGGCAGTAGGCTCCGCGCGCTCGAACGCACCGGAGACCGCCCGTGTCCACGCACATCGTCGATTCACTGTCCCTGGGGAAGATCGTCCAGATCCGAGAGCGCCTGTTCAAGGTCGCCGCGACCGGCCAGCGGGTGTGTCGGCTCGAGTCCGGCGATCCGAGCTTCGAGCCGCCGCCCCACGTGATCGAGGCGATCGCGGCCGCCGCCCGCGCCGGCAAGACCCACTACGTCCCCAACGCCGGCATCCCCGAGCTGCGGACCGCCCTCGCCGACAAGGCCCGGACCGAGAACCGCATCCCGGTCGCCAGCGCCGACAACGTGTTCGTCACCCACGGGGCGATGCACGCGCTGTTCAGCACGTTCCATGTCCTGCTCGACGAGGGCGACGAGGTGATCATCCCCGATCCCATGTGGACCGAGGTCGCGGAGAACATCCGCCTCGCGCGGGGCCGCACCGTCGCCGTGCCGCTGCGGTACGAGGACGACTATCAGTACGACCCCGCGGCGATCGAGGCCCGCATCACGCCCAAGACCCGGGCGATCTTCGTCAACACGCCGCACAACCCGACCGGCGCGGTGCTCTCGCCCGAGACCATCACCGCGATCGTCGACATCGCGCGGCGTCACGACCTGTGGATCGTCTCGGACGAGGCCTACGAGCACGTCGTCTACGGGCCGTGGGCGCACCACTCGGTGGCGAGCCTGGCGGGGGACTGGGCCGAGCGCGTCCTCACCATCTTCAGCTTCTCGAAGAGCCACGCGATGGCCGGATTGCGGGTCGGGGCGGTCATCGCCCACGGCGCGCTGCTCACCGAGCGGCTGCAGAAGGTCCTGCGCTGCAGCATCAACGGCGTCAGCTCGGTGGCGCAGTGGGGTGCGCTCGCGGCCCTGCAGGGCGACCGTTCGCACCACGGCGTGATGCTGGCCGAGTATGCGGCCCGTCGCGACGCGTTGCTCGGGGCGCTGCAGGGCATCGACGGCGTCCGCGTGTTCGCGCCGCGCGGCACCTTCTTCGCGTGGATCGAGCTCGAGCCGCAGCTGTTCGAGCGCCTCGGGGTCGCGACCACCGACGACATCTCGGAGTTGCTGTGCCAGGCGGGCGTCGGCAACACCCCGGGCGACGCGTTCGGGGCCGGCTCGGTGAACTCGATGCGGTTCTCGTTCTCGTGCGAGCGCGCGATGGTCGTCGACGGCGCGGCGATCCTCCGCAAGGTGCTGCAGGGCGGGTAGGGCTCGGCCGCGGCGGTCACCCGAGCTCGACGACGTCGTCGACGAGCCCGGTGAGGTCCCGCTCGTCGTGGGAGACGAGCACGATCGGGCGCGCGCCGAGGCGGGCGCGCAGGGCCTCGATCACCCGGGCGCGCAGGGCCCGATCGAGGGCGCCGAAGGGCTCGTCGAGGAGCAGCACCGTGGTCGGCCGCACCAGCACGCGGGCCAGTGCGACGCGCTGTCGCTCGCCGCCCGAGAGGTTGCGCGGGCTCCGATCGAGCAGGCCCGTGATCTCGAGCGCCGCGCAGACGTCGTCCAGATCTGCGGGCGGCCCGTCGAGGCCCCAGGCGATGTTGTCGCGCACGCGGACGTGGGGGAACAGCCGCGCGTCCGGGGGCACCCAGCCGACGCGGCGCTGCCAGGCGGGGAGCAGCACGCCCTCTCGATCGTCCTGCCACAGCTCGCCGGCGACGCGGACGTGCCCGCGGGCGCGGTGCTCGACGCCTGCGATCGCGCGGACCAGCGTGCTCTTGCCGATGCCCGACGGCCCGACCACCGCGACGCGGCCGCTGGCGCTGCGCACCGCGAGCACGCGGTCGCCGGCGCCGAACGGCAGGCGGAGCTCGACGTCGACGAGGGCGGCGGTCATCGGGGCAGATCCAGTCGGCGTCGCTGCCACCGCGCGAGCCACTCGTACCCGACCAGCGCGAGGAGGCTGATCGCGATGCTCGACCACGCGAGGACGCGGACATCCGCGTCGCCCTCGGGGCGATCGAGCAGGGCATAGATCGCGATCGCGATCGTGCGCGTGGCGTCGGTGTTGCCGGCCAGCACGATCGTGGCGCCGAACTCCCCGAGCGAGCGCGCGAACATCAGCACCGCGCCGCCGGCGAGGCCGGGCAGGGCGAGCGGCAGGAGCACCCGCCACCGCGTGCGGCGCGGGCGATCGCCGAGGCTGGCCGAGAGCTCGTCGTACGCGGGATCCACCGCCGCGAACGCGGCGCGGGCCGACATCACGAACAACGGCAGGCCGACGACGAGCGCCGCGAGGACGGGCGCAGCGGGGGTGAACGCGACCGCGAGGCCGAGTCGATCGAGCATGGCGCCGATGGGCCCGTGCTTGCCGAGCAGCGACAGCAGCAGCAGGCCGGTGACGACCGGGGGCAGCACCATCGGCGCGAAGACCAGTGCCGTCACCAGCGCCTTGGCCGGGTGCTCGCGACGCGCCAGCCACCAGCCCAGGGCGCAGGCCGGCGGCGCGCCGAGGACCGTGCAGGCCGTGGCGACCTGCAGCGACAGCGCGATGGCGTCCCAGGGCGTCGCGGTCACAGGACGGTGAACCCCGCCGCACCGAAGCGGTCGGCCGCGCTCGCGCTACGGCAGTGCTCGACGAACGCACGCGCCGCCGCGGGCTGGCCCGCCTCGCGCAGCGCGGCGATCGGATAGACGATGGGCGGGTGGCTCGACTCGGGGATCGCGAAGGCCACGCGCACCGCGGGCTCGATCGCGGCGTCCGTGGCGTAGACGATGCCCGCGGGCACCTCACCCCGGGCGACCCACGCCAGGGCGGTGCGGACGTCGTCGGCCTCGACGATGCGCGCCGAGAGGGCGTCGGCGATCCCGAGGGAGGCCAGGGCAGCGCGGGCGTACTTGCCGGCCGGGACCGCGGCGCCGGCGAGGGCGAGGCGCGTCGCGGTCGCCAGGGCATTCGCGTCCGCGGGCACCCACGCCGCGTCGCGCGGGGTCACGACCACGAGGCGGTTGCCGAGCAGGGCGTGCCGCGTGTCGTCCTGCACGAGGCCATCGGCCGCGAGCGCGTCCATCCACGCCAGGTCGGCGGGGAGGAACACGTCCGCGGGGGCTCCGGCGCGGATCTGCGTCGCGAGCCGGGAGCTCGCGTCCGCGACGAGCTCGGGCGTCGGGTTGCCGCTGGCCGCGGCGAAGTCGACCACGATCGCGGCCATGACGTCGGCGAGGCTGGCGGCGACCAGGACGTGCAGCGGACCGCCGGGGGCGCGGCGACACCCCGCGAGCACGAGCGCAGCTGCGCCGCGCGCGAGCTGACGTCGGGTGGGGCACAGGACCGGCACCCGCGCGAACGTAGCACGCGGCCGAACGGGCCTAGAACGCCACCTGCAGCTGCACGCGGAGCTGGTCCGTACCCTGGCGCAGCGCGTCGTCCTTCCACAGCCGGAAGTAGTCGAGCTGCAGCTTGAGGTTGTGGCCGGCGAAGTAGTAGTTGAGGCCGCCGCCGAGCTCGCTCGAGTCGGCCAGGGCCGTGTTCGAACCCTGCCCGAACACCTGCGAGATGCGGAGCGCCGGCTCGAGGTACGTGTGCGGCAGCAGGACGCCGAGCTGCGCGAAGTAGCCGTGGCCGTTGCGCGGCGCCGCGGTGGGAATGGGCTCGCCCGCGTCGTCGACGGCGTCGCCGGGGTTGCGGGTGCCGCGGCGCCACAGCCAGCCGGCCTCGAGGTAGAGCCCCGCGAACTTCACCAGCGCGTCGGCGGTGGCGTTGTGCATGTCCGTCGAGCCACCGTCGGCGGGTGGATTGCCGAGCACACCGCGATCGGCGTGCGCGCGATCGATGTACGCGTAGGCGGCCCCGAAGCTCATGCGCAGCTTCTTGGCCCGCGTCAGATCGGCCGCGTCGTAGTCGTCGAACATCCCGAGCGGGAGCAGGTCGATGCGACCCGTGTAGAGCAGACCGCCGTCGCCGAGCCCCTCGGCGTTGCGCCCCTCGCCCATGAACACGCCGGCGAAGTAGCGCAGGCGCCCGAGGCCGAGGAAGTCCTCGGAGCGGATGTCGAAGCCGATGTCGCGATCGAGGTTGAACTCCGCGTTGGCGAGCGATCGGTCGACCAAGAGCGGGTTGATGTCCTGGATCAGCCGCTCGCGGCTGTACTGCGGCCGGTACATGCCGATGCGCAGCGTCAGATCGCGCAGGTGATCGAACTGCATGTACACGTCCCACGCGGGGTGCGAGTGCGTCGTGCCGTCGCGCAGCTGCAGCTCGCGGGGCGCGAGCGCGAGCTGGATGAAGTACTGGTTGTGCTTCCCGAACACGTTGCCCCAAAAGACGGTGCGGAGCCGTCGCAGCTCGATGCCCTGGCGCAGTGGTCCGCCGTCGTGGGGCTGCTGCACCGTGTATTGGAAGCCGGTCCGCAGCGAAAGGTTGAGCACGAACCGGCCATCGGTGCTGCGCAGGGACAGGCCCTTGCCCGGCGTGAACTTCGGGCTGGTCGTGTCGAGGGGCGCGGGGTTGGTGTCGAGACCGTAGGTCGGCACGCGCCAGCCGGGGTCCTTCGCGGGGGCGGGACCGCCGTCGGATTTCACGGGCGTCACGGGCGTCGCGGTCGCCGTCGCGGCCGTCACGGGCGTCACGGGCGTCACGGCAGGGCTCGTGGTCGCGGGGTCGGTCGCGGGCGTGGCATCGACACCGTCGTACGCCCGCGCGGGCTCGGTCGCAGGGGCAGCGTGAAGGAGCAGGGACAGCAGGAACGTCATGGGCCGGGGCCTGCCGCTCGGCGGCCGCGGTCATCTTACTGACTAGGAGTATTTCTTAGTGAACTTCCCTGGAGGCGCCCGCAGGGCCGGTTCCGGGCCCGTCTAGCGGCCCGGTGGCCGGTAGCGCCGCCACTCGATCCCCAGCTTCCGCATCCGCGACCGCAGGGTCGCGGGGTGGAGGCCGAGGAACCGGGCGGCCCCCGACTCGCCCTCGATCCGCCCCTCGCAGCGGGCGAGCGCGCCCTCGATCGTCCGACGCGTCACGTTCTGCAGGGTCTCCGCGCTGCTCTCGCGGCGCGTCGGCGGGGGCAGGGCGCCGAGCGCAGTGCCGACCTCGAGTCGCAGGCCCTTGCCGAGGATCGCCGCGCGCTCGATCACCGCGGAGAGCTCGCGGACGTTGCCGGGCCAGTCGTACTCGCGCAACAGCTGGAGATCGGCCTCGGTCGGGTGCAGGGCGAAGCCGTGGAGCCGCAGCCCGGCGCTCGCGGCGAAGTGCCGGACCAACGGCGCGATGTCCTGCCGACGCATGCGCAGCGGCGGCAGCTGGATCGGGAACACGCTGATGCGGTACCAGAGGTCCTCGCGGAATTCGCCGCCGGCGATCATCGCCCGCACGTCGCGGTGGGTCGCGGCGACGATGCGCACGTCGGCGCTCAGCAGCTGTTGTCCGCCGACGCGCTCGAAGCTGCCGTCTTGGAGCACGCGGAGCAGACGGACCTGGGCCGCCGGCGGGAGCTCGGCGACCTCGTCGAGCAGCAGCGTGCCGCCGTCGGCGCGCTCGAACCAACCGCGGCGGGCGTTGATCGCCCCGGTGAAGCTGCCGCGCTCGTGGCCGAACAGCTCGGAGTCCACGAGCTCCGGGGGGATCGCGCCGCAGTTGACCCGCAGGAATGGGCCGTCCTTGCGCCGGGAGAGGGCGTGGATGGCCCGCGCCACCACCTCCTTGCCCGAGCCCGTCTCGCCGAGGATGAGCACCGGCGCCTCGGTCGGCGCCACCTGCTCGGCCTGCTCCATCACGTGACGGAGGCCGCCCTCGCTGCCGACGATCGACTCGCTCAGATCCTGGACCTGCAGGCGCGATCGCAGGGCGCGGTTGTCGGCTTCGACCGCCTCGCGCAGGCGCTCGAGCTCGTGGACCCGCGACTCGTTGCGCACCGCCGCCTGCAGCGGCTCGCGCACGCCGACGAGGGCCGCGCGGAGATCCGCGAGCGCGACGGTCCCGGAGCCGAGCACCAAAGTGATCGCGCCGTCGTGCGTGTCGAGGGGCACGAGCGCGAGGGCCGAATCACCGGGGCGCCCCTCGACGACGACACGCAGCTCGTCGCGGACGCCGACGTCCCAGCCCGCGGCGTCGGCGAGCAGCATGCGTTGCAGTCGCTCGCGCAACGGCGGCGTCAGCATCACCCGCGCCGGCGAGGCGTCGGGATCGATGCTGTGGCGCGCGAGCGTGTCGAGGCGACCGTCGGCGTGGAGACGACGCACGGCTAGCTGCTCGAGCCGCTGCGCCGACAGCACGTGCACCGCGATCGCGTCGACGACATCCGCGAGTGCGGCACCGCGGGCGACCACGCGCCACGCCGCGAGCTCGGCCGACGCCGCGCTCGACCGAGTGCCGCCGTCGTGGTCGGCCGCGAACCCGTCATCCACCATTGCACGATCGTTCATGGGAAATTCGGTTGCCGCCGCGGCCATGACAAAATACCGGCTATCTGCCACGTATGTAGCCGTTCTTGGCGGGTTTGGCAAACAGAACAGTCGGACATGATAGCGAACAAGCGAGTTCTACGGCGTCGAGGCGTGTGAAAATCCGTGGCCGATCGCGGGTGGCCGCGACATCCCACGGTGTGCCCACGCACTCGCTCCCACGGGCGTCGATGAATCGCAGGACAACGCGATGGCGAGGACCTGGCACGCCGCGTGCTCAGTGCAGCGCTCACTCGCCATGCACCTGAGCCCTCGTCTCGTTCCCTTCGTCGTCCTGGTCGCGGCAGCCTTCGCGGCGCCCGACGCCCGCGCCGGTGGCGTGGAGGTCGATTGCACCGACCTCCCCAACGTCGTCATCGGCGCCGGTGGCAGCGCGAGCAAGCCGCTGCTCGCCCTCGTCGCGGCCGCGCTCAACGACATCGACGATCCGATCACGCTGGTCTACCAGGCCCCCGGCGCGTGCTTCGGCATCACCGCGTACGTCGACGACACCCCGATCACCGGCACCGCGAGCTACTGGGATGCCGCGGGCACCGAGCTGACGTGCACGCTGCCGCTGACCGGTGTCGCGCCCGACTTCGGCATGCTCGGCGTCCAGGCGACCCTCTGCGAGGGCGTGGAGGAGATCCCCGCGGGCATCGGCGAGGCCACCGGGCCGATCACGTCGTGGAGCCTCATCGCGTCGAACGAGTCGAGCCAGACCTCGATCAGCGCCGAGGCGGTGTACTTCGTCTACGGCTTCGGGGCCGCCGCGGGCGAGGTGAGCCCGTGGACCGAGGACGCCGAGCTGTACAGCCGCAACGCCACGTCGGCCGCCCTCATCGCGATCGCGCGCTCGGCCGGCATCCCGCCGACCTCGTTCAAGGGTGTCGACGTCATGTCGAACCAGAACATGATCACGTCGGTCGCCGGGTCGCAGAACCCGGAGGCTGCGCTCGGCTTCGTGAGCACCGAGGTCGCCGACCTGAACCGCGACGTGGTCCACACGCTGGCGTTCCAGGCCACCGGCCAGACCTGCAGCTATTGGCCCGACTCGACGGCGAGCGCGTTCGACAAGATCAACGTGCGGGACGGGCACTACTACCTGTGGAGCCCCTATCGGTTCTACGCGCCGGCCGACGACGCCGGCGTGTTCGAGAACCCGCTCACCGCCCGCTTCATCGGCTATTTCACGGGCGACGAAGCGCTGCCGACCGGTCTTCCGCTCCTCGACATCGTGATCGACAACGGGAACATCCCCGAGTGCGCGATGGAGGTGTGGCGCGACGACGAGATCGGGCCGCTGTACAGCCGGCAGCCCGAGGGCGCGTGCGGTTGCTACTACGAATTCCGGGCCACGGGGGAGACCGCGTGCACCGAGTGCGAGGACGACAGCACCTGCCCGACCGAGGCGCCGGTGTGCAGCTACGGCTATTGCGAGGCCGGCTGAGTCCCCACGAACCCGCACCACCCCCGCACCACGGAGCTCGAACCATGCACGACCGTACCCTTGCCCGACTGACCCTAGGACTCTTCGCTCTGTTCGCCGCCGCCTGCGGCAGCGACGAGGCGACCCCCGCCGATTCGATCGGCACCACCGTCGGCGAGACCGACACCCCGACCACCGAGAACCCGAGCACGACCCTGCCCGGAGACACCACGGCGGACACCACCTCGCCCGAGCCGACGACCACCGACGATCCGACCGTCGACCCCAGCACGACCACCGGCGGCGAGGAGTGCCTCGGGGAGGATGGCTGCTGGGGTTGCACGCCGACGACGCCCACCCAGGTGCTCAACGGTTGCACCGACGCGAGCTGCGAGCCGTTCTCCAACACGCGCCGCCTGCCCCTGCTCGAACCCGACGGCTCGCTGCCGCCCCTGCCGTGACCGTGGACGCCCGCATCCGCATTGGATTGCGCCTCGGCTTCGTCGCCACCGTCGCGCTCGCCTCCACCGTCGCCCACGCGGCGCCGGTGGAGTTCGAGATCGAGGACGACGACGCGCCGCCCGAGGTCGTTCCGCCGAGCACGCCGAGCACGACGAGCACGCCGAGCCCGACGAGCCCGACGAGCCCGACGAGCACGCCGAGCCCGCCGAGCACGCCGAGCACGCCGCCGGAGGCCACCCCGCCCGACGCGGCGGAGCCGACGGCCACGCCCGAGCCGGCGGCCGTCGATGTGGCCGCGCTGCAGGCCGAGCTCGCCGCGCTGCAGAACCGCGTCGTCGCGCTCGAGTCCGATCGCGCGGTCGCGACGTCGAACCGTCGCCCGCGGGACGCGACGAAGCCCCCGACCACGGAGGGCGATCTGCCCCCGAGCTCGGTCGGCTTCGGCCGCGTCCTCACCACCGATCACTGGGGCCTGCGCTTCTCCGGCTACATGCAGGTGCAGTACCAGTACAGCCAGCTGTCCGAGGATCAGCTGCAGCAGGGTGGGGCGGCGCTCAACCGCGATCGATTCGCCATCCGCCGCGGTCGCGCGCGGGTCAACGGTGACTGGCGGTACTTCGCCTTCGAGTTCGAGCTCGACGCCAGCACCACGCGCGGCCCGTTCATCGGCGTCCGCCAGGCGCACCTCGACGCGATCTGGCGCCACCGCGATCGCCGGCGCGTCCCGTACATCATGGCGAGCGCGGGCCTCACCGAGGTGCCGTTCGGCTACGAGGTGCGGCTCGGCCAGCGCGAGATGCCGTTCATGGAGCGGAGCGTCGGCTCGCTCGCGTTCTTCCCGGGACCGGTCGACGTCGGGCTGCGCCTGCGGGGCGGCGTCGGGCCGCTGCGCTACGACGTCGCGATGATGAACGGCACGCCGCTCGACGACCGCGCCGGGGGCCCGGCCGGGATCGACTTCAACCGCCGCCCCGACTTCGCCGGGCGCGTCGGCGTCGAGGCGCTGCCCAAGCGGTGGTCGATCGGCGCGGGGGCATCGTTCCTCGCCGGGCGCGGCTTCCACCCCGGCACCGACGCGACCAAGAACCTCCTGCAGTGGCAGGACCTGAACGAGAACGGCGCGCTCGACTCGGGCGAGACCGTCGCGATCCCGGGCACGGCGGCGCTGCCCTCGGAGAACTTCCGGCGCTGGGCAGTGGGCGTCGACGTGCAGCTCGGCTTGAAGACCAAGATCGGCTGGTCGCGCCTGCTCGCCGAGGCCGCGATCGCCACCAACCTCGATCGCGGCCTCCTGGTCTCCGACCCCGTCGCGACCGGTGCAGACCTGCGGCAGATCTCGGCGTACGCGGCGATCGTCCAGGACGCCACCCGCTGGGCGCTGGTCGGGATCCGCTACGATCTCTACGACGCCAACGCGGATCTGCTGGACGCGCGGCGCGGCCGCTTCGTCCCGGCGAACACGGCGATCCACACCATCTCGCCGCTGGTCGGCGCGGTGCTGCCGGCCGGTGTGGTCCGCGGATTCCGCGGGCGCCTCGTGCTGCAGTACGACGCCTCGATCGACACGCTCGGCCGCGACGCCCGCGGCGTGCCCAACGATCTGCGCAACGACCAGCTCACGCTACGGCTGCAGGGGGAGTTCTGATGCGGTCGGCGATCTTCCTCGCGCTGGGCCTCGTCGCGCTCTGCCTCGCCGCGTGCGACCAGACCGCGGCGCTGCTCGGACCCACGGAGCCGATCGCGGTGCAGGGCGGCAGCTTCCTGCCCGGCTCACCCCCGCGACGGACCGATGGCGTCGCGGTGACCTCGATCGAGAGCGCCAGCGGCATCGCGGTGACCGGACAGCGCGACCGCGCCCTGGGCGGTCGCGTCGACGAGGACGCGTACGCGATCGCGATCCGTCTGCAGGACCTCGGCACCGGCTGGTGGATCGCGCCCATCGAGGCCGTCGATCCCGCGGTGCCCGGCGAGCGCACGTTCACGCTGCGCTACGACCTCGGCGCGGCGGTGCCCCCGGGCCTGCGTCGCCTCGAGCTCGCGGCGGTCGACGCCGCCGGCGCCCTCGGCCCGGGCTTCGAGCTCGACCTGTGCGTGACCGATCCGCGGATCCCCGACAACCTCAACGAATGCGATCCCAACCTGAAGCCGCCGGCCGCCGCGGTGGTGCTGCACTGGGATCGCGACGTCGATCTCGATCTGCGCGTGCGCACGCCCGAGGGCAAGATCGTCAGCTGGAAGAAGCCCACCACCGCGTCCGGCGACGCCGCGGGGGTCGACGACGACGCCCTCGACGCCGAGACCACCGGTCGCCTGACCTGGGACTCCGGCGCCGGCTGCGTCCACGACGGACGCAACGTGGAGTCGGTCATCTGGCCCGAGCTGCCCGGCGACGGCCCGTACTCGATCTACGTGCGGATGTTCGACGCCTGCGGCCAGCCTGAGACACCGTTCGAGGCCTTCGTCTACCGCAGGCGCGAGCGCGACGACGGCACCTTCACGCTCGAGCAGACCGACGCGCGGGCGGGCGCGCTGCTCGAGCTCACCGCCGATGGCGGCGCCAAGCCGCCGCTGTTCCTGCTCGACGTGGATCTCGACTGAACGCAGAGGACCGAACCATGGACATCGTCGCTCAACTCGTGAAGGTCGCGCTGCTCGGCGCGACCTGGGTGCTCTACCTCATGTTCGCGCTGTCGGTCCTCGCGGTCGCAGCGATGGTCGAGCGCGCGTGGTTCTTCCGCAAGAACACCCGCGCGGCGGCCTCGCTCGATCAGGCGATCGATCGCGCGGTGGCCGAGGGCGAGGTCGCGGTCGGGCGGGTCCTCGAGGGCAACGCCTCGATCGAGGCCCAGGTGCTCGCCTCGGCCTTCGCCTACCGCGAAGGTGGGGCCAGCGCGTTCCTCGACGCGGTCGACGGCGCGCTCGCCCACGCGCGGGCTCGACTCGATCGCGGCACCACGCTGCTCGGCACGATCGGCAACAACGCGCCGTTCGTCGGCCTCTTCGGCACGGTGCTCGGCGTGATCGAGGCGTTCTCGTACCTCGGGGCCGGCGACGCCTCGGCGATGGGCAACGTGATGGCCGGCATCGCCGAGGCCCTGGTCGCGACCGCGGTCGGCATCTTCGTCGCCATCCCCTCGGTGGTCGGCTACAACGTCGCGCAGAAGCGGGCGGGCGACATCGAGAACGCGGCGCTGTCCCTGGCGAAGCGGCTGTCGGCGTGGCTCAAGGTCCGCGAGCAGGGCGGGCGCGTGCACGGCCGCGCCATCGTCGATGCTGCGGCATCGCCGGTGTCGACGCCGACGCACGAGCCAGTTCCCAACGACGACACGGCGCTCGCGATCTCGGGGGGAGGCTGACGCCGTGGCCGGCACGACCAGCACCGGCGGTGCCCGCCGCGCCCCGATCTCCGGCATCAACATCACGCCGCTCGTCGACGTGATGCTGGTGTTGCTCGTCATCATGATGGTGTCGGCGACGTACATCGTGTCGCAGTCGATGAAGGTCGATCTGCCCAAGACCTCGACCTCCGATGGGCGCTTGCCGTCGGTCGCCGCCATCACGATCACGGTCGATCACGAGATCCTGCTCGACAAGGAGCCCGTCACCGAGGACGAGCTGCGCGAGCGGCTCGGGGCGCTCGTCGGCGCCGACGCCCAGCTCACGCTCATGGTCACCGCGGATCGGCAGGCCGACCACGGCGACGTGATCCACGTCCTCGACGTCGCGCGAACCCAGGGCATCACGCAGTTCGCCGTCAACGTGGAGCGCCGCCCCGACTGATGGCGAGCCGGCTGCACTGGGCGGTGTACGGCACCAGCGTCGCGGTCCACCTCGGGCTCGCGCTCGCGGTGGAGCGCGTCGACGCGCCGCCACCCCTGCCGCCCACTCCGATCACGATCACCGTGCGCGAGCTGCCGCCCGAGGCCCCGCCGACGCCGGCGCCCGAGCCCGAACCGGAGCCGGAGCCGGAGCCGGAGCCCGTCGACGCGCCGCCGGTCGAAGCGGCGGAGCCCGCGAAGCCGCCGCCGCCCGAGCCCGCGCCGCGGCCCCGCCCGAAGCCCGCGGCCCCGCCCGCCGCCGCGCCGAGCCCAGGACCGACGCCGAGCTTCGGCATGAGCGGTGGTTCGACGGGCACTGCGGTGCCCCCGGGCGATCCGAGCGGCAAGCCCGGTGGCACGGGCGACGGCGCCGAGCCGCCGCGACGCACCGTTAAGAAGTCGCGCGTGCTCGAGGCGACGCCGCCCTTGCCCGCGTCGGGATGCGCCGAGCCCGAGACCAAGCCGCGGCCGCTGTCGATGCCGCAGCCCGCGTACACCGACGCCGCGCGGGCGGCCGGGATCGCCGGCAAGGTCCGCGTCGAGGTCTCCGTCGATGCGACGGGCGCCGTGACGGCGGCCAAGGTGATCGGCCCGCTCGATCCAGGCCTCGACGCGGCTGCGGTCGCGGCGATCGAGTCGGCGCGGTTCGAGCCGGCGACGCGATGCGGCAAGCCGGTCGCCGCGACCTTCAAGATCTCGGTGAAGTTCAGCCTGTGATCGCCGCCGTGCATCCGCGACTGCGCCGCATCGCGCTGGGCCTCGGGCTCGCGCTGGGCGTCGTCGTGGCGCCGGAGCCCGCGGCTGCACGGGCTCGCACGGCGCGAGCCCCCGCGGCGGCGCCGAAGCTCACGCGCCCACCGGAGCTCGTCGGGTTCGTCGAGGCCGAGTACCCCGAGGAGGAGCGCGCGGCGGGTCGCACGGCGACGGTCGGGCTCCGCATCGCCCTCGATGCCAGCGGGCACGTCACCACGGTCGAGGTCGCCACCTCCGCGGGCGAGGCGTTCGATCGCGCCGCGGTGCGGGCCGCCGAGCAGTTCACGTTCACGCCCGCGGAGATCGACGGCAAGCCCGGGCCGATCGTGATCGAGTACAGCTACGCGTTCACGCTCGCGGTCGAGACGCCCCCGCCGGCGATGACGGCCGGGTTCGTCGGGGTCGTCCTCGCCCGCGGTACCAAGACGCCGGTCGTCGGTGCGCGTGTGGTGTTGCGTGTCGCTGGTGAAGCCGCCCCGCGCGAGGCGATCACCGACGCCGAGGGCCGGTTCACGTTCGAGGGCGTGCCGCCGGGCGAGCACGAGGTCGCGCTGTCGGGGGCCGAGCTCACCGCGGTGCAGACCCGCGAGACGCTCACCGCCGGTGAAGAACTCGATGTGCGCTACGAGGTCGCGCTGGCCGAGCCCGCGGCCGCGCCCGAGGACGGCGACGATCTCGAGATCCTCGTGGTCGCGCCGCCGCTGTCGCGCGAGGCGTCGTCGACCAAGGTGCGGGCCGAGGACGCCCGCAAGGTGCCCGGCACCTCCGGCGACGTGGTGCGCGTGGTCGAGAGCCTGCCCGGCGTCGCGCGCTCGACCGCGGGCTCGGGGCAGCTCGTGGTGTGGGGCGCCGCGCCAGCCGACACGCGGGTGTACGTCGACGGCGTGCCGATCCCGCGGCTCTACCACGAAGGTGGCCTGCGCTCGGTGGTGCACCCGAAGCTCGTCGACTCGATCGAGCTGGTGCCCGGCGGGCAGGGGGCGATGTGGGGCCGTGGCCTGGGCGGCATGGTCGCGGTGACCACGACGACGCCCGAGGGCGATCGCGTCGGCGGCCGCGTGCACGCCGACACGCTCGACGCCTCCGCGGTGGTGACGACACCCCTCGATCGGCGCCGGCGCTGGCACCTCGGCGTCGGCGCGCGCGCGTCGTACGTCGCCGCGTGGGGCGAGAGGTTCCTCGACGAGGACACCGCGGGCCTCATCCCGCTGCCGCGCTACGGCGACGGTCAGATCCGAGTGATGTGGCGACCGTCGTCGCGCGACAGCGTCGAGCTGGTCTCGATCGTCAGCGCCGACCGCTTCCGCCGCGGCGTCCCCGACGAGGATCCCGCTCGCAATCGTCGATCGCCGCGCGACCGACTTCGGCCGGATCTATGCGCGGTGGATCCACCAGGGCGGCGAGGGGGCCCAGCTGACCGTCACCCCGTACTTCGGCCTCGGCCGGTCCCGTCGCAGCGCGGCGGTCGGCCCGGTGACGACGTCGCTGTCCGACGACACGGTGCTCGCGGGCCTGCGCGCCAATCAGGCCTGGCGCCCGGCGGCGTGGGTGCAGCTCGACGTCGGTGTCGACGCCGAGCTCGACGTCGTCGCGCAGCGGCGCACCGGATCGTTGGCCCTGCCCGCGCGCGAGGGCGACGTCCGCGTGTTCGGCCAGCCACCGCCGGACGAGCTGGTGGCGGATCGCTGGCGCGCCACTCGGATCGGCATCGCGCCGTACGTGCAGGCCGACTTTGCGCCGTGGCAGGGCAAACTGCACATCATCCCTGGCCTGCGGATCGACCCCTACGCGCGCTCGGTCGATCGTCGCAACCCGCGGCAGGCGGAGACCCCGGCGGTCGGGCGCTTCGATCACGACTTCGCGGTCGAGCCGCGGCTGGCGATGATCGCCCGGCCGCACTGGCGGGTGGAGCTCCGCGCGGCGACGGGTCTCTACCGCCAGGCGCCTGCGCCCGAGGATCTCTCGGCGACGTTCGGCACACCGGAGTTGCCGACGTCGAAGGCGCTGCACGCGGTGTTCGGCACCAAGGTGTCGATCCTGCGCACGCTCTCCCTCGACGTGACCGGGTTCTACACGCGCAGCCGCGATCTCGCGATGCGCTCCGGCGCCGCGTCGCCGCTGGCCGCCCGCGCGCTCGAGCCGAGCGGCACCGGGCGGTCCTACGGCGCCCAGGTGCTCCTGCGCCAGGAGCTCTTCAAGGGCCTGTTCGGCTGGGTCGCGTACACGGTGATGCGGTCCGAGCGGCGCGATCGCGAGGGCGCACCGACGCGGCTGTCGGACTATGATCAGATCCACGTGCTGACGGCGGTGCTGGCCTGGGCGCTCCCGCGGGGCTTCGAGCTCGGCGCCCGCATGCGCTACGCCTCGGGCTTCCCCCGCACGCCGGTCACCGGCGCGTGGTACGACGCGACGCGCAACCGCTACCAGCCGGAGTTCGGCGCGCACAACTCGATCCGCGTGCCGCAGTTCCTCCAGCTCGATGCCCGCGTGGCCAAGCGCTTCGACATCCGCCGCACCGCCCTCGAGGTGTTCGTCGAGGTGCTGAACGTGTGGAACCGGCGCAACGCGGAGGAGCTGGTGTACGCGGCCGACTACTCGCGACGCGGATCGATCTCGGGCTTCCCGGTGCTGCCGGTGGTGGGGGTGCAATGGGACTTCTGAACCCGCGGGTCCTCGGCGCGCTCGCGCTGGTCGCCGGAGGTTGCACGACCGGTGTGTCGGTCGATCTCTCCGTCGTCGACGGCCCGCGATTGCTCGCGGTGGCGGCGAGCCCCGCCGAGGCCGAGCCCGGGGCCGAGGTCGAGTTGACCGCGCTGTGGGTCGACGCCGACGGACCTCGGATCGACGGCGCGCTGGCGTGGTCGCTGTGTACGGCACGGCGGGCGTTGGCCGAGACCGGCCCGGTGGCGACCGCGTGCCTCGACGGCGCGGACGGGGCCACCGACGCGATCGACGTGGCGCCGAGCGTGACCGCGACGCTTCCCGACGAGGCGTGTCGGCTCTTCGGTCCCGATCCACCGCCCGCGGAGCCGGGCGAGCCGCAGGGGCGACCGGTCGAGCCCGATCGCACCGGCGGCTACTATCAGCCGGTCGTCGTCGACGCCGACGGCGAGCAGGCGGTGCTCGGCGTGCGGCTCGATTGCGGGGTCGCCGGCGCCACGCAGGCCCAGGCGGCCGAGCTGCGCCGACGTCACCGCGCGAACGTGCCGCCGCGCGTCGAGTCGCTGGTGCAGGGGCGTGGCGATGATGCGCGCGCGATCGAGGACGGCGCGGTACTGCGGGTGTCGGCGGGCGAGACGATCGACCTGCGCGTGCGTTGGTCGGACTGCGCCCAGACGCCGACGTGTGGCGACGGTGCGTGCACGTTGGACGAGGACGCGGACACCTGCCCCGAGGAGTGCACCGAAGGCGCGGGTTGTGGCGGTGCCGAGTGGTACGCCCGCTTCGATCCGATCGCCCTCGAGCCGGTGGACACCCGTGAGGCGATCGGCGTGGCGTGGTACGCCACGGGCGGCGAGTTCGATGCGGCGCGGACGGGGCGGGCTACCGATGATCCCGCCCGCACCAGCGACAATGCGTGGACGGCCCCGAGCGGGGCCGGTCGCGTCATGATGTGGATCGTGCTGCGGGACGACCGCGGCGGCGCGTCATGGCGCGCGGTCGAGATCGACGTCGAGGGCTGAGCTAGCGACCGCGCCGCTGGCGGAGGTTCCAGGCGCCGGTCTCGATCGGCGCGCTCGCCGTGCCGCCGGCACCGAACGCGAACTCGGCCGGGGCCTGCGGGATCCCGGTCTGCAGCCGCACGCGCGGCCCGGGTCGCCGGACGCCGTCATAGCCGCCGCCATAGCCACCGCCATCGTAGCCACCGCCGTCGTAGCCACCGCCGTCGTAGCCACCGCCGCCGCCGTCGTAGCCGCCGCCGTCGTAGCCACCGCCGTCGTAGCCGCCGCCGTCGTAGCCACCGCCGTCGTAGCCACCGCCGTCGTAGCCACCGCCGTCGTAGCCACCGCCGTCGTAGCCACCGCCGTCGTAGCCACCGCCGTCGTAGCCGCCGCCGTCGTAGCCACCGCCGTCGTAGCCACCGCCGTCGTAGCCACCGCCGTCGTAACCGCCATCGTCGTCGTAGCCGCCGCCGTCGTAGCCACCGCCGTCGTCATATCCAGCACCGCCGCCGCCGCCGGCACCACCGCCCTCACCACCGCCCTGCCGGCTCGCCCGCGGCGCGGGGGCGGCGATGCGGTGTGCGCCGGGGAGGCACTCGAGCGCCGCGCCGGCGATCGCGATCGAGCAGCCGAGCACCTCGTCGAGGTCGGCCGCGAGGAAGTTGCCGCACGCCATGCCGTCGTCGGCGGTCTCGGCACACGAGGACGGACCCGCGTCGCGCGGCGTGAGCTGCTGCGCGGCGCCGTCGCTGCGGAACGCGTCGAGCAGCGCCGCGTCGTCGAGCGTGTACTCGAGCATCGAGCCGTCGCGCACGAGCCGGACACGGCCGACGCTCGCGCCGTGGGCGTCGATGCGGACCTCGTCCGGCGTCGACTGCATCACGAAGCGTCCGACCTCGGTCGCGCCACCGTCGATGCCGACGACCACGAGCGTGTCGTGCCCCTCCACGCGGACGCGCCACTCGACGATGCCGGTGGTCTGGCGCGTGACGTCGGAGGCGAGGACCGACGCGCGGAGGCTGTTGGAGGAGCCGAGCGCGCTGTCATCGGCGTCGGTGCAGGAGCCGAGCTGCAGCGCCGCGATCAGGACGGCAGCCGAGAACTTTGGGTGTCGTGTCGCCATGGCAAGCCTCGTGGGGAGGCTGGCATTGAACCACGACTGGCCGCCCGGCCGCTACAATCGGCTGTGCTTCCTCGGTCTTCGCGGCCTGGCGTCAGCGCGCAGCCACGCCGACGAGCCGGTCGTAGGCGCTGGTGCGGTAGGCCCAGCGCCCGGGCGGGGTAGTGATCGACCAGGTGCGGCTGGGACTTCGCGCGGGATCGACCTCGCGGATGCGGCCCGTCACCACACCGAGCTCCCCGAAGCTCGCCGAGTCGGTCACCAGCAGGCGGCCATCGCCGAGGTGATCGGCGTCGCCGGCGAACAGCACCTGGAACGGCGGCTCGTCGTCCTGCCACGCGACCTCGGCCGTCAGCGCATCGACGTCGAGCGCGAAGCGGACGGCGCGGGAGTGGACCTCGGCCAGGGGGATGTCGGGGTTGCCGTTGCCGTTGTCGTAGAGCAGCAGGGTGCCGTCGGGCATCCACTCGGGCGCGTGTTGGCTGAAGAACCACCGGTCGTCGCCCGGCAGCGCGAAGTCCCCCTCGTCGCCGAGTCGCCACAGCACGTCGCCCGTCGCGTGGTCGATGAGCACCAGCCAGTCTTGGTGGCGCATCGAGACCAGGAGCGTGTCCGCCTCGGGGTCGTGGACGATCGCGTTGGCGTGGGTCCAGTCCTTCGCCGAGACTCCTGAGACGGGATCGACGATCTCGTCGTCGAAGTACGCGCGTCGCCGCTGCGGATCGAGGTGATCGAACGCGTTCCACGTCCACACGACCTCCGCCTGCGGCGTGAACTCGACGATCATGTCACCGACGACCCAGACGGTCCCGAGGTCCGCGTACTCGATCTCGCGGAAGTCCTGCGAGAGCGCCATGAAGTTGCCGTTGGGGAGCTCGAGCACCTCGTGGTGCAGCGTCGGCTGGCCGAGATCGGTCGCGGGGATCTCGAGCAGGACCTCGCCGAGCTCGTCGCGGATCCACAGCGTGTCCTCCTGCACGTACAGCACGCTCCCATCGGGGCGCAGGTGCAGGGCGACCCACACCGACGGGGGGCCGATGAAGTCGGTCGGGCCAGTGAGGTACCACCGCGTGATGCCGGCGGGGTCGACCATGGTGGCGCCCGCCCGCCCGCCGATGGGGTAGCGCGAGACGTCGAACAGACGGTACACCGGCGCGGGCTCGACGTCGGTGGTCTCGAGCAGGTACGCGCCGACGAAGTCCGGGAGCGCCGGTAGGGTTTGGAATTCGAGCTGCCCCTCGAGCATCGTGCCGTCGTCGGGCATGAACGCGAAGTCGAGGTGGTGGGTGGTCGCCGGCGCGAGGCCGCGGATCCGAAAGCGGCGCCGGAAGTCGTTGCCGCCCTCGCGTGGGGCGACCTGTACGCCCTCGTCCTGCGCGTGCTCGAGGGTGATCACGCCGGGCGAGGGCAGGCGGACTTCGACGTCGACGACCATCGGCTGGCTCGCGTACGTCGTGAAATCGGCCGTGACCTCGGGCGACTCGGCGCCGGTGGAGGAGCTGTCAGAGCCGCCGCCCGCAGTGGAGGTTCCGTTCACCGCCGTGTCGTCGCCCGTCGTGTCTCCGGTCGCTGCGGTGGTGCTCGCGTCGGAGCGATCGGCATAGGGCTGGTGACACGCGATCGCGAGCGAGGCGGCGACGAGGGCCGAGGGGGCGCGCGGACGGGGCATGGACCGGACGAGTATGTCACGGGCGCCGCGGGCGGTGCCCCACCGCAAATCCCCCGTCGCGCGTGCAGTCCTACCGGGGCGAGCGCGGTCGCCTCGCCTCGCGGAGGCTCCGCTCGACCGCGTGGTCGAGGTCGGCGTCGTCGTCGGCGGCGCCAGCGAGCAGTCCGGACCGCGCGCCGACCCAGGTGATGTCGGACCCGTGATCGGTGACGAGCACCGTGGTCGGCGCGGCGTGGAGCCGCGAGAGGTCGACCAGCAGTCGCGTGAGCTCGGCGAGCTCGCGGCGCGCGTCGAGCAGGACGACGTCGGCGGCGATGCTCGTCAGCGCCGCGCGGGCCGAGTCGATCGAGGGCAGCACGATGGGCAGGTACCCGCGCGCGCGCAGCGATCGACAGGTCCGGAGTCCGCAGACGTCGTCCCGCGTGACCATGACGGCCAACGCGGCGGCTCGGGTGGACGTGTCGGGTTCACGCAATCGCTGGGCTGCGGTCATGGTGGGGCTCCGGCGCGCCGGACGGCGGCGCACACTCGGAGCCCGGCGACGCGGCCGGTGAAGTTCGAGGTCCCCGCCGCGCGAGCAGGCGGTGCACGATGGCAAAGAGCGTCAGCGTGAGCACGGCGGTCGGGGCCTCCGTCTTCGAGTGTTCATCATGCTGAACGCTGCGCAAGGTCAATCGTCCTCCCTGTCGAGTGGACGGCACTCACGTGACGCAATCCTCATCCGTCGTTGCGCCGTGCCGTTCATGATGCTAAACAAGTTTCGTTATGTCGAACACTTGGCCGGCGAGGGACTGCGGTTCGAAGCGGATGCACGGAGGGACCGACGATCACTCGGGTTCGTGCAGTGACCAGATCAGGCCGCAGTCCCGCGCCGTGCTGATCGTCGGTGGGACGCACCCGGCGCCGGTCGAGGCCCTGCTCGAAGAGAAGGGCTTCGACGACGTGCAGTGGTGGTGCGGCCAGCGCCACGATCAGTTCAAGCGCCCGATCCCGCGCACCATCGGCCTGGTGATCGTCCTGACGGACGCCATCAATCACTCGATGATGCGATCGATCCGGCTGCGCTGCCGCGCGATGAACATCCCGGTGGTGTGCTCGCGCTCGCGCAAGAGCGAGCTGCACGGGCACCTCAGCCAGCTGCAGTTCGCGAGCTGAGCGGACGATCGCCGACATCGGGCGGCATCGGTTGCTCGTGCCGGGTCACGAGCGATCGGTGCGCTTGGCCGGGCCGTAGACGAACCCGCCGACCACCATCGCGAGCACGAAGACCACAATCCCCGGCGCGAGCGTCGGCAATGAGCTCAACGCGGGCCCTGGGCAGAGGCCGCCCAAGCCCCAACCGGCGCCGAACAGCGCCGAGCCGAGCAGCAGGTCGCGATCGATCTGTCGGCGGGCCGGGGCGTCGAAGCGACCGCCGAGCGCCGGTGCCTCGCGGCGGAGCACGACGCGGAACGCGACCAGCGTGACCCCGACGGCGCCGCCGAGCACGAACAGCAGGCTCGGATCCCAGCGTCCACCGACGTCGAGGAAGCCGAGCACGCGGGCCGGATCGGTCATGCCGGACAGCCAGAGGCCGATGCCGAACACGAAGCCCGCTGCAAGGGCCGACAGTCGCGCGATCACGGCGTCACCTCGAACACGTGGCGCGCGATCGTGGTGGTCGCGATGCCGGTCGACAGGAACACGAGCACCGCAGCGAGCGAGCGCTGGGACAGGCGACCGAGCCCGCAGACCCCGTGGCCGCTGGTGCAGCCGTTGGCCATCCGCGTGCCGACGCCCACCAGCACGCCGGCGGTCGCCAGCCGACCCAGCGAGCCGAACGACGCCGTGGTCGCGGCGTCCGGCACGATCGCGAGCCACACGAAGCCGGCGAGCACCAGGCCACCGAGGAACGCCACGCGCCAGTCGATCTCGCCCGACGGCGGTCGGAACAGGTCGTGGAGGATCCCGCTGATGCCGGCGATGCGACCGTTGACGGCGAGCAACCACGTGCTCGCGACGCCGATGAGGACGCCCCCGGCGAGCGACGCGAACACAGAGAACTCGACCATGGGTTTTGTATAGCAGACAGTCGGGGCCACGGCTACGCCCGGTTGTCGGTCGGATTGGTCCACTGTTGTGCCGTGCAATTATTTGTAAATACTGGATTAAGCCGAATTCCAAAGCCGTCCAAGTCGCGGTGCCGTAGGTCACTATGCTGGACGAAAGTTCGTGATGGTGTTGGTCGGCGGCTGCTCCGCGGCGTGTTCGGTATCTTCGCCGCCGAGGCGCTCCCTGCCCGGGTCTGACGCGACGGCCAGCGGTCTGCCCGCCCGCGCTTCGGTGCGCCACGGGCGTCTGCTAGGCTCGGCGAAATGGCGCGCATCCTCGAACTCGGTGACGTTGCAGCCCTCGTCGCCGCCGGCGATCTCGACATCGTCGACGTGCGCGAGCCCGACGAGTGGCGCACCGGTCACGTGCCCGGGGCGCGGCTGGTCCCGCTCGGCGAGCTCCGTGCGGATCCCCGCGCCAAGCTGCCGCGCGACCGCGTGCTCTTCGTCTGTGCCAAGGGCGCCCGCAGCCTCACCGCCGCGTCGCTCGCCGAGCGGGCCGGGCTCACCGAGGTCTACTCCCTCGATGGCGGCACGCTGGCGTGGGCGCGGGCGGGCCTGCCGCTCGAGGCGCCCGAGGCACCCGTCGAGCGCTCGGCGTCCGTCACCGCGGCCGAGGCGGAGGGCGCCGGCGATGGTGCGAGCTGCGGCTTGCCCGAGCCCACCCTCGACGCCGTCGTCGGCGCCAACCTCCGCGCGCTCCGAGGTGCCCGCGATCTCTCGCTCGATGCGCTCGCGCGTCTCACCGGTCACGGCCGATCCCTGCTCGGCCAGATCGAGAACGGTCGCGCGTCGCCGTCGGTCAGCGTGGTGTGGAAGATCGCCCGGGCGTTCGACGTGCCGTTCTCGGCGTTGCTCGCGAACGCCGATCGTTCGCCGACCAGCGTGATGCGCAGCGCCGACGCGCGGCGCTTGGTCAGCCCCGACGGCCGCTTCTCGTCGCGGGCGCTCTATCCCCTCGAGGAGCCGACGAACGTCGAGTTCTACGAGCTGTTCCTCGCCGCGCACAGCCGCGAGGACGCGGCGCCGCACCGGCAGGGCACCCGCGAGAACCTCATCGTGACCGCCGGGCGGCTCGAGCTCGAGGTCGACGGGGTACGCCACGAGCTCGGCAAGGGCGACGCGATCGCGTTCACGGCCGACGTGCCCCATGCGTATGTGAACCCGGGCGCCGAGGACTGCTCGATGTACCTGGTGATGACGTACGCGTCCGATCGCCGCTGATCCCCGCTCGCCGCGACCCGTGAGCGGTCATCGGCCCGAATCCTCCGGAAGCCACCGGCCTTCGTCGCGGGCCGACCGCTGCCGTGAGCGCTGTGTCCACTCCAGGCCCGCTGGCGCACGGTACCCCCGCGATCCCGGCCCTTCGTGGGGAAATGGGGCCGCGCTGGGCCGTGATCCCGTGACATGTCATGGGCATCGTCGACGGGCCGTGCTGCTCCGCTCGCGACGAGCCGCGGCGCACACTCGGCCGCATCGCTTCTGTTAGCCTCTCCGCGCCACCTGGAGCCCAGCATCCTGCACCACGGTGGTGGAGCACTCGACATGGCTGAGCCACGACATTCCATCGGCGAGCGCGCCGCACGGCAGCTCGCGAATACGACCAAGACGGCGCCCCAGTGGCGCGGCGCGACCCCGCGCTGGCTGACGCAGATGCTGCCGTGGGTCCCGGTCGAGGCCGGTGTGTACCGCCTCAACCAAGCGCTCGACGGCGACTTCGACGTCCGCTGCAGTCCCGAGCCCGGTGAGGTGTTGCCGGTCGCCTTCAGCGACTACGAGACGCAGCCGCGCGAGTACGTGCTCACGTCGATCACGACCACGGTCGAGGTCGACACCCGGGTCTCGGACCTCTTCCGCAGCCCGATGGATCAGGTGAAGGAGCAGCTCACGCTCGCGGTCGAGAAGCTCAAGGAGAAGCAGGAGCACGAGCTGCTCAACAACCGCAACTACGGCCTGCTGAACAACGTCGACCCGGACATGCGCATCAAGCCGCGCAAGGGCACGCCGACGCCGGACGATCTGGACGAGCTCATCTCGCTGGTGTGGAAGGAGCCCGCGTTCTTCCTCGCCCATCCGCGGACGATCGCGGCGTTCGGGCGCGAGTGCACGCGGCGCGGCGTCCCACCGGCCACCGTCAACCTGTTCGGCACGCCGTTCATCACGTGGCGCGGCTTCCCGCTCATCCCCTGCGACAAGCTGCCGATCAAGGGCAACAAGAGCGACATCTTGTTGCTGCGCACCGGCGAGCGAAAGCGCGGCGTCGTCGGTCTGTTCCAGCCGGGCTTGCCCGGCGAGGTGAGCCCGAGCCTTTCGGTGCGCCTGATGGGGATCAACCAGGCCGGCGGCGCGTCGTACCTGCTGTCGCTGTACTGCTCGGTCGCAGCACTCACCCACGACGCGCTCGGGATCCTCGAGGGCGTCGCGATCGATCAGTACCATGAGTACGCGTGACGCCACGTTCGTGCCGCCGGACGGCGTCGGTGTGCCGCCGGCCGCCACGACGCCGCCGTCCGCCTCACCCGGGCTCGCCCTCGACGGCGCGCGCTTCCCTGGCGGACCGACGGTGCCGGACTTCGAGCCGCACGCGCTCGCGGTCCTCGTCGGCACGTTGGCGAACGAGCTGTTCGCCGCGCCGCCGATGCCCGTCGGCGCCGATGCGTCGAGCCCGACGGCGCCCGGTGGACCGAGCCCGGCGCCCGCGCCCGCAACCGTGCCTGCAGAACCCCGCGTACCTGCGGAACCCAGCGTGCCCGCGCAACCGATGGTGATGACGTTGCCGTCGGCAGCGTCGCCGGTCGACACCGCGTCGCCGGTCGCATCGCCGGCGGTGCCGTCAGCGGTGTCCGCCGACGCGTCGCCGTTCTCCGCCCCACTGCAGTTCGCGGGGCTCGAGCTGCAGGCGCCGTTCGGCGACGTGCTCCCGCGTGGTCTGTTCGCGCTGGTCGACGGGGGCGCCGCGACCGAGCCGGCCGTACCCGAGCGCGCCGCCCCGTACTGGCTCGCCGAGCCCTCCGCCCCGGCACCGGTCGCGACCGCGATCGCCGTGGAGCCCTTCGAGATCACGCCGAGCACCGATCTCGGCCTGCGCTCCACCGGCCCCGCGCCGTTCGATCCCCACGCGCTGCGCCGGCAGTTCCCCATCCTCGAGGAGCGGGTGCACGGCAAGCGGTTGGTGTGGCTCGACAACGCCGCCACCACCCAGAAGCCGCAGGCCGTCATCGATCGGCTCTCGCGGTTCTACCGCCACGAGAACTCGAACATCCATCGTGCGGCGCACACGCTCGCGGCCCGGGCCACCGACGCGTACGAGGCCGCGCGCGAGAGCGTGCGGCGCTTCGTCAACGCGCCGTCGGTCCGCGAGATCGTGTTCGTGCGCGGCGCGACCGAGGGCATCAATCTCATCGCGCAGACGTGGGGTCGCCGCAACGTCGGGCCGGGCGACGAGATCGTCATCACGTGGCTCGAGCACCACGCCAACATCGTGCCGTGGCAGCAGCTG
Organism: Nannocystaceae bacterium; assembly: GCA_044344875.1. GTDB lineage: Bacteria > Myxococcota_A > Polyangia > Nannocystales > Nannocystaceae > Xiheibacterium. Next base: position 203,002 of record JBIJCC010000003.1, read on the forward strand.
TGCGCGGAGAAGGGCGCGCGGCTGCGGGTCGCGCCGGTCGACGACCGCGGCGCGATCCTTCTCGACGAGTACGAGAAGCTGCTCGGGCCCAAGACCCGGCTCGTGTCGCTGTCGCAGGTGTCCAACGCCCTGGGCACCATCACCCCCGCGCAGCAGATGGTCGAGCTCGCCCATCGCCACGGCGCCAAGGTGGTCGTCGACGGCGCGCAGGCGGTCTCGCACATGCACGTCGACGTGCAGCTGCTCGACTGCGACTTCTTCGTGTTCTCGGGGCACAAGGTGTTCGCGCCCACCGGCATCGGTGCGGTGTTCGGCAAGCAGGCCGTGCTCGACGCGATGCCGCCGTGGCAGGGCGGCGGCAACATGATCCAGGATGTGACGTTCGAGCGGACGGTCTACCAGCCCGCGCCCGCGCGGTTCGAGGCGGGCACCGGCAACATCGCGGACGCCGTCGGCCTGGGCACGGCGCTCGACTGGCTCACCCAGGTCGGCCTCGACAACGTCGAGCGATACGAGCACGAGCTGCTGGTCTACGGCACCGAGCAGCTGGCGACCGTCCCCGGTCTCACGATCATCGGCACCGCACCGGCCAAGGCCGGCGTGCTGTCGTTCGTGCTCGCCGGGCAGAAGACCGAGGAGGTCGGCGGCCTGCTCGACCAGGAGGGCATCGCGGTCCGCTCCGGTCACCACTGCGCCCAGCCGATCCTCCGTCGCTTCGGCCTCGAGGCCACGGTGCGGGCCTCGCTGGCGCCGTACAACACCTGCGAGGACATCGATGCCCTCGTGGCCGCGTTGCGGCGCCTGCAGGCGGGACGCTAGGCGGTTCGACGCGGCGGAGGGACGGCGTTCGTCCCTTCGCCCGTCGATCCGACTCGCGTCGCCGAAGTCAGCTGAGGGCGCGCGCGACGGCCTGCACTCGGCCGAGCCCCGCCTCGCTCAGCTGCGAGACCGTCTTCACGAAGTTGGGTTGCTCGAGGCCGGAGACGAGGAAGGTCCATCGGTACGACGCGAGCTGGACCCGCTCGACCTCGGCGCGCTGCGCCTCGGTGAGCGTGCGGCCGATCGCGCGCTCGAGCGTCGTCACGTCGAACTCCACCTGCTGCTGCAGGCCGCCGTCGAGGATGCCGCCGATCGCGAGGAAGTCGTCGACCGCCTTCTCGATCTCCGCAGGCGTCGCCTCGGCTGCGAGCTCGGCGGCGATGATCGTGTCGATCTTGGCGTGCTGCGTCTCCTCCTGCCAGTGGTGCTTGAGCAGGCTCGCGAACTGCGGGTCGATGGCCGTGTCGGTCTTCACGCTCTCGACGTAGTGGCGCTGGGTGAGCCACTCGAGGTGCAGGATCAGGATCGCGACGCCCAGCGTGCTGTGGCCGAGCACGGCGTCCGCGATCGCCTTGGGCGGGCCGATCACCTCGGGCTTGATCGGGAAGCCGCGCTCGAACTCCTCGGCGAAGCGGGAGAACAGCACCTGGTGCTTCGCCTCCTCCTCGGCGAAGGTCACCAGCGCGCGCACCCGCTGCTTGTCGCCGAAGGCGCCGTCGCGGGCGCGGTCGAGGGCGAACGGCAGGATGAACTCCTCGACGAGGCCGAAGAGGTAGAGGTACGTGCTGCCGCGGATCTGGTTGAGCACGAGGCGCTCGGCCGCGCTCAGCCCCTCGATGCCGGCGGTGCGGGCCAGCGTGTCGGGCAGGAACGGCTTGGTGAAGTCGAGGTGCTTGTGCCCGCCGATGAGGTCCTCGACGCGCCAGTTGATCTTGGCGGCGTCGGCGAGTGCCCCCTCGTAGGTGTAGTCGTGCTGGATCGACATTGGGCGAGCGCGTTGCAGAGGGCGTGCCCGCCGGATCGCTCGGCCCGGCTGTGGCTCCGAGACGCCTGCGCGCCGTCTCGGTTGCTCGGCAGCCCGCAGCCGCTGTTGCTCGCCTGCTGCTGTGGCCGCAGGCCGGCCAGTGCAATGACCGCCCGTGCCACGATGGCGAACGCGCCGCCGCGGCGTGGTACCGTCCGGGGACCCATGGCCCGCTCCGCCCGGTCGACCCCCCGTCCCCGCTCGGCCCCCGCCGCCATCGCCGCCGCGGTCGCCCCGACGGCCGCCGAGACCTCCGATGGTTTCACCCGCCAGGTCGGTGAGCGCCTGCACGCGATCCGTCGCGCCCGCGGCTACTCCCTCGACGAGCTCGCCGCGTTGACCGGCGTGTCGAAGGGCACGCTGTCGCAGATCGAGACCGGCGGTACGAACCCGACGCTCGGCGTCCTGTGGCGGATCTGTGACGGGCTCGGCCTGCCGTTCGCGTCGATGCTCGGCGAGGGCCGTGCGGAGGGCGGTACGGTGGTCCGCAGGACCGATCAGGCGGTGATCCGCTCGGGCGGCGGCGAGCTCGAGAGCCGCCCGCTGACCCCGGAGCGCGCGCTCGGGGACACCGAGGTCTACGAGCTGCACCTCGCGCCGCGCTCGACCCACGTCGCCGACGCCCATTCCCCCGGGACGCGCGAGGGAATCATCGTCGTCGCGGGCGTCGTGCGCATCCGGGCCGGTGGTGCGACCTACGATCTCGGCTCGGGGGACGCCCTCAGCTTCGCCGCCGACGTCCCGCACGCCTACGAGAACCCGGGCAAGTCCGAGGCACGGCTGTACAACGTCATCGTCTACGGCCGTCGCTAGCGGCGGCGCCGTTCACCGTATTGACCACCCGTCAATTGTATTACACACTGCCCCCATGTTCCGTCGCTGGTGGGCCGCGCTCGTCGCCCCATGGTTGCTCGTGGTGGTCGCCTGCTCGTCGTCGGACGCCCAGTCCCTGCGCCTCGGCTACTTCCCCAACGTGACCCACGCGACGGCGTTGGTCGGGCTCGAGCAGGTCCTGTTCGCGAAGGAGCTCGAGGCGGCCGGGCAGGGGCTCGCGCCGTCGTCGTTCAACGCCGGGCCCGCTGCGATCGAGGCGCTGCTGTCCGGGGCGCTCGACGCCAGCTACATCGGCCCGAACCCCACGCTGAACGCCCACGTCCGCTCGAAGGGCGCCGCGCTGCGCGTCGTCGCCGGTGCAACCTCCGGCGGAGCCTTCTTCGTGGTCGCACCAACCATCGCCAGCGCCGAGGATCTCCGCGGCAAGACCGTCGCCAGCCCGCAGCTCGGCGGCACGCAGGACGTCGCGCTGCGCAAGTGGCTCGCCGAGCAGGGCCTGAAGACTGACCCGCAGGGCGGCGGCGACGTCTCGATCGCGCCGCAGGAGAACGCGCAGATCCTCGAGTCCTTCGTCGCCGGGACGATCGCCGGCGCGTGGGTGCCGGAGCCGTGGGCCACGCGGCTCGTGGTCGAGGGCAAGGGCAAGGTGCTCGTCGACGAGGGCACGCTGTGGCCGGAGGGGCGCTACGTGACCACGCACCTGGTCGTCCGCGCCGAGTTGCTGCGCGACCGACCCGCGGAGGTCGAGGCGCTCCTGCGGGCACACGTCGCGGCCACGCAGTGGATCGCCGAGCATCCCGCCGAGGCGCAGGCGGCGGTCATCGCCGGCATCGAGCGCGCCACGGGCAAGAAGATCGCCGCCGACATCGTCGCGCAGGCGTGGCCTCACCTGGAGTTCACCCACGATCCGATCGCCTCGTCGCTCCACCGCAGCGCTGCGGATGCCGAGGCGGTCGGTCTGTTGGCGCTCGAGGGCGCGGACCTCGACGCGCTCTACGATCTCGCGCCCCTGCAACGCGTGCTCGCGGCGCGGGGCGTCCCCGCGGCGCAGGCGAAGGTGGCACCATGAGACGGCTGGGCGTGGTCAGGAGTGAGCCGGCGATGACGGAAATCGACGGCGCCCCGGTGTTGCGACTGCACGAGGTCGACAAGGTCTTCGGCGCAGGGCCGCAGTCTGTCACCGCGGTGCGCGGCATCGACCTCGAGGTCCGCCGCGGCGAGATCGTCGTGTTGCTCGGCGCCTCGGGCTGCGGCAAGTCGACGATGCTGTCGATGATCGCGGGACTCGAGGCCCCGAGCCACGGCACGATCGCCGCGCCGTCGGGCCGCACCGCGCTGATGTTCCAGGACGCGGCGCTGTTCCCCTGGCTCACCGTCGCGGACAACGTCGCGTTCCCGCTGCGGATGGCCAAGGTCCCGCGGGCCGAGCGTCGACGGATCACCGCCGAGCTGCTCGCGATGGTGCGACTGTCCGACTTCGCGGAGCGCCGCCCCCACGAGCTGTCCGGCGGCATGCGCCAGCGTGTGGCCCTCGCCCGGGCCCTGGCCCAGCGCGCCGAGCTGCTGCTCATGGACGAGCCGTTCGCGGCGCTCGACGCGATGATGCGCGACCACCTCCACGACGAGCTCGAGCGGCTCGCCCGCGAGGCCGGCTTCTCGGTGCTCTTCGTCACCCACAATGTGCGGGAGGCGGTGCGCCTGGGCGATCGCGTGCTGCTGCTCTCGAGCCGCCCCGGCCGCGTGGTCGACGAGTTCGCGATCGATCTGCCGCGCCCGCGGCGGATCGAGGCCACCGAGGTCGCAGCCCTCGCGCGGAAGATCGGCGATCGCCTCGCTGCCGTCGGGGGCCACCATGAGTGATGCCTCGCCGCGCGGCGCCACCACCCGGTGGATCGAGGCCGTGGTGCCCAAGCTCGTCGCGATCGCGATCGGCCTCGGGATCTGGGAGCTCGTCGCGCGCTCGGGCTGGCGTCCCGAGTACGTGTTGCCGGGGCCCGGCCCCGTGCTCGCGCAGCTCGGGCGCGACCTCGTCTCGGGCGAGGTGTTCGCCGCGGTCGCGATCACCATGCGTCGCGTGATCTTCGGCTACGCGATGGCGATCCTCATCGGCACCGCGCTCGGCCTGCTGCTGGCGCGCGTGCGGCTGCTGCGGCTTGCGATCGGCGCGCTGCTCACCGGCCTGCAGACGATGCCGTCGGTTGCGTGGTTTCCCCTGGCGATCCTGCTGTTCCAGCTCAGCGAGTCGGCGATCACCTTCGTCGTCGTGCTCGGCGCCGCGCCGTCGATCACGACGGGGCTGTTGTCGAGCTTCGATCACGTACCGCCGCTGCTGGTGCGGGCCGGCCGGGTGCTCGGCGCCCGCGGCTTCGGCCTGTACCGGCACGTGGTGCTGCCCGCGGCGCTGCCGGGGTTCGTCGGCGGGCTCAAGCAGGGCTGGGCCTTCGCGTGGCGGAGCCTCATGGCCGGCGAGTTGCTGGTGATCGTCGGCGCGAAGGCCTCGCTCGGGGTGCGGCTGCAGTTCGCCCGCGAGTTCAGCGATGCCGTGGGCCTGCTGTCGTGGATGCTCGTCATCCTCGGGATCGGCGTGTTCGTCGACCTGGTGGTCTTCGGCCGGATCGAGGCTGGGCTTCGGCGACGTCGCGGCCTAGTGGTCGAGTAGCGTCAGTACGTCGGCAGCCCGCCGAGATCCTGGGCCTCGGTGCCGCGGTCGCTCTTCAGCGTTGGCTTCAGCCCCTCGACGACGTACACGCGCGCACCCGTGCCGCTGCGCGGCGCGGTCGAGACGGCCTCGCCGGCGCGGAGGAGCGCGAGCACGACGGACTTCGCGACGTCGCGGAGAGGACGGCCGTCCTCGCTGATCTCGACGCGGGTGATCGCGCCGCCGGGCTGGTCGCGGTGGACTCGGTGGATGCGGGTGGCCATGGCTGCAGCGCTCGGGACGCGATGGAGGGTGACACGACTGGGGGCGAGGCGCTCGGCGGGCTGCGTCGTTCACGGCATGCGGGATGCGGCGCCATGCCGCCGTGATCGCGTTGGCCGGCGTGTCGCTCAGGACGAGGTCGCCGTCGCTCCAGTAGCCCATGCGACGGCGAGTGTCGCATCGCCGGGGCACGCTGCGCGCGCGCGGCTCAGTCGTGTTGGAGGACTCGGGCGTCGCGCGCGACGCCGGGCACGATCTGCTCCAGCTGCCACGCCTGCACGGCCACCTGTCGGCGGGCATCCATCAGCAGGCGTCGTCCGCGGCCGACCGTGCGGTGGGCCAGGACGACGCCCGCCACGGACGCGATGAGCAGCGTCCAGTGCGTCGCACCGGGGGAGAACTCGGCCATGTGGGGGAGGATGGTGATGACGCCGTCGACCACCATCGTCGCGTCGAGCCAGCCGAGGCGCTCGGCGGCCCACGGGCCGAGGATCGGCGTCAGGAAGAAGACCAGGAGCAGCGCGCGGCCCGGGCGGCTGTCGATCGTGAACACCGTGATCGAGGCGGTGGCCACGACCGGTACCACCAGGAACGGGCCGAACAGCGTCGCGCTCAGCGTCAGGGCGACCGAGGCGATCGCGGCGCCGATGAGCGCCGGTGTCTTCGTGCGACCGCCCCAGAATGCGCGCTGGATGCCGAGGCCGAACAGCGCCAGCACGGCCGCGGCCAGGGTCGCGAAGGCCAGCGGCGCGCGGATCCCCATCATCGCGATGACGACCAAGAGCGCCGCCCAGCCGATGATCGACACGAGGGCCGACGATGCCTGCTTGCGCGTCTCCTCGATGTCGGCGAGGCGCAGGCGTCGATCCACCTCGGGGGGCAGCTCCGATGGCGGCGCCTCGAGCAGTCGTCGCAGGACCGTCAGCGCGGCGCGGTGCTCGGGGACCAGCGCCAGCGCCCGGCCCGCGGCAGCGAGCAGCGCGCGGCGGCCCTCGAGACTGCCCGCTTCGGCCCCGCCGCGCTCGGCCGCGAGCAGGAGGCGGTCCGCCATGGCCTCGCGTTGCTCGTGGTCGCGGTCGCCGTCGAGGAACGCTTGCACCGCCTCGGTGAGCTCCCCGACGCTCGCGTAGCGCGACTCGGGCTCGCGCTGCGTTGCCCGTTGGATCGCGGCGACGAGCTCGGGCGGGAGGTCGAGCGCCAGCTGATCGAGACGCTGCTGCACGTCCACCTCGGCGAGGTTCGACGCCATCAGATCCGTGTCGGTTGCGCCGACGTGGAGCGGTGCCGCGGTGAGCAGTTCGAACAGCAGCACCCCGAGCGAGTAGATGTCCACCCGTCCGTCCGGCTCGCCGATCCCCGTGATTTGCTCCGGCGCCGCATAGCCCAGGGTCCCGCAGCCGATTTCTTCGTCGTGGTCGTCGTGGTCGTCGTGGTCGTCGCCGACGACCGGTCCGCCGGGCCGTCGCGTCGGGGACGACGCGATTCCCCAGTCGAGCACGTGGATCTCCCCGAACTCGCCCAGCATCACGTTCGCGGGCTTCAGGTCGCGGTGCACGACGCCGCGCGAGTGGGCGAAGGCGACGGTGCGGCAGATCTGCAGGAAGTCGGCGATCCGCTGCGTGCGACTCGGGCGAGCCGCCGAGGGGTCGTCGCGCCAGCGGGCCAGCGTCCGCTCGAGCGTCGTGCCCGAGATCTGCCGCATCGTGAAGAACGGTCGATCGCCTTCGATCCCGAAGTCGTCCACCGGTGCGATCGACGGGTGTTCGAGTCGCGCCTGGGTACGCGCCTCCTCGAGGAAGCCGCGCAGCGAGGTGCGCTGCAGCAGGACCTTGCGGGCGACCGTGCGCAGCAGCAGCGTGTCCGCGCACAGACGGACCTCGCCCATGCCACCTCGGCCGATCCGCTTGCCGGGTCGGTAACGCTGCGCGCTGCGATCGGTCACCGCATCGAGTAGCGCGAGGTCACCATCGTCGTGCGCCGCGGAGGCGGCGAGCGTGGGGTCGTCACGCGTGGCGCGGGTCGGGCACATGCCGTCCGCTCGGCCATCGACCGGGCCGCCGCGTTGGTTTCGGGACGTCGCGGCATGGGCCGGCGACGCCGGAGCCGGGCGGATTCCGGGCCAGGCCGCACCCTGCTAGGGCGCTGGGAGGACCATCCGCACGCCGCCTGCGCCCGCGACGATGATGTCGAGGACGCCGTCGTCGTCGAGATCCGCCAGGCGCAGGGCGAACGTGTCGGGCGTGGCCACGGCGTCGCGCAGATCGAACTGGACGTCCCCCTGGTTGTCGAGCGGCACGACCTCGTCGTCGCCGAGGACGACGAGATCGACGTCGCCGTCGGCGTCGAAGTCCGCGGCCGCGACGTCGCGCGCGGTGACCGACACCGCGAGATCGACGAAGTCGCCCAGGGGACCGCCCTCGCCGTGCCACAGCCGCACGGTGCCGGTCGCGTGGTCCACCCGCGCGACGTCGAGGTTGCCGTCGGCGTCGAAATCCGCCGTGGTGACGCTGCCGCGGCCGGCGGGCGATGGATAGCTCGTCAGGGTCGGAGAGCTCGGCGTGCCCGCCTCGAACAGCGCGACGTGCAGCGACGGGGCGAGCGTGGTCGCCACCGCGTCGAGGAATCCGTCGGCGTCGAGATCGCCGAGCGCAACGCCGGTCGCCGCCCAACCGATCTGCGGTGCGCCGACCGTGGTGAGCGTGCCCTCGGGCGAGCCGCCGAACAGCATGAGCGCGCCGTAGAAGGCCGAGCCGAGCACTGCGTCGAGGTCGCCGTCGCCGTCGACGTCGCCGAGGGCGAGCGCGCCGGCGGTCTCCGAGATAGTCTGCACCACGGGCACCCCGAGCCCGAGATCGCTGCCGAAGGCCCGCCACAGCCCGTAGAAGTCGTCGGTGGCGACCACGTCGTCGATGGCGTCGTCGTCGAGCCGACCGCAGCGCACCACCCGGATCTGCGTGGCGGTGACCGGCAGCGTGGCTTCGAGGGTCCAGACCCCGCCCGCGTGGGTGATCGGCAGCAGCCCGTCATCGGTCGCGAGCACGAGATCGGTGGCACCGTCGCCATCGATGTCGCCCGCGTCGATGTCGAAGAGGATGTCGGTGACGATCAGTTCCACCGGCGGGGTCCAGCACCACTCGCCGGGCTCCTGCACCCCGTCGCCGCACGCGACGACCGGGCCGCCCGAGGAGGACGTCGTGGTCTCCGCTTCGGGCGGCGGGAGGTCGGGTGCCGCCGCGCCGCCCGTGGTCGGCGTCGGTCGTTGCATCGGGCTGCGACCCCACGGCGTCGGTCGTCGACTCGCTCGAGCTCCCGACCGCGGAGCTGCTCGATCCCTGGATCGCGTCGGCCTCCACGGGACTGCCCGCGCAGCCGAGCGCCACGAGCATCCCCGCGACGGTGCAGACCCGAGTCGAGATTCCGACCATCTTCGCAGCGTAGTCGTCCGGCGTGGCCGACCGCAATCGAATCGGGCGGCCACGATGGGCCGCCCCTCTCGACGCACGCGCGCGCACGCGCGCGCACGCGCACGCGCGCGCACGCGCTGCTACTCGGCGGCGACCGTCGTCTTCACGGCGACGATCGTCACCACCACGGTCGTGTGCGCGTCGTCGATCACGAAGCGACGGTCGCGACCCTCGAGGTGGACGTCGTCGGCGAGTACCTCACCGTCGCGGGCGTGGTTGAACTCGACCGCGACACCTGAGGCGGCGGTGTACGGCGTGATGGAGAGGTCGTGGTGGTGGCCGGCGAGGGCGACGCTCATCGTCGCGGTCTGCGACCACGCGACGGCGCGGGTGCTGCGGGTGCGGGTACCCGCGTCGTGGTCGATGACCTCGACGCGGACCACTGCGTTGCCCGAGCGATCCTCGGTCGCGGCGGCGCCAGCGGCGCTTGCGGGAACCGCGGCCCCCGCCGCGAGCAGAGTGACGAGGCAACCGAGGACGCAGCGCAGGGGTCGAGTCGCGTGGGCCATGGTGTCCGTGGGGTCGGGCGCAGGCCCTACCCAGATGGAGTGATGCGAGGAGGGGGGGCGGTTCCAAAAAATTCTATCGTGTAATCCGGCTCACTCCGCCAGGCGGGAAGTGGGCCACCCCGCCCGAACAACCCCCGAATCTGCCCCCCGGGCTCGCCGGAGGCGCCATCGGCCCCGCGGGCCAGGTTGTGCGTCAACTCTCAGTCCAACCCTCCGGCAACCCATCGCACCGGCACGCGTTGCGGGGCGGAACGGCCCTTGCTATACGCTGCCCTCCCTCGACCGGACCCCCACGGTGACCCGTCTGCGCCAGACGGCACCCATGTGACGTGTTCGCGCGAGGACTGACGGCCATAACCGGCCCGAGGAAACCCCGGCCCATGCGCGACATCTTCAGTTTCTTCGAGAAGCCCAAAGAGACCGCCCAGTTCAACGCGCTGCGCATCAGCATCGCGTCCCCGAAGACCATCCGCGACTGGTCTTACGGCGAGGTCAAGAACCCCGAGACGATCAACTACCGGACCTTCAAGCCGGAGCGGGATGGCCTGTTCTGCGCGAAGATCTTCGGGCCCATCAAGGACTACGAGTGCCTCTGCGGCAAGTACAAGCGCATGAAGCACCGCGGGGTCGTCTGCGAGAAGTGCGGCGTCGAGGTCATCCACTCGAAGGTCCGTCGCGAGCGCGCCGGCCACATCGACCTGGCCACGCCGGTCGCCCACATCTGGTTCCTGAAGAGCCTGCCGTCGCGCATCGGCAACGTGCTCGACATCCCGCTGACGAAGCTCGAGAAGGTCCTCTACTGTGAGGCCTACATCGTCATCGACTCCAAGGACTCGGGGCTCGACGAGCGCGAGCTGCTGTCCGAGGAGCGCTACGACCAGCTCGTCGACGAGCTCGGCCACGACGCCTTCACGGCGGGCATGGGCGCCGAGGCGATCAAGGAGCTGCTCGCGCGCATCGATCCCGTCGTCGAGGCCCGTAGCCTCCGCACCGAGATCGCCACCGCCGGCTCCGAGGCCCGCCGCAAGAAGGCCGCCAAGCGCCTGCGCGTGATCGAGGCCTTCCGCAACTCCGGCAACAAGCCCGAGTGGATGATGCTCGACGTCATCCCGGTGCTGCCGCCGGATCTCCGCCCGCTCGTCCCGCTCGACGGTGGCCGCTTCGCGTCGTCGGATCTCAACGATCTGTATCGCCGCGTCATCAACCGCAACAACCGCCTCAAGCGCCTGCAGGAGCTCGCGGCGCCCGAGATCATCATCCGCAACGAGAAGCGGATGCTGCAGGAGGCCGTCGACGCCCTGTTCGACAACGGCCGCCGCGGCAAGACCATCACCGGCCCCAACAAGCGCCCGCTCAAGTCGCTCTCCGACATGCTCCGCGGCAAGTCGGGTCGCTTCCGCCAGAACCTCCTGGGCAAGCGCGTCGACTACTCGGGTCGTTCGGTCATCGTCGTCGGGCCCGAGCTGCGCCTGCACCAGGTCGGCCTGCCCAAGAAGATGGCGCTCGAGCTGTTCAAGCCGTTCATCTACAACAAGCTCGAGACCCGCGGGCTCGTCACCACGATCAAGAGCGCCAAGCGCATGGTCGAGCGCGAGGCCGAGGAGGTCTGGGACATCCTCGACGAGGTGATCAAGGAGCACCCGGTGCTCCTCAACCGCGCCCCGACGCTCCACCGCCTCGGCATCCAGGCGTTCGAGCCGGTGCTCATCGAGGGCAAGGCGATCCAGCTGCACCCGCTGGTCTGCACCGCCTACAACGCCGACTTCGACGGCGACCAGATGGCCGTGCACGTCCCGCTGTGCATCGAGGCGCAGATGGAAGCCCGCGTGCTGATGATGTCGACGAACAACATCCTCAGCCCGGCGCACGGCAAGCCGATCATCGTGCCGACGCAGGACATCGTCCTCGGCCTCTACTACATGACGCGCGAGCGCCCCGCGGCCAAGGGCACGATGAACGATCCCAACAAGGATCAGTACATCGCCGGCCACTACGGCTCGCCCAAGGAAGTACGCATGGCGTACGACCACAGCGCGCTGCACCTCCAGGCGCGCATCAAGTGCCGCATGAAGGCCGGCGAGGACATGGTCGAGACGACCTGTGGCCGCGTCCTGCTCTACGAGGGCGGCATCCCGCAGCAGATCCCGTTCTCGCTGATGAACCGCTCGCTCGGCAAGAAGGAGCTCAACGAGCTCATCGACGTCTGCTACCGCCTGTGCGGGCAGAAGGCCACCGTCCTGATGGCCGACTACCTCCGCTCGACGGGGTACACCGAGGCGACCAAGGCCGGCATCTCGGTGTGCATGGATGACATGATCATCCCGGACATCAAGGAGAAGATGCTGAACGACGCCTTCGAGGAGGTGAAGCGCATCTCCTCGCAGTACGCCGACGGTCTCATCACCTCGGGCGAGCGCTACAACAAGGTGATCGACATCTGGGCGAACGTCGCCGAGCAGATCGCCAACGCGATGATGGAGAAGATCTCGACGGCCTACATCACGGACCCGGTCACGGGCGAGCAGAAGAAGACCCCGTCGTTCAACTCGATCTTCATCATGGCCGACTCCGGCGCCCGTGGCTCGCGGCAGCAGATGCGCCAGCTGTCGGGTATGCGCGGGTTGATGGCCAAGCCCTCGGGCGAGATCATCGATCAGCCGATCACGACCAACTTCCGTGAGGGCCTCACGGTGTTGCAGTACTTCATCTCGACGCACGGCGCCCGCAAGGGCCTCGCCGACACCGCGCTCAAGACCGCCAACAGCGGTTACCTGACGCGGCGTCTGGTCGACGTGGCGCAAGAAGCCGTCGTGACCGAGGTCGACTGCGGCACGATCCAGGGCCTCGAGCTCGAGGCGTTGGTCGAGGCCGGCGAGATCATCGAGCGGCTCGGCGATCGCATCCTCGGTCGCACGATCCTCGAGGACATCTATCGCCCCGGCACCGACGAGCTGTTGGCGCCCGAGGCGTCGGTGCTCGACGAGGGCGCGGTCAAGCTCATCGAAGAGGCCGGCATCCAGAAGGTCAAGATCCGCTCGGTCCTCACCTGCGAGGCGCTGCGTGGCATCTGCGCCAAGTGCTACGGGCGCGACCTGGCCCGCGGCAACCTCGTCGACGTCGGCGAGGCGGTCGGCATCATCGCGGCGCAGTCGATCGGCGAGCCGGGCACCCAGCTCACGATGCGCACGTTCCACATCGGTGGCGTCGGCAACGTCGCGACCGAGCAGACGATGCTCGAGGCGCGGTTCGGCGGCAAGGTCCAGTTCGAGGACTTCAAGGCCGTCAACCGTGGCGACTACCAGGTCGTCATGAACCGCTACTCGCGGATCATCCTGCTCGACGAGCGCGACCGCCCGCGCGAGCAGTACGACCTCGTCTACGGCGCCAAGCTGCTCGTGCGGCCCGGCGACGTGGTCAAGCCCGGCCAGCTGCTGTCGGAGTGGGACCCCTTCTCGATCCCGATCCTCAGCGACGTCGGCGGCACCGTCGAGTTCGGCGACATCATCGAAGGCGTGACCATGACGGTCCGCGTCGACGAGCTCACCGGCCACTCGAGCATGGTCATCCAGGAGAGCCGCGATCCCGACGCTCGCCCGCGCATCGTCATCCGTGACGACGCCGGCAACGTCGCGACGTACGAGGGCAAGCACGAGGCGCGCTACTTCCTGCCCGTCGGCGCATCGTTCACGGTGCACGAGGCGCAGAAGATCGATCCCGGCGAGGTCATCGCCCGTCTCCCCCGCGAGACGGTCAAGACCAAGGACATCACCGGTGGTCTCCCGCGCGTCGTCGAGCTGTTCGAGGCCCGCACGCCCAAGGATCACGCGATCATCGCGGAGACCGACGGCGTGGTCAGCTTCGGCAAGGACAAGGGCGGCAAGCGCCGCATCATCGTCACCCCCGAGGGCGGCGACCCGCGCGAGTACCTGGTGCCCAAGGGCCGCCACGTGCAGATCCGCGAGGGAGACCGCGTCCGCGCCGGCGAGAAGCTGATGGACGGCCCGGCCAACCCGCACGACATCCTCGCGGTGCTCGGCGAGAAGGCCCTCGCGCGCTACCTGCTGGACGAGATCCAGGAGGTCTACCGACTGCAGGGCGTGAAGATCAACGACAAGCACATCGAGACGATCATCCGTCAGATGATGCGCCGCGTTCGCGTCGCCGATCCGGGCGACACGAACTTCCTGGCCGAGGATCACGTCGAGCGGCAGGTGTTCCAGTACGAGAACGCCCGCGTGCAGTCGCTCGGCGGTCAGCCGGCCAGCGGCCAGTCGCTGCTGCTCGGCATCACCAAGGCCTCGCTGTCGACCGAGTCGTTCATCTCGGCGTCGTCCTTCCAGGAGACGACCAAGGTGCTCACCGAGGCGGCGCTGCAGGGCAAGATCGACTATCTCCGCGGCCTCAAGGAGAACGTCATCATGGGCCGGCTCATCCCGGCCGGTACGGGCCTGGGCGTGTACGAGCGCCTGACGTCCGAGTCGGACGACTTGACCGCCGAGGATCTGGCCGCGGAGCCCGTGGCGCGGCGCCAGACCGAGCGCGACCTGATGAACATCCCGGACTGATCCGGTTCGTGGTGATGCGAAGGGGGAACCCCGGGTCCGCGAGGACTCGGGGTTTTTCCGTAGGTGGAGGCGCCGCTCGACCCTCGGTGCGCCGATCGACGCGGGCCGCGGCGTCTAGGGGTCGAGCCATGCCAACCGCCGTCGATCTCAGGGTCCGCCGTTCGCTTGGCCTCGTGTTCGCGGTGCTCTGCACGGCCTGCACGGAGCGCCAGGGCGGCGACGCGGACGCGGCGAGCTCGGGTGCGGACGCGGAGACCTACCCTCGGGCGTGCGACCCTGGTGCCTCGCCCTGGCAGAGCCGCCCGTGCCTCGAGGGGTTGAGCGAGCGCTGTCGGACCCACGACGCGCAGGAGGACTGCGCCGCCGCCGATTCGCTGACGTTCGGCCTCGGCTACACGGTCGCATCTGACTGGGCCAAGGTCGTCACGTTCTCGGACGAGGCGAGCTGCACGATCGCGTCGGTCCACGGACGGTGCGAGGCGATCCTGGTCGAGGGGCTGAGCGGCGCCTGCTCGGACGGATGTACGGGCGAGGCGTTGATCAGCAGCCTCTCGGCGTTCCCGTCGCGCGGCGAGATCGTGGACCTCTGCGGAGGGCCGCTGGGCGGTTGGTCAGCGATCGACAGCGATGCGGACGGCGAGGGCGGTGTGTGTGCCGCGAACGTGTCTCCGCCGGCGCCGGCGCTGTGTGACTGCGCTGCGGTCGCTTGCGCCGCACAGTGACGGGGCACGACTCGGCGGCGACTCGGGGTTCTCCCGCAGTGATGACTGGGGACCGCACTCGCCGCCGGCGTCGCGCGCGTGGTGTCGTTGGATCTCGGCGGCGTTCGTTCGTCGTGTTGCCGCGGCGAAACCGGAGGGTGACGTCGGTCGCGTTGAATCGCGCGGTTCATCGAGACCGAGATGCCGACGATTCATCCCTACTCCATCCCGCGCTTCTTGCCGCTGTCCCTCGCCGTCTCCCTGGCGAGCGCCTGCGGAGGCGACGTCACAGAGCTGAGCACCACCGCCGACGGATCGAGCTCGAGTTCGGGCGCAGCCGCGACGACCACTGACGCCCCCACTGCGACGACGGAGGCCACCACCGCGACGACGACCGGCGACGCGACGACGGATGAATCGTCGACGGGCTCGAGCGACGCCACGACGGGTGAGGAGACGGAGTCGACCACGACCGGTGACGCGACGACCACCGACGCGACGACGGGCACGACCGGGACCACGGATGCGACGACGAGCGACGGGACGACCACGGATGCGACGACGAGCACGACCGGGACCAGCGACGCGACGACGGGCACCGACGCGACGACGGGCACCGACGTGACGACGGGCACCGACGCGACGACGGGCACCGACGCGACGACGGGCACGCAGGGGTCGACCACCGACGGCACGAGCACCGATGGCGGGACCACCGATGGCGGGACCACCGATGGAACGACCACCGACGGCACGACCACCGACGACGTCGGCACCACCACCGGTGGCCCCGACGGCGCCCTCGAGATCCACCGCATCGGCCGCTACGCCCCCGAGCCCCTCGCCGAGCGGTTCGGCGAGGGCGCGACGGAGATCGCGGCGTTCGATCCCATCACGCAGTCGCTGTTCGTGACCAACGCGCAGTCGGGCGCCATCGACGTGCTCGATGTCTCCGAGCCTGCCGCGCCCGTCCTCGTCCAGAGCCTCGCGATTACGGATCCCACGCTGGGCGGACCCACCTCCGTCGCGGTGCGTGACGGCGTGCTCGCGGCCGCGGTGCCGAGCGCCACGGCGGGCGAGCCCGGGCAGGTGCTGTTCTTCGACGTCGACGGCACGCCGCTCGCGGCGGTGACCGTGGGCGCGGTGCCGGACATGATCACCTTCGATCCGAGCGGTCAGACGGTGCTCGTCGCCAACGAGGGGGAGCCGGTGGGCTATGACCCGGGCCAGGTCGATCCGGAGGGATCGGTCAGCATCATCGACGTGTCGGCGGGCGTCGAGTCCGTGGACCAGGCCGACGTGCGCACCGCCGGGTTCCTCGGGTTCGCGCCCGCGGACCTCGACGCGACGACGCGGGTCTTCGGGCCCGGCGCGACGGTGGCCCAGGATCTCGAGCCCGAGTACGTCGCGGTGTCGGCCGACGGCACCATCGCGTGGGTGACCCTGCAGGAGAACAACGCGCTGGCGCTCGTCGACGTCGCCTCGGCGACGGTGACCGGGATCGTCGGGCTCGGCCTCGTCGACCACTCCGTGACCGGCCTCGATCCGAGCGATCGGGACGACGCGATCGCGATCGCGACCCACCCGGTGTTCGGCATGCGCCAGCCCGACGCGATCGCGGCGTTCGAGGCCAACGGCAGCACGTGGCTCGTCACCGCCAACGAGGGCGATGCCCGCGACTACGACGGATTCGGCGAGGAGGCGCGCATCTCCAGCCAGGACCTCGATCCTGCGGTGTTCCCCGACGCTGCCGCGCTCCAGGCCCCGGAGGTGCTCGGTCGCCTCGGGATCAGCGTGCCCAGCAGCGACGTCGACGGCGACGGCGATCTCGATCGGCTCTGGGCGTTCGGCTCCCGCTCGGTGAGCATCTTCGACGCCCAAGGCGCGCTGGTCTGGGACAGCGGCGACGCGATGGAGCAGACGACCGCGCAGCTCCTCCCGCTGCACTTCAACGCCACCAACGACGACAACGACTCGTTCGACAACCGCAGCGACAACAAGGGCCCCGAGCCCGAGGGCCTCGTGGTCGGCGAGGCCTTCGGCACGCAGTACGTGTTCGTCGGCCTCGAGCGCATCGGCGGCATGATGGTGTGGAGCCTCGACGATCCGACGGCGCCGCAGCTGTGGGGCTACGTGAACCCGCGCGACTTCGCGGGCGACGCCGAGGCCGGCACCGCCGACGATCTCGGGCCCGAGGGTCTGCTCTTCGTCGCCGCGGCAGACAGCCCGACGGGCAACCCGCTGGTCGTCGTGACCAGCGAGGTGAGCGGGACGGTGTCGATTTACGAGCTGACGCTCGCGCCAGGCTGACCCGGATCAGCCCGCGAGTGGATCGAACTCGTCGTCCAGCGCGATCGGGAACCGCTCGTCGACCTCGGTGCCCGCCAGCCCGAGCACCCGTCGCATCCCGCGGTGCACGTGCGCCGGCGTGACCTTCACGCCGGCCACGTCGCCTTGGGCGGGTCCTCCGGTGGCGGGGTCGATCATCATCGCGTTGTGGCCGCTGTCCGTCGCGCCGACCATGCGGTTGCCGACGATGCCCGCGCCCATCGCGACCATGCTGGTGATCGACCAGTGGTCCTTGCCCATGTTGCCGTTGTATTGCGGCGTGCGGCCGAAGTCCGAGCAGATGAGCACGACGAGCTTGTCGGCGACGGCCTGGCGCTCGGCCTCGTCCCACAGGAACTTCACGAGGCCCAGCAGCTCGGACATGCGCGCGCGCTGCTGGTTGTCGTGGTCGGAGTGGGTGTCGAAGTTGCTGTGGAAGAGGTTGCCCGCCACGCCGACGCGGGCCTTGTAGGCGGCGACGACGAGCTGGGCCTGGCGGTGCAGGGTGTTGGCGTCGGGCTCGGGGAGCGCGGCGTCGAGGCGCTTCAGCCCGTCGGAGCCGAGCCGCGCGGTGGCCAGGGAGTCGAGCGCATGGCGGAAGCGCGGCAGGGCCTGGTGCGCGAGGGTCCGCTCGAGCCGCTTCTCCCGGGCCAGGCGGATGACCGCATGCGCAGTCTCGGTGTGGTAGGTCGGGCTCTGGGCGTCCGCCGCGTTCATCCGGTCGGGATACGACAGCTCGGCGAGGCGCGCGTCGTTGCCGTTGCGCGTCGGCGCGACGAGGCCCGAGGTGCGGTCGTATTGGCCGAAGCTGATGAACGACATCGGCCGCTGTGGCGCGCCGTGCCCCGCGAGCATCGCCGCGAGGGCAGGGTAGCCCTCGCCGAGCCGACCGCTCGCGCAGTTGCGCTGGCCCGCGTCGTGGGCGTTGGTGCTGGTGTCGACGCCGTTGATGAAGACGGTGTGCTCGTAGTGGGCCTCGAACAACGCCTGCGCGCCGCCGACCGGCGCGAACCGCAGGTTGCCCGCGGTGAGGATGTCGCCCTCGTCGTAGCTGTTGTTGAGGTTGCCCTTCGGGTCGCACAAGAGCGTCGGGTCCCAGCCGCCGTGGGCCTGGACCATCACGAACAGCGGCCCGTCGTAGTCGTCCTCGCCGGAGGCGGCGGCGGAGCGAGGGGCAGCGGCGCGATCGGAGTCGGCGCGGCCGAGGAGCGGTGCCCCGGCGAGGCCGAGGCCGGTGATGCTCGCGAGCTCGAGAAAACGTCGGCGGTCCATGGTGCTTGTCTCCTCGGTCGAAGCCCTACTCGTAGAGGAACCGGTAGTCGCCCAGCAGGTACGTGACGACGCCCATCCAGGCGCGCACGGTGTAGTCGGGATCCGCGGTGACCTGCTGCTCTTCGGGCAGCGGATCGCCGGTGGTCGGGTGGACGACGGCCTGGCACGCCGCCGCGATGTCCGGCGACATGCGGCCGTTGGTGGTGTCGGCAATGCGCGCGTGGCCGTCGGCGAGCAGCGCCTCGAACAGACCGACGGTGCGCTGGATCTCCGGGTCGTCCTCGTCGAGGGACTCGCCGAGGAGCTGCTCGTGCAGGTGCACGGCGTTGGCCCGGATCGCCGCGTCGCCCTGCGGCGTGCCCGGCAGATCGGTGCGCTCGACCAGCGGGAACAGCATGCGGTCGGCGACGGGCTTGCCGAAGTCGAACGCCGTCACGCTGCACGCGACCTCGTTGGCCATGCGGTCGGCGATGTTCGCCATGACGCCGTTCATCTCGGTGAGCCGTTGGGTGACCGACGCCGAGTCGATGCCGCCGTAGAAGAACTTGTAGTAGTCGGCCGACAACAGCACGCTGGTACCGCCCTTGCGCCACGGGATGCCCGTGGTCGCCTGGATCCTGCGGTGCAGCAGCTCGGGCGACAGCACGCGGGCGGTGCCCATGTCCTGCAGCTCCGTGGCGCGCGTGTCGGAGACCGGGATCTCGGTGCCACGGGCGCGGAACCACTCGGTCTTCACCAGCGCCTTGATGACGGTGCGCAGCTCCCAGTTGTCCGCCATGAACGCGTCGGCGATCTGCCCGAACGTGTAGTCCTGGGCCTCGTAGGCGCCGATGCGCTGCAGGTAGTCCGGGGCCGCCTCGTCGATGGGCTCGGTCAGGGGCTCCTGGCCGGTCAAGCCGGTGAACATCGTGTGGACCACCGCGAGGGCGAAGCGGCGGTCGCGGACCAGCCACGGCGCGAGCCACTGCAGCGCGCGTTTGCTCTGATCGAAGGGGATCTGCGTGTCGCCGAGGCCCGGCGGCCGCATGTCGGCGTACCAGCCCTCGTCGCTCGGGCGGTAGCGGCCGAGCTCGTCGAAGCCCTGGAACGCGCCCGCGATCGGGTCCACGTTGTCGTGGCAGACGCTGCAGTTGGGGTTGTAGAGCGTGGGGTTGAAGTCGTCGATCGACGTGACGTCGATCGGCCGCACAGCGAGCCGCAGCACGTCCGTCGCGAGGAAGAACTTGTACAGCACCCGCGAGCGCGCCCGGTTGCGGTTGGTCTCGGTCGTCGGGTAGCGGTTGAGGAACACCGACGTGGTGAGCAGCCCCGCGTGGGGGAAGTCGGGGAACTGGATCGGCACCCACTCGTTCGCGTCGGTCGGATCGACGAACCGATCCATCGGGACGTCGTACGATCGCGCCGACCACGGGTTGGCGAGCGTGTAGTTGGCGGTGAGGATCGTCGAGAACGGCTCGTCGTGGCGGACGACCCAGTCGATCAGCATCAACGGCTCGCGGGCGATCGCGTCGTTGGTGGCGTTGCGGGCCGCGGCGACGTCGTCCTCGGGCAGCTCGTCGAACCACCGGGCGTTCGGGAACTTCTGGGTGTCGACGGTATCCACGGCGTCGTCGCCCGCGAGGTACGCGTCGGTATGGAGCACGTCGTTGTAGATCTCGATGAGGCGATCGTAGAACGCCTCCTCGTGCGTGGCCTGCTCGAGGACCTCGTCGAGCCCCTCGAAACCGGCAGCCTCGACCACTGCGAGCTCGATCTCGGTGGGCATGCGGCCCGCGAGCAGGAACAGCGCCTTGCGCGTGGTCTCGGCCTCGTCGAGCAGCGACAGGTCGGCGTAGAACGCCCGGATGTCGCGGTCGTCGACGCAGTGCACCGGCGCCTTGCTGCGCTCGACGAACTCGGAGAGCGCAGCGTACTCGGGGCCGTCGATCTCGATCTGCGCGCCACCGCCGTGCTCGATCGCCGCGCTGGGCTTGAGCAGCAGCAGCGACGTGTCGTCGATCTCGAGCTGGGCGAGGTTCGCGACGGTCTGGCGGTTGACGTCGAGGTAGCCGGGGAAGTCGGTGCCCTGCAGCACGAGGTCGCTGGCCTTCGCCGCGCCCGCGGGGTTGTGGCACGCGTAGCACTTCTGCTTGAGCACCGGCGCCCAGACCTGCTCGCGGAAGTAGTCGTCGATGTCGACGCAGGCGTCGGGCGCGTCGAGCTCGGGCGCGTCGCCGGTGTCACCACCATCGTCGACCTCGGGGTCGTCGTCGTCGCCAGGGGAGTGGGCGGTGCCGCCGTAGCAGGCCGCGCTCGGCAGAGCGAGCAGTGACAGCGCGAGCAGGGCCCGCACGCGCGCATGAGCATCGCGTTGCAGCATGAGTGTTCCATCACCGCGTCCGCGTGGACGCGATGCCTCCCTCTTCCTCCCCGAGACGACGGCGCCCCGGGCGGTGCGCGGAGCGTCGCGAAGAAAACCCGCTGGAGCCCTGCAGGGGCCCGAAAACCCGCTCCTGGGCGCGAGCGCCGTTGCCGCGGGGTGGCTTTGGTCTACCCTCCCGCCACCATGTCGACCCGAACGCTGCTCTCGAAATCCATCCGGGTATCCCTGGTGTCCCTCGCGTTGCTCGGTGCGTGCAAGACCACGTCGGCCGATACCGCGGTGCCCGAGGGCCCGACCCCGGCGACGCCGTCGGATCGCGTGGCCAAGGCCGAGGACTTCGCCGCAGTGCTCGCCATGCCGCACCGCACCGCCGAGAACCGCAGCCGCGACGCGTCGCGCCACCCCGCCGAGACGCTCGCGTTCTTCGGCGTGCTGCCCGACAGCAAGGTCGTCGAACTGTGGCCGGGCGGCGGCTGGTACACCGAGATCCTCGCGCCGTACCTGCGCACCGACGGCAAGCTCACCGTCACCGTGTTCGACCCGGCCGGCCCCGAGGCGTACTACGGCACTGGGCAGAGCAAGAAGCTGCTCGAGCGGCTCGGCGCGGATGCGGCGACGTTCGGCTCGGTCGAGACCGCGACCGTGATCCAGAAGGTGGAGATGGGCCCCGACGGCAAGGTCGCGAAGATCACGATCGAGGGCCTCACGCTCGCGCCCGACGGCACGGCCGACGTGGTGCTCACCTTCCGCAACAGCCACGGCTGGTACCGCAACGGCGCGTTGCCGCTGGTGTACGGCGCGGCCTTCCGCGCGCTCAAGCCCGGCGGGATCTTCGGCGTCGAGCAGCACCGCGCGCCCGAGGGCGCCGACCCGGCCAAGACCGCCGAAGGCGGCTACCTCCCGGAGGCGACCGTGATCGAGGCGGCGACGGCCGCGGGCTTCGAGCTCGTCGAGCGCTCGGAGATCAACGCGAACCCGAAGGACACGAAGGACCACCCGGACGGCGTGTGGAGCCTGCCGCCGAGCCTGTCGGGCGGCGACAAGGACAAGGCGAAGTTCGAGGCGATCGGCGAGAGCGATCGCATGACGCTGAAGTTCGTCAAGCCGAAGGCGTGATGCAGCATGATCCGGAACGACAGCTCCGGCCCGAGTCGCATCACTCGACGTCGGGACTGGGGTGCGGGGTCCTGGAACCTGGCGCTGGGCTGATCCCGGGGCGCTGCCGTTTTTCGGGGATCAGAACGCGTGGTCGCGTCACTTCCCGTCCACGCGGCCGCGCCGGGGGCACCCTCGTCCGTTCGGCCGCGCGAGGGACCATGAACACCCCGACCCTACGCTCTCACTGCCTGAATGCGATCACCCGCGGCCGGAGCCTGGCGCTCAACGAGAACGCCCGGCGAACCGTCAGGTGATGCACCCGCGTGGCGGTGGCTGCGGGCCGCCCGCGCCGGCCGGGCGCCGTGTACCGCGGTCGAGAAGGGCGAGGTCTACTCCGTCGTGACGGTAGGGCACAGCCGCGAGGCACTTGGTCTTCATCCCGGTCCGGTCGACGACTTCGACCCGGATGATGACCTCGACGCCCTCCTCATCGCTCAGCGCGTGCGCCGGGGACTGGCCCTGGGCGATGCGCCGGCGCTGCAATTGGGTCGATACATCGTCGGCGAACGCCTCGGTCACGGTGCCCTGGGTGTCGTGTACGCCGCGCACGATCCCGAACTCGCGCGCGACGTTGCCATCAAGTTGGTACGCCCCGGCCCGATCGAGGGTGAAGCCACCGAAGCCGCGCAGGCCCGCCTGCTCCACGAGGCGCGAGCGCTGGCGAAGGTCTCGCACCCCAACGTCGTGCACGTCTACGACGTCGGAACGTTCGGTACCCAAGTGTGGGTCGCGATGGAACTCGTCGCCGGCGGCTCGCTGCGGACATGGTTGGCGCAGCAGCAACGCTCGCGCGCCGAGATCGTCGCGGTGCTCGCCGCGGCTGGTCGAGGGCTCGCCGCCGCACACGCCGTCGGCTTGATCCACCGCGACGTCAAGCCCGACAACATCGTCATCGATGCCAACGCTCGGGCGTACCTCGTTGACTTCGGCCTGGCGCGGGCCCAGGCCGCACCACCGACGGCCGGGGGCGTCGAGGGGGAGTCGATCGACGAGGTCACCAACCCGACGATCACGCACAGCGCCGCGCTCGCGGGCACGCCCGCGTACATGGCACCCGAGCTGTTCCGTGCCGGCGAGGTCAGCGAGTACTCCGACCAGTTCGCGTACTGCGTCACCGCCTACGAGGCGTTGAACGGGCACCGCCCGTTCGACGGCCGAACCATCGCCGAGCTCGCCGCCCGTGTGTCGGCGGGGCTGCGTGAACCACCGCCAACCGGGCGAGCATCGCCGCCGCGTCGGCTGCGTCGTGCCATCGAACGCGGGCTGGCCCGCGACCCACGCGACCGCCACCCATCGATGGACGCCCTGCTCGCGCAGCTCGATCCACCGCGTTGGAAGGGGCTCGCGCTGACCGCCGGGCTCGCAGCGGTCGTCGCTGGCCCGATCGTGGGCGCCGCGACCTTCCTCGGGATGTCGCAGCGATGCACCGACGCTGGGGCGGGGATCCAAGCGCAGTGGAACCCCGAGCAGGCATCACGACTGCGCCAGCGGATCGTCGATGCCGGGCCGGCGTACGCGATTGCGGTCGCCGACGGCGTGGTCCGAGGGCTCGACGGGCGCACGCAGGCGTGGCAGCGCAGCGCAACCGAGGCCTGCGAGGCGCACGCGCGTGGTGAGCACTCGACGCCGCGGTTCGACGCCGAGCTCGCCTGCCTCGACGTGGCGAGGCATCGGATCTCGACGGTGGTCGAGACGCTGTCGCGCGCCGACGCGGACGACGTCGAAGGCGCCGTCGCGCTCGTCGAGCGGCTCCCCGCGCCGACGCGCTGCCTCGAGGGCCGGACAATCGACCCCTGGCTCGAATCCCCGGGCGACGCGACGGTGGTCGCAGAGGTCACGGCGCTGCGCGGAGACCTCGCGGAACTCGAGGTGCTCGGCTCGGGCGGAGAGTTCGCCACCACGGCGGCCCGCGGCGAGGCGGTCCTCGCACGGGCCGTGGAGCTCGGCGTCCGGCCGCTGCAGGCTGCGGCGGCGCTGCAGGTCGGCGACCTGTGGCAGCGCGCCGGCGAGGCCGAGCGCGCGAGGGCCTTCCTCACCCAGGCGCTGTGGACGGCACAGTCGACCACCGATCTCGAGCAGGTGGTGCGGGCGGCGATCGAGCTGGTGTATCTCGAAGGTGTCGTTCGCCACGACCTCGAGCAGGCCACCGTCTGGCACGACCTCGGACAATCGACGCTGCTGGCGATGGGGGGTGATCCCGAGCTGTCCGGTGGGCTCGCGAACGCCTGGGCCAGCAGCGCGTACGCGCGCGGCGACTTCGATGCGGCGGCCGCTGGATACCTCGCGGCGATCGACGACCTGACCGTCGCGTTCGGCGAGGACAGCGGCAAGCTGGTCGCTCCGCTCAACAACCTCGCGGTGATGTACATCCAGCTGGCCCGATTCGACGAGGCCGACGAGCGGCTCGTCGCTGCCCTACGCATCGTCGTCGACACGCTCGGGCCGGGCCATCCCGACAACGCCGGCATCGCCCAGAGCCGCGCGGAGCTGGCGTGGCGCCGAGGCGACCTCGCCGGCGCCGAGCGGCTCTATCGCCAGGCGCTCGAGATCCATCGCGCGAGTCTCGGCGACGAGCACCGCGCCACCGTCGGCAACGAGCTCAACCTCGCGGCGGTCCTCGCGAGCTCGGGCCGGGGAGCCGAGGCGATCGCGTTGCTGGACGGCGTCCTCGCGCGTGCGCGCGAGCGGTTCGGCCCCGAGGATCCGCTCGTCCTCGCCGGCCTCGAGACGATGGCCAACGCGCGCGCCGAACTCCACGACTTCGCGGGCGCGCTCGCGGTGCACCGCGAGGTCCTCGCGGCCCGCGAGCGCGGCCTCGACCCGGGGCACGTCGACGTCGGGACTGCGCTGGACAATGTGATTGCGGATCTGTTCGACCTCGGACGCCGGGCCGAGGCCGCGCCGCTGCTGGAGCGCCAGCTCGCGATCTTCGAGCGGTCTCTGCCGGCCCTTCACCCGAAGTTGGTGGACCCCCTCCGTCGACGCGGGCTGCTGCGGGACGACGCCGGTGATCACGAAGGCGCCATCGCCGACCTCCAGAGGGCGCTGACGATTGCGCGCGCCGCCCCGGAGCCGAACCTCGGCACGATCGAAACGCTCGAACGCGCCCTGGCCAGCGCGAGGCGCATCATCGAAGTCAGATCTCCATCCTCTCGATCGCACCGGTGAGCTCGATCGCGATCGGTTCGATCCCGCGCCCTTCGACCTCCGGGGACGCGCTCTCCCGCGCGGCGCAGGCGAGCAGCACGCAGCTCGCCGTCAGGAGCCTCTGCCATGGGGCCACGGCCTGACGACGCTCGGCGGACCTCCAGGTTCCCCGGCGGTGTGCTGGGTGTCACAGGGGCCGGACAAGTCCGCCGTCAGCGCGACCTCGCTTCGCTTGCGAGTCATCGCCGGCCGCGCCGCTGTCCATGGGTGCGCATGACGTCCCCGCGTGCCACCGCACTTCTGAGCCTCGCGACTGCGGCATGCCTCGGTGGGTGCGGATCCGGATCCGACGCTGGCGAGACGACCTCGTCCGGATCCACTGCCTCGACGAGCGACGCGACGACCGCAACCGAGCCCTCATCGTCGTCCTCGGCGAGCGACGAGTCGACCACCGCGTCGGGCCCGGCCTCGGAACGTGTCAACAAGTTTGAAGCCAGTTGGTTCGGAGTTCAGTGGATGACTGGCGTGGGTTGAGGATGGGCGTTCGGTTCGTTGGTGGGCTTGTTGATCCAGACCTCCTTCGGCGGACGCCG